>JAFYWN010000023.1 GCA_017558005.1 Kiritimatiellia bacterium | reverse complement strand
TGATGCTTTTTGTAGATACGACTTCCACACAATAATCGAATGACATATTTTCGTGAAAAACCTGTCATTGTGACAGCCTCATCAATTAATGCACTTCTCTCCGAGCGGTGTTTTGCACGTGCATATCTTAGTTTCATTTTAGTCATGTATTCCCTCGTAGTTTTTGCTGTCATGGTGTAGCTCCTTCGGTGCACATTCAAATGACACATAGGAGCAATAGTGTGACATAACTGGATTTTTCTTCGGTGCACATTACTATGACACATCACGTATGGGTGTATAGGTGATTTTGTTTCTTGCGATTTTTTGAAAAATGTGCTATTTTAATGAGACATTTATTTTGAAAGCAAAAGGATTTGCACATGAAGACTGACATCCAGAAGGTTTCTTCTTGCCGCGTGAAGGTAATTGTTGAGGCAACAGCTGAAGAAATCGATCCGATTATCAAGGGTGTGCGCAGCGCATTCATCGCTCAGGCTAAGATTCCCGGCTTCCGTCCTGGCAAGGCTCCGTGGGCACAGGTGGAAAAGCTTTACTCCAAGAATATTCAGGAGGAAGTCAACCAGCGCATCACGCGTATGTTGATTGAGAAGACTTACGAAGAGGTGAAGAATGCTGCTACGTTGGTGAACGTTGACGGCTTTAAGGCTGCACAGGGCGAAGGCGCTTCTGTGACGGTGACGATTGACACTGTTCCTGAATTTGATTTGCCTGAAGTGACGAAGTGGCAGGTTAAGAAGTTGAATCTTGAAGTGACCGACGCTGAAATCACTGAACGTTTGGACGGCTTGCGTCAGATGGCTTCTTCCTTTGAAGAAGGCACCGCTGAAGATGTGGCGACCGAAAGCGATTTGATTGCAATTTCGTTCACGTCTGACCTTGATAAGGACGCTCTTTCCGATTCCGCTAAGCACTATGCTTCCGACGAAGAATATTGGGTGCAGATTCGCGAAGACGCCTTTATTCCTGAACTTAGCACGGTGCTTCGTGGCAAGAAGATTGGCGAAACGGTGGAACACAGCGCTACGTACGCTGATGATTTCCGCGTGACGGACCTCGCTGGTAAGACGGTGAAGTACACCATCACGATCAAGTCCATGCGCAAGATGCGCCCTGCCACGGATGAGGGTATGCTTTCCCGCTTCGGCGTGAAGGATATGGATGAACTCCGTGCGAACCTCGTGGCTAACATGAAGGATTCGAAGAAGTACGCAGAAGAATCTCGCGCTTCTAAGGAACTCTGCGAAGCAATTGAAAACTCTGTTTCCTTTGATCTTCCTGAACGCGTCCTCGAAGAGCGCATCTATGATGAACTCGCCATGGATCCCTCCAAGCCTCTCGAAACCTTCAAGGGCGATGCAGACGAACTTCGCAAGTCTGACGTTTACAAGGCTGCCGAAGATCGCGCTATCCGCACGCTCCGTCGCACCTATGTGCTCACGCGCCTCGCTAAGGAACGCGAAGTGACGCTTTCTCAGGATCGCGTGGAAGCCGCTCTTGATCGCCTCGCACAGGCTACCAACCTCGCGAAGAAGGAACTCATCCGTCGCCTCTCTAACAATGGCCGTTTGAGCGAATTCCTCGATCGCGAACTCTGCGCAGTGATGCTTGAAAAGCTCACCGAAGAGTGCGCTGCGCTCTAAGTTTAAGCGAACTCTAATAAAAAAGACCGCTGCAAGGCGGTCTTTTTTTATTGCACGGGTATTGCTCTGGGTGTTTTTTATTGCACTGGGTGCATTATTTGTTAGGAAGGCGGATTTACCTGTTATGCTTTTAGTTTTACAATGGAGAGGTTGGTGGAGAGGCATTATTCAGAGCGTGAATTCATAGAACGGGGCGCCTCATACAAGGGATGTGCTCGAGTGGAGAGGCGTATTGCGGCGAAGGGGTACAAAAGAAGGAGAGGTTACGAATGAGTACAAATGGCGGGAGAGGTTACGAAGGGGTACAGATGACCAACGCCGAGGGAGGCGTGGGGCATGTTGGCGGGTACAAAGAGAGGGAGTGTTTGCGAAGGGTATATGAAAGCGGTCTTTTTACGGTGAAGTGCTTCTGTGGTGGATGGAGAATTTTAGCGAGAGTATGCTTTTGGCGAAAGCGTATTGGATGGCTTGACAAATTATCGTTATTGGGTTACTGTGTAGGAAAAGGAAGGTGAGGTCGTAATGAAGCGCGCAAGGGTTCTCTTTTTCGCAATTCCGGTAATGATGCTTTTAACGACTCTCTGTGCGTGTCGTGCGACCGCTCCAGAACCCTTAGTGTGCATATCGCATGCGGTGCCGTATCGTGTGCTCAACAACTATTTTGTGCGCAATGATGTGCCGGATGTCGCATCTCCACGCGTAATTTTTTCGCAGACTGATTTTCAGAAAACTTTTGGCATGGCGGCATTTATGGGGGCGAAAGGGCGGCCAACGCCTGTGAATTTTGACGAAGAGATCGTTATGGCTGTGCTTCCGCCACGGATGCAACAAGCGTGTGAATTACGTGTAAAAGAGGTGGTCACCGAGGAGGGGAAACTTGTCTTTCGGTATGAATGCGCATTGGGTGCGCCTTTAAGCTACACGATTCGCCCATGTTTGTTGATTGCGGTGCCACGTGTTGCGGCGCCACATTTGACAGATGATTTAGGTGGATATTCATTTCAAAAGGTTGACGTAGTGGGGCGAGAGTAAGTGTTTTGGGATGTGCCTGCATTGCTAACGCAAACGGATGCTTGAGATGAAATGATTCGCGCCACACGGATAACCTAAATGCAGATAAAGAGGGGCGAATTCGCCTCTTTTTTATTGGACTTTGCCGATTCGTTTGTTTTTATGGGTGCGATGTGCTATACTAATCTAACTTTTTTCAACAATACAAAAAGGATTAATCATGGACAAGATGACATTGCGTGACGTGGATCTCAAGGGCAAGCGCGTTGTAATGCGCGTGGACTTCAATGTGCCGATGAAGGAAGGCGTCATTAAAGATGATACGCGCATCCAGGGTGCATTGGGCTCGATTCGTTACGTGCTCGACAATGGCGGCTCCCTCGTGTTGATGAGCCACCTTGGTCGTCCGAAGGGCAAGGGCTATGAACCTGAATTTTCTTTGAAGCCCGTGGCTGACTATCTTGCCAAGTGCCTTGACAAGCCCGTCAAGTTCGTTCCTGACTGCATGCAGGCTGATGCAGAAGCTGCTGCGCTCCAGGCTGGCGAAGTGATCATGCTCGAAAACACCCGTTTCTACAAGGAAGAAACCGCCAAGGTCAAGAAGACCGACGACATGACCGATGAACAGCTCAAGGCTGCTAAGGCTGAACTCAAGGCGAAGTGCGAAGAAATGGGCAAGAAGCTCGCTTCCTACGGCGACATCTACTGCAATGACGCTTTCGGCGCAGCTCACCGTTCCCACGCTTCCACGGCTGTGATCGCCAAGTACGCTCCTGTGGCAGTTTCCGGCTTCCTCTTGGAAAAGGAAATTCAGTACCTCGGCAACGCTGTTGAAAAGCCCGTGCGTCCTTTCGTTGCTATCCTCGGTGGCGCTAAGGTCTCCGATAAGCTCGCAGTGGTGAAGAACCTCCTCTCCAAGGTTGACACTCTCATCATCGGCGGCGGCATGGCCTACACCTTCAAGAAGGCAGAAGGCGTGAAGATCGGCAACTCCCTCTGCGAAGACGATCAGCTCGGCTACGCTTCCGAAATGCTCAAGCTCGCTGCAGAAAAGGGTGTGAAGTTCCTCCTTCCTTCCGACAATGTCATTGCTGACAAGTTCGATCCTGAAGCCAATACTCAGATCGTCCATGGCGACATTCCTGACGCTTGGATGGGTCTCGATATCGGCCCTGACTCGGTCAAGGAATTCTCTGCTGCACTCGAAGGCGCTAAGACGGTGGTGTGGAACGGCCCCATGGGCTGCTTCGAAATGCCTGCTTTCTCCAAGGGCACCTTCGGCGTCTGCGAAGCAGTGGCCAAGGTTAAGGCCAATGGCGGCATCTCCATCATCGGCGGTGGCGACTCCGTTTCCGCAGTGAAGAAGTCTGGCCTCGCTGACCAGATGAGCCACATCTCCACCGGCGGTGGCGCCTCCCTCGAATACCTCGAAGGCAAGGTCCTCCCTGGCGTGGCAGCACTTACCGATCGTAAGTAAGTTTTAACTGCTTCACGTAAAAGCGGCTTTCCATTCGGGAAGCCGCTTTTTATTTGTTGTGGGGGAGGTCTTTCGACTACCAAGCGATTAACATGGGGGCGCTTTCCCCATGTTATCGGGTAAGTCTGATTCTTCTGAGATAAAGGTGAGGTGCAATTTTGGCGTAATTCAACTGAAGTCACAAAGAAAAGTAAGTTATCCATCCAAACCAATCTAACTTATTTCCCCCAATAAGAGTAAGCTACATTTCAAATTGATTTAACTTATTCTTCAAAGCAAATGTAACTTACTCTTATTGCCCAATCTAACTTACCTTTCGGCCAAACATCACCTGCATTTCTTTGGCGCTTGGCTTGAGTTTCACTGAAATGCTGCTAGCATTTCAGTGAAAGTGTGATAGCGTTTTAGAAAAATTACGAAGGGAGTCGATTTAAATCGGGAAGGAGGTGACGAAACTGTTCCCAATTGGAGAGGGGATAAGGCTGTTAAGGGGTGCTCTTCCTTTAAACGGTAGAAAATGGGTTTAACGCCCTCAGCAGATGCGTGTGAGGGAGTGGGTGAGGGTGTTGTGTTTGGGCGAAATGGTAGGGGGGCCTCACAATGGTTGAGAGGTAACCTTGCAATGACAGGTGCGATTGGCTCCGACCTTGCAATGATGGGGCGGTCTTGGTTATTGCGACATTAGGTAATTGGTCGTGGTTTGGTACGAAGCAATAGACGGATGGGACGACCTTGGTTATTGTGATATTGGGTTATGTGTGGGCTAAATGGTAAATCGCTTTTGAATAAAGTGCTTTTGAAGGGTATAAAAATCACCGGGTCTCAAGAGAGGCCCGGTGATTGATTCTAAAACGTAATCTGAAGAATTGCGTTTGATGAATTACTTGGTCGCTGCAGCGATTTCTGCGTCGAGCTTAGCGGCGGCATCCGTGTAAGCCTTCACTGCGGCGGCATCGCCCGTCTTAGCGGCATCATAGAGAGCCCAGAGGTTGAGCTTAGCCACAGCAACCTTCTGAGCGGCGGTGTAAGCTTCAGCGATTGCGGCGGCTTCTGCTTCTGCGGCGGGTTCAGCCCAAGCGTGCTGGTAACCCTTCACGTCAGCCCAGTGACCACGGGTGAAGTCAGGGAAGGAGACGGAGCAGTTGTTGTTGTCCATGGAGATGGCACCGAGTTCAGCAAGGCTGCACCATTCGGCCAAGTCATAGACGTCCATGTCCAAGGGGAGGCCGTTCTGCAAGCAGTAGACCATACGAGCGTCCATGAAGAAGTCCATACCGCCGTGGCCGCCGACCTTGGCTGCCATTTCGCCGTACTTCTTGATGATGGGGTGACGATAGGTCGTGCGGAGCTTCTGCATGTTTGCAGCGCTCATGAAAGCGTGGGAGTCGAGATCTTCGAGGTCGGGGGCGCCTTCAGCGTTAGCCATGTGAGAACCGTCCAAGACAAAGCCTTCGATCGGGTACTTGTTGGCGAAGCCACGGGTACCGTTCAACTGGAACAAGCGGTTGTAGGGCTGAGGATTCATCACGTTGTGCTGAATTTCCACAACCTTACCATTGGCGGTGCGCATCAAGGTGGTGGTGTGGTCGCCATTGCGGAAGTTTTCGCAAGGCTTGCCAGTCTTCTTTTCCACGAGTTCCTTACCGTGGACAGACTTGGTGTCCATTGCCACGAGGGTGGTGAAGCGGTCGCCGCGGTGGATGTTCATCACCTGAGCGACAGGACCGAGGCCGTGCGTAGCATAGACGTCACCACGGTTTTCCATGTTGTACTTTAAGCGCCAGCCGAGTTTATCCGGATCGTCGGCGGGGTTGCTCCAATAGTAATCCCAGAACGGATCAAGGTTGTGGATGTAAGCGCCCTTAGCGTAGAGCACTTCACCGAAGACACCCTTCTGAGCCATGTTGAGAGCATCCAATTCGAACCAGTCATAGCAGCAGTTTTCGAGAATCATGCAGTGCTTGCGATTCTGTTCTGCGAGGTTGATGAGCGACCAGCACTGTTCGAGGTTCATCACGCTGGGCACTTCGAGAGCGACGTTCTTACCATTTTCCATGGCGCACTTGGCGACAGGGTAGTGGTTCATCCAGTCCACTGCGACGTAGACCAAGTCGATGTCGTCACGCTTGCAGAGTTCCTTATAACCATCTGCGCCAGAATAGATGGCAGCAGGAGCCAAGCCGGCGGCACGCAAATCCTTCTGGCACTTTTCAGCGCGTTCAGGGACGTAGTCGCAGAGAGCGACGATTTCAACGCCAGGGATGTGCGTGAAGCGAGCCACAGCGCCAGGGCCACGCATACCGAGACCCACGAATGCCACGCGGACCGTCTTCATCTTCGGAAGTGCCAAGCCGAGAACGTGCTTCTGATTGGCAGGGCGAGCAGGGGTTTCAATAACGAGTGTACCCTTGTCCCAATGAGCCTTAGTACCTTGGGAGAGGGACTGTGCGTGCAGCCCGCCGAGTGTGGCACAAGCAAGCAGTGCCAATGCGACGAATTTAGTCATTTTCATGTTTGGTATCCTTTAATGAAGGTTAGCCTGTTGAGTGGCTCTATTCAAAGAGCCGATTTAAAGGGGGTGTTAACAACACTATTAATAATAATACCTCATTTGAGAGATAAAGTGGGACTTTTTTCGGATAAATTTCACTTTGTGTACACTTTTGTACAATAGCGACCTCGCGTTTGGTGCAGACTTTCTCTTAAATTTTCAGAAAGATAAAAAAGTGCTTGCATCTCCACCTGTCAATTTGATATTATGGTGGACGTTAAGCCAACTTAGCTCAGCTAGGTAGAGCAGCGCATTCGTAATGCGCAGGTCGTCGGTTCGATTCCGTCAGTTGGCTCCAGTTTTCAAAGCCTGCAAACGCTGTTTGCAGGCTTTTTTGTTTTGTGGGGAAGAATCTGGCCGAGGAGGGGGTGGCTAATTAATCGTGATTAGATTGGGCGGTCGATGAATTAGAAGTCATCGGAGGAGGAAGATTATTTAACAGAAATGGGAATTTAAATAAAAATAAAAAAAGTTAAAAAAAGTGCTTGCATTGAAAATTTCAAAGTGATACAATATGCCCCGTTTTTGAGCGTGCGAACTTAGCTCAATTGGTAGAGCACCACCTTGCCAAGGTGGATGTTGAGGGTTCGAGTCCCTTAGTTCGCTCCATCTCTTAATGGGGGTGTAGCTCAGTTGGTAGAGCAAGTGACTCTTAATCACTGGGTCCACGGTTCGAGCCCGTGCACCCCTACCATTCCGAGATGGAACGCCGCAGAAACATCTACCAAAGCGAACTTAGCTCAATTGGTAGAGCACCACCTTGCCAAGGTGGATGTTGAGGGTTCGAGTCCCTTAGTTCGCTCCATTTTCCATTTATGGGGGTGTAGCTCAGTTGGTAGAGCAAGTGACTCTTAATCACTGGGTCCACGGTTCGAGCCCGTGCACCCCTACCATAAAAAAGGAAATCGGCCTGAGAGGGTCGATTTTTTTGTTTTTAGGTATCACATTTTAATTTCTGTATGAGCAGGCGTGCTTTAGGATCACTAAGGTGCGCCTATTTGCGTTTTTAAAAGGCATTAAAGCTCTACTTTCTTTTTTTCTTGCGTGGTCACGGGGTAGGTGATAGAATAAAAATATAGATTGAGAAAGGTTTTAACTGCACTATGGAAAACTTGGACGCTTTGTTGAACAAGATTCGTAGCGAAGGTGTGGATGCCGCCAAGGCTGAAGCCGACGCACTTCTCGCCAAGGCTAAGGCCGATGCGGATGCAATTGTCGCCGCTGCGAAGAAGGAAGCAGAAACAGCACTCGCCACTGCCAAAGCAGAAGCAGAACGCGCCGCACAGGGCGCTGAGGCGACGATTCGCCAGGCGGCTCGCGATGTGTTGTTGAAGTTGGGCCAGGATATTACCGCGCTTTTGGAGCGTACGCTTGGCGGTGCGGTGGATGAAAGCCTGAAGGCAGGCCCCTTGGTTGAAAAGCTTGTGGCAGACGCTGTGACTGCTTACATTAAGGGCGGTGCAGCAGAAGTCGTGGCTGCTCCTGATGTGGCAAAGGCACTCAAGACGAAGCTCGCCGCACAAAAGGAAGTCACCGTGGTGACGGATGCACAGATGGGCACCGGTTTCCGCGTGAAGCTTGCTGGCGGTCGTGTGGAGCATGACTTCACAGGCGCGTCGGTGACGGATGCCTTGGCAGCCTTGTTGCGTCCGCAGTTGGCGGAATTGTTGAAGGACTAATTATGAGCCTCGGCTATTTATTGGCCTCTCTTCCGATGCTCGCGCCGGATCGCGCTCCGCAAATAACGCGGGAAGCCTTTGTTTCGGCGTGTGAAAGTGCACTTTCTGTAAAAGATGCCGCCGCGGCTGCCGTTTTGGTCGCGGGCGATGCTGCACCTTCGGATCACCCTTATGTATGCCAATGGCGCGCGCTTGAGTCGGCAATTGCCGGCGCAGTGGGCCAACGTCGCTTAGCGAAGCGCGGTGGCAATGTGGGTAATTACACTGCACCCGAGACCACGGCGTGTCCGGTGTGGCTGTTGCGCTCGGTGGCATCTGCATTTGAATCTGCACCCGATCCACTCGCCAGAGAAGAGGCGCTGATGCGTGTTTACTGGACGGCGGCAGATGAACTCGCGGGCTTTGACCCGATGAGTAAAGGACAGATTTTCGCCTATGCTGTGCGCTTGCGCTTAGCATTGAACAAGGCCGCGCGCGATGCGACGGTCGGTGCTGAACGATTGGAAGCGGCATTGCCCGCGCAGACGCTTTAACGTCGTTGGCGAAGTCGGAAACAATTTAAACAGTAAGGTTTCTCAATGGAAAAAACAACAGGCAAAGTGACAGGCGTCAACGGCAACATGATTACGGTGGCTTTCACCGGTGCCGTGGCGCAGAACGAAGTCGGATATGCGTGCATTCCCGACGGCGACCGCACGTTGCGGCTGATGAGTGAAATCGTCCGTATTCGTGACGGTGTGGCAGATCTTCAGGTCTTCGAAGACACGCGCGACTTAAAGGTGGGCGATGTGCTGGACTTTACGGGTGACATGCTTGCCGCAGAATTGGGTCCTGGTTTGCTCGGTCGCGTGTACGACGGTTTGCTGAATCCGCTTCCTGAATTGGCAGAACAGTGCGGCTTCTTCTTGCAGCGCGGCACCTACTTGCCTTCGCTTGACCGTGTGGCCAAGTGGGAATTTACCCCGAAGGCAGCCGTGGGCGATCGTTTGACCGCAGGCGAAACGGTTGGTACTGTGCCAGAAGGTGTCTATACGCACCGCATTATGATTCCCTTTGCCTGGCGTGGCGTGTACACGGTGAAGCAGGTGATGCCCGCAGGCTCCTACACAGTGGAAGACACGGTCGCCATTGTGACGGATGCTCAGGGGAATGAACGCGAAGTGAAGTTGATGCAGAAGTGGCCGGTGAAGTTGCCGATTAACTGCTATGCAGAACGTCTGCGTCCGACCGAAACGCTCTCCACGGGTATTCGTTCTGTGGACACCTTCTTCCCCGTCGCAGTGGGTGGTACGTACTGCGTGCCAGGTCCCTTCGGCGCAGGCAAGACGGTGATTCAGCACCAGACCTCCCAGTATGCAGACGTGGATATCGTGATTGTGGCAGCTTGCGGTGAACGTGCAGGTGAAGTGGTGGAAACTCTGCGTGAATTCCCTGAGTTGACCGACCCCAAGACGGGCCGCACGCTCATGGACCGTACGGTGATTATTTGTAACACCTCGTCGATGCCTGTGGCCGCTCGTGAAGCTTCGGTGTACACGGCGGTGACCTTGGCGGGCTACTATCGCCAGATGGGCCTAAATGTGCTCTTGCTCGCAGACTCCACGTCGCGGTGGGCACAGGCACTCCGTGAAATGTCGGGCCGCTTGGAAGAAATTCCTGGTGACGAAGCCTTCCCGGCTTACCTTGAATCGGTGATCGCAGGCTTCTACGAACGCGCTGGTCGTGTCCGTCTGAAGGATGGTTCAATTGGCTCGGTCACCATCGGTGGCACGGTCTCCCCTGCAGGTGGTAACTTCGACGAACCTGTGACGCAGGCAACGTTGAAGGTGGTGGGTGCATTCCATGGTCTCTCCCGTGCACGTTCCGATGCGCGCCGCTTCCCTGCAATTGACCCCTTGGACTCTTGGAGCAAGTATCGCTCGGTCATCGAGCAGAATCGTGTGGAAAATCTCCGTGCCATCTTGCGTAAGGGTGCAGACGTCGAACAGATGATGAAGGTGGTCGGTGAAGAAGGTACCGCCATGGAAGACTTCGTCATGTTCCTCAAGAAGGAATTGATTGATGCGGTGTATCTGCAGCAGAACGCCTTCAATGACGTGGATGCAAGCAGTTCGGTCGATCGTCAGAAGGCATCGTTTGATGTGCTCGAGACTGTGGTGAATGAAACCTATGCTTACACAGACAAGGGTGAAGCGCGTCATGCCTTCCTCCAGCTGCAGCAGGCATTCATCGACTGGAACAACACCCCTATGGGCGGCGCCGATTATGACACCCGTCGCGCCGCAGTGCTCAAGCTCGTAACGGAGGCTCCTCATGCATAAGCTCTACCATCAGATTGACAACATTTCCGGTTCTGTTGTGACCTTGCGCGCCGATGGTGTGCGCAATAAAGAGCTTGCGGAAATTGATTCTCGCACGGGAACCTCGCTCGCACAGGTGATTAAGCTTGCCGGCGATGAAGTGACGCTTCAGGTCTTTGCTGGTGCACGTGGTATTGCGACCGATGCTCAGGTGCGCTTCTTGGGTCACCCGATGCAGGTGCCCTTCGGCGATGAATTGCTCGGCCGCGTCTTTACGGGTTCTGCTAAGCCGCGTGACAATGGTCCTGAATTGACCATGAATGCCACCGACATTGGTACGCCCTCTGTGAACCCTGCTAAGCGTATTATCCCGCGTAACATGGTTCGCACGGGCATTCCGATGATTGACGTATTCAATACGCTCGTCGAAAGCCAGAAGCTCCCCATCTTCGCTCGCGCAGGTGAACCCTACAATGACTTGCTCGCACGTATCGCCCTGCAGGCAGAAGTCGATATCATCATCCTCGGTGGTATGGGCTTGAAGCACGACGACTACCTCGCTTTCCGTGATACGCTTGATGCGTCTGGTGCACTTTCCCGTACGGTGATGTTCGTGCACACCGCAGCAGACCCCGTGGTGGAATGTATGCTCGTGCCGGACGTTTCGCTCGCTGTGGCAGAACAGTTCGCCCTCAAGGGCAAGCGCGTGCTCGTGCTGTTGACGGATATGACCTCCTTCGCCGATGCGATGAAGGAAATCGCCATCACGATGGAACAGATCCCGTCCAACCGTGGTTATCCTGGCGACCTCTATTCGCAGTTGGCCGCACGTTATGAAAAGGCGGTTGACTTCGAAGGCGCAGGCTCCATCACCATTCTTGCGGTGACGACCATGCCTGGCGATGACGTGACCCACCCCGTGCCGGACAACACCGGTTACATCACCGAAGGTCAGTTCTATCTCCGCAATGGCCGCATTGAACCCTTCGGTTCGCTCTCGCGTCTGAAGCAGCAGGTGAATAAGGATACCCGTGAAGATCATCGCACCATCATGGATGCTATGATTAAGCTCTACGCCCAGTACAAGGATGCCGCAGAAAAGCAGTCCATGGGCTTCCGTATGAGTGAATGGGACCGTAAGCTTTTGCGTTATGGTGCACTCTTCGAAGAGAAGATGATGGACCTCTCCGTGAATATCCCGTTGGAACAGGCTCTTGACCTCGGATGGCAAATCCTCGCCACGTGCTTT
Organism: Kiritimatiellia bacterium; assembly: GCA_017558005.1. Classification (GTDB taxonomy): domain Bacteria; phylum Verrucomicrobiota; class Kiritimatiellia; order RFP12; family DVOR01; genus Spyradenecus. Next base: position 59,140 of record JAFYWN010000023.1, on the reverse strand, counting down.
GAACCGATGGAAACGGGTATTCCCTCCAAGATGGCAGACCGTTTCTGGCCGAAAGCCTAAGTGAAGCCGCACAGCTGATGCGAGGTCGCAATGGCTAAAATCAAGCATACAAAGACAGAACTAAAGGCGCAAACCGATGCATTAAAGCGGTTTCAGCGCTTTCTGCCGATGCTTCAGTTAAAGAAACAGCAGCTACAAGCGGAAATTGCTGGGATCTCTGCAAAGCTTGCAGAGGTGCAGAAACGCGAAGCTGCTGCCCGGAAACGTCTTGAAGCATGGGTGGCTCTCTATTCCGACACCGCTGTTCAACCCGATGCATTGGTTACCTTCAATGGAGTGCGCACGGCACAGGGCAATATTGCCGGTGTCGCCATTCCTGTGTATGAAGGGATCAATGCCGAACCGGTGCCCTTGGATCCCTATCGTACGCCGGCTTGGACCGATGATGCACAGGATATGCTCGCTGAATTGATGGCGCTGCGTGCTGAGGGCGATGTGCTCTCGCGTCAGCGCGAATTGATTCGCGAAGAACTGCACACGACAGGACAGCGCGTCAATCTCTTCGAAAAGGTGAAAATCCCGGAGTGTAAGGAAAACATCCGCGTGATTCGCATCTTTATCGGCGATGAACAGACCGCCGCAGTGGTTCGCGGTAAGATTGCCAAGGGTCGTACGCCCGTCAAGAAAGAGGAGGCGGACGAATGATTGTTCCGATGAAACAACTGACCTTGGTCTGCACTACCGCGGCACGTGAAAAGGCGCTGGCGGTTCTGCGTGAACTGGGCTGCGTTCATGTAAAGCTCGAGGTGCGCGATGGCGAGGCAATTCGCCGTTCTGCCGCTGCGGTCACCGCCGCAGAACAGGCGCTCCGCGTGCTGGATGTCGCAGAAAAGAATGGCGCCTTTGCCTTCCGTCCGGATGCAAATTCCAAGGTCTCGACCTATTCCTTCGTTGAATTGGAAGCCGCCGCGGCGCAGATGCCCGCCCCCAAGGATACGGCAAGTGTCAATACGACTGCTGAGATCGTGACGCGGTTGCGTGATGAGGCGATGGCGAATGCGCTTCTCTTGCGTCGTTATGAGGTCTTTGGCGAGGTCAATCCCGAGACGATTACCGCACTTGCAGGCGCTGGCATCACTGCCACCTTGTTCAAGGCGCCTATCGCTGCGGAATTGCCCACTGAGGGCGTCTTCACCTTCACGGTGGATGCAGGCTTCATTTACGGCGTTTGGATGCGCGCTGAAGGTTTGCCTGAAGACTTTGAAACCATCCCCGTGCCAGAACTCTCCACCGCAGAAATGCGCCGTCGAATTGCCGCCGCTGAAGCGCAGGCAAATCAATTGGTGCGTGCGTTGGCAGATGCGGCAGCAGACTTGCGTAAGCCGCTGACGGCGGCTCTGCGCGCTTGTCAGGATGACAAAACCGCCACAGAAGTCGCGGCCAATCTGCGTGACGCTGGTGAACTGGCATGGCTCCAAGGCTATTTGCCCGATCGCAATGTCTTAGAAGTGCTCGCGAAAGCGGACGCGGAAGGGTGGGGCGTCGTCTTTAATGACGTGGATCCCAATGACGCGAATGTACCCGTGTTGCTCGAGCCTCCGCGTGGATTTCGTGCGATTACCACCCTCTTCAAGGGGCTTGGCATTCTGCCGGGTTACTCCGAAGGTGACTGCTCTGTGCCGTTCTATCTCTTCTTCTCCCTCTTCTTCGCCATGCTCGTGGGCGACGCTGGTTACGGCGCCGTGATGCTTGCAGGCGTGCTTGCGGCGGGATGGAAGCTGAGAAAGAATGAAGCGGCACGTCCGTTGCTCTTGATTCTCACCGTCTTCTGCCTCTCCACCATCGTTTGGGGCGTGCTCTCTGGAACGTATTTTGGCATTGCTAAGGACGCATTGCCGACGTGCTTGAGCGCGATTCCGACCGTCGCGTGGTTGGGAGTGGATAGCAATATCATGTTCTTGTGCTTCCTGATTGGTGCTTGCCATATCTCCTTGGCACGCATTTGGAATGCCATCCTGCTCGCGCCGAACATTAAAATGCTCGGTGAAATCGGTTGGCTTGGCATTACCTGGAGTATGTTCATGATTGTCTGTGGTATTGTGGTCAACTGGTTCAACCAGCCTGCCTGGGCGTGGTGGTTGCTTGGCGGCAGTACTGTGGTCATCCTCATCCCATTGGTGGCCGACATCAAGAATGAAGGTATCAGCATTGGTATGCTCCCGCTCAATATCATCAGTGCGATGGGCGACATCATCAGTTATGTCCGTCTCTTCGCCGTGGGACTTGCCTCCGTTAAGGTCGCTGAAAACTTCAATGAGATGGCCCTCTCGCTTGATTTACCTCTGGCGCTTCGCATTGTCGCAGTCTGCGCCATCCTCCTTGTGGGGCATGGCTTGAACCTCGCAATGGGCGCACTCTCCATCCTTGTTCATGCCGTGCGTTTGAATACCTTGGAATTCTCCAATGCGAAAGGTATTACTTGGTCTGGACAAGCTTACAACCCTTTTAAACAACCTCAACAGTAAAGGAAACATTACACTATGGATACCGCACTTACCGTCGCAGGCGCCGTTGCCTGTCTCGCCCTCTCCGGCCTTGGTTCTGCTATTGGCACGGGCTTCGCCGCCGCTGGCGCAGTTGGCGCATGGAAGAAATGCTACGCACAGAACCGCCCCGCGCCGTTCTTGTTGCTCGCCTATGTCGGTGCACCGATCACCCAGACGCTCTACGGGATGATTTTGATGTTCGTCATGAACGCCACGAAGGTGATCCCTGGTGGTGGCGTTGGCATGCTCATCCTCGGCATCTTCGCTGGTCTTGGTATCGGCATGTCCGCTATCTTCCAGGGCCGTGCAGGTGGTTGCGCCGCTGATGCTCAGGGCGAAACCGGCCAGGGCTTCACCAACAACCTCGCCGCACTCGGCATTGTTGAAACCACGGCAATCTTCGTCATGGTCTTCACCTTGATTGCCGTGGGCGCACTCAAGGCTGCTGCTTAATCGGTTCGAATTGTTTTCAAACAGAGAGGCGCGTCCCTTTGGGCGCGCCTTTTTTGTGTTAAATTGCAGACGCAGAGGAGGAGAGGTGCGCGTCATGCAAGGTGAGAAATGGTTGCGCTATCTTTTTTTGCTATAATTGAGGTAGCGGGTGAGGCGTTATGTGCGGCTCATCTGCCTCGATAAGGGTGTTTGAACTGATGAGGGATCTATGAAGATTCGGATGTTGGCATGGTGCTGTTTATGGGTCTGCTTTGGGGCGGGTTGTGTTTCGCACGGTCCAATCATCGCAAGTGACGAGCCCTCTGCGCCTGTAGAGATGGAACTTCTGCTTGTGGGGCCCCCCACGCTTAAACAACTCAAAAATCACGCCGTCGTGTCGTTTACCGTGTGGTGCCGGTCATCGGTGGATCTGTTATTTCCTGAAGACGATTACTATTCTGCCTCCTTCTTACACAAAAAGGATGGACGCCTCGTGGAGACTGTAGAACCTGGCACCCTTGAGGCAATTGAAAATCGAAATAGTTGGCACTTTGTCCCCACCTTTGCAAGGGGAGTTCATGAAACACTTTTTGAGTTTAAGATTGACTCCTTCAGTGTCCTTTCATTTGAAGAGATGGAAGGCTTAATCATTGGAATCCCAGTCATTCCGTTTGAAAAACTAAAAACAATCGTCTCCGTTAATAAGATTAACAACGACGAACACGTTGTTTATTTTGAATTAATAAAGGGTGGACAATTCGTTACTAAACTAATCCCTCTCACGTGGGAGCATTGTAGTAAGGAAAGCGCCTACTATGCGGACTTCCCCTACGTGATTGAAGACTTAAACCGCGCAGCCGGCTTTTAAGCCCAAATTTGCCTCTTTTCTGCTCGCAAGGTGTAGAAAATAGACACCCTGTGTTTGCTTTTTGCCCCAGCCCTTAGTTTCCCAAATCGCCCAAGTGGTTGGCAATGCCTCACTTGGTTGGTGGGGGTGTAGGTAACAGTGGCGTATCCGTTCTCAAAAGCTTAAATTAATGATGACACTTCTCCTCACGCTCCAAATTTTCACCAAACGCTCACTTTGGAAGGGGTGGACGATTGTTAGAATCTTGGAAACTCTTTTAAGATTGACGGCGTAAACTCATTGTAGTATCTTACGCATTAGTTTGGAGCCCTTGAAAACTCCAAGTGCAATCTCGGCCTTAGATGCCGTTATGTCTGGAGGTAAAACAAGGGCTTCGTTCTTTATGTCTTCTTCCGTCTCGCCAGTTCACTTACTTTTTTAATCAACATCTTTTTAGAAAATAAAGAATTTTGAAAATAATGCTTGCATTGGTGTGAGGGATTATGATATCTTACTGCCATTCCTTTTCGGGGGTATAGCTCAGTTGGTAGAGCGTTTGAATGGCATTCAAAAGGTCAGGGGTTCGACTCCCCTTACCTCCACCATAAAAAGGATTAATGCAGGCGATGACTTATCGCCTCCAAACCCCAAAAGTTAATGAATTTTTATTAAGATTCTTGAAGATCACACTGCGTTGCGGTGTGTTTTTTGTTTTTATTCGGCTTAGCCGCATTTTGGGGCATTTATTTCTCTGATATAGGTGTGCTAAGTTTTCTGTGAGTGATTAAACGTTTGCTTAAACGTTTTTATTTTAGGTGTTGATTATGTACGAGATGGATTTCTTTCCTGAGATACAGATGTTGTTGGATGTGGCTATGGCTCGCGTGGGTGAGGCTGAATTGGTGGAGGCTTTAGAGGAGGATGCGTCTCCTTTTTTGACGGCATCGTTGTCGGAGTCGGTGGAATTACTCTATGAGACTGTACATACGGAGGAGGGGCTTGGGATTCGTCGCTTTGAGGTGTTGGTGCGCCCGTGGCGAAATTTAAAGCCGAGGGATATTTTTTGCGTGTCGCCTTTTTATCGTATAGCGAATGACGAGCCGATTTGGCATTCAGAGGTGCTGTTTGATTCTGAGTGTGAGTGTGGTCTACCTTTTGTGGTAGCAAATGCGTGGCGGGATCGTGCGCTTTTTGACCATTATCGAGCGGGTGGGCTTGCTCATTTGACGATTACGGGGTTGGGCGTCTATTTGGAGTGTCGCAATGAGCATTGTATTTTATCGGGTGCAGACTGTCGGCAGGGGAAAGGGTTGCCCGAACGATTTGATTTATCACACGTGCGTGCGTTGTCGGGGTGTGATTTGGAGGATGCGCCTGCGATGGCGGAGTTCTATTCGGTCGTGGAGGATGTGAATTTTGAGTGTGTAGAGGGTGAGCTTTGTTGGAAGTTAATGGTGTGGAGTGCGCCACCAAATCTGCCGGACGGTTTTTCGTGGCAATTATTGGTGCCTGAACATTGCATTAAGGAGCATTACATCCCACGCGTGGGAGATGCGATTGCGGGTAAGGCGGCATTATTTGGTTGGTTTTCGCCTTCACTTCCAGAGAAAACGTTTGCGCGGGCTACGATTCATTATCCCGAGGAAGTATTCCTTGCAGAGGAAGCTGCAGAAGCGGTAGAAGACGAAACGGAGCCCACGCCTACAGAAGAAGCGGTGGAGGAGATGGCATCTGTGGATCGGATGCTCTTGCCGCGCGGCCTTGAACATTATCCTAAAGTGGAGGATTTTGGCGGCGGTTTGGAAGCAAGCGTGGCAGAGGTTTATCCTACCTTTGTGACTTACGCAAATTATTTACGGTATAAGCCTGATGATTTGGAGGCATTACCACCTTTGAAGCGCGAGGAGTTGATTGCGATTTTAGAACAGATTCCAGAGGTGAGCCAACATCTGTTGTATTCGTTTGAGACTTTAGCTGATCAACTGAATGTGTTACATGTCGCTCACGCGCCGAGTACAGGCGAACGTCATTTGTGGTGTGCATGCCCTTCGCCGCGTCAGTTATCAGAACTCTATACGTCGTTATTAGTGGCGGTGGATGCAACAGGCAAGGTGCTTCGTTATACGTTATTGTCGGGATATCAATCTCTTCCAGAGGAGCGGTTTTCATTCGTTTACGAGAATGGATGGTTTGAGTCGGTAAAGGAATTAGAGGAATATCTCTCACGCTGTCAGGAAGAAGACTTTTTTATCGTTGTGCCATTAGTATACTCGGAGTTTTTCCAAGGGATTCAAACGGAAGATGGTCTTTGGCAGGTGGAATGGCAGATACACAATGTGAAATGGCAATTCAGGACAGTAAAATCTGTGCCATTAGCGCGCGTATTGGAAATGTTACACACCTATTTGGCGCAGGGCATTGTAGCCTTACAGACGATGGAAAGATGGGAAAAAGTATCATTTGAATAAATAAAAGGTGTAAATATGTACAATTTATGGGATAAATTAAAACACGAAGGGTTAGCCTTTATTCAAGCGCATCAAGCAGAACTCTCAGCGCTGGACTGTGTAGAACTGCTCCTTGTAGATGCGTGCCATGCGGAATGGATTCCATTTGAACGGCTAACCCCAGAAGCGTGGTTGTGCCTCATGAAGAGTTGCGTCCAAAATGAAAAGACGCGAACCGCCTTTTCTCAATGCTTTTCCCCAAAATTACCATGGGAAATAATTAGTAAGAAGATGCGGCGGTTGATTCAAAGGGAATTCCCGTCGATAGAGATTCCAAAGACGCCTGCCCGCGCGCAAATTCAAGATGCGCATCAAATCATTTATGAGTCTCCATTTGATCGGACAATCTTCTCGATTGTGCCACCAGGAAAAGAGAAGCCATTGGCGGGATGTTTGAAGATTTATGGCATCGTGGGGTCTTTACGTGGGAGCTATTCGGGCGATTATTTGACCTGTGGATGCGGCGAACCTGGGTGTAGCGGTTTTTGGGAAACGAAGGTGCACCATTCACCACAAATGATTCGCCTTAGTTTAACCCAATACGAAGAAGAATATGACCTCTTCTTTGACCGAGAAACCTATGAACGTGGCGCAGTTCAACTTTTAGAACGTCTTGTCCTTGCCCGATGGAATGGCAGTGAAGCATACAATGATAGTTACAAAAACAACACTGCTTTTATGAAAGATGTCATTCATCTTTTTGAAGAGCAACCGCATTTGCTGGCCTATTGGAAAGGCGAACATCCAATCCTTCCCTCGTTAGATTCGTATGTTGATTGAAAAACTAATTCGAACAAAAAAGAATAAAACATGTGCAGATACTAAACATAAATGCTAAAATGAAGGAAGTTTTTGAACTCAGTCCAAGCATGACTGCTCCAATGTGTTCAAGGATTGGCTTTTAGAAGTTTTCCAAGGAGGTTGATATGGATACAAAGACGCGCGCACAAATTGCTGCTGCTGCAAGGTGGGGCAATCGCACCACAAAAAACAAAGATGTGATTTACGTCACGGAAAAACTTGCAAAGGCTCTCAAGGCTGGCGCAAAAGAACGTAAACAAGCGATCGGCGACCTTTTAGAGGAAATGCTTGCATCTGCGAACAAGCTTGCAGACATGGCTGAAAGGCTTGGGCCCGAAGATGCTGTCACCGCCGAAATGCTAAGAGAAACCAAACGCAACGCCGAACAATTCAAAGCCATTGCGTCAACTTGTTTCACAGAATAGACAACGCACAAAAAGCGGCCGAAAACCTCGGCTGCTTTTTTTATACACACTCCAAAAGTGCTACAATTTCCTCCATAACTTTCGCCGCCCGCTCGACCATCTCCAAAGTTGGACTTCAGTCCATATAGGTTTACCATAAAAAGGAAAAACGGAAGAGAGGCGAGCGTTGGCTCGTCTTTTTTTGTTTTAGGAGTGGCATGAAATTACTTCTTTTAATTGCATTGGCTGGGGCGATTGGCACCTTGACGCGCTATGGGTGCGTACGATGGTTGAGCCCGATTTCGGCAAGCTTCCCGTGGGGGACACTCATGGTCAATGTCGTGGGGGCATTGATTGCTGGATTTTGTTTTGTCCTTTGCCGCGCAAAGTTTCAATCGTGCGACTATCTTCCGGTGCTCTTTATTGGATTTTTGGGCGCATTTACCACGTTTAGTAGCTTTGCTTTGGAGAGTGTGCGGTTGCTTGAAGCGGCGCAGTATGGCAAATGTGCATTGAATGTGTTGTTGCAAAATGTCACGGGACTCTTGGCAGCAGGGGCAGGGATGGGTTTAGCGAAACACCTTTTTCGTTAAGCCGTGAGACGTTTGAGTGGATTAAAGATCGGAGGCGCGTATGCTACTGGCTTTGAAGCAACATCTCTCGTTGTGGAGTCTCTTTGAACGCATTTGGGTGGGATGTTTCATTTCGATCGCTATCTTTATTTCGTTTTGGTCGGGCTATGATTTATTGGGCTTTGCGGCCTTTTTGAGTGGCGTTCTCTGTGTGGTATTGATTGCGAAAGGGTTGCTCATCTCCTTTTGGGTGGGGTATATCAATATCCTTCTCTATGCTTGGAGTGCGTGGCTTAATGGGCTTTATGGCGAAGTGGGGCTCAATCTTCTCTTCTTCCTTCCCGTGAATGTGGTGGGGCACTGCCTCTGGTATCGGAATATTCAAGCGAATGGGCAACTCGAAATTCGTCGCATGAGCCGATGGGCGGTGTTGCTTAGTGCCATTTTGTGTGCGGCGGGGACGTTTCTCTTAGGTCGGCTATTGGCCTTGATTGCGGGGCAACACACGCCGGACTTGGATGCTCTCACAAACGTCTTTTCAGTGGTTGCCTTCTCTTTACAGATGTTGCGCTATCGTGAACAGTGGCTGGTGTGGTTGGTCTTAGATGTTGTTTCGGTGGTGATGTGGAGCTTGCGTTGGTACCACGGGAGTCCGCAGGGCGCGATGATGGTTCTCATGTGGGGCGCGTATCTCGGCAATGGCATCTACGGCTGGATCAGCTGGAACAAACGCGTAAAAGAGGCTCATGCAGCGCGCTGAGGCGCGCTTTAAAAAGGACTCCCCCTGAGGCTTGTGGCATTTTCTCTACCCGCGCGAAGAAGGTTAATACGCGTGGGTTTCAATGAGCGATAGGAAAAATCTGCTAATTGATGAAAAAAGTGCTTGACGGGTGAAAAGGGGCCTTGCTATAATGTGCGACGTTTTCTGCTTGGCGGGTTAGCTCAGTTGGTAGAGCAGCGGAATCATAATCCGCGTGTCGGGGGATCGTGACCCTCACCCGCCACCAATTTTTTTAGAAAACGGTTCCCACGTTCCGAAGTGGCGCAGTGGTAGCGCAGGTGACTGTTAATCACTTGGTCGCAGGTTCGAATCCTGCCTTCGGAGCCAATTTTCAGACAATTTACTTTGTTCCGAAGTGGCGCAGTGGTAGCGCAGGTGACTGTTAATCACTTGGTCGCAGGTTCGAATCCTGCCTTCGGAGCCAGTTTTACGCTTGAGCAATCGCTCAAGCGTTTTTTGTTTTAGGGAAGTGGGTTATTATCGCGCGCAAAGAGATTAGGGCGCGAGGATGAAGTTTTGGGGCGGTTCGTCGGGGTAGTGGCCGGCATAGGGATTGACCCAGAGGGTGATGGTGCCGTGCGGGGTGTGGAGTTCGTAACGATCTAAGATGGTGCCAGGGGTGCGCTCCATGCCTAACCACGCGCGGAAGCGATCAAGACGGGTTTGATGTCCACAGGGCTCGGGATCAATCGGTACGGGGATATGTTCGGCGCCAACGCGGCGCCACTGCGGCGTAGAGCCGTCAAGATTACGCAAGCGATCGATGTACTCTACCGAAGTCAACACAGAGGGCATCGGGAGAGGATGCTCACGCGTGTAGCCCCAAGCAATTTTTGGGGGCGGCGGCGGCAAGAGAGTGCGACACCCCACGAGAAGGAGCAAGGGAAGAAGAAGCGCGAGGAGTTGGCGGCGCATGGTTAGTGGATGAGATTGTGTTGTTTCCAGTCACCTCTAAAGAAGCGCCAAGCGAAGGTGCCTGCCGCAACAAAGACGTAGCCCGGCATCGTCCACCAAAGGGTGACGATGTTGCAGCCTAAGGAGTAGCAGATGAAGACGGCGGGCAACCATAAGACACAAGAGATGATTCCGATAATCCACATTACAAAGCGAGTGTCGCCCGCGCCCTTGAGAGCGCCCCCTAAGATGATATTGAAGGCATCTCCTGCGGCCCACGCGAGGAAGATGACGGTGAGCATTTTGCCCACGTGAAGGTAGTCTGCATAGGCGAAGGGAGAGTTGCTCGCATAGAAGAAGCGCAACATCTCTTCGTGGAAGGTACCAATAATGGCAACCATTAGGAAGACATAAGCTAAGCCAATGGTTACGCAACGTCGCCCTGCGCGCGTGGCCCCTGCGAAATCTTTCGCGCCGATGCGTTGGCCCACCAATACAGAGGCGGCCATGGCGATGCCCATGAGCGGGGCGAAGATGAGGTGGTTGATGGAGAGGACAATATTGCTCACCGCAAAGCTCAGTGCGTCGAGTTTTCCAGTGAGAAAGACGAAGACGGTAAAGGTGGAAATATCCAACAGGACATGGCTCCCACTCGGCACGCCATAACGGATAATGCGCAGCATCATAGGAAGCTTCATCGCGAAGGCCACTTTTCGGCGGTACGAGGTGGAAAAGTGTTTCTCACGCAACATCGCGATGCCGAGGATCGCGGTAATTACGATTTGGCCCAATGCCGTGGCAATACCTGCGCCGACGATGCCCAGTTCTGGAATGGGTCCCCATCCCCAAATGAAGAGCGGGTCCAGGGCGACATTTACAGCATTGCCAATGATATTGGCAATCATCACGAGGCGTGTATAGCCACGCCCCGTAAAGAAGCCAGAGAAGGCAGCGCCAAAGGGAATGAAAAAGCTGCCGAGCGTCAGGGTGAGGTAGTAGCTCCGTTCGGCGACAATCACTTCGGGTGCGTGCCCTACAACGTCAAAGAGCCAGTAGCCGAGGGGAATGGAGAGCAGGAGCAGGGGAATGCAGAGAATGGCCAGCCACAATCCCTGTGCGGTGGCACGCGCACAAGCGGCGCGTGAGCCTGCGCCAGAGAATTGCGCCACGAAGGTGCCCGAATAGAGCACAATATTCTGTAAGAACGCGAGCACCATAAAGGACATCAGTCCCGCGGGCAGGGCGGCTTGGATATTGATGGCGCTATGACGTGAGAGGAAGATGCGGTCGGCAAACATCATGAGCGCATTACCCGTCATCGCCAAGACTAACGGCCATGCGACGGAGAGACACTCACGATAGGTGGCAGTCTTCTCAGAAGGTGCAGGGAGAGTGGTCATCGTGCGTTTCGAAAAGAGGTGAAAGGGTGGGGCGCACTGTAGCGTGCGACCACATTAGAGATCGAGCACGCGAGGGAAATCCGGGAAGGATTCATTGAGCATTTCAAAATGTTCAATTGCCACTGGAGCCTCAGCACGAAGTGCGGCGAGTGCCATGCTCATCGCAATGCGGTGATCGCCCTGCGCATGAACGGTTACGCCGCCAGGAATTTTCCCAGTGCCCTGGATACGGAAGCCATCGGGATACTCTTCAATTTCCACGCCGAGCGCTTGAAGATTGGCCGCCATGATGGCGATGCGGTCCGACTCCTTTGTGCGGAGTTCGGCGGCATCACGGACGATGGTCTCGCCCGTGGCATACGCTGCGGCAATCATAAAGGCGGGGAATTCGTCAATCATACGCACGACGAGATCACCCTGGATGGTGATGCCGGAGAGCGACTTTGCGGCGCGAATGCGAATGTCGGCCACGGGTTCGCCCGCCATTTCAGTTTCATTCTCAAAGGTAATCTCTGCGCCCATCGCGCGAAGCGCATCTACAATGCCAGTGCGAGTGGGATTGATGCCGACCTTTTCTAAGACGAAATCACTTCCAGGCAAAAGGGTCGCCGCGACCATGAGGAAGGCGGCGCTGGAGATGTCGCCGGCGAGTTCGGTATCAAGTGGCTTGAGGGGTTCGCTCTGGGGGAGCACCACGGCGCCGTAACCCTCAGAGAAATTACGAACACGTGCGCTCATCGCTGCAAGCATACGTTCGGTATGGTCGCGTGAAGGGCCAGGCTCTAAAATCGCACTGGGGGCGTTTCCCGAGAGCGCGGCGAGGAGTAAGCAACTCTTTACTTGGGCCGAGGCCACCGGCAATACATAGTTGATGGAGCCCATCTTCGCAGGCTTAAAGGTGAGCGGCGCGCGATTGTCGGCCGACTCCACCTCTGCGCCAAGGATGCGCAGGGGTTCAATGATACGCGCCATCGGGCGCTTGCGGAGACCTTCAGAGCCATCTAATGTGCATTCAATGCCCGCGGCCGCCACTGCACCTGCGAGCAAACGGAAGGTGGTCGCAGAGTTGCCGCAGTCCAAGGGCGCATCGGGCGTCTTAAAGCCTTTGAGGCCGACGCCCTTAACCTTGAGCACATGCGACTCCTCATCCAATGTCCATTCCACCCCCAAGGCGCGCAAGCAACGCAACATCGCCCGCGTCACGCCGCCGATTAAGAAGCGTCGAATCGTGCTTTCACCCTCTGCTAACGAGGCAAAGAGGAGTGCACGGTGGGAGAGGGACTTGTCGCCTTCGGGGCGATAAGTGCCAGTTAATGGACAAGAACGCGGGGAAATAGTCTGTGTCATGGGAGCGGACTCCGGTGGGAGGCAGTAGAGAAAGGGCCATTAGGCCTCTGTATCGGCCGGTAAATCATCGCGCGTGAAGCCGTGTTTGGTGAGCGCTTCATCAATCGTCTTAAAGTGACACTTCGCGACCTGAGGCAACACCTCGGGGCCTTTCGTCTTCAAAAGGGTAGACAATGTTTCGGGAATCTTCGGGCCAGCGCCCTTGGGGAGTTCCACCCCGACGGCTTCGGAGAGCTTTTTCATCTCCTTGATGAAGACGTCGCGTGCAAGCACGGAGGCGGCCGCCACGGCAATATCGCGTTCGGCCTTGTGCATTTGCTCGATAATCAACTTCTTCCCGCGCGGCATGAGGGCGCGGTTAATCGTGGCTTCCGTCTTGGCAAATTGGTCAATGACGGCACGTGGACAGTCGGGACGCTGCTCGGCCAAGGTTTCAATGGCACGGGCATGGCACCATGCCAAGAGACGATTGAGGTTGGCAATCTTGTTGTACACGCGATTATACGTCTGCGGGCGGAGCAGGACAAAGGCGCAATTATTGCGACCGAGGATTTTGCGTGTCTCTGCGGCGAGCACGGTAATCTTGCTATCCGCGATGGTCTTTGAGTCGCGAATGCCCAAGTCTGCGAGCTTTTTGCCCGTGGTTTCGTCAATGAAAGCGGCGACGGTAATGAGCGGACCAAAGATGTCGCCCTTGCCACTTTCGTCCGACCCCATGTGCGGCGCAAACATCTTGGGGTCAAGCACCTCTTCATAGCCTACCGTTGCCGCGCCAAGGACGAGCGGTTCCAACGTAAAGAGCACGAAGTCCTGCGCCTCTTTCCCCTGTACAACGAGTTTGCCAGAGGTGTAAAGATTGATGGTTAAGTGTTTGCCCTTCAGGGCGAGGGAGGTGTAAGGCACTTGAACGCGTTGGAGCGAGTTCATGCCTTCAGTGACCATCTCAAGGGCCGCCGCCTGCTCAGCGGTGAGGGTGTAGGTGAAGAGATTTTTCGGTTCCATACCCGTGATCAACGGCTAAGGTGCGCGGTGTAGTAGTCATTGATGACCGCTTCGCATCCGAACGTTGCGGCAATGAGTGCGGTACGAATCCACATACCGTTACGCATCTGACGCCAATACTTTGCGCGCGGGTCGGTATCAACATCGGTGGAGATTTCATCGCGACGCGGCAAGGGGTGCAAGATGGCCGCGCCAGGCTTCATGGTGGCGACCTGTTCTGCGCCAAGCTTGAAGGCAGAGGTGTCAATCTTCGCCGATTCGCCGTTTGCCTTGTCCCATTCATCCTGAATGCGCGTCATGTAAACGGCATCTGCTTCGGGTAGCCAACGTGCCAAATCGTCGGAGAGTTCGTACTTCACATTGTGCGCATCAAGAATCTTCAAGATATCGGGCTTAATCTGCAGTTCCTTCGGGGCCACGAAGACTTGACGCACATTTTCAAAACGCGTCAAGAGGAAGGCGAGCGAACGCACCGTACGCCCACGCAACAAGTCCCCCACAAAGACCACCGTCTTGCCATCAATGCCACCTTGCGTTTCAAAGGAACGGTGCAGGGTGTAGATGTCAAGCAAGGCCTGCGTGGGGTGCTGATCCTTGCCCGAGCCAGCATTGATAAGGGGGACGTTACGTTCGGAGTTGCCCAAGACCCAAGCGACGCGTTCGGCGAGACCCTTGTCTGGCGAACGCATAATCACGAGGTCAAAGTAAGAGGAGAAGGTGCGCACAGAGTCCTCTTTACTCTCGCCCTTGAGTTCGGAACTCGTCGCCGCGTCACGCACAGAACCCGTGCGCATGCCCAAAATCTCGCACGCAGAAAGGTGTGAGAGGAAGGTGCGGGAGCTGGGTTGCGAAAAGTAGAGCATCGCACGCTTATGCGAGAGTAGCGAACTCAAGAAGAGCGCGCCTTCGCGGGTCTTCGCAATGCGGCGAATGCGTGTGGCGAAGGCGCAGAGGCGCTCAAGGAGAGGCCGGTCAAACTGTTGGGCAAAGAGCGTGTGAAAGGGCATCCCATCCTTCTGCATGAGATAAGGAGCCTTCTCTTGTTTCGGGAGGGCTTCAAAGTCTTCCCATTTGATGGTGGTGATGTCTTTCACATTCATTGTTTGCCTCCGAGGGCGGGTTAAAAGGCGGCTTCTTCGCAGAGCGCGGAGACGTAAAGCGCCTTAATGGTGTGCATGCGGTTTTCTGCTTCGTCGAAAACCTTGGAGAAAGTGGATTCGAAGACGTCGTCAGTGACTTCGAGTGCGCCGGTCTCACGAGAGACTTCGGTGTTGTTGTCGTGGAATGCGGGCAAGCAGTGGAGGAAGATTAACTCGCCACCGAGATTGCCCGTCGCTTCACAAAGCGGCATATTGATTTGGTAGGGGCGCAACAAGGCGAGGCGCTCGGCCTTCTTGTCTTCTTCACCCATGCTCACCCAGACGTCGGTGTAGAGCACATTGGCGCCCTTCACGCCCGTCACAGGGTCGGTTTCTACGCGCACTTCGCACCCATTGCGTGCGGCGATAGCGCGGGCTTCTTCCACGAGGGCTTCGCAGGGGAAGAGTTCACGTGGGGTGACATTGACGAAATTGATGCCTGCCTTAGCGCATCCCATCATGAGGGAGTTGGCCACATTGTTGCGACCGTCGCCCACATAGGCCATGGTCTTACCCTTCACGTCGCCGAATGCTTCGCGCATGGTCATCATATCGGCCAAGAACTGCGTGGGGTGGCTTTCGTCGGTGAGACCATTCCACACCGGCACGCCAGAACGTGCAGCGAGGGTTTCCACGGTGCTCTGGGCATAACCGCGGAAGAGAATACCATCAAAGAGACGACCGAGCACGCGTGCGGAGTCGGCAACGGATTCCTTTGCGCCGAAGTGCGTAGCCTGGCCCGTCAAGAATTCCGCATGGCCGCCTTCGTCACGCACGGCGATGGCCGCAGAGTTGCGGGTACGGGTGGAGCTCTTTTCGAAGATTAACGCGATGTTTTTGCGGCGGAGTAATTCGCCACGGATACCAGCCTTACGGCGGGCTTTCAACGCGATTGCGAGATCAACCATGTAGGCTAACTCGTCGTCAGAGAGCGAACGGATGTTCAGCAACGAGCGACCGAGGAGCGCGTGGTTCAGTTTAAACATAGGATAATCACCTTTCTAAACAATGCTATTTTAGCAAAATCTGAGTCTTGTCAACCGTAATTGACCGTTACTTTGTGAGTCTGTCATATGCCGCATTGATGGCGGCCATACGTTCGGTCGCCTCTTTGAGCATGGCTTCGGGGAGGCCTTGTGCCTGCAGACGATCGGGATGGAGTTCTTTAACCTTCTGTCGATAGGCCTTTTTAATCTCTTCGGCAGAGGCATTTTTCTTGAGCCCGAGCAACGCCAAATCTTGTTCGCGTTGCGAAGGCGAGGCAGTCCACTGTTGGCGCGAACGGTAATTGCCACTCGAACCGCTTGCGCCACCAAGTGTGCGGAGCAATTCAACAATGATGTTGCGCGGGATGCCGAAAAGGAGGCCTGCGTAAGCCAGCATCTGACGTTCTTGTTCGCTGAGCGCTCCATCGCTACCTGCCACGCGCACCATAAACTTAAAGGTGATTAGACGCACCTCAAAGTCATAGTTGGCTTGCGCAAAAATGCTCGCATAGGCTTCAAAGCGGCGCGCCGAGTGCTTCGCTTCGGTGAAGCGTTGTTGGGCAAAGAGCCGTTCCTCGCGAGTGAGGCGCAGTTCGGCGAAGATGGTTTCGATGTGTGAGATTTCGCTCTCGGTAATACGACCATCTGCCTTGGCAATCTTTGCCAAAAGGGGCATTAAGAGCGATAAGTAGTGCTCTTTGGGTGAACGTCCACCAAAGTTGCCCCACGTGTCATCCGGCGCTTCGGGACGCTGCTGCTTGAAGAAGAGCGGCGCAATGAGGTGATTCCACACGAAGGGAATCACCAAAAAGAAGAGGATAAATTGTCCGAGGCAACCCATTTAGTTATTCTCCAATGCCGCCTCAAAGCGTTGCTTGACGTCAAACGCATCCATCTGCGCGAAGAGTTCATCCAGTTCGCCTTCCATGACGCGGTCAAGCGAGTAAAGGGTGAGGTTAATGCGGTGGTCGGTGAGACGATTTTGGGGGAAGTTGTAGGTGCGAATGCGTTGCGAACGGTCTCCGCTGCCACGTAGGGTAAGGCGCGTGGCGCCCACCTTTGCCGCCTCTTCCTGGCGGCGTGCGTCCAAGATACGCGATTTGAGGACGGCTAATGCCTTTTCCTTATTGCGGTGTTGGCTGCGTTCATCCTGGCACTGTGCCACGAGCCCCGTGGGCAAGTGGGTGATGCGAATGGCAGAGTAGGTGGTGTTCACGCCTTGGCCGCCATGACCGCCTGCGCAGAAAATATCCACGCGCAGTTCGCTTTCGGGAATCACCAGATCGTCCTCTTCGTCTGCTTCAGGCAGGACAATCACGGTTGCCGCGCTCGTATGGATGCGCCCTTGCGCTTCGGTGACGGGGACGCGCTGCACGCGATGCCCGCCACTTTCAAAGCGGAAGCGCCCATAGGGCGTCTCGCCGCCCGATACCGAGAGCACAATTTCCTTGTAGCCCCCGAGTTCACTTGGCGAGGCGTCCATCACCGTCACCTTGTAACCATGCGTTTCACACCACCGCGTATACATGCGGAAGAGGTCCGCAGCAAAGAGTGCCGCCTCATCACCACCCGTGCCCGCGCGGATTTCAATCATCGCATTGCGACTATCCAAAGGGTCTTCGGGGAGGAGCGCTTCGGTGAGTTTGTTTTCGGCTTCAGGGAGTTGGGCCTCTAAGAGGGGCAACTCTTCCTGCGCCATCTCCGCCATGTCTGGGTCCGCGAGTAATTCCTTCGCCGCCTCAATTTCGGCCTGCAAGCCGAAGAAGCGCGTGGCTGCCGCCTCGATTTTCTTCAGGCGCGTATGCTCACGCAAGACCTCTCCATAACGGCGACGGTCACCCGTCACAGCAGGATCAGCCATTTGCGCCTCCAAATTGGGGAGCGCCGTGAGATAACTCTGAATTAAATCGCGATCAAGCATAGTCGGAAATAGATGGAACGTCTGGGCGTGGTGGAGTTAGCCGAGGGCAATCCCACGTATGGAGTTCGTGAAGGTCGGCCCTGCTTGCTTCAAAACGAAACGCCGACACAGCGCGACAAGCGCGGTGCCGGCGATTTCAGACAAAGAAGCTTTCGGCTTACTTGCGGCCGTAGCGCTGCATGAACTTGTCGATGCGGCCTTCCGTGTCCATCACGGTCTTCTTGCCGGTGTAGTAAGGATGGCACGCGGAGCAGACGTTGCAGGACATGGCCTTCACGGTGGAACGCGTCTGGATCACGTTACCGCAAGCGCAGGTAATGGTTGCGTCTTCGTACTTCGGATGGATGTCTTTCTTCATTGGTTAACGCCTTTCAATCTCAAAAAATGTCTGCACATAGTAACACACCTTTTACTCATACGTCAATGATTTATTTTTGGGTATCGCCGAAAAGGGGTCATGAAAAAGGGTGTAAGAAGGGCGAAGGGCGCCCAAACAGGCGAATTTCGTAGGGTTTTCATTGGGGAAGAGACCGTTAAGGAGGAGACAATTCAATTTCAAAAGTGGAGCGATAACGAGCGGAAATCGTGCGTGATGGACGCCTATTCGCACAAAAGAAGCACAGGGTTTCCTCGCCTTTTTGAGCACTGTGGGGGAAAGATGAGCCCCATGGGGCGGTCGCCGATGGGACAGAGGGACCTCAGCCCTCGGTGAACGCACGCTGGCGCGCGAAACGCGCTACTGCGCCCATCATGCATCCCTTTACATAAGCCGCCCTTGTCAAGTCCCCGCTTAAAGTTGACACTTCGTTTTTGTGTTGTTTTGTTCGACAAAGGGATGGGGTTGCCATTTCCATGCTATTCCGCACGGCGAAGCGGGCGACCCTGAACTCCGAACTTCGAACAACCTCTCCTCTACGCACACTTTTAGTGTAGCAAAGCGGAGACAAGGTGTCAACTTCGCAGACCCGAGTCAGCTAAAATCCCGCGAAAAGTAGGCAACTTTTTCGAGTGAAAATGGGCGACTTTATCTACCCAATTTCGCCCATATTGGTGACTCAATTTCGCCTGTTTTCCGACTCAATTTCGCCCATATTGACCCGAAATTCCTTTAGCATTCCCCCAAAAAGGCTGAAATTGTTGATAACTTTTCTACCACCTTAACCCAAAAATTTCGCAAGGAAGCCGCTGTAGCGGAGTTGATTTCGCCAGATTTTTACATTATCTCTTTCTTTATTAAAGAGTTGTGCAGTTTTAGCAAAGAAGGGCAAAAGTGCTGAAAACCGCCGCTCCGCAGAAGTATTTCATCAAAAACTGCGATAAAAACCCTAAATTGTAGATAAGGTGTTGATAACTTAAAAAAGTTTTCAACAGCCGAAAATTCGATAAAAAAGTGGGAAAAGTGAATTTTTCGCGCACGGGAAAAGCACGAATTTTACGAAATTACATGAATTTTTAGAAACCACGGGAAAGCGGCTTCGCCGCAAGGGAGAGTTTCGCTCGCGATACTCGCTTTAATCGCTTCTATCGCCTAAATCCCTTCAATTCCTTAGGGGCAGGAAGGTGTGCCTGTCAAACTATTCACTTATGGGTGGCGGGCACCAATGGCTGAATGCCAGCTTGATCGAGTAAATTGGGTCAAACTATTTACTTATGGGTGGCGGGCATCAATGAGGCAGCCGATAAATTGCAGGAGGGCGATGGCGAAGAGGAGGTGGAGGATTTGGAAAAGGGTGGGGCTTGGTAGGAAGTAGAGCGTGGCAGAGAGGATGAGGGTGAGGGGGAGGACGAAGGTGAGGTAGGTGAAGCGATCGCGTGCCGCCGTGTGGGTGAAGTGGAGGGTGGTGACATCTGAGGGCATTTGTTGATGTGTGGGATTGGTGTTATTGGTGATGGAGGAGGGGGGAGTGAAAGAGGGTTGAAATTCTACGAACCAAAAATGAAAAATTTTCAATTTTGGTTCGTAGACGGCCTTCAAAGCCTATAAAATCAGTAATTTGAAACCCTCATTTTTGGCCTATTTGTTCAAAAGAGGGGTGTGTGCGTAGGTTTTAGGGGTAACGGAGAACGCGGAATGGTGGCTATGCCGAGGTGGGGCGGGCATCGATGAGGCACCCGATAAATTGTAGGAGGGCGACACCGAAGAGGAGGTGGAGGATTTGGAAAAGGGTGGGGCTTGGTAGGAAGTAGAGCGTGGCAGAGAGGATGAGGGTGAGGGGGAGGACGAAGGTGAGGTAGGTGAAGCGATCGCGTGCCGCCGTGTGGGTAAAGTGGAGGGTGGAAGCGGCATTGAGGGTGGTAATGAGGGTGAGATAGGCCGCCGCCCCCTCATAACCAAGGTAGGGGGAGAGCCCGGGTAGGTGGGCGAGGAGTGGGGGGAGCCACCAATAGAGCCCCGCGGCGAGGACGCCTCCTAAAAGGAGAAGGCAGAGGGTGACGCCACCATGAAAGCGGTTGGAGGAGAGTCCGCGAACATGCGCCTCAACGGCAAAGGGAAAGAGCACGGTCGCTAATGTGGTGCCGCAGTAGGTGGCAATTTCGGCAAATCGGGAGATGAGGTAGTACGCGCCAGAGGCATCGTCGCTAAGGCGATGGCGAATGACAAAGGTGATGACCGCGCCTTGCAGTGCCGCGGCAAGCACCCCTAAGGTGATGAATCCTGCATAACGAAGCATGGGCTTGAGGTCATTGCGCCAAGCCATCAAGGGGGCTGTTCGGCTCTGACGTAAGAGGGGCGCCAGAGTAATCCATGCTGCCCCAAGCAGAATGAGGGGTGGCAGACTCTGGCCAATGAA
Source organism: Kiritimatiellia bacterium (assembly GCA_017558005.1). Taxonomy (GTDB): domain Bacteria; phylum Verrucomicrobiota; class Kiritimatiellia; order RFP12; family DVOR01; genus Spyradenecus. The sequence continues at coordinate 38,769 of JAFYWN010000023.1, read as the reverse complement.
GTAACCGCTTAAGCCGCACAAGGGCAAGAGGAGAATCATCGCGATGAGACGAATCGGCGCGCCAATGAGCGTGCCGATGGAGAGGGTGCCAAAACGACGTAAGGCTTGTAAGGCAGACCATGCCATCGGGGTAAAGGCGGCAAGGAGTCCATAACCCACCGCCAAGTAACCCGCCGCCGAATAGGGGACGCGTAAGATGGCACAAATCCACGGCATGAGCAACGCCGCGAGGAGGAGTGCCCCACATAAGGTCATCAAAGTGGCGACGAGCGCATCGCGTAAAAGCCCTCGCGTGCGAACGCTATCCCCTGCCACGGCATAGGCGCAGAGGTGGCGTGTGAAGGTTAAGGTGAAGACGCTCACAGGGATCGCAAGGACTGCCCCTACTTGCATAAGGGGTAAGACCGCGCCAAGGACTTCCATCGGCAAGTAGAGGGGGATGACGTAGAGTCCTGTGATGGCATTAAGGAGATCCGCCACGCGAAGGGCAATGAAGACCCCGATGGTGTTGCGCCAAAACGCGAGGGTGAGGTCGCGTTGCGCAGGGTCAGCGGGGGCCAAGCCTAAGAGTTGACGGATCAAGTGCCACATAGGGGGCGTGCAGCTTACACTTAACGGTTCAGTGCGTCAAGAATTTGTTCAAGTCGCATGCCACGCGAGGCTTTAAGGAGAAGCGTGTCGCCAGGTTGCAAGAGCAAGGGGAGCGCCTCTGCAGCTTCGGCGGTGGTGGCGAACCAAACCGTCTTGGAGGCGGGGTAACCCGCCTTAATCGCCCCTTCAATGAGGGCGCGCGAGGCGGTGCCCACCGCAGCGAGGAGACGCCACGGGCCATTGCCAGAAGCTTCGCCCACATCGCGATGTTGGCGATCTGATGCATCGCCGAGTTCCAACATATCGCCGACGCAGACCACCTTGGTGCCCACCACATCAGAGCCAGCGAAGGTTTCCAAGGCTGCACGCATAGAGAGCGGATTGGCATTGTAGGCATCGTTGATGACGGTGAAATTTCCTGCGCGCAGGGTTTCCCAACGCATTGCCGGCGCCTTAAAGTGGGTGAGGCCTACGAGGGCTTCTGCGGCAGTGATGCCACTTTCGCGTGCCAAGGCGTAGGCGATTAAGGCATTGGAGGCATTGTGTTCTCCAGCCAATCCTGTTTCTAAGAGCACGGCGCTTTCATCGGCGTGATGAACGCGAATGACGCCCTTTGCGAGCGGTTCGCCATACCAGTCTGCCGATTCATTTTTTAGCGAACACGTCACCACGCGACAACGGCATGCCGCGCGTAAGGTTTCAAATTCTGCGCAGGTATCTGGAAGGACTGCAAATCCTGTTTCGGGCACTGCGGCGAGCAACTTTGCTTTTTCGGCGGCGATGGCGCGTTCCGTCCCAAAGTATTCAATGTGAGCCGGCCCAATGCACGAGATCGCGGCGGCATCAGGAACAAGCGTGTCTGCGAGCGGGTCCATATCGTTGGGATGGCTAATGCCCGCTTCGATTACGGCAAACTTTGCCTCTTCGGGTACAGAGAGAAGAGAGAGGGGCAGGCCGACCTCGTTGTTGTAATTACCTGGCGTCGCGGCCGTGAGACCTGCGCCAGAGAGCATCGCGGCAGTGAGTTCCTTCAAGGTGGTCTTCCCTGCGCTGCCCGTGATGCCAATCATCTTCGCGGTCAACGTCGTACGGTAGCCCTTCGCTAAGTCCGTTAATGCCTTGGCGGGATCGTCAACGCAGAGTAGGGGGAGACCTGCCACATCTGCAGGTGGCATCCATCCCTTTTTGACCATTGCGGCGGTCGCGCCTGTACGAAAGGCGGCCGAGACGAAGTCGTGCCCATCATGGCGTTCGCCTTTGAGCGCGACATAAAGCACACCGAGGCAGGCTTGACGGCTGTCTTGGGTGACTTTGGTAATCGGGAAGGTGGGCGCTTGGGTCCACTTGCCGCCGGTCCAGGCTTCAAAATGCGTTGCGTTCATGGCGTGGCTCCTTTCAAAACAAACAAAAGATTGCGCGTTTGGGAGTGCTTTCTGAGCATCAAGGAAAGGGTGCTCCCAGTCAGAGGGGATAGGTAAGATTAGAAGATGGATTGACCTTCGGCGAAGGCTTTAATCATCGTTGCGGTCAAGGAAAGCGGGCCTGCCGCATCGGGCGGCGGGGGCAGTTCATCGGATTTTAACCACACGGCTTCTGCCAATTCGTTATCATCGAGCATGACGTGGTCATCGGCCGTTTCGGCAAAGAAGCCCAAGAGGAGTGAGCCGCTAAGGCCCCAGGGTTGGGAAGCAAAGTAGCGCAGACGGGTGATGTGCAACCCTGTTTCTTCAAGCGTTTCGCGGAGGCAAGTCGCTTCGGCGGTCTCACCCACTTCGCAATAGCCTGCTACTAAGGCGGGCCCGCGATAGGGGCGGTCTGCATAACGCGTGACGAGGAGGCGACCGTTATTGATGAGCCCCACAATCACAGCAGGGGCAATCACAGGAAAAATCTCGTGCCCGCAGGCCGAACACGTGAGCGAGGCGCGCTGCCGTGTGAGCATTGTTCCGCATCGTCCACACCAACGGTGATTCAGATACCACTGGGCGAGGTGATTGGCACAGAAGGCGGCAAAGCGGAGCTCGGCGGGTTCTAACCGACGTAAAATCTGCGTGGTGCCCCATTCGGCATCGGGTGCCGCCCCAAGGAAGAGCGTGGTTTCACCAACCTTAACCAAAGGCAACGCGGTCGAGGCGGCGCGACTCCATGGGGTGAGTGCCACCGAGGCGCCCTTGCACTGGAAAACATAGTCGCCTACAGCAGGCGTTGCCTGCGGGAAGAGCGTGAGGGGTGCGGCGATATCCTGAAGCATGGTCATCTCTCCTAAAAAGTGTCACGGGGGTGTGTCGCGGGGAGGAAGGTCAAGGTGCAGCGGGGTCGCAGAGGGCGGTATTGATTAAGGGCAGAGGGTGGCGGTGAGCGCTTCCCATTCGGGAAGGGTGAGCGTTTCGGCGCGTCGCGTAGGTTCAATATTTGCGGCGATAGGATCGGCCTTATTGAACGGCGCAGGAGATTTTCTCAGAACGGTGCCGAGCTGCTTGCGACGTTGGGTAAAGACCTGTTTGGAAAGCGCGCGTAACATTGCCTTTCCCTCATTGGAGAGGGTGGAACGTTGGTGGCGCTGCATTGCGACCACGGCACTCGTGACTTCGGGTGGTGGCCAGAAGCAACTCGGCTTTACGGAACGCACAATCTGCACATCGTAATCCGTCTGAATCCAAATTGCGGCCGTACCACGTTCGGGCGTAGTGGGACGCGCGGCGAAACGTTCGGCGACCTCTTGTTGGACAAGCGTGACCAAACGTTCGGGAGCGCCTGCTTGGCAGATTAAATCCATGAGGATGCGCGTACCCACCGAGTAGGGCAGATTGGAGGCGAAGGCCTTGAAGTTTTGTGCGAGGAGGGGCTCCCAATCGGTCTCTAATGCATCGCCTTCAATGAGGGTGAGAGTGTTGGGATACTCCTTCAGAAGGGAGTCTCTAAGCCACGCAGCCAGTGCGGGATCTTTTTCAATCGCAGTAACGTGGATGCCACGTTGGAGCAAAGCCTCGGTCATTACGCCTAAACCAGGCCCCACTTCCAGGACGCGATCTCCTTCGCCAGCGCCAACGGCATCCACGAGCGCGGTGAGAATATTGCGATCAATGAGGAAGTTTTGGCCGAGCGTTTTGTTCGGATGGAATCCCCGTCCGATACACCATGCTTTAACATCACTGGGAGAGGTGCGATTCATAGAGGTTACGCTCTGTGTTTAGAAGCCAAGTTCAACATACCGAATGTGCGCGTTATCGCGAAGGGATTGAATCCACCTGGCATAACGTTCTTTGGCCAATTCTGCATGAACTGCCGCTTCGGCATCGGCCCATGCTTCTTGAAGCGGACGAAGCTTTTCGCCCTTGTTGGCGACCTTACGGAAGATTTGGCAGTAGCCCTTCACTTCGAAGATGTCAGAGAGTTCGCCAACCTTAAGATTGCGAATGATTGCCACGGCTTCAGGGGAGAACTGCTCTTCGGGTTGGATAAAGCCCGTGTCGCCCCCATCGGCGGCGTATTGGTCCACAGAGAACTGACGCGCGAGCTCTGCGAAGTCAGCTCCTTCACGGAGTTGGTGAAGCACCTCTTCGGCTGCCACGCGCCCTTGAGCCGGCGGCAGGAGAATGGTTTGCAACTGCACTCCTTCGGAGGTGGTAAACTGTTCGGGATGGGCTTTGTAGTATTCGCGAATGCGCTTGGGGGAGACGTGAATCTTCTTCTCCACCTGCAAGTGACGCATCGCTTGAACAATCATATTTTCGCGTACTTGCTTCTGCCATTCTGGGTAGGAGAGACCTGCCCGACGCAACTCATTATGCAGCTTTGCTTCACTACCCTCATACCCATCTGCAATAATTTGCTTGATGCGTTCATTGACGGCTTCTGCGGGGAGCGTGCCACCAGAGGCTTCGTAAGCCTTGAGGATAAGCATGCGTTCAATCAGCAAGTCACGGAAGACCGGAAAGTACTTGATGGTCTCAGCCGCTTGCAGTTCGGGTGCAGTATTCCAGAGTTGCTTACTGGCGCGCAACTCATTAAGCACCGTATCCATCGTAATCACCTTGTCATCCACATAGGCGACCACGCCATCAAAACGTTGTAATTCTGCGCGGAGCATGCCGACAGCAAATAACAGAATGAAGAGAAAGACTTTATTCATAGTGTCTCCTTTTCTTATAAGAATATCACATTACACCCTAATCGCGCGCGAAAGCCGTTCGAAGAAGCATGAAAGTTACACCTGTGTCGGGCGCAAACAGAGTGCCGTATCCTCCCCAAGGGAGATGCGATTGATTGTGGTGAAGGTCATCCCCTGCGCGAGTAAGCGGGGGAGAATGGGGAGTCCGCGAACCGCATGGGGGTCGCCCAAAACTTTGGGGGCATAGATTAAAATGAGCTCATCAACAAGGTGTTGCTCAAGCAATGCTGCGGCAAGTTGACCGCCACCTTCGCAGAAGACTTCATTGATGCCACGTTGGCAGAGCGCACGCAAGGCGGGCTCAAGATGTGCCCCATCATACCCGAGATCTTCCGTGGCGACGAGGGTCTGCGCATCGCGATCTGCTGGGGCGATGGGGGTGTGACGATCCATGAGGACGCGAACCTTGAGGGGGGCATTGGGTAGGTGGGGCTGCAAAGAGGGGTGATCAATACGAGCTGTGCCAGCACCGACCATGATGGCATCTGCGCGAAGCCGTTGGTGCTGCACCCACTCTCGTGCTTGGGCACCTGTGACCCAACGTGAAGTCTGCGTGCGATCTGCCAAATAACCATCCAAGGTCATTGCCAATTTTACACGCACATAGGGCAAGCCTGTGGTAATCGCCTTTGCAAACGGCGCAATTAATGCCTGACAAGCTGCCGCCGCTTCACCTGTTGCAACACAAACCTGAATGCCCGCCGCTTCCAAACGGGGAATTGCACCCCCCGCATGTCGAGGATTGGGGTCAAGACACCCGATGACCACTCGCGCAGGACGACGTTTTAAAATGAGATCGCAACACGGCGGTGTGCGCCCAGCTGTAGAGCACGGCTCCAACGTGACATAGAGCGTTGCCCCAGAGAGATCGTCGGGGCATTGAGAGAGACAGTGCACCTCTGCGTGTGGCGTACCGGCGCGTTGGTGCGCGCCCTCGCCAAGGATGACGCCATCTCGCACACAGACGGCGCCAACCGGTGGGTTCGGTGCCGTGCGGCCGACATACGCCTCTGCGAGCGCTACCGCTCGAAAGAGAAACTGTGCATCAATTGAGGCATTACTCATACTGGTCAACCAGCGAATCAGGCAACGCACCCGTGGCATCTGCACGTGCCGGCGCATTCCACGGAATATCCGAACGCCGCGCCGCGATGCTCTGATTCACGCATCCAGAGACCAATAATGCGATAAAACCGAGTAAAAAAAGAATCTTTTTCATGCGAAAAGTATACCAAAAACAACCTTAAACGGCAAAATTCCTCCTTCACCTCTTCTTGTGATTAAAGGACTACGCAGGGCGTGCTTGCACAAAAAGACCCCTCGATTCAATGATGAACCGAGGGGCGCTGTAGATAGACCTTGTAACCGTGATTGGGGTGCACCTAACAACGTATTTAGGGTTTAGTGTTCGCCTTCGTGATAGACGCCGTCGGCGTGGAAGTGGCCCGCGGGTTTTTGCGCATTGCCAGGGAGGGCGAGTTTGAGTTCGTAGGCGCCGTCGGTGACAACTTCGGTTGTGGGTGACGGTAGCCCCTCAACAGCGGTCCACCCTGCGGCGCTAAGCCCAGGCGTGACGGGTACGCAGATGAAGCGCGTGGCATCGTGAGGGTCACGCATAAAGACGGAGGGCTGCAAGTTGACGGTGATAATCGCGGAGGAGGGAACAGAAAGGAGCGGCGTTTCGTGACTCTCCATCGTGCAGATGACATCAGCCTTTGCGCCGGCACGCGCCGATTTCGGAGCGGTTTCGAAGTAGATGTAGACGGGGGTAAGGCCGTTTTCAGAGCCGATGCCGAGGCGCAACTCGCCATGAGCTTCTTCTACATGGACGTGCAAGCGATCTTGGAGTGTCTGTGCTTCCGTAGCGGGAATCAATGCCTTAAAGCGCAGCGCTTGGGGTTGGATAAGGCGCAAGACGGGTGCGCCTGCTTCTACCCATGCGCCACTTTCTACGTCAAAGGCATCCACCTGTCCTGCGCAGGATGCGCGCAAAACCACAGAGCCTTCGTTCTCCTCTGCATCAAGGAGGAGCGCCTTGTATTCGGCTTGCTTAACGGCAAGCTCGGTTTCCAGCGCGGCATTCGGCGTTTGGAGGTCGCGATAGATGGTAAGACGCTTTTGCAATAGGGCGATTTCGGCGGCGCGGGCAGTGAGTTCGGGTGAGGCGATGGTGCAGAGAGCGTCACCCTTGGCCACGCGATCTAAACTGCGGACAAGCAACGTGAGGCGCCCCGTGATGGGCGACGCAACCGTTTGGCGCGCTTCGGGCAACGGTTCATAACGACCAATGAGCCGGCGCATGGCGTGTAATTGACGAGGGGGCGCGGCGACTGTTTTTAAGCCGATGATGCGTTGCGCGGACTCTGGAACAACCACAGCTCGCAGCGCAGGCGTTTCATGTGTATGGTCTCCGCTACACGTGGCGCCATGTTCATGATCGTGCTCGTGTTTGTGTTCATGAACTTCGACTTCATGTGCATGGTCTCCACTACACGCGGCACCATGTTCATGGTCATGTTCGTGTTTATGGTCATGAGCTTCGACTTCATGCGCGTGGTCTCCACTACACGTGGCACCATGGTCATGTTCATGCTCGTGTTTGTGTTCATGAGCTTCGACTTCATGTGCATGGTCTCCACTACACGTGGTGCCATGGTCATGCTCGTGGTCATGTGCGTAGCCGAATTGGGGGAGTGCGTAGGCAAAGAGGAGGATGAGGGGGAGGGAGGCAAGGTTCTTCATTGGGCGAGGTCCACATTAAAATTGTTTAAATTGAGAGCGGCAGTATGCGTTTCACGGAGCCAATCCGCTTCCGCAAGGGCGAGGTCGAGGGTTTCTTCTCGGAAGGAGAGGTAATCGGATGAGGAGAGTTCACCTGCGGCTAAGAGTTGGTCCGCTACGGCGACATCGCCAGCGTGGGGTGGTTGGTGTGCGAGGCGTGTGGCCAAGGCGTGTGCGGCAGTGGCGGCTTCACAGACCAAATTCTTCCACGTGTCAATCGCGCTCTGACGCGTTTCTTCGCGAGCGCCCTTCGCTTCGGCGATGGCTTGACGATTACGATTCCATAAGGGCAGGGTGATGCCCGCCGTAAAACCAAGACGATTTAACCCCTCTTCATTGGCATAGACGGGCCCCAATTTGAGATCGGGATACTGCTGTCGGATGGCGATTTCAAGCGCGGCTTCCTGTTCATCCACTTGAGCTAAGGCGGATAATACCTCTGGGTGACGGACAAGGGTGCGCACATCAATCGTGGGCGAGGTGATTGCGCCTAATGATTCTAACGTGAAGCCCAATGCGATTTGTGTGTCAGGGCGTAGTCCGAGGAGTTGGAGCACCTTAATTTCGGCGGCACGGGCGGTGTGCTGCGCCTCAAGTAGGGCGTGTTCACGGAGGTGACGAGCGCGTTGGGTGGCAGTACTTGCGGCGTAGTCCACCTCGCCTGCGGCGTAGAGACGTGCAACGTTCTCCCCTGCCTTGTGAATCCGCGGGTCCTCAAGGTGCGCACGCAGCTGTGCCACTTGTTCTCTCGCGGCTGCTAATTCCACTACGGCGATTTGCGCTTGGGTCGCAAGGGCATGTTCGGCGGCCTTGATTTCGGCGAGAGTTGCACGCGTGTAGGCTTGTGCCGCTTTGATTTGCGCTTCGCGGACACCCGAGAGCGGGATTGTAAAGACGAGTCCTGCGCCACCGAGGAAGGGGTGAGCCGACGAACCAAGAATGCGTTTGAGGTCAAATTCCAGTTCGGGGTCTTCCCACCAGCCTGTTTCTTGGGCCACGGCTTCAGCAGAAGTGGCCTTAAGACGGAGAAGGTTAATCTCTCGATTCCCAACGAGTGCCAAGGTGACTGCATCGGCGGGTGTGGCGAGGGTGATGCTTGCTGCGGGGGCAGGCGCGGTGACGGCGTCCCAATCAATGGGAGCTGGGGCATAAGACTGACACCCCGCGAAGAGCACCGTCATGGTGAAGATGAAGAGAAGTGTGCGGTTCATTTGATTCCTTTCGCTTCAAGACCGAAGATGCGAACGGCCGCGGGGAGGATTAAAAGGTTGAGGCACATTGCGCCCAAAAGACCACCAAATTGAACAATGGCGAGCGGAGCAAGGAGTTCGCCTCCGGGTTTTTCGCCTGCCAACATGATGGGGATTAAGCCGATTACCGTGGTGAGCGAGGTCATCACGATGGGAACCATGCGCTCTTCCGAACCTTGACGGATGGCGGTTTCAAGGCTTTCGCCATTGTTTAGACGTTCGTGATAACTATTGATGAGCAGGATGCCGTTGCGCAAAACAAAGCCGATGACGGTGACAAAGCCGACCAATGAGGAGACCGATAAGACGGGTTCGGCCAACCACACTGCCAGCACGGCCCCCATTAAACTCAATGGCACGTTGATCAATGCAATGAGTGCCGCCTTGGCAGAGCCTAAAGCCACCACAAGGATGAATCCAATTGCCACAAGAAGGCCGATGCCAAGGAGGGTTAAACGGTTTGTAGCACTTTCGCGTGCTTGATAACTGCCGCCGAAGGAGAGGGTACACCCCGCCTCTGCGGCAATCGGCGAGAGGGTTTCACGGAGCCGTTCGACGACCTTGCCGGTGTCAATATTTGGTGCGGGGTTGCAGGAAATTAATGCCTTACGGCGGCCACCTTCGCGCAACATCAAATTAGAGGCGTCCTCTGGGACCACTTGGGCCACTTGGTCCAAGCGGACGAATTTACCCGTGGAAGAGGAGAGGATGAGCGCCTTAACCGCATCGGGGTCCGAGAGGGAGTCGGCGGCTAAGCGCACCGTAACCGAACGTCTCCGAATGCCATTGCGGACTTCGCCGACAACAAGGCCATTAAAGGCGGCGGCAACTTGTTCGCCTGCTTCACGTAGGGTGAGACCAGCCTCAAGGAGGGCCTCGGTGTCATAATCAATGCGTAAGGTGCGCACGGTGATTTCACGATTAGCTCTTACGTCAGCGATTTCGGGCAACTGCTCCATCTGTTGCTTCATCTTTGCCACGACTTCGCGTAAGGTGGCGATATCCTCTCCGTAGACATTGACGGCGAGTTCTGCTTCGGTGCCCGAGAGGACGGCGCTAATGCGGTGGGCGATGGGATAACCCACAACGACGGCACAGCCAGGAAGCGCAGAGAGACGCGCACGGATTTCATCGCGAATCGCCCCCGTGTCGGAGGCTAAATCCACGCGAACAACAAATTCAGAGCTGGAGACGGGTTCGGCATGTTGGTCACGTTCGGCACGACCCGTGCGCCGTGCGATGGAGAGGATGCCTGGGATTGCGGGGGTCGTCAAGGCGGGGACGCACGCTTCGGAGAGACGTTCGGTCTCCTCCAATGAGGCTCCAGGCGGAAGTGACACCATCACATTAAAGGCATCTTCTCGGAAGGGAGGGAGGAAGCTTGTGCCAAAACTCATGGCGGTGTAAATCGCAAAGCCCGTCCCAATGAGAGACAGAAGAAGCATGGTTTTGGGGAGGCGCAGAGTTAAGGAGAGGAATGGACGATAGAGTCCGCGTAAGACCCGTACGCCAAGCGAGGTGGATTGGGTGGGCTTTTTCGCTCGTTTGGGGCGCACCCCAATGCGAAAGAGTTTTGCTAATGCAGGCACCACGCACCATGCGCAAACCAATGACATCGCAAAGACGCAGAGGTAGGAGAGGGCCAAGGGGCGGAAAAAACGTCCTTCAAGGCCTGAGAGCAATAGTAGCGGCGTGAAGACCAACATCACAATGAAGGTGGAGAAGAGCACGCCTGGCGCAACCGAGCATGCCGCATCGACAATCACTTGCGTAACGGGGCGACGGCTTGACTCATCAAGCGCGGCATTTTCGCCGAGTTTTCTTCGGATGGCTTCGGTGAAGATAATGGCGGCATCCACGATATCTCCTGCCGCCACCGCGAATCCGCCCAAGGTCATAACGTTGACGCCCAGGCCGAAGAGCGGGAAGAGGGTCAAGCCTGCCAAGATGGAGAGCGGCATTGTGAGCAGGACAATGAGAATGGTGCGTAGCTCAAGTAGGGTGATGAGGAGAACGCCAATCACCACAATCACGGCATCGCGTAAGACCAAACTACCGCCGTGAACGGACGCAGCAATGAAATCCTTCTGGCGGTAAGCGTCGGGGTGGACGTCAATGTGTTGCTTTGTTTCTGCCGCAAAGGCGGTTAAGGCGGCATCAATCTGATCGGTTAATGCGAGCGTATTGCCGCCAGGTGCCTTCTGAATGGAGAGGATGACGGCATCTTTACCATTAAAGGAGGCACTTCCTCTGCGCGGCATGCCTGCGAGCGAGATGTCTGTGACATCTCCTAAGCGCACCCCAACGCCTTCGGCGGTGGGAACCGCGGCAGCCTTAATGGCGGCTAAGGTGTCGGCACGAGCAAGTTGACGGAGGGGAATCTCTTCGCCGGCGACGTGGGGCAAGTAGCCCGCACTTAAGTAGGTGCGCGAATCACTTGCTGCCGCGACGACATCTGAAAAGGTGAGGCCAAAGGTGGCTAAAACGGTTGGGTCTGCGGTGACTCTGTACTCTGGCAGTTGACCACCAATGACCACAACTTCACCGATGCCAGGGATGGCTAAGAGGCGCGTGCGTAGATCATACTCTGCCATTTCGCGCAATTCGAAGGGAGAGAGGCCGCCTGGTTTCGCCGTGAGTGCGACCAACATGATTTCGCCAGTGACTGAAACTTCAGGCGCAATTTCCGTCTCGGCTTCTTCTGGGAGGATGGCCTGCACACGTGAAAGACGCTCAAAGACATTAAATCGAGCCCGCGAAAGCGGTTCATTCCAGTCAAAGTCCACCCAGACAAAGGAGAGTCCGCCACTGGAGCTTGAACGTACCGTGGTCACGCCAGGGATGCCATTAACGGCGGCTTCGATCGGAATGGTTACGAGTTGCTCCACCTCTTCGGCGGTAAGTGCGCCTGCTTCGGTTTGAATCGTGACACGCGGTACAGAAATATCAGGGAAAACGTCCACGGCGAGGCGTTGCCAAAAGACACAGCCAAGTCCCGCGATTAAGAGGATTACCGCAATCACACTCTTTGGATTACGGACGATAAAATTGAATAAACTTCTCATGAATAAGTCAGCAATCAATCGGGTTGGCGGTTGTGATAACCGCATGTAAGATGAAACCCTCCGCAGACCGAACTTCGGGTGCGGTAGACTGACTTATGTGCGTGGATAGAGCCGTGATGAATAGGCGAGGTAATCACTCGCTACACGGGGCGGGGAGGTGGAGGGCGCGAGGCGAATCAACGAGATGGAGGTCGCACAATGCACCTGTGGGGGAGTTAAAGTTGGGACAGTGGGCGGTTGCACGCGTTGCAATGATTGCACTTCTTGCATTAAGGGTGCGCAGGCAAGCGTTGTCTCGTGGTGGCAGACTTCTTCAGCGGCGTGGCAACAAGTCTCCTGGTGGTGCGTGCAGACGTCAGTTGCTCCATGGCAATGGTGGACATGAACTGCACTAAAGAGCGAAAGCAAAACCAATGCCACCGCGATGACGTGTGCCGTCATCGTCTGGAGGGATTGGAATACTTTTGCAATCAAAGTCATAGGAGCAGTGTGACAAAAAGAGGCGTTGCCGTCAAGGTAAAAGTCGTCGTTCTTCTCTTTGTTGACGCGGTGATACAGCGAATCAGACGTGGGCGTTCGGGGCTTAGAGGCGCGAGCGGAAGTCCTCGTAGCCGAAGGTGCGGACAACTTTAAAAGTTTTTGGCGCAGTGCGGAGCACAAGGTCGGGGAGGTGAATGCCATTGAAGGTGTTGGTCTTTACCATGGTGTAGAGCGCCATGTCTTCAAAGTAGAGGAGGTCGCCAGGGGCGGGCACGCGGTCAAAGGAGTAGTCCCCGAAGCAATCGCCCGCGAGGCAACTCGGCCCTGCGAGGCGCACGTCAATGGCGTGTTCGCCGGGTTGGCCGGCGCGAAGGGCGGTGGGGCTCGGCATAGATTCGCCGCTCCAGTGCGGATCGGTGAAGACACGCGGGGTGTAGGGCATCTCAATAACGTCTGGGGTGTGGCATGCCGCCGAACCATCCAAGATCGCAATGGGCCCCGCATTCTCTACGACATCTAAGACGCGACAAACGAAGGTGCCTGCATTGAGCACATGCGCTTCGCCAGGCTCAAGGTAGTACGTAATGTGCGGATAGCGCTTGTGGAACTCTTGGAGCGTGGAAATGAGGAGCTCGCGGTCGTAATCATCGCGGGTGATATGGTGCCCGCCGCCAAAGTTAAACCACTTAATCTGGGGCAGGAGATCGCCAAATTTTTCCTCAATCGCTTTCAATGTGCGGGCAAAGCAGTCGGCATTCTGTTCGCACAAATTGTGGCAATGCAGGCCCGAGATGTCGCTCAAGTCTTCGCCCTCAAAGGCTACTTTTCGAATGCCGAGACGCGAGTGAGGGGCGCAAGGGTCGTAAATGGGAACTTGCCCCTCGGAGTGTTCGGGGTTAATGCGCAGTCCGATTTGGGTGGAGGTGTGGCCAAGTTCTGCGGCAATGCGACGCCATTGGCGAAGCTGGGCAAAGGAATTGAGCGTGACGTGGTGGATGCCTAACTGCATCAAGGCGCGCATGTCGGCTTCAGAGAAGGCGGCTGCAAAGGCATGCTGTTCACCACCAAAGGCTTCCATGCCGAGCATTGCTTCGTGGACGCTACTGGCGCAAGTGCCCTCAAAGTAAAGATAGGGCGCGGCCGCAGGCATGGAAAATGCCTTTAATGCAAGCAACATACGGGCGCCAGAACGTTCTGCGACCTCGCGCAAAATGGCGGCATTACGCGTTAGGGCAAGTGTATCCACGACGAAGGCGGGGGTGTTGAGCATGCCGAGTCCTCCGTGAAAGGGACGATTAGGGAAGGAAAAAGCCGAGCAACCAAATAAGGGTTAGCACGATGAGTACAAAGCAGAAGCGATGCCATGACCGTCGAAGGGGAAAGGCGGTCGGGTCATTTCGTGTATCATGCGTGCCGCCGGCCCCCAAGAGGCGCGCTAATGCCGTGCGGCGTCTGCGATTGGAAAAGCCAGGATATGTTTCGGAAATGTCGCCGGTGTGTAACCTAAAGGCGTCAGAACTATGTTCGCGCAAAGCGTATTTCCGATACTTCTTCTGTTGCATAGCGGCAAATGGGGATAAAGAAGCGGACGCACGGAGGTGCGCCCGCTGATAAATAGGTCAATCTTAGGGGATCAAGATGGTTTCACCTGCGAGCAAACGGCCATCCGGGTTGGTCGTGGAACGGTTTGCATCGCGAATGCGCGGCCAGAGGGCTGCATTACCATATGCTTCACGTGCGAGCGAAGAGTAACGGTCGCCCGGACGTACGAGGTAACGCTTGCCAGCGGTGGGCGAAGCGGCGACGGGGATTTCATCGCCCGCACCTTCAGCCTTTGCGCGGAGCGCGGTGTCAATGCGAGAGGCGCCACCATCGGGTTCATTGAGGATGGCATCGGCCTCTTCACGAGCGGCCTTCACGCGATCATCGGTGCCAGAGAGGTCGGGCTTCGAACGTTCAGCTTCGAGTTCCTTGCGAGCTTGTTCAAGTAAGGCGGCCTGGGAGGCGCGAGACTCGGCTTCAATCGTCTTCAATTGGTCAATCAAACGATTGAGGCGCTTGATTTCAGCCTTCAAATCTTCAATATCATTGTTGCGCGACTCAACGGTGTTTTCGAGCTTGCGAATGGCGGCCTTTTGTTCGTTTACCTCGGCTTGCAAGGTGTCGCGTTCTTCCGTGAGGATACGCTGTTCGCGTGCAACGATTTCAGCGGCCATCTGGTTTGCCAAGAGCGTACGAGCAGAGGCGAGTCGATCGGTGACCATTTGGGTCTTGTCCGAGTCGGGGACAAGGTCAAGGTAACGCTGATAGTGGTAAATTGCGTCCAAGTAGTTCTTGCGAGCGTCATGCGAGAGGTTGGCAAGGCTCAAGTGGGCGGCGGCATCCGAGGGGTCAACGACCAAGAGCTGGCGATAGAACGTTTCGGCGGCGGTGATATTGCCCTGCGCTTCTGCGGTGCGTGCTTCGGCGCGCAATGCGGCGGCACGTTCCTTACGAGCGGCTTCGGCGGCATCTTCTTTTCCGCAACCAGCAAAGGCGATTAAGAGGGCGCAGCTTGCGGTCAACAATACGGATTTCAACTTCATTTTTGTATCTCCTGAAGGGGATCAGTATAACAAGTTCGGCTCAGATCTGCTTTACTTTTTGGCATCTAACCATGCATGTGCCTGTTCAAGCGCACGTCCGATAACCTTATCCATGTCATAGTAACAGTATTCGCCGAGACGGCCACCGATAACCACGTTCGGGAGGGTTGCGGCTTCTTCGCGATACTTTGCGAGGAGGGCGGCGGTGCTATCGGCGTTTACGGGGTAGTAAGGCAGGTCGCCCAGTTTCCAATCTGCAGGATATTCACGGCAGATGATGGTCTTTTCAGAGGCGAAGACGCCCTTGCGTTCTGGGTGGAAGTGTTTAAATTCGTGAATACGCGTGTAGGGAATTTCTGCATCAGCGTAGTTCATCACGGTGGTGCCTTGCCAATCCTGAACGGGCTTGGTCTCCCACTCAAACTTCAAGCCGCGCCAAGGTAATGCGCCATACTTGAAGTCAAAGAGGGCATCAATCGGACCGCTATAGAAAACGGGCAGGTCGGCTGGGAAGGTGTCGCGAAGGGCGAGGTAGTCGGTGTTGCAACGCAACTGAATGGCGGGATGATCCAGCAGCGCCTCAAAGATGGCACCATAACCCTTCAAAGGAACGCCCTGGTGCGTATCATTGAAGTAGTCCGTGTTGTAATTGGCGCGCACAGGGAGGCGACGAATGATAAAGGCGGGCAAATCCTTCGGGTCGGTATTCCACTGCTTTTGGGTGTAACCCTTAATGAAGGCTTCGTAAAGGGGACGGCCAATTAGGGAGATGGCCTGCTCTTCTAAGTTCTTCGGTTCGCCCTCAAGGCCAGCCTTGCGCACTTCTTCTGCGATGAAGGCGGGGACTTCGGAGGGCTTGAGATTGGTGTTGTAGAAGGCATTAATGAGCGTGAGACCGAGTGGCATGGAGTAGACCTTGCCTTGGTATTCGGTCAAAACACGGTGACGATAGTCGGTAAAGGCGGCGAAACGGGTGATGTATTGCCACACCGTTTCATCGGAGGTATGGAAGATGTGTGCGCCATAGCAGTGACACTCGATGCCAGTCGCGGGATCAAATGCGCTGCGAGCATTGCCACCCGGGAGCGAACGTGCTTCAATGACGAGAACGCGATTTCCCGCTTCTGCTAATTCTCGTGCAACAACGCACCCCCAAAGGCCAGCGCCAACGACGAGGACATCATAGCTATCTGCTGGTGGTAACGGTTCGGACGCAGTCTTCATACGAAATTCCTTTCTCGTACTAACATCTTACCATATTGGGTTAACGAATGGCACCCCAACGCGGAGAAATAAAGGGCCAATGCACGAAACTTGCTGGGCCTAAGAGATTTTTGGCTGGTACTTTCCCCCAATAACGGCTGTCGAGGCTGTTGCCCGTGTTGTCACCAAGGGCGAGATATTCGCCGGGGGCCAAGTCAAAGCGCGAATAGGTTTCGGGATAACTGCCGCCAGGCTGGGCTTGTTGGTAACCCAAATAGGCGGGCGCGCCAGGGTAGGCCGTGAGCTTTTCTGCAATTTCTGCCAAACGTTCAGGCTTGGTCGCCGCTTCGCCATTAATCCACAAGTGCGTGGAGTCTGGCTTGATTTCCACGGTATCCCCGGGCCTTCCGCAGAGGCGCTTGATGTAGTGTTGGTTATCGGGGAGGCCCTTGAGCCCTTCTGTGGAGAAGACAATGGTCTCGCCCAACTTCGGATGGCGAAAGTTCCAAATCCACCGATTCACAAAGAGAAAGTCGCCACTGGTGACATAACCACTCCAGAGCTTCTGACCTGTGCGGAGGCGGGTGCCAGGGGTGAGGGTGTAACGAAGCGCTTGCGCCGCATCATCGGGCAAATCATAGCGGTCGCGTCCATTGACGACCAAAGTTGCATAGCCTGGGTTTGGCGATGGCATAAAGCCTGAGACCACGCCTCCACGCGCCACCGTGACCTCCTTCCACGAGGTGCCCGTGGCACACCACTTGAGGAATTTGAGGGGTTGCTGATCCCATGCGCCAGGTTTGTCGGCGGGGATGGAGTGAATGCCGTAGAGCGTTGGCTGCATGGAGCCGGTGGGGATTCGGAAGGGCTCGTAGTAGTAGGCGCGGAAACAGAAGGCCACGGCAAGTGCCGAAATGGTGATGTCGAGGAGTTCTGTCATCCAGGGGCAACGCTTTGCAGGCAAGGCCTCCACGAGTTCGGTGCGCAGGGTCTCGATCACGCCCATGACATCTTCTACCTCTTTTCCACGGATGGCTTGCTTCGCATCCAAGAAGCGCTCGTCTAAGGCTTCGCGCGTCTTGGTGTCCAAGAGGTCCTCATGGAGGCGATATTCGGTGCGTAAATCCTTCAAGGCTTTACGTGCACGGTGCAAAATGAAAAAGTCTTTGAGGCTCATAACCAAGATTCCAATGTTTTTTGTGCCGCCACAACGGCTGCTTCGCCTGCGGAGATAAGGGACTTGCCCGCATTAAATTCAAGTGTATGCAAATGGCCTGCCGCAGGGCGGAGGAGTAAATCGGGCGCATCGCGCTCTAACATCACTCTACAGCCTGTGTTTTCAATCATGCGCATGGTTTGCAGGAGTGTAGTGACCATTGAGGGGAGCGCGGGGGCTTCTCCATCAATGGGGGCCTTTTCTTCTGGCAAAAGGGTGTTGATGTCCACTGCGATAATGCGCTCTGCGCCGAGTGCGCGTGCCGCCTTGATGGGGACAGGGTCGACCAATCCACCGTCCACTAATACCGCATCCCCTCGAACAACGGGGTCAAAGACGCCAGGAATGGAGATGGAGGCGCGGACCGCTTCTGCGACGTTGCCACTGGATAGAACAACGGCGCGTTCGCGATAGAGGTCTGTTGCCACTGCCGCAAAGGGTTTCTTGAGGTCGGCAAAGGTGCGATTTCCTAAGAGATGGGGCTGCTTCAACCACTCAAGGATGGGTTTTCCTGAGAGAATCCCTGCCTGTGGAAAGTGAATTTCGGTGAAGAACTTGGCAAGTTTCACCGGGGACATCGTTGCAACTTCGCGGTCAAAGGCGTCAAAGATATCGGCGGCAACCATCGCGCCAATCAGTGCACCAATGCTTGTGCCCGTGACGATGTCGGGTTCAAAGCCGATACGCTTGAGGGCGCGAATTACGCCGATGTGCGCCCATCCGCGAGCGCCACCACTTCCTAAAACAAGCGCAGTCTTCCGGCGAGAACTCATTGACGTAAAAGATCCACGGTGATGGCTTCTTCCCCAAGGGCTTCGGGTGCTTCGCCAATGAAAATCGCAGAAGCAGGAAGGTCAAGAGCCTTCCCGACGTATTCGGTGAGCAATTGACGGCTAAAGATGCGGTCGGGGTCAGAGAAGAAGTGCGAGGCAATGCAAACACGCTTCACACCTCCTTTGTAAACACTCAACGCATCCAACTTCGCTTGCGTGGGGATCTTGTCCCACTGGACTGTGGTCACGTTCGGTTGGGGGGCTTTCGTGATGGAGGAACCTAAGAAAAAGCCAACGCAAAAGAGCACCAATGCGAGTACCGACAAGATGCTCACCCAATCGATTTTGAATGGACGCTTCCCGATGAGTTTGAGCGCGGTGCGTGAGGGGGCGTGTTCAGGATAGACTGCTTGGATACTCTGCCACAAGCGACGCGCTTCGGCTTCATCGCCTTCTTCTAAGCGCATACGCGCCAAGAGGTCGATCGCCTCGGGGGTCTTGGCGAGTTCTTCATGGGAGAGGATGAGGGCTTCTGCTTCTGCGTACTGTTTGGCTTTGGCCAAGGTGTAGGCGCAGAGTAGGGCGGTCTTTGCATTATTCGCCATCGGTTGGACCCTCCTGTGTGGCAGGATTAACGGTGGGACGTGGCACAAGGACGCCATGTCGCATGAGAATGGTCTCAATGGTGTGTAATGCGCCCATCACCTTTTCATTTTCACCATCGCAGAGGGATTGATAGACGATGCCCATTGAGGCGCCCAATGCCGCCCAATCGGCCTTGTCGGCGGCGACTTGAGCCGCAGTGACCTCGTTGCGATAGAGGGCTTCAAATTCAAATTCGGCAAACTGTTTGGAGACCTCAACTAATGCGTTGGTGTCACAACCGGAAACAGTGAGCTCTGGGTGTAAAAGCGGGGCTGTTTGAGACATGGCGATGGTATTCTTTCTCTTTAATAAGATATTATGCCACATCCCGCGACGGTTGTGGAGGATTTTAGCGGTGTAAGCGGAGAAATTCTTGCCCGATTAAGGGCTGAAGTGCGCACTGCGGGCTTAGCAGATGGGGATGCGTTCAAAGAGGGCACGCGGAAGGGCGCGTAAGAGGAGGGCGATGAGGCGCCACCGTGGGGTAACGTAGACGACGGCTTTACGGCGCAGAAGTCCACGAATGATGACCTTCGCGGCGACTTCTGGACTGCATCGCCAAAAGGTGGAGGCTTGTCCCATGGCGGTGTCTACAAAACCTGGCATAAGGGTGACGTATCGGCAGGGATGCTTTCCGTGGCGAGCCTTTCGACGGTAGCCTTCCATGGCGTTAATCATGTACGCCTTTGACGCGGAGTAACCATTGGTATCTTCCAACCCCCGAATGCCAGCGATGCTCGCAGTCGCGGCAAAGCAGGTGCACGTGGTGAGTGCCCAGCGCGCAAAACGTTCAAATGCGAGTATGTTGACTTGTAGCGCGCGGTCGGTTCGGTTCGCATCTGGCATCGGGGTGCGTTCACCGAAGCCTGCATTAAAGAGAACCGTATCTGCCCCTGTGGCGGCCGCCTTTTCTACGGCATCAGGTGCGGTGACATCTAATTCCAGTGTCTCTCCTCCGAGGGCGTCAAGCAAGGCTTTACGACGCCCCGCCGCAATGACTTCATAACCGAGTGCGCGGAGTTGCTCCACTAAGGCTTTACCGATGCCAGAGGTGGCGCCGAGGACAAGGATTCGCTTCATATCTGTGCACGCTTTCATAGGGACAGTGTAGCATAGTGCGTGGGTAAAAAGAAACAGAGACCCGAATGAACGGATCTCTGTCGCCAATGAATCACCGAAGCGAATTAGTCTTCGACGATTGCTTCCATCGGGCAAACGCCAGCGCAGGTGCCGCAGCTCACGCACTTAGCGGGGTCGATGGTGTAGGTGGGATCGCCAGCGGCGATTGCTTCAACGGGGCATTCGCCAGCGCAGGTTCCGCAAGCAACGCACTTGTCAGTAATTTTGTAAGCCATGGTCTTTCTCCTTGGATTGATGCACAAAAGTGAACATACTTCGTGCGAATTAGTTCAACTATAACAAAGTGAAGGCCTGTTTGACGAGTCTAATGTTTGGGAGTCGTGCGCTTTTTCTTCAAAAAGGCGATTAGAGCTTGAGCAAACGTGCCGCATTGCCCCCCATAATTGCCTCTAAACGCGAGGGCGCGATATCCCATGAGGCAATCGTGGCGGCGTGTTTACCAGGGCGTCCCCAAGGCCAATCACTTCCAAAGAGAACGAAGTCCTGCGGATGTTTTTCCGCAAAGGCGCGCACGGTGGGTTCGGTGCCACCTTGTTTTTGGTAGGAGAGATCCACGTAAATGGAGCGACCGAGGAGGAAGCGCACGGCTTCAGGGTGACGCCAAGAGGCGCAGTGGGCGCAAATCATGCGCAGATTGGGCACGCGACGATAGACGTTGACAATCTGCAAGGGCGCCGCCATGGGGTCGCTATCGTAGGAGATGTCGCCGCCTGTGTGGCAGAGAATGGGGAGCCCCGCTTCCGTGATAATGCGCAATAACCGAATCATCTTGCGGCTATCTAAGCGTGTTTGCTGGAAGTAGGGGTGCAGTTTGACCATCTTTGCGCCGAGTTCAATGAGCGTTTGGATGTGTAACTCGGCATCTTTGTCATCGGGGTGCAACGAGACACAGGGGATGACGCGTTCCTTCGCTTCTTCACCGCAAGCGCCCGAACTTAATGCGTGCATAAAGCGCGTCATGTAGTTGAACTGTTCTGGGCGCACCGCAATGGGGCAGATGGCGTAACGATCAAAGCCGTCTTCGCGCTCTTGGCGGATGAGGTCGGCCATCGTGCCATTGCCTTGAGGGGTGAGGGGGCAACGGCTCGCCGATTTCCGCACGAGCGTAGTAATCACTTCGGGTGCCTTGTGGGCGGGAAATGAGTGGGTATGGATGTCGACGCGCATGACGGCCTCCTTTGGGCTTAGTCTTGGAGTTGGAACGCGCAATGGTAGATGGGGTCACCCTTGGAGAGGAAGAGACGTTCAAAGTCGGTCTGTTCATCTTCTTCACGGATGAGGGGGGCGATTTCTTTGAAACGCGTGTCTTCAGAGAGATATTTGTACATCTCTTTAAAGTACTCTTCGTGGTCTGTGGAGATGTACATAATGCCGCCAGGAACGAAGAGGCGGGTGAGGGTGTCGCACATCTCACGTTGGAAGAAGCGATTCTTGTGGTGGCGGCGCTTGGGCCACGGATCGGGGAAGAAGAGGTACATCGCTTTGAGGCAGTGATCGGGCAAAAGCTCGCGCACAAAGCGTCCTGCTTCCACGCGAATGAAATCAAGATTCTTTAATTCACCCTCGGGACCATTTTGCGCTTTGCGTGAGCACCGACGCAGACGCTCCATCATGCGCTCCACTGCCAAGTAGGGTTGGTCAGGATTTTTGGTGGCGCGCGCCGCGATAAAGCGTCCATTGCCACAGCCAATCTCAAGTTCGATGGGGGGCATGCCTGGGGCGAGAAAGGGGTGCTCGAAGACCTTATCGTCTTCTTTCAATTCCAAAACGTGCGGTAAGATTTCATTCATATTGGTATTTTAGCACATCATCAGATGAAAAAGCCCGGCTAACCTAAAGGAAAACCGGGCGTTAAAAGAAAGGTGAATCGCCTTACTTGGTGGCAGGTACACCAACGGCAGGCGTGGCAGGTGCCACGTCATTGTCCAAAGCATCCAAAATAGCGGCTGCTTCTTCCTTCGTCATGGCAGGTACATCGCTCAAATCTTCTTCCGCTTCGTCTTCTTCTTCGTCATCGAGGTCAAGCGCTTCGGCCATCTGCTGTTGCTGAGCCTGGATCGCTGCGATTTCTTCAAGGACGGGAATGAAGGTCTCGGGGGTGATTTGGGCCTTAACCACGAGATTATTGCCCTCAACCGTGCAAGCAATCTTGGAGATGAAGGCGACAATCTTCGAGTCGGGCTTGCCGAGGATGGCAGGACCCATCATCTGAGCCATCATCTTGTAACCAAGGACGACTTCCTGCAACTGCTGGGCGGCGGTAGGCTCTTCGGTGGCGATGGTCAAAGCGATGTCCGTGGTGGTGCCACGGGTGATGGAGGTCACCGTTACAGCATCGGACTTGAGCACTGCGGGGTGCTGAGCCTTGATAACCTGAAGTGTTTCAGGCGTAGAAAGGCGCGTGGCGAGTTCGGAGAGGTCCTTCAAGAGGTAAGTCGTTGCCAAACGCGTGCCGTCCGGGCGCGGGGTAAAGGCCTTCATCAAGGGATGATCGGCCGTAATTGCCTTAAAGGAGTCCGAACCAATCGTCTCCACGGCCTTCATCGTGCGCTGAAGCGTCACCAAATAGCCTTCGGGAATCTGGCAGATTGCCAGCACGCCCTTTTCAGGCTTGCCTGCAACATTCTTTTCACGGAGGGTCAACCACTTGCCTTCACGGACGAAGTGTGCCCCTTCTCCCAACTTCGCATCAAGCGTCTTGCGGAGTGTGGCTTCCAAGGTGTCAAGGTTTGCCTTTGGATTTTCAAGGACGAGCACCGCCGAGGTGTCATCCAAATCATCCTCGCCAGGTTCCTTCTGCAACGTGCAAGCAAAGGTGAGCGACTTCGTATCCGTTGCCGTAAAATCATCATTGAGACCAAAGGCCACCTTGAAGACTTCGGTAATGCCAGGGCATTCTTCTTCAAGCAACTTGATCGTCTCAAGCGGACTCTGCTGCGGCATGCCAATCTTTGCATAGGCATCCTTCCACACCTGGTCTGCAGCAGGATCGGCTACATCAAGACCATCAATCGTGATGACAAAGTCAGACTGTGCAGGGACCCACTTCGGGTTGGGCGCCGCAAAGGCAGTAACAGAGGCAAGCGTCGCAACGCAAAGTGCCGTAAACAAACGAGGAATCTGTTTCATAAAAAACTCCAAAACTCAATTCTAAATTGATAATAAGTTCAATCGTGAGAACGATAATAACACAAATACTCCTACCATTGCACCTAAATTTAATCGCCTCCTTAGGGAAAAATGCCCCTGCTTACAATGGTACCAAGCCCCACGTTATCCTCCCCGTCTTCTAATCACCCATGCTTCAGGATGGCGAGGGGAGACTTAAAAAGGGAAGTGATAAAAGTGATAGAGATGATGTGGGGCTTGCGCAGCCCCACGCCCCGCGGGAGCGTGGTACGCTCCACCCCGTGCTCGTCCTACGGACTCGCCTGTAAAGACGGAGAAAAGCAGGAGCACTAAAGACGATGTGGAAGAGGTGGGGGCTGCTTCGCCCCCGCGCCCCCCAAGGCAGGGGGTCGCACCCCTGCACCCGCGGGAGCGTGGTACGCTCCACCCCGTGCTCGTCCTACGGACTCGCCTTCCTTTTCCGTGAGCACCAAAAAGCATCCGTTAGGATGCGTAGCGTGCAGGACTCAGTCCTGCCGCGGGGTGTGGGGGCGGCGTTGCCCCCACATCATCCCTTCCATTCTTTCCATCCTTTTTATCCTTTTCTTTCTTTTCTCCGTTCATCCCTTTCGTCTCGTCCGTCTCTTTTGTCCCTTTAAACTCTCGTGCGCAGGTTTGTCACTTTTTTCATTTTTTCAGCGAAATTTCGCCTGTTGAAAACTTTTTTGAGTTATCAACAAGTTATCAACAATTCACCTTTTTCGACGCAGTTTTTTGATTTTTTCTTGGCACGTCGGCGGATTTTAGGCACTTTTGCTCAACTTTGCAAAAACTGCATAACTCCTTGATAAATAAAGAGATAAAGCAAAAATAGGGGCAAATCAACTCCGCTACAGCGGCTTCCTTGCGAAAATTTGGGGTAGAGGTGCTAGAAAAGTTATCAACAGGTAGCAGCTTTTTGGGGGAAAGCTGAAGCAATTTCGGGTCAATATCAGCGAAATTGGCGAGCAATATCAGCGAAATCGGTGAGCAAAGTCAGCGAAATTGGGTGACCAAAGTCGCCGATTTTCAAGTGGAAATTTCGCCTACTTATCGCAAAATTTTCGCTTACCTGGGTCGGTAGAGTTGACTACTTGTCCCCGTTTTGCTACACTTTTAGTGTATGTGAGAAGAAGACGGCACTGGTTAAGAGGGTCGTCACCTAATTCGTTCTCGGTTGGCGGATGCATTTAGGGTTATGTTTCTTGGATACAGGTGAATAGGGGTGGAGAAAAGCGGGAAAAGTGTCTTTGGGGGAGGTTTGGGGACGTGTTATAATTGGTGGAAAGGAAGGTGAGGTGGCGATGGGACTCTCGTTTCTGACTGAACATCAAGAGATGGTGATTTTTGGGCTGGACCTTTTTGGTACGGCAATCTTTGCAATTACAGGGGCGTTGCGAGGGTTTCGGCGTCATTTGGACTTTTTGGGCGTGTGTGTCTTGGCCTGCGCGGTGGGTGTGGGCGGAGGAATCATGCGTGATGCCACGATCGGGGCGACGCCTGTGGCGGCCTTTGAGGATGGGCGTTACTTGGTGATTTGTGTCTTGGTGGCGTCCATTTCATTTTTTGTGGCACCGCGCTTGAGTGTGCGCTGGAATGTAATTCCGATTTTAGATGCCGTGGGGCTCGGCGTATTTACAGCAATTGGATGCGAAAAGGCGGCGCTTTATGGGTGTGGACGCGCGGCAACGGTTCTGTGTGGGGTGATGACTGCGGTGGGCGGCGGTGTGATTCGTGATGTTTTGGTGATGCGTATTCCGGCGGTTTTGCGCAGTGATTTTTATGCTACGGCGGCACTTTTGGGCGGGGTGGTCTTTGTTGGGCTTTGGAAATTTGTGCCGAGTGTGGACTATTTGGGGCGTTTTTGGATTGTTTCAGCATTGGTGGTGCTCATTCGTTTGGTGGCGATGCGGTTTAAATTTCATCTGCCTGCATCGCATTCAATTCCTGAGGCGCAACGGTGGCATTTTCGTCATCCGCGTCGTCGATTGCCGAAAGAGTAATGCGCATTAAATGGGGTAAAAGGTCCTCTTCTACGTACTTTTCTTATAGGGGAGGGTATTTTTTGCTTGTATTTGTGTGGCGGTTTGTGTTATTTTATATGGACTTATGTGCGGAATTGACAAAGTACGTACCAACTCCCTGATGCTTTGTCCCGGCAGAATCCGCGCAAATGAGGCTCCCGGACGCCGGACCGTTGAAGGCGTACTGAGCGGGGCCGCTTGTTAAAGAAAGACAGGGTACAAAACATGACAAAGACGACTCTTCCTGAGTTGCCCAGCAACGACAACCGCAAGTGGTACATTGTCGATGCAGCAGATAAGCCCCTCGGCCGTTTGGCAGTTAAGGTTGCTAACGTGCTCCGTGGCAAAGACAAAGCCGATTTCGCTCCCTCTGTGGACACCGGTGCATTCGTGATCGTGATCAACGCACAGAAAGTGGCGCTCACGGGTAAGAAGAATGACCAGAAGCTCTATGTGGACTTCACCGGTTGGCGTGGCGGTCTCTCCAAGACCCCGGCGAACGTGATCCGTGAAAAGAATCCCACCCGCCTCATCTCTGACGCTGTGTGGGGCATGCTTCCGAAGAATAACACCGCCGACATCCGCATGACTCGCTTGAAAGTCTATGCTGGTGCCGAACACCCGCACGCGGCTCAGAAGCCCGAAACGCTCAGCATCTGATTAGTCTTCGAAAGGATTTACCACAAATGGCTAACGAACTCACCAAAGGTACCGGTCGCCGTAAAACCGCAGTCGCTCACGTGCGTCTGATCGCTGGTAGCGGTAAGTGGACCGTCAATGGCGTCGATGTGGAACGTTACATTCCCAGCGAATCGCTCCGCGCTTACATCAATCAGCCCTTCGCTATGACCGATTTGGTCGGCAAGTATGACGTGCTCGTCTCCGCTAAGGGCGGCGGCATCGCTGGTCAGGCTGGCGCTATGCGTCATGCGCTCTCTCGCGCTCTCTGCGCGATGGATGCCAGCTACCGCGAAGTGCTCAAGAAGGCCGGTTGCTTGACGCGCGATTCCCGCATGAAGGAACGTAAAAAGCCCGGTCAGCGTGGCGCCCGTGCTCGCTTCCAGTTCTCGAAGCGCTAATTACTGTCGTGCGGGGTCTTTCCCCGCAACGATTTCCGAAGGGGGCGGACGTCTTCTGCAGAGGACGCCGCCCTTCTTTCGCTCTCAATCTGGGAGTTTCGGGGAGCTTGACGCTGCCTAAGCCTGGATTTCAACGTTTTTATAGGGAGGACGCCGCCTTATGGGTCTTCTTTCAAAAATTAAGTCTGTCCTCGGATTCTCAAAGCCGAAGGCAGATCAGCCGTCAAAAAAGCAGGCTTCCGGAAAGGATTCCGGAGGTCGTCGTCGCGATCATCGCCGTGATAACCGTGGACCTAACCGTTCGCGTACGGCGCGTCCGGGTGAGGGTGGGACGAATCGCGAAGAAAATCGTGATCGTCAGCATCGCAAACCGCGTGATGAACAGCATCGTCGCCGTGATCATCAGCCTCGTACTGAGGGTGAACAGGGCGGTGCGCAGAAGTCGCGTCGTCAGGAAAATCGTCGGAATCGTGAGGGAAATCAGCGTGGAGGCGAACGCAAGGAGCGTCGTCTACCGCAGATGCACACGCCCGATGGGATGGATCGTCCTGGCGGTGCTTTCACGAAGGAGCAGTTGAAGGCCTACGCCGCGGCACACGCAGCGTGGGATCCTGCTTCGTATGATGTGCCTGAAGCTGAGGGCAAGAAACGCTTTGTCGATTTTAATCTGCCCAGCGAGATTCTGCATGCAGTGGCAGATTTGGAGTTTCAGTACTGCACGCCGATTCAGGCGCAGTCGTTGGAATTTTCTTTAGCAGGAAAGAATGTGGCGGGTCGTGCGCAGACGGGCACGGGTAAGACTGCCGCCTTTTTGATTGCTGTGTTGACGCGTTATCTGCGGACACCTGAGAAGCGTAATTTGAAGCCTGGCACACCACGCGCATTAATTTTGGCGCCGACGCGTGAATTGGTGATTCAGATTTGCAAGGATGCAGAAGCTCTCGGTCGTTACTGCGGGGATGTGCGTTCGCTCGCAGTGTATGGTGGCATGGATTACAATCGCCAGCGT
This sequence comes from Kiritimatiellia bacterium, assembly GCA_017558005.1. Lineage (GTDB taxonomy): Bacteria > Verrucomicrobiota > Kiritimatiellia > RFP12 > DVOR01 > Spyradenecus. The sequence continues at coordinate 11,610 of JAFYWN010000023.1, read as the reverse complement.
CGCGAACTTGAAGATGCGCCTGTGGATTTATTGGTGGCTACGCCGGGTCGTTTGATTGACTTTGTGCGGAATCACATTGTGGATTTGCGTCAGGTCGATACGCTCGTGATTGACGAGGCAGACCGCATGCTGGACATGGGCTTCATTCCCGATGTGCGCTCGATTGTGAATCGTCTGCCTGATCGTGATCACCGTTGCACAATGTTGTACTCGGCCACGTTGAACGAAACCGTGATGAATCTCGCGGCGATGTGGATGCGTGATCCCGTGCGCGTGGAAATTGAAGCAGAGAGTTTGGCCACCGATACGGTCCGTCAGATTGTCTATATCGCTCGTTCGGAAGAGAAGTTTACGCTTCTCTATAACCACTTGGCGAAGTATCCAGGTGCTCGTACCATCATCTTCTGCAACCGTAAATTCACGACTGAACGCGTTTGCGAAAATCTTCGTCGCCGCGGTATTCCCTGCGATATGCTCTCGGGCGATGTGAACCAGGTGAAGCGTCTGAAGATTTTGGAAGCTTTTCGCGCAGGAAGCATTCGTACGGTGGTGGCCACCGATGTCGCAGGTCGCGGTATTCATGTGGATGACATTGCCTTCGTGGTGAACTACGACTTCCCCTATGAGCCCGAGGATTACGTCCATCGTATCGGCCGTACGGGCCGTGCGGGCAATACGGGCACTGCGATTTCCTTCGCAGATGAAAACGAAAGCTTTGCTATTCCGGATATTGAAGCGTACATCAATGAACCGCTCAAGTGCTCGATGCCTGAAGAGTGGATGTATGCTGAATTGCCGCCGTTGCAAGCGCGTGAAAAGCGTCAGCGTCGCCACGAACGTGGTGAACGTAATGACGACCTCGCCCAGCCTGTAGCTGAAGCGCCTGCGGAAGTTGCAGAAGTACCTGCGCAGGAAGAGGCACCCGTAACCCAGGAAGAAGTGCCCGTCGTGGCAGTGGAAGCAACCCCTGTGGTGGCAGAACCTGCCGAAACGCCTGCGCCTGTGGAGACCCCTGCGGTTGAAAACGAGGTGAAGGAAGAGGCTGCACCCGTGGTTGAACCCGTGGAAGTGAAGCCAGAAGCCACCGAGGCAAAACACGAAGTGAAGGCTGAAAAGGCAGAGGAACAGCCCAAAGCCCCTGCGCCTCAGAAGGCAAAGCCCGCGCCGAAGGCTCAGAAGTCGGTCCGTCCCGAACGTGAACCGCGTTTTAAGCCGCACGGCCAAAAGCGCCAACGCAAGGAGCCGGATGCGCCAAAGGCGCCGCGTTCCAATAAGCCTGTGGCGCAACGTTTTGCTCGCACGCAGGCAGATGGTCCGCGAGATGGATCTGAAAGTCATCACGCGGCCCCCATTACTGCGCGGCCAATCTATACGCCTGGCGCCCGTGGCCCCATCGCGGATGAATGGACGCCTGGTCAGTAAGACGAACCCTCACACCCTTACTTAGCGTGTGAGGGTTTTCTTTTCGCTTTAGCCCCGTGTTTGTTCGTAGGGTGGTCAGCCTTCGCCAAGAACGGTTTTTCTTCTAACCTTAGACCTGCGTTTTGGTGCCTTTAATCGGCGCTCTGTTAGTCGTTGCATTTTCTGCGTTTTCGCGTTTGTTTTGAAATAAATTGGAGGTAAAGTATGGATAACCCGATTTCAATGTTGTTGCTCTTGACGGGCGGTGGCGTTTTCATCGGTATGTTGGCGGCAACCCTTGAAGCGATTCGTTTGTTACAAGCGAAGAAAAATGAGCAGGATGGCGCAAATGTGATCTTGTCTGTTCTTTTCGGTGGCTTCATTTTTCTCTGTACGCCTGTCGTCAAGATGTTTTATGCAGTGATTGTGAGTATTGGCGTTGCGCAGAAGGCAGAGGTCTCTCCCAATGTGATGATGGTGACAGGCGTGCTCTTTGCGGTGGTGGCCATCGTACAGGGATTGCTCGCTTCGCGCTTTGCGAAAGCATCCGAGACCGATACGCTTGCGGTAATTTCGGCAAAGCTGCCCCTGCGGTTATTGGGGTTGTTTCTGATTGAAGTGGTGGCGATTGCGGCGATGGTGTTTACGCTCATCTTCGCTTAACCCATGTGCCCCTCTCTTCGCAGAAATACAAAAAAAGAGACCGAGGTGCTCGGTCTCTTTTTTGTATTGTACGGCAAACGTCAAGGTGCGGATTTTAAGTGTGGGCGTGGGGAGATTGAAGAAGCGCCAAAAGGGGGCGCTTATAACCCGTAGGTCTGGTTGATGCCTCGGAGGAGAAGGCCGACGGCAAGGCAGACGAGAAGAAGCCCCATGAGGGACTCAATGGCATTGAGTACGCGACGGTCTAAACGGCGCGCGATGCGGTGGCCCGCGCAGAGAATAATGCTTTGAATTACCCAAGTGAGGAGCAAGGCGCAGAGGCAATTGAGGTAGGTCGCTTGCGGGATGCTACCACAGAGTGTGGAAAGAATGGCAATCACCCCAGGGCCGCAGATGAGTGGGATGGCCATCGGCACGATGAAGGGCTCTTCTTTCGTTTCTTCCTTCGTTTCAGCCAACGTGGCAAAGACCATCTTAATGCCCGTTAAGAGCAAGATGAGTCCCCCTGCGATAGCTAACGTGCCCCCTTCAATCTGTAGCAACCCAAAGAAGGAGTGACCGAAGGTGAGCGCCAAGAGCATCGCGACTAAGGCGATACAGACTTCTCGGAAGATGATTTTGAGGTGGCGATGTTTGGGGACATGCTTTAGCGTTGCCAAGAAGACCGGTAAATTGCCGAACGGGTCGGTCAACATGAGCAACAACATCGCGGTGGAATAGATGAAGGTAAAGTCCATACTGTGTGCTCCAGTGTTACTGGGTCTTCGTGTGGGGGCTCTTTTGATTGTAAGGCGGCCAATGTCTCCACGAACGGCAGCGTAATGGGTCTTCGTGAGGGGGCTCTTTCGATGCGCTACACGGTTGAGCGAGTCTCCTTAGCAATGGAGACCGAGCTCGTAGGCCTTTTGAAGGGCTTCGGGGTGTTTTTGGATTTCACCGCGTTCATAGACACCAGGGACGCAGAGCATACCATTTTCAGTGGAGCCCTCGCAACAAGCCACAAAGCCACGCAAGGCTTCAATGGTGCCCTTGAAGTTGGCAGGGTCATCATCAGCCATGGTCATGATGTAGTAGAAGGCTTTGTTTTTGATGCGCGGGTAGACCATGACACTGCGATCAATGAGGGCCTTTAATTGGGCGCACATGGTGTAGAAGTAAACGGGCGTGCTCAAGACGATGATGTCGGCTTCAAGCATCTTTTCAATCATGCCACGCGCGCCATCTTGTTGGGGGCAGAAGCCAGAACGGCACGCATAGCAAGCACGGCAGGGTGCGATTTGTTTGCCGGCGAGGGAGAATTTTTCTACGTAGTGTCCCGCTTCGCGTGCACCAGAGACAAAACGGTTACAGAGGGTTTCGGAGTTGGCGCTTTTACGGGGGCTGCCAGAGATAACGAGAATCTTCTTGCTCATGGGGGAGACTTTCGGTTGGGTAGATTTAATAAAGGGGGCGGTTAGAAAAGGCGTGGGTGGCATTGAGCAACCGAAATAGCCCGTCTTTGATTTCGGTGCTCACAGGAAGTTTGCCAAGGAAAACGGTAGGTTTGGGGGTGCCGTGGAAGTCACTGCCGACCGAGGGAGTGAGATTGAGCCGTTTGGCGATGCGCAGGAGGGCAACCGTGGTCTCGGTGTCGTAAGCAGAGTAGAAACACTCCATGCCGCAGATGCCTGCGTTGCGGAGTTCGGCAATGCGCGGTTCAAGCGCGGAGAGATCCTTTTCCAGGCTAAGCGGGTGAGCCATGATGACAATGCCACCCGCTTCTCGAATGAGCTTCACGCACTCTGCAGGGCTATAACGGAAGCGATCGCGATAACACAGCGCGCCCTTCCCGAGATAACGCTCAAAGGCCTCCGCAAGATCTTTGACGAGGCCTCGGCGAATCAATGCTTGCGCAAAGTGTACGCGGCTAACGAGTTCATCGCCCGCATATTGCGCCACCTCTTCATAGGTGAGGTCAATGCCGTTTTCTTGAAAGGCGGCGAGCATGGCGTGATTGCGTGCATCTCTACCGCCCAACATCTGTTCAAAGGCGGCGCGTAGGCGAGGATCTTGATGATTAAAGCCGAGCCCCACCAAATGCAGTTGACCGCTTGGTACCTCGGCAGAGAGCTCAATTCCTGGCACTCCGCGGATGCCAATCTGCTCCGTTTCAGAAAGGAATTCATCCAAGCCCTTCGCGCAATCGTGGTCGGTGAGCGCCATAACGGTCAGCCCCGCTGCCTTTCCTGCACGGGCAAGTTCGGTGGGGGTAAGGCTGCCATCGCTCGCGGTGGAGTGCGTGTGGAGGTCAATCATCGGGAAACCCCTTCGCGTGGTTAAAGTGCAGTGCGCCTAAAAAACGAAACGCCTCCGCCCCTGTGGGAGCAGAGGCGCGGCGTGCGACTCGGTCTTAGTGCTTGTTGTAGGTGTTGTTGACCGTCTCGAAGGGGACCTTGGCGAAGTAGGAGGCGATCGCGGTATCGTAGTCGGCGGTGTGCGCGAAGGACTTCTTCATGAGGTAGAAACGCGTTTCGAGGGAGAGGGTGCCTTCGCAAGCGGCAAGCTCATCGGTGAGCTTGGCGTAGTCCTGCGGATCGGTGACAGAAGCCACGCGCAGGTAGTTCTTAGCAGAGGCGCGCACCATGCAGGGGCCGCCGATGTCAATGTTCGTGCGAGCCTGTTCGGGTGTGACACCTGGCATGGCCACGGTGTTCTTGAAGGGATAGAGATTCACCACCACCATGTCGAGAGGAACGGCGTCCAAACGCTTGATGTCGGCCTGGTGGGCATCGTTGTAAGTTTCGGAGAGGATGCCGAGGTAAATCTTGAAGTCGAGCGTCTTCACGAGGCCGCCCTGCATTTCGGGTTGGCCCGTGTAGTCGGAGACGGCGACGAGCTGCGACTGCTGTTCGGGGGTGAGCATGTTCTTGATGGCATTGTAGGTGCCGCCCGTGGAGTAGAGCGTCACGCCAGGGCAGGCAGCGAGCAGAGCGGGGATAAAGGTGTCAAGGCCTGTCTTATCGGAGACGCTAATGAGCACATGCTTCATGGCCACGCGGTTGTCAATTTCCTGAACAATGTTTAACATAATTTTTTCCAATTCAACGAGGGTTAAAGAAGGGATGGCGAGGCTTATGGTAACTCGCCTGTGAGTCCGTGGTGACGGCAATAGTCCATCGCCGCCTGGAGCACTTTACGATTGGTTTCAATCAACGCAGGCTTCTTGGCGAAGGAGCGTTCCAGCGCTTCAATGAGCAGGTGCCCAGGGATATTGAGCGCGTCCAACGCAATCAAGCCGCCGAGAATGGCGACGTTGGCGGCCTTCGGTACGCCATTGGCTAACGCAATTTCAATTGCGGGAATCTTCACGATGCGCACATCGGGAGGGAGTTCCTTCGGCAGATTGACCGTGGAGTCAATGAGTGCAAGGCCGCCCGCTTTCACCGTCTTGAGGTGTTTATTGCAAGCAGCCTGGTTCATCACCACGAGCAATTCGGGATTTTCCACGGCAGGAGCGCCGATGGTACGCGTAGAGGTGACCACGGTACACGCCGCATCGCCACCGCGCTGTTCGGGACCATAACTAGGCAACCAGGTGGTTTCCAAGCCCATTGCACGTGCCGCATCTGCCACGACCAAGCCTAAACTCAAAATGCCCTGACCGCCGAAGCCAGTGAATTTGAAACGACGTTCCTTGTCGTCACACGTTTCGCACTTGGGGTCTTCGGAACCATCATCGCCGAAGAATTCGGAGAGCTTGACCCACTTCGCGGGTTCGGGGCGCACAGGTGCCTCTGCCGAACGGTCACGTAAGCAACCGAGCGGATATTCCTTTTCAAGCTTTTCAATGACAAACTTGGCCGCGTCCAGTGGCGTCCCGCGCATAGAGGTGGGGCAGGGCGAGAGGATTTCCACGAAGGTGTAACCCTTGCGGTCGCGCTGAATCTCCAATGCCTTACGGATTGCTTGGCGCGCCTTCATGATGCGCTTGGTGTCAGCCACTGACACGCGCTCAATGTAGACGGGCAGATCCAACTGGTTGATGAGTTCAGCCATGTGAAGCGGCATGCCGTCAGTGGCGGGATTTCTGCCTAAGGGCGAGGTGGCGGTCTTTTGGCCAATCAGGGTCGTTGGTGCCATCTGGCCGCCCGTCATGCCGTAAATGGAGTTGTTGATGAAGAAGACGGCCATGTGTTCGCCACGTGCAGCTGCCTGCAAGGTGTGCCCCAAGCCAATTGCCGCTAAGTCACCATCGCCCTGGTAGGAGATTACGATGGCCTTGTCCTTTAGGCGGCTAATGGCAGAGGCCATGGAGGGTGCTTGGCCGTGGCCGGCGCTAACATTGCCCACGTCCCAGTAGTAGTAACCGAAGACGCCGCAGCCGATGGGGTTCACAATCACCGTTTTATCCTGCAGGCCGAGGTCAACATAGGCCTCGGAGAGCAACTTATGCACGATGCCATGGCCGCAACCTGCGCAATAGTGTGTAACGCGATTCTCGGAGCCCGAGCGCGTGAAGACATCAAACATGCCTTTGGTTTCAAGCGTCGCCATTACAGTGCTCCTTTCACTGCGCGGACAATATCCTGGACAGGAATCAACATGCCACCCATGCGATTGATGAGACCCACGCCTTCAGGCGGTAAGAGACCTTCACGAGCCAGGTGCAACATCACATCGTCGCGGAATTGGCCCGCGCTCATCTCTACCGTGAAGAGGCGCTTCTTCGCCAAGGGGCGCAAGGCATTAATCGGGAAGGGGGAGAGCGTAATCGGTCGGAAGAGACCCACCTTAATGCCCTCTGCGCGGAGCATATCCACCACCGTGCGGGCATTACGGCTACTTGAGCCATACGCGAGCAACACCACATCTGCGTCATCGCACTGGTAGCATTCGGCGCGTTGGAACTCCTTGTCCATTTTGGCATACTTGCGCTGGAGCTTCACATTCATGCGTTCCTGCGCTGGAGCATCAAGGTAAATGGAGGTGAGGAGATTTTTGCGAGTTTCGGGTGTGCCCTGGACGGCCCATGCGGTGGTATCCACTGGCTTCGCCTCTTCCTTCGGCAAGCGGAGCGGTTCCATCATCTGTCCGAGCTGACCATCAGAGAGCACAATCGCAGGGGTGCGATATTCAAAGGCCTTTTCGAAGGCAAGGATGGTGAGATCGCACATCTCCTGCACATTGCCGGGCGCAAGCACGAGGCAACGGTAACTGCCGTGACCGCCGCCCTTGACCACCTGATTGTAGTCGGCCTGTTCAGGATAGACGTTGCCAAGCCCAGGGCCTGCGCGCATCACATCCACAATCACCGTGGGAATATCGGTGGCGGCCATGTAGGAGATGGCTTCCTGCATCAGAGAGAACCCAGGGCCAGAGGTCGCCGTTAAAGCGCGACACCCTGCCGCCGCTGCACCATAAAGCATGTAGGCGACGGCATCTTCACTCTCACCCTGCACAAAGACACGACCTGCGGCAGGAAAATATTCCGCCGCCTTGTGTGCCACTTCTGAAGCAGGTGTAATTGGATAACCGAAATAGCCCTCTGCACCAGCATAAAGTGCACCGATGACAACGGCTTCATTGCCCTTTACGAACTTTGTCATTGCGCACCGCCTTTCGGAGTCGGGTCTTGCTTTTCGATATGGATCGCATAGGGTTCGGGGCAATTATAGAAGCACATTCCACACCCGATGCACCCATTTCCCTTGTACTGCACCGCTTTGACGCCAAAGCGATTGTACGTTTCAGAGATTTCGAGGCACCCCTTCGGGCATGCCGCTACACACCGTCCGCAACTCTTGCAACTATCCGGTTCAATCCGCGGAAACGGTAAATCAAACTGCTGTTCCACGCTTTTCTCCTTTCGGTTAAGCGTAAGGATGCGATGCCGACAAAGCATCCCCAATTGCTAATTACATTTTACCACAATAAACGATTTCGGTGCAATAAAAAGCATCTTCTTGTCACCTGCATTTAGATCGACTCAGCGAAGGATGGTATAACGCAAGGCTAATTTTTTTAACCTCAAGTTTGCTTTCTTAAATCTCAGTTGAATAAATAAAAAATCAGCGCCATCTGCGTAGATAGCGCTGAAGCGATTGGCATCGAGGCCAACGGAACAGGGAGTAGACGCAACTCCGATCGTAAACCCACAGCGAGCGGTAATCAATACTCGGAGACTAAAACTACCACTGCGCATCTTCACTCTATCAAGAATGAAGTCAATTGAATTATCGCATACTTCAGAGACTGAAGACAATAGTTTTTTTAACTAACGAATCGTGCGTGAGGTGTTCTGCGTTTCGTGGGTGGCGTCACGGAGTGAATGTGCCGCACGCCAAGTGATTCCATGGATTACGAAGAGAGGGGCGAGGGATCTTCTTTTGGTCCGGCTTGCTGCGTTTCCTGCAATCGCACCTGACGGATGACCTTATCAAATGCCAACCGCATCTTTCGTTCCCAACCCCATGCCGTGCGCACCTTTTGTGGATTGAGAATACGGCAATGGCCTGTGAGAATGTGCTTTTCTAATTTCCACTCCGCATCCTCAATTAAAACACGCCACCAAACCTCGCGGTCTAAGACGCGTTGCTGAAGCGTTGGGAAACTTTGGGGCACCATAATCTCATGTGGCGGCGTCTCGTGATTGCGCAACTGTTTCAGATAATTGAAGTAAAAGAGCTCATGATGATTCGCCAAAAGCTTCACAAAGGCGATTTTTGCCCAGAGCGCCGACACCTCCACTTCGCGTGTAATGGTGGCAGGTAAAACATACTCCACTAAATTATCGTGTGGGTGCAACGACCCATTTGCGCCAAAGGCCACATCTCGTTCACCCCCAGCCTCGGCATAAATGTAACGCAATACCACATCCTTAGGGTTGCAGATAGCCAAGATGGGGAGCTCACTTCCCTTTCCAATTTTGGCAAAGTCCGGATCGTCCGCAGGCAGTGCTGCCCCCATTAAAATCGCTTGCCGAATCTGTAAATGCTGTTCCGCCAAAAGGGCCAAGACCCGAATAATCATGCGAGCCCCAAGCGAATGCCCAATAAGCGTCAAGTGGCGCCGTTGCGTTTCTGGCATGACCGCGATTTCAAATGCGATTCTCCACGCCTCCTTCTCCGCATTGGAAAGCGCCAAAGACCACACATAACTCTCCCCGTCCCACGCCTTAAAGCAAATCTGTGTCTGTGGAAAGGTCTGCTGAGCCACACGCATAATTGACTTAATCGGCTTCTGACTCCTCAGCCACCCAGGGATATACCAGACCTGTTCCATTTCATTGACGCTATTTATAACCGTAGACTCTTGTCCAAATGATACCACAAATCCTCTGACGGAGTACAAACTTTAGACGGCACCATTTGGGCCTGTTACGTTTTAAAGCCGTTAAAAACGTTAAGGAGTAGTAGGAAGGGTGAAGGAATAAGACCTATTGGACGCATGTCTGCACGCACTAAAAGCAAAACAAGCGTCAAGCGTGAATGCCTGACGCCTGTTGGATGAAGGAAAAGAAGCCCTTACTCCTTTTCTTGTGCTTCTTCTTTAGTGGGCATAACAAACTTATAGAAAGCGGCCTTCTGATCACCCTTTGGCACCTTTACGCGCACCAGCCCCTTTGCTTCATCAATTTCCAAGGTTGCGCCCTGTAATGCCATGGCCTGCCAAGCATTTAAGGTTTCTGCCGTCTGAAGCGAAATAGCAATCTCAATCACATCCTCCTTCGCTTCAACAATTGGTGAACCAAATGCCATCTCCTTTATCTCATCTGCCGTAAAGACCTCATCAGCATCCAGAGCACTCTGAACCGCCTCCTCTTTAATCATCAAGTTGTTCATAGTTACATACGTATCCACTGCGGCTTTAGGTGCGAAGTAGGCGATGATTTCAACGGGCTTCTCCGGCATCGTAAAGGTGTATGTTGCCGATTTCGCAGATGATTCACTCCATCCACAGAAGACATAGCCTTCTGCAGGCATTGCGGTTACTGTCACCGTTTCGTCTGTAGCATAATAACCAGCTCCTGTTGCCGTGCCATTGCCAACCACTGTGAGTGTCATTGAGAATGTGTTAATTGTTAAACGACTCATTGTCAATCCATTCCACTTGCCATTCACATCTAAGTCTGACTCCCATGCTTCCGCGTATTTAGGCAAGTATGACCCCGTAGCAAAAACTTTGTAAAAAGTTTCATCGCCAACACTCGGAGGTGTGCCCTCAAAATGGATCAATGCTAAATTAGTACAATTCGTAAACACATAACTCCCAATGGAGCTGATACTTTCAGGAAGTGTTACGGAGGTCAAACTTGAGCAATTCTCAAATGCATAATTCCCAATTAATGTGATGCCTTCGGGGAATATTACGGAGGTCAAACTTGAGCAATACTGAAATGTCTGCCCTCCAATGAAGGTGATACCTTTGGGAATCGTTATTGATGTTAACCCAGAGCAATAGTAAAACGCAGCATTCCCAATGGAGGTGACGCTTGAAGGAATCGTTACGGAGGTCAAACTCGAGCAATCAGAAAATGCAGAAGATCCAATGGATGTCACGCTCGAGGGAATCGTCACCGAGGTCAAACTCGAGCAACCAGAGAATGCGAGAGAATTAATAAAGCGTACTCCATTGGGGATGAAAAAATCGCCAGTTACCGAATTTGGTACATCAATCAAAACAATCTTAGCCGCACTTTCATACCGTGCACCGCCAAACCTAGGCAGATTATAGCAATTCTCAAACGCATAATCCCCAATTGAGGTTACACTTGAGGGAATCGTTATTGAGGTTAAATTGTTGCAATTATAAAATGCTTGACTACCAATGGCGGTCACGGGGTAGCCACCAAGGGTGGAGGGGATAGAGATGGCGCCGCTGGTAGATGATGGGATAGCGGGAGACCATCCACCCGTGCCAATCGTTGCCTCACCATTTACGACCTTGTAGGTCCAGGTGATGCCATTGACAGTGGCGGTGGCTGCGTGGAGGGTGGCGCAGCCTATCAGCAAGCAGAGCGTGAGGAGAAACTTTTTCATGGTGTTTTCTTTTGAAAAGTGGCAAGTATGGTATTTAGGATGGGCAATCACGCGCTTAAATGCACTTCAATCATCATCTCATACTCTACACCCTTTTAAGCTAAAACACAATCATTTTCTCAGATTCCATTTCTGTGCAGTCTTATCCTCTATTCCGCAAATCGAACTTATTCAATGATATTGTGAACGTTTTAGCGTTGGCAGATAGAGGCATAAAACTTGTACGACTCGCGTAAATTTTAGACGGCACAGTTTTTATCCGTTCGAGATTTTAGGGGGCTCTCGGAAAGGGTGTTTAAGCCGCTTCCTTTTTGTTCAAATAGTGGCTCTTACAATTGAGACAATCTTGAGCAAATGAAGGAAGTCTTAGAACCCAAACCCATAGATTTGGGTGGTAAAGCAAGTGAGATTGTCGCGTGAGTGCACGTGACGTTTTCCCAACAAGCACGCGTGTTGAACGCGGAATGCGGCTTAAGCGTTGCGCTCCGCAATTGGATGTCGATACGATTTTCGCATAGCATACCTCGTG
>JAFYWN010000022.1 GCA_017558005.1 Kiritimatiellia bacterium | reverse complement strand
TTAAGCTCCTCCGAGAAAGGTTTTCCCACGAGCCGGAGGAAACTTCATGACCAACACTTGTTAACCAAGATTCTCTTCAATAATGCGTTTATAGGTCGCCGTCAGCGATGCAAGCGCTTGTTCGAGTTCAAATTTTGATTTGTCGACCTGCTCAACAAAGGCCGCAAACTGATTTTGAAGGTCATATGTGGCATCTGGAACAGGCATATTCTCAATTTGTTTACCACTGATATTAGGTTGTGCACATCCTGCAGAAGTTTCTTGTATCAAATTATACATCCACTCTAATTGAGTAGCCACGAACAGAAACATCGGGCATGCAATATTAGTCTTTGCTCTAATACATGCAACTCGCTGATTTATAAGTGCTGGTCTATTTTCTTTGTAAATACCTACTTTTCCTGTTGTTGCACCCGACATTGCCATCAAAATATCGTCTTGTTCTACTCGAAATCTTTTATTCTCTTTCCAAAATAATTCGTCAAAGCAAATGCTATTATCAGGCACTACACACCCGTTATTGATATTACTAATTCGTATAACAGGGATGGCATTACTACAAAACAAATCACTCTTGAAAGCATAGCCACCCAACACTTCCGCATAATCCTTAATTCGTTTTGTACATTTTTCCGCAGAGATAGCACCAAACATCTCTATAAATCGGGACTTAACGAGCTCATCTGTTACCGAAAGGAGTTTTTGATAAGCCTTTTTTGTACGGTCAATTGCCCAAAGTAAATCTGCCAATTCTTTCTGTTTTTCTATGCTTGGGAGCTTAAATTCATAACATTTAAGGTGTTCCCATTTTACACGTGGCGAAAGTGAGCCTGCAGATTTACTCACAGCAAAATCAAACAATGCGTCATTTTGAATGACAAATGGCAAGAATTCAGGGAGAATTTTGTCTGGCCTTGCTTCAATAACCGTGATATCCCCAGAGCAAATACCATCAAATGGAGCAACTGCTGCTTTTTTCAAATATGCTCTACGCCGCCCAAAGAGGACATTGCCTTTGCGAAACACCTTCGTGAAGGTATTTTCACCTCCCTCTTCCCAAGATGTTAACGTAATTTCACTAGGCACTAAATGTTCTAACCCGACAACAGGATACTTTTCTTTTCCCGTTTTTAAGGTTTCTTTGTGTTCAATTGCGACATCGCCAAGAAGACATTTATTCATGAGCCCCATCCTCCTGCGTCAAAAGAGCATTTAACTTTTCGTAACTGGCCTTCATCATCTCTGACGCTGCACGCCAAGCATCATACCGCTCTTGTAAGGTACGATTATCAAGTTCAGCTTCATCCGCTTTTTGTTTTACATAAAGAGGAATACTTAAAGAGAAATTGTTCTTCGCGACCTCATCAAGGGTTGCCACCTTAGCAAAATCCTCTTCATCTGCAAAGGCTTCATACGCCTTCGCAATACGAACGATGTGGTCATCTTCTAAGTAACTTTGTGCATTTTTACGCGTGACTTCATTAATTGCGTTAATGAACAAAATTTTCCCTCGACGATTGGTAGGCTTTGAGGTTCTACAAATCAAAATGCAGGCTTCCATCGGGGAGTTATAGAAGAGATTGGGGCCTAAGCCAATGACACATTCTACACTATCATTACGAATCAACTTCTCACGCATGGACACTTCTTCATTTCGGAAAAGTACCCCGTGCGGGAAAAGAATCGCGCAACGTCCAGAGCTAGGCTTTAAACTGACAAGGATGTGCTGTAAAAAGGCATAGTCTGCACGCCCTTGAGGTGGCACACCTAAGAAATTACGACCATACTTATCACATTCAAATGCCGCACGATCCCATTGGCTAATTGAGTACGGCGGGTTTGCAAGGATAAGGTCAAATTGTTGCAAGCGACCGTGGTCAATGAATGCAGGAGATTTTAATGTGTCGCTATTAGCAATCTCAAAATCTTTCACTCCGTGAAGGAAAAGGTTCATTTTTCCAATAGCCGATGTCAAAGCATTAATCTCTTGACCATAAATTTTGACATTTCGCCATTCCCGTTTTTTAGATTTGAGATAGGCGATGGCAGAAATCAACATACCAGCACTTCCGCAGGTGGGATCATAAATGGATTCCCCAGAAGCAGGTTTTAGTATTTCTGTCATTAAGTGAACGACGGTGCGATTAGTGTAGAATTCCTGTGCCGTATGTCCACTATCGTCTGCGAACTTTTTGATTAAGTATTCATACCCTTGGCCAAGTTCATCTTCTGGGCAGTTTGCACTTGATAACGTCTTCGTACTAAAATGCTCTAAAAGGTCCTTTAGTAGTCGGTCTGGAAGTCGATTTTTATTCGTCCATGCACCATCTCCAAAAACGCCACCTAATTTCTCAATATTTTCACTTTCAATCTTACGAAAAGCATTAACGATAGCCACCCCTACATTTTCAGTAACGGCTCGCACATTTTTCCAATGATATCCCTTGGGGACAATGAAGGTGTGTATTTCAGATTCATCAAATTCGGCAGCGTCTTCGCCGTATTCTTCAATGGCGAGTTCCGTTTCTTCATCGTACACGTCACAAATACGTTTGAAGAAAAGCAATGGGAAAATGTATTGCTTATAAGCACCTGCATCAATATTTGTACGCAACAAAATCGCAGCATTCCATAAGTAACTCTGCAATGCTTCAATTGTGATACGGTTATTCATTGATATAACCTCCCTGAATCAAGAGTTGACGCATCTTTTCTTCTGCGGCAATCATTTCATTATAGGCTTCAAAATACTGTCTTCTCACTTCTGCTGGAGGGACAACTTCTTGAGGTTTTTTCTCAATGTAACGATTCACGTCTAAGGTGTAATCTTGATTTTTAATGTCATCAAGCGTGACCACCTTTACCTTTTCAACCACATCTTCATAATCGGTGTAGTATTTGAACAAGGTCTGAACGTTCTCTTCGGTCATGATGTTTTGTGCACGTTGAGGCGTATACGTTTTTTCACCATTAATCATGCAGATGCGGCCGCGGTGTTCTGGCACTTTGTCGTTATTTAAGAAAAGAATGCATGCCGAAACGCCTGTTGAGTAAAAGACACCACTTGCCAATGTAATAATCGCTTCAAGTTTATCTGACTCTACTAAGCGCTTACGAATTTCCCCTTCTCGTCCACCCCTGAAGAGAACACCTTGCGGTAAAACCACCGCACAGCGACCTGTTTTGGGCGACATCGACTTCACCATATGTTGCAACCATGCATAGTCCGCATTTGAATCTGTCGGACTGCCCCATAGATTGCGACCATAGATGTCACACGAAAATTGGTCTGCACCCCATTTATCAAGTGCGAATGGAGGATTTGCGATAACACAATCAAAGGTCTTTAATGCTCCACTTTCATGATAATTCGGTGAACGCAGGGTATCACCTTGGGTCACCTTAAAATCTTCTGCACCATGTAAAAAGAGATTCATACGTGCCATCGCAGAGGTTGCAAGATTTTTCTCCTGGCCATAAATCCTTCCATAGATTTGGCCATAAGAATACTCTTGCCCCTGGATGTAACGAATTGCTTCAATTAGCATGCCCCCTGTACCACAAGCTGGGTCATAAACTGTTTCACCCGCCTTAGGAGACATCAACATCACAAGCAACTTCACAATTGAGCGCGGTGTATAAAACTCGCCAGCATTCTTTTTTGAGAGGTCTGCGAACTTTTTAATGAGAAATTCATAACTATCCCCCATTACATCTGCAGAATAGTTTTTATTACCCACCTTGAGCGTAGACATATGCTCAATGAGGTCTTTAAGGCGCTCGTCCGAAAGTTTAGCCTTATCGGTCCAATTCGCATCATCAAAGCTACTAAACACTCCCCCTAATTTGTCAGGATTCGCACGCTCAATTCCAGTCATGGCATGTACGATTGCAAGGCCAATATTCTCATTTTTCTCACGAACATCCTGCCAATGACACCCCTTAGGGATTTTAAAACGATGATTCTCATCAAACAATGCAAACGCTTCATCGCCATCAGATTCTGTAAGTGCGTCCTTATACTCTTCATCATAGACGTCAGAGATACGCTTAAAGAAGAGAATTGGCGTCACATAGCTCTTATACTCATCTTGATTGATGGGACCTCTTAAGATATTACAGGCTTCATACAAATATGAACGTAATGTAGCACCATTCGTTTCTGTTTGGGTAGAGGTGCGGCTTTCGTTATTGGTATCCATAAAATCCATCGTTGTCTGAGTCATTCGTAACAACCTTCAAAATAGTCAATAATACTGTTCAACGTATTGGTACGCTTTATCAAAGACTTCCACATCTTTAATTTTGTACTTAATCCATATGATACTACGTAATGCTCTCTTCACTTCTTGCTTACCAGCAGTAGTATTTTGCCATCCGTCAAAGCGGACCAATTTAACAATGCTGTCAATATCCGCGACAATTCGTTCCACCATAATTGGCGTGCTCTGAGTCTTCACCCCATTGAAGAGTTCTGTCAATGCTGCGACACCTTTATCAACTTCATCTACGGGGACGACATCACGTTCTGCCCGTGCAGCTTCACGTGCAAGCTCAAGAAGGTGTTTTAAAAACTCAACACTCGTCAAAAGCCCCTGCTCATGCTTTTCACGTAATGCTTCAAGTTTTTCACCTAACTTAATAAATTTAGGGTCTTTTGAGTGTTGCTGAATTTTTGCGATGAGGTTAATTTCAACCTTTTTCGTTATACGTTTAAGACTCTTAGCGTTCGCGATAAAGTCATCAATCAATGTTGCGTCCATCTCAATGATCTCAATGGAATGGGATGAATCTGTTACATCAACGTGTTGATTAATAAGCTCAATCGTTTTAGCACCCAAAGAGGCCCAAATCAAACCGCCACGACCATCTGCAGGTCTCACAGATTGATATACTTGCGAAAGCCATTGATAATCTAACTTGTACTGATTTAAGAATGGGCTTGGCGACAACGCATCCCATACGCGATTTAAAACGCGATAATCTGCGGCAAAAGCATCTTTTTCCTTGTTGGTGGGTAGACACTCCTGTGCAGCCATAAGGCCTTCCCACCCTTCAATCGTTCGGTCTACTCCTACAAAATAACTCAAGCACTTCTTGAGTAATTCAGGCAGTGACTTCTCAAGGTCTTTGATGTTTGTAATAATTTTTCGCATCGTCGTTTCATCAAACGTAAGCGCACGTGCGACATCATCAAAAATACCCACGTAGTCCACGATTAGACCGTGACTTTTTCCTTGGTCATATGTACGATTCGTTCGGCAGATGGCTTGCAAAAGCGTATGGTCCTTCATTGGTTTGTCAAGATACATCGCCTGAAGAATTGGTGCATCAAACCCTGTAAGCAATTTTGACGTAACAATGACAAGTTTAAGCGGATGGGCGGGGTCTCTAAAGTTATCTAACACCTTACCTTCTGCATCACGGTCGCGACGATATTTTTTGTAACGGTCTTCTTTATCGTTATTTGTATCCATAACGATAGTGCTCGCCTCTTCGCCAAGAAGCGTATCAAGCACTTCTTTATACTTCAAGCAACACTCACGATCGTAAACAACAACTTGTCCTTTGTAACCATTCGGCTCAATTTTCTCTTTAAAATGCTTGGCGATGTGCTCACACACTTTTTGAATTCGAGCGGGGTTATACATGATTGCTTTCATGTTAACCCTACGTGAAAGCTCTGCTTTTTCCTCTTGAGTAAGCCCAGCATCACGCGCCATCTCGTCAAATTCTTGGTCTAAATTTTCCTTGTCAATGTGCAATTCCACTGGTACAGGCTCAAAGTGAAGCGGGAGCGTAGCACCATCGCGAATAGAGTCAGAGAAAGAATAACGACTCATGTAACCCGTTCGGTCCTCTTCTGCTCCAAACGTAGCAAACGTATTCTTATCAAGACGATTAATTGGCGTACCTGTTAAACCAAAGAAAAATGCATTCGGCAATGCAAGACGCATCTTTTCGCCTAAATCACCTTCTTGTGTACGATGCGCTTCATCAACCATCACGATAATGTTATCGCGAGGATCAAGTTCATGCGTAACTTCGCCAAATTTGAAGATTGTCGTAATAAGAATTTTTCGTACGCCTCCACGGAAAAATGCCTCCAATTCATCACGCGTGGTCGCACCTGTTAAATTGGGAATATCGGAAGCATTAAAGGTAGCCGTTATTTGAGTCTCAAGATCAATACGGTCATCAACAATAACAACTGTAGGATTCTTAAGCTCCGGCATCATTCTTAACTTTTGCGCAGCAAACACCATCAGCAACGATTTGCCCGACCCTTGAAAATGCCAAATCAGACCTTTCTTAGGACGACCATTGATTGCACGCTGAACAATCATGTTCGCGCCTTCAAACTGCTGATAACGAGAAATAATCTTGTATTTACGATACTTTTTATCTGTCGCGAAAAGTGTGAAAAATTGAAATAGGTCCATGACATTCTTAGGTGTAATCATGGATTTGACACTCGTAGCTACATCAGCAAGAGTTCCTTCTTTTTTATGTTTTTCGGTATGCCAAGGTCCCCACATGTTAATTGGCATGTTGATAGATCCATAACGGTAACACTTACCTTCTGTGGCAAAATTAAACACATTCGTCACAAACATTGCAGGAATACTTTTCTCATAGGCGGCAATATCACTTGCAGCATCTACCCATGAAATTGCATTACGCACCGGAGTCTTTAACTCACCCACAGCAACAGGGAAACCATTAATCAAAAGAACAATATCAAGCCGCTTACCATTACTTGCTTGAGGGAAAATCCACTGATTCGTTACAACATACTCATTTAATGCCAAATCTTCATCGCGAATCGTCCCAAAGAAACGAATCGGCACCATGCGTCCATCTTTCCCAAATGGAAATGAGTTTTCTTCAAAGATAAACTTCTTGAATTGTTCGTTCTGTGTAACTAAATTGTGAGGCTGAACCGAAAGC
Organism: Kiritimatiellia bacterium; assembly: GCA_017558005.1. Classification (GTDB taxonomy): domain Bacteria; phylum Verrucomicrobiota; class Kiritimatiellia; order RFP12; family DVOR01; genus Spyradenecus. The sequence continues at coordinate 21,739 of JAFYWN010000022.1, read as the reverse complement.
GTTAAAGTACGAAGTTTGTAAATCACTTCATCTGCACGTGATGGCTCTTCTGCAATTTCAGGATTTAAGCGAATCAAGGAATTTTTCACCATTGACTCAACAAGGACATCCGAAGTTGAACGAGACAATTCATTTGCAGGAATATATTTCCACCCATTTTCAACCAACGTTGCCAAAAGCATCTGTTCAATTGTATTATCTTCTTGAAAAGCAGCAACCATAACTCACCCTTACTTTCTAAAAATCTCACGCGCGCTATACGCGCGATACTATGCTATTGTAGCAAATTTTCATTCACTGTGCTCATGAGGGTTGAAAGTTCGTGGCTCCGCCAGCGGTTTCTCAGCACTTCGTGCTCAAGCGCATATTCGGTCGCCTCGCACCCTTGCAGTAAGAAGCGAGAAGTGAGGAGCGAGAAGCGCACGCTGGCAAAGAAATGGATATGTGCCCATTTCTCGCAGCGTGCACGACTGTGCGACTCGTGGAAAACCTAAACACATGCAGTCCTTTTACATGCAGTCCTTAGAGGGCGAGCAGTAATCGTGGGGCGCTGAAAGCGCCATCGCGCCGCGATTAGCTGCTGCCCGCATCGCGTGGCTCGCGGAAAACCCCACACAGTCCTGCGGCGAAGCCGCTAACCCCGAACACCGAACCCCGAACTCAGAACTCAGAACTCAAAACAACCTTCTCTCTACGCACACTAAAAGTGTAGCAAACCGGAGCCAAGTAGTCAACTCTACCGACCCAGGTAAGCGAAAATTTCGCGATAAGTAGGCGAAATTTCCGCTTGAAAATCGCTGGCTTTGGTCACTCAATTTCGCTGATATTGCTCGGGAATTTCGCTGATATTGCTCACCAATTTCGCTGATATTGACCCAGAATTGCTTTAGCTTTCCCCCAAAAAGCTGCTACTTGTTGATAACTTTTCTATTACTCTAGGTCCAAAATTTCGCAAGGAAGCGACTGTAGCGGAGTTAATTTTGCCCTATTTTTGATTTATCCCCATACTACTCAAAGAGTTATGCATTTTTAACAAGGTTGAGCAAAAACGCCGAAAATCCGTTGATCTGCCGAAGATTTTTTAAAAAACTGCGTCGAAAAAGGTGAATTGTTGATAACTCAAAAAAGTTTTCAACAGGCGAAAAATCGATGAAAAAATAGGAAAAGTGAACTTTTCGCGCACGGGATTTTAACCACGAATTTTACGAATTTACACGAATTTTTAGAAACCACAAAATACACAAAATACTCAAAAAAGGACAGCATGTGGATTTAACGCTAGCAACGCGAGGTCTTGTTCCGTCGCGCAACTCGGCGCTATGAAAAACCTTGCTGTGCAAGCTTTTCCCCGAGTATGCCGACGGAACGCTTATTTTTAACACTAAGGACACGAGGGGATGCATTGAGCTTTTCGTAACACTAGGCTTCGCCCACGAAAAGCCAACGCCTCCTCCGTGGAGAGCAAAGCGCACGCTGGCGAAGAAATGGATATGTGCCCATTTCTCGCAGCGTGCATAACTGTGCGACTCGTGGAGCCCCTAAACACATGCTGTCCTTTTACATGCAGTCCTTAGAGGGTGAGCTGTCATCGTGGGGCGTGGGATGCGTAGCAGACCACGCCATCGCGCCGCGATGAGCAGCTACCCGCATGGCGTGGCTCGCGGAAAATCCACATGCAGTCCTGAGCGCACGCTAGCAGAGCACGAGCTCGATGCGCCCAGGCCCGAAGGGCAGTGGGAAAATGTGCCCGTGCGATGTAGCGTGCATGACTGTGCGACTCGTGGAGACCCTAAACACATGCAGTCCTTTTACATGCAGTCCTTCGAGGGCGAGCAGTAATCGTGGGGCGCTGAAAGCGCCATCGCGCCGCGATTAGCTGCTGCCCGCATCGCGTGGCTCGCGGAAAATCCACACGCAGTCCTGTGGCGAAGCCACTGACTAATTATACTCACACGCATGTGTGCGGGCAGTTGTTTTGATAAAATGTGCGCATTATGGTGAAGTCAATGACAGGTTTCGGGCGCGGGGTTGCCGCGTGTGATGCGTATACGATTACGGTGGAGATCGCCACGGTAAATCGTAAGCAATTTGATGCGTCCATTTGGTTGCCACGTGAGTGGATGGGCTTTGAGGTCAAGGTTTTAAATCTCCTCAAGGCCTCTATCGCACGTGGTGCCGTTAAGTGTGCCATTACGGTGAAGGCAACAGGTGCAACGGATGCCACGGGAGCGCTCACGGCGCGCTTCCAACAGGTTTGTGCCCTGGCCGAAAGCCTCTCGGTGCCCTGCACACCCACCCTCTCAGATCTGATTGCTTTAGCCACTGCCGAGGCAGCGGATGCCCCTTTACCTGAACCCACTGAGGCGCATTGGGAGGCGTTGCAGCGCGCCGTCTTAGCTGCATTGGACCAACTCCAAGCGATGCGCGCCCATGAGGGTGCACGGATTGCTGAAGATATTCGTGCGCGCATGGCCAAGTTGCACACGATGTACACCGAGATTGCGGCAATTGCCCCTACTCTCCCTGCGCTCTATCGCGAGCAACTCGCCAAGCGCATTAGCGATCTCTTGCCGACCTCGATTACCTTAGAAGAGGGTCATTTGGAACGTGAGGTGGCGCTCTTTGCCGATCGCGCAGATATCTCTGAGGAGTTAACCCGTCTTGAGGCGCACTTCGCCCATGCCGAGACGTTGCTCAAGGGGGATGCACCGTGTGGTCGTCCGCTTGATTTTCTCTGTCAGGAATTCTTCCGCGAGATTAATACCACGGGCTCCAAGTGTGCCAGCAATACCATTTCGACCCTGACAATTGAATTCAAGACGCTCCTTGAAACCGTTCGTGAACAGGTCCAAAACCTTGAATAATCCCGCCGTTACCCTCTGCCATCTCCAACCCGCCGACTTGCTTGAAGAAGGGTTCTTCCTGCGGCTGAATCGTGCCGCCTTGGCGCATGAGGCGGTGATTTTCCTGATTCACAACACGGGTTACGCGGGGGAGACCCCTCTTCCCCTGGCCTTTGCCAATCCTTGTTTGGTGGATTTGGCTCCGGCCTTTCGAATTCGTGGCGCCCGCATTCGCCCTGATGCGCTTTCACAAACCCTCGCACGCGCAAATGAAGTCTGCGCGGGAGGTCATGGTCCTTTTTTGATTGAATTGCTTGAGGAATGCCCCTAATGAAAAAGCCCCAACCCGTCAATCTCTTTACTCGTCCCCCGCAACGCGTCCATATCATGGGCATCTGTGGGGTGGGTGCCGCCGCAATTGCTTGGATGCTTCACCTTCGTGGATGGAAGGTCTCGGGGTGCGATTGCCACATTCCGCCGGCGCTGGCGAAGTTTTTTGAACGTAATGACATCCACGTTTATCAAAATCACGACACCTCCCACTTGACCGATTGCGATGCGCTTGTCTACAGTGCCGCCGTGAGCGATAATGAAGCAGAACTGGTCATGGCACGTGAGGCGGGAATTCCCGTGCTCTCCCGTGGCGAGTGCCTCGCGGGATGGGTCAGCGTCTTGCGTTCGGTGGCGGTCTGTGGCACCCACGGTAAGACAACGACGAGTTGCTTCACCACGCGTCTCTTACAGTGCATTGGCGAAAATCCGCTCTGGTGCTTAGGGGGGTACACGCCGCGTCTGCACACCAATGCGGGCCCCATCCACGGGGCGCACTTGGATCTTTTGTCTGAGGAACAGCTCGCCGTGGCTGAAGCAGATGAAAGCGATGGTACCCTCGCCTACGAACATCCCGCCGTGACGGTGATTACCAATATCGACCTGGACCACTTGGACCACTTCAAAAACTCTGAAGAGATTGAGGAGTGCTTCACTTCTGCCGTTGAGAACACGCGTGAAAGTGTGGCGGTTTGTGCTGATGCCCCGCGAGCGATGCGGGTGGCAACGCGGTTTAAGTCGGGGCCGATTTTGACCTATGGATTTAACGAGAGTGCGATGTTGCGCGCGACCTCCCTACGTCGGTTTGCAGATGGAACGGATTTGACCCTGTGGTTGCACAACGAACCGCTCGGTGAACTGCGCCTGCCGGTGCCAGGTGACCACAATGTCCTAAATGCGTTGGGGGCGATGGCGGCAGGCCTTCTGCTGGGTTTCCCCAAGGAGGTGTTGCTCGCCAACCTGCCTCAGGCATGCTCTGAATTGCCGAAGCGTCGCTTCCAATGGATGACCCCGCAGTCCGCTCCCGTGCGCGCAGTCATTGACTATGCACACCATCCCGCGGAACTCTTAGCCATGCTCTCGATGGCACGTCTGCAGAATCCCAAGCGGTTGCGAATTGTCTTCCAACCCCACCGTTACTCGCGCACCTTAAAATTCTTGGATGACTTCGTCTCTGCCCTGAAGGGTGACCAAGAGGTGATTCTCTTGCCAGTTTACGCAGCGAGTGAAGAACGCCAAAAGGGGTGCGATAGCCATGAGCTCTATGCCGCCATGCGTGCTGCGGCGCTGGAACAAAAGGTGTTGCTCGCGCGTGACGCTGAGGAGGTCTTGTCTTATCTCCGTCAAAGTGCACAGGAGGGCGACCTCCTCATGATTGTGGGCGCAGGGGATGTGGAGCGCATTGGCCAAGAGATTAATGCGCACCCAGTGGAACCTGCCACCCAAAATGCCTATTTTGCCCAACTCTCTGCCACCTTCGCGCCAGATGAGGTGTTGCTCCGCGCCGCAGAACCGCTTGCCCGCCACACCTTTTATCGTGCAGGGGGCGTAGCAGATGTCTATGCAGAACCCAAGAGCATTGCCGCACTTTCGGCCTTGTCCCTCTTCTGCCAAAAGAATGAAATCCCCTTACAGGTGATTGGCAGTGGCTCCAATACGTGGTTCTCCGACTTGGGCCTGCCGGGCGTGCTCTGTATGTTGAAGGGCGAGTGCTTTGAACAGTATGAGCGCACTGGCAATACCGTGACGGTGGGCGCCGGCCTGCCGGGTGCAGTGCTGCTCGACAAGCTTGAAGCCGACGGTCTTTCGGGTTTGGAATTTATGCATGGCATTCCTGGCACCATCGGTGGATGGGTCCGCATGAATGCAGGGGCACACCACCACGCCGTGTGGGAGTGCGTCACCGAATTACGCGCGGTCTTGAGTGATGGTCAATTACGGCACATCCCTGCCGCCGCAGTCACAACAGGGTATCGTTCGGTACGCGGTGTCACGGGAATGACCCTGCTCTCGGTTACCTTCCGTTTGACAGGTGGCGTGGCACCCGAAACCATCCATGAAGCGCGCAAAACCTTTGGCACCAAGCGCACCAACTTCGCAGGCTTGCACACGTGTGGTTCGGTCTTCCGCAATATTGACACGCTTTTAGCAGGAGCCGAATTAGACAAACTCGGCGCAAAGCAATGGCGTGTGGGAGGCGCATTCGTGGCCCCTGTCCATGCAAATGTCATTGCAACAGAAGAGGGGTGCAATGGTTCGGATATCTTAGCGCTGATGCAAAAGATGCAACACGCCCTTCAGCAGCAGACGCAAACCGATTTCATCCCCGAAGTACAAGGGTTCTAATCCACCTATGAAAGCACCCTTGGCCATTACCGCCGGCGACTGTGCTGGCATCGGACCTGAAATTACGGCGCGTGCTTTGGCGTCCTTCCCTGAAGAGACCTTTCGCCTGTACACAAACCGCGCCCTCTTTGAGCGCGCCTGCCAAACCGCAGGCGTGTCCCTCCCCACCAATGTCATTTGGTGTGATCTCCCCCTCAACGCCCCTGTGGAATCAATCCAACCCGGATGCGTTCAGGCGGCCACTGGCGATTTGGCCTATCGTGCCGTGGTTCAAGCAGGGCAAGACACGCTTTCGGGCCTCGCACGTGGCATTGTCACAGCCCCCTTCAATAAGGCGGCGATTCACCTCGCCGGCCACACGGACGTCCCAGGGCACACCGAATTACTCGCACGACTCTGTGGCAAGCCAGAGGCCACCATGGCCTTCTTCTCGCCCAATCTCCTCGTCTCGCTCGTCACGATTCACTGTGCCCTGCGCGAAGTGCCTGCATTAATTACCCAACCCCGTCTGCTGCGTGTACTCAAAGATACCGCAGATGCCGTGCAACGTTTGAAGCAACGCCGCCCGCGCATCGGGGTGCTCGCCCTCAATCCGCATGCAGGTGAGGGAGGTGCCTTTGGGGATGAAGAGGCGCAGGTTATCCAACCCACAATGGCCCTCGCCTCTGAATGGGCAGATTTTGAAGGGCCGCTGGTGCCCGATACGGCCCTCATCGAGAGTAATGGCGCGAATCGTTATGATGCCTTTGTCGCGATGTATCACGATCAGGGGCTCATTCCCTTCAAATTGCGCGCCTTTGATTGCGGGGTCAATGTCACCTTGGGACTGCCCCTTATTCGCACGAGCCCCGACCATGGGACCGCCTTTAACCTCGCTTGGCAGGGGAAGGCCTCCGCCGAAAGTATGATCCACGCCATCGCCTGTGCACGGCAACTTAGCGCATGAACCGAGAACAACAAGAACTTGCCCGCGCCAAACGTGACCGAGTCGCCCTTCGGGTGTTGCTCTGGTCGCTCCTTCCCTTTGCCATTTTGTACTGCATTGCAGATGCTGCGGGGATTGTGCCGGCGCAGGTTTCTGTCCGCATTCGAAATGAAAACCGCAATGCGCTGGACCCGGATTATTTAGGTGAAGGGGCCGACCCAGACATGGTTCTGGGCATTGCCATCGGCGATACACGCTTTCGACTCAACTATGGGAATGGGCACGCCATTGTCACGCGACCCGTTTTTGGCGTAGAGGAATGGATTATCCCTGCGCACTTTGACTACCGTGGCACCCACTTTACCGTGGTGGCGCTTGATCCCTTTGCCTTGCTCTATGCCACTCACGCGCATACCATCTCCCTGCCGCATACGCTCCAACATGATAATGGCGCTCCAGAACTGAATGCGGAATGCCTCAAACATCTCTATTTTCGCAATGCCGACGGCACCTCGCGTTATCGCGCTTACGCAGGTGAGCCCGTCACAACCCCATAGGACACACATGAGAATCACCGGTGGACAATGGTGTGGACGCACCCTCTTAATGCCCAAGTCTGAACTCGTTCGCCCAACGCAAGATCGGGTTCGCGAGGCCCTTTTCAACCTCCTCACGCCCGTGCTTGAAGGGGCGCGCTTCTTGGACCTCTTCGCAGGCTCGGGTGCAGTGGGATTAGATGCGCTGAGCCGTGGCGTGGCAGAAGTCACCTTTTTGGAACAAGATAAGGCGGTCTTTACGACACTGAAGAAGAACTTGGAAGCCTTTGGCGTTGATACTTACTTCGCCCACAATGTCAACACCCTCTCCTGGCTCGGCCTAAGCGATGCGAGCAAGCCCACCACGGGACGCCGTCAATTCTCTGCGCCTCCCGCCACGGTCTCTGCGGCACGCCCCTACACCATCGTCTTTGCCGATCCGCCCTACCTGTGGGCAAAAGAAAATGGGTTTGAACCCATCGCGACCGTATTGGCCCAACGCAATCTCTTGGCGCCCGAGGGCTATTTGATTACGGAGACCGACTACCGCACGGATGCCGTGGAACTGTCAGGTTATAGTCTCATTCGTGATCGCCTCTACGGCAAAACCCGTCTAGCAATCTATCGCCGATTGGCTGAATAATCTCGCACGGTTTCGCGTAAGAGACGCATTTTTCATCTCTCCCGTCGGGCGAATGGCTCTCCATTCGCCCGACTTTTTTACAATGAGGCCCCCCTGCGCCATTCAGTGTGATAATCTGCCATTAACCGAATGCGTGGTGGCAACACCCCCCCAAAAAACTCCCTCTGCGCACGCTAAAAAACTTAAAAGGAAAAACCGCTCATGCGATTTTTCCTTTTTCAATTGCCCGCTTCCCTTTGCAACTTTCGTTAGGAGGGGCCTTTTGGGAAGTGTAGAAAAGCAGGTGCGCTTAATCCTCGGGCAATAAGGGGACAGCGCCAGCACGGAGTTGGGTGGCCCGTCCCTCAGGGGTGACTCGAATCACCGAGGAGGCAGAGCCCATCGGCAATTTGCCGCCATCCAAAATCAGGTCGACCGCTTCCAGAATGTGCTTTGGCACCTCTTCGAGCGAGGTCGCGGGCGGTTCGCCACTCACATTGACACTCGTCGCCCGCAAATAGCCTCCGCATCGTGCCAAGAGATCACACAAGAGCGCTTCTGCTGGCACGCGAAAACCCTCTGTTGTGCCCTCAGCGGTCTCTAAAACCAAGGTCAGCGCCCCCGGCCAAAAGGCGGCGTAACGTTCGGCAAGCGGAGACTGCAGCGCGCCCATGCGGCGCACCTGCTCCGTGGAGGCGGCGAGCAACTGAAAGGGTTTGTCCTGGTCACGCGACTTCATCTGCCGAATGCGCGCTAATGCCTCGGGGAAATCTGGGTGACACACCAGCCCATAAACCGTATCAGTGGGGACAATCAACACGCCACCGCGCATTAAAATCGGAAGCGCTTCAGCCAGGGTCGCAGCAGAAAAGGGTCGTATTTTTGACATCGTCAAATCCAAGGAGTGAATGAAATGGAACAAGAGATAGTATAGCGAGATTCGCAGAAAGACGCATTTATTATTTTTAATGAAAAACTAAAAGAGAAAACAAAACCCTTCACATTTCTCAATAACTCATTCAAACTAAATGAATTAAACAAAATAAACAAACCTCACAAAAGAAGTACCCGAAGGGTTTTTCTTGTCTAAATCTTCATTTTTTGTTATATAGTAAAAGGAAAGCGAATCAATAAGGAGCTTCCTATGATGAATGAGTACTTGACACGTTTTATGGATCAATTCCCCTTTGAAGGATTGACCTACGACGACGTGACGCTCGTGACGCAGTATGCTGATTTCTTGCCGGACGACACTTCCCTTAAAACGCGTCTGACCAGCCGCATCGAGATGAACATCCCGTTCGTCTCTGCCGCAATGGACACCGTGACCGAAGCACCGATGGCAATCGCAATGGCGCTCGCTGGCGGCATCGGCGTGATTCACAAAAATTTGACCGAAGATGAACAGGCTGCACAGGTAGCACGCGTAAAGCACTACTTGAACGGTTTGATTGCACGTCCGGTCTGCTTCCACGAAAATGAAGAAGTGGGTTACCTCATCTCCGAAAAGCGCCGTCGCGGCTTGAAGTTCGGTGGGTTCCCGATTCTTGACGACCAGGATCGTTTGGTCGGTATGGTGGCTGGCCAGGATATCCGTTACTGCAATCGCTCGACCGATAAGCTCTCTGAAATCATGACCAAGGCTACGGTGACGGCCGCCCCCGGTACGTCGTTGGAAGAAGCCTATGAGATCATGCGTCAGCACAAGATCGGCAAGCTCCCCTTGGTGGACAAGGATGGCAAGCTCGCAGGTCTCTACTCCTTCTCTGACGTGCAGCAGTTGATCGAAAATCAGAATCCCCTTTACAATCGTGACGCCAAGCACCGTCTGCGCGTCTCGGCCTCCGTTTCCGGTGGCACGGGCGACTACCAGCGCATGGAAAAGCTCGCAGCCGAAGAAGTGGACGTGGTCGTGGTGGACTCCGCACATGGTCACACCAAGGGCATCATGGACATGGTGAAGTGGATTGCCAAGCACTATCCCGAAATTGACATCATCGCAGGTAACATCGCCACCTCCGAAGCCGCCATCGCGTTGCGCGATGCAGGTGCACATGCAGTGAAAGTGGGCATCGGCCCTGGCTCCATCTGCACCACGCGTGTGGTTTGTGGCGTCGGCATCCCGCAGCTCACGGCCATCTACAACGCTCGCAAGGCGCTCCAGGGCTCCATTCCTGTCATCGGCGACGGTGGCATCAAGCTCTCTGGCGACGTGCCGAAGGCAATCGTGGCAGGTGCAGACAGCGTGATGCTCGGTTCTGTTTTGGCAGGTACCGAAGAATCTCCTGGCGAAAAGATCATCAATGGCGGCCGTCAGTACGTCATCTATCGCGGCATGGGTTCGCTCGCTGCACTTAAGAATGGTAAGGGCTCCCGTGCACGTTACTTCCAGGACAACGAATCGGATGACGATTTGGTGCCGCAGGGTATCGAAGGCATGGTGCCCTACTCTGGCCCTGTCCATCGCATCATGACGCAGTTCTGCGGCGGCTTGAGCGCTTCGCTCGGTTACTGCGGATGCCGTACCATCTCCGAACTCCAGGAACGTGGTAAGTTCTATCGCGTCACCGCAAATGGCGTTCGTGAAGCACATCCGCACGATGTGACCATCACGAAGGAAGCGCCGAACTACCGCACCTAATCGTGTTGATCCACTTCTTACTGGAGTGAATTTCCGCTCCAGTAAGAAGATTCGTCCCTTTCTCTTCCTATCCCAAAAGGCCGTCACCTATGTCCGAGCAAGCTTTATCACTTGAAGAGGCCGCCGCCCGTATCAAAGTCAAGCCGCCTGTTGCACCGATTGTCGCCGAACAGCCGATTCTCGAAGTGGAGGATCTCAATACGTGGTTCCCCATTAAGAAGGGTATTTTCGCGCGTACCGTGGGCCATGTGAAGGCCGTCAATGGCGTCACCTTCTCCATGAAGCCTGGCGAAACGCTTGGCGTGGTGGGTGAATCGGGTTGCGGTAAGAGTACGCTCTCCCGCACAATCTTGCGTTTGGAAAAGGCGCACAGCGGTTCTGTTCGCTTCATGGGTCAGGACGTCTTCTCCATGAAGGGCGCCGCTCTCCAACAGTATCGCCGCGATATGCAGGTGGTCTTCCAGGATCCGCACGCAACGTTGAACCCCCGTCACTCCATTTTGGACATCTTGACCGAAGGCATGTTGGTGCATGGTCTGATTAAGCAGAATGAAGCAGAAGACGTGGCCGCACAACTCTTGCAGGACGTGGGTCTGCAGCCCGATGCAATGCACCGTTATCCGCACGCCTTCTCGGGCGGCCAGCGTCAGCGTATCTGCATCGCACGTGCCTTGGCCCTCAAGCCGAAGATGATTATCTGCGACGAAGCAGTCTCTGCGCTTGACCTCTCCATCCGTGCACAGGTGCTCAACCTCTTGATGGAACTCAAGGAAAAGTATAGCCTCGCCTATCTCTTCATCACCCACGATATCGGCGTGGTGGAACACATCGCCGACAATATCATCGTGATGTACAAGGGTGAAATCGTTGAACGTGGCGCCGCAACGGATGTGTTGCTCAATCCGCAGGAAGCGTATACCCAGAGATTGATTGCCGCAGTGCCACGCGTCGGTTAATCCGATCGAACACAAAGACCCGCTGCGGCGGGTCTTTTTTCAAGTCTTCATGCTATGCAACATCGCGTTACCCTCGCCATCAATCTCTCTGTCTTAGCGACAAACTATCGCGCAGTCTGTGATATTGCTGCGCCATGTACAGTGATGCCAGTCCTCAAGGCGAACGCCTATGGGCTCGGCGTTGCGCAGATCGCGCATGCATTAGTGAAGGCAGGCGCGCCGCGTATCGCCGTGGCAGAACCCTTTGAAGCCTTGCAACTCCTTAACCTCGGCGTTCCCGTGCAAATCCTTAGTGGCATCCTGCCCGATGAAATGGCAGAGATGATCGCCCATGACGTCGTGCTGCCGATTGTCTCAGTGGAAAGCGCGAAGCAACTCTCCGCCGCGGCAATGGCACAAGGTAAGCAAGCCACGGTGCACATCAAGCTTGACACTGGCATGGGCCGTGCGGGATTGCTTTGGCATGAGGCAGCAGAGGCATTGCGTGAAATCGTCACCCTTCCAGGCTTGAACATCGAGGGATTGTTCACCCACTTCCCCTTGGCCTACGAGAGCGGTTCGGCATTTACCTTGGAACAATTAAACCGCTTTAAGCAGGTCTTAGCGGCGGCACAAGCGCTTGGGCTCTCCTTCCGTTATCTCCATGCCGCCAATTCTGACGCCATCAACAATGCGCCCGAAGCATGCAGTTCACCCTTTAATTTGGTGCGATGCGGCATCAATCTCCACGGCGCTTTTGATGCCGCGGGCTCTTTACGCATCCCCTTAAAGCCCGTCCTTACCTTGACCACACGCCTCACCCAAGTGCGCACCCTCCCCGCCGGCACGCCCATCGGTTATGGACACACCTACTGCACCACGCGCCCGCTCCGCGTAGGAACGGTCTGTGCGGGGTATGCCGATGGTCTCCCCCTAGCGCTTTCCAACCGTGGCCACGTCTTAATTCGTGGCACATCGGCGCCCATTCTCGGTCGCATCTCCATGGACTACCTCACGGTTTCTCTGGAAGACGTGCCCGATGCAACGGTTGGCGACACCGTCACCCTCCTTGGACGCGACGGAATGCATGAGATCCGTGTGCAAGATTGGGCGAACATTAAAGGGACGCATGCCTATGACATTATTTGTTCTATCGGCTCTCGCGTCCAACGTACCTGTTGCTAATTTCTAATGAAGTATGGACGCTTCCAGCAGGGGTGCGGCGTGACCTCTCCCTTCACGCCTCAGCGCTTCCATGGTGATACTGCGAGTCGCAACTTTAAAAGTCATTCCAAAAAGAATAGTATTTCCTCTCCAAATTTGTCATACTATTCTTGTTTAATAGAAGGAATCCTACTTTCCATTTTTTGTAATTTGACCGGAGGTGCACATGAAGAGAATTACCCCCAGCCTAATTGCGACCCTTTGCTTATTCGCAGCGCCCCTCTTGGCTGAAGTTTCGACGCAGCCAGTCTTGGAGTATGCGCAGTACACCCTCTCCACCCAAAGTTTTACGACGTTGAACACTGCCCCCGCAGATGGCGTGGAGGCGTGGGCCCTCAATACTGCAGACAAGATACTCTTCGTCCGCGATACAACTAAAACGGACGCCTCCTACTACATTGCGGTCTTTGAATTAACCCGTGCGCAAGCAAAGGCATTGGGTTGGACAACTGAAGACGATCCCTCCATGATTGCGTTCGGCGACGTGAACTCGTCTAAGGCGCTCCCCGCACCCCTCTTTTACCCGACGCCAGATCAGTGGAAGGCCTACGTGGAGGAGAATCCCAAACAGCCCTGCAATCTAAGTTATGGCAGAAGTGTGGCCTTTGCGGCGGTTCTGAGCCTTGAGAGTTGGATGACAGACTATCTTGCAAATGGTGAGTCTGCTAAGAATGCTTATGGCCTTTATGACACCTTTGGCAATGTCGCAGAGTGCACCATTGATGCCGAAGGTAACCTCACCTTCCAAGGATGGTACGCTGAAACATCAGTTGCATTTGACCAAATTACCCGCGAGGATGCAGAGACAACACTTACCGAGATTCAAGCGAATAAGGGAAAGATTGACAACGCCGTGGCTGGTGTTCGCCCAATTTATGTCCCGCCAGAGAATCAAACGTACACCGTGACCGTCACCTTAGATGGTCGTACACTTGAACCGTTTACCCAGACAGGGCTTGAACCTGACGAGACCATTACGGTCAACAATCTGCCTCCGACGCCTAATGAAGGTTATCGTTTAAACCCAGAACCCGTCGTAAGCCCTGCGGACTTGGCAATTCAATTCAATGAAGGCTCCGCCACCTTTACGATGCCAATGGATCATGTGATCCTCGCGTACACCTCTTTAGCGCAAGCAACGTTGACCGTGAACGGTGGCACGGCCGACAAGGAGATGGTCTGCACCCAGGAGCCATTTACGTTGACCGCAGACCCGACGCGCACCTTCCTTAATTGGAGTGGCCAGGGTATCACAGACGAAAATGCAACGCAAAACCCATTAACGTTGACCCTCGCCGAAGTTCCCGCAGGTGGTGAGCTCGTCTATACTGCAGTCTTTGACCCTGCTATTACGATTAAGGTCATTGGTGGCACCGCAGACCCCTCAAAGGCACTGAAAGGCGAAACGGTTACAATCACCGCAACCCAAAATGCATGGCAAACCTTCAGTCATTGGCAAGATGGGCATGGGATCACATCAAACAATGCGAAAACCAACCCCTTAACCATCACGCTTGGCGAGAACTTGGCCGACGGTGCGCAGTTGACCTATACCGCAGCCTTTAACAGTCGCCCACGTGTCTTGGTCTTCGGCGGTACTGCAACCGCTGAGCCTTCTGCCGACGACCACGGAAATGGTTACTACGAGACAGGCGCGGAGCTCTCCTTAACCCCTTATGATGACTGCCCTAAAGGCTACCGCTTCAGCCATTGGCAAACGGCAACGGGTGACAAACTCACCGAAGCGACGTACACCGTCGGCAAAAACAACACCACTGAAACCCTCACAGCGGTTTACAAAGCCGACGACACCATTGCCAATGCAGACCCCATCTACATCGGCGTTGTCTCTGCAACAGACGACGACAAAACGACGCGGACTGGATTTGGTTACCTCGCAAATGAGCCCAAAGACCTTTCCTATGAAAACAAAAAGAATCCAATCTACTACTACGGCACCTCTGAGCCAACGTCGGATTATGCTCAATTAGTCTTTGACCCAAAGGCGATTGACTACACCACCGTTACCGCTGACACCGCCAACACTGAAGCGAATCGTAAGAGTGCGCTTGTCATGAAGCGCATCAAACCAACAGAAGGCGTCCCTTACTACGTTGGCATCCACGAAGTCACCCATGCGCAATACTTGGGAATCCATAGCGCGACGGGCACAAAATACACCCTTCTTCATGGCACCCTCCCCAACAACTCCATTGAAGAAGCGAAAGAAAGTCTCCTTCCGCATGCAACAACTGGGCAATCGCGTTACGAAGCGAATACATTCCTTACACTTTTAGGGAAGCACTACGGCGAAACCTTTGCGAAACCCACTCAGGCGCAGATCGCTGGAATTATCGCAAAGTACGGAGACAAGGAAATCTCTGCGGCGATGGTCAACTCTTACGAGGACAACCAGGGATTACAAAATAGCGATCCGCAAAGAGTAGACCCTTACGGCTTTTATGACCTCTTTGGTAATGCCGCGGAAGATTTAAAGGATGGTAATGGATGGCTCTGGTGTGGCTATTATTCCACGGCATTTACAAACTGCACCCTCACAAAGACAATTGAATCTAACATTGGAGCCTTCCTCAATGGTGCGATTCGTCCAGCGATTGAGGTGAAGCCGCGATATACCGTCAAGCTCTTGAATTTACCGGAAGCAGACCAATCGATGCAGGTCTTAGCGGAACAAACCATTACCTTAAAGCCTCAGGTGAAACCAGGGTGCCAGTTTAAGGGATGGCAAGTCAATGGTGAACCTTACACAACGTTAGAAACGCCGCTTACGATTACGGCAGATACGACGTTGGAAGCGACCTTCTCCGAGGCGCTTACAGCCTTTGATGTCACCTATGGCGAGGGCATTATTGGTCCCGCAACCGCTTTCCCTGGTACAACGATTAACGTGTACACAGCAGACCCAACGGTTACACTTGAAACCTTATCGGTGACCCCTGCAGACGCAGTGACCCTCATCAAGACCGACAAGACGATCACCTTCTCCGACGCGATTAGCGGCCCCGTCAAGATTACCCTCACCTCTCCCGAGGCCAAGCCCGGATTCCATTTTTACGTACGTTAAATGACTATGCAACCACACATTCACTTTATCGGCATTGGCGGCGTGGGCATGAGTGCTCTCGCCCAAGCCTTTTTAGATCGTAATTACGCTGTTAGCGGTTCGGATCGCCTCCTCGCCTCTGGGCAGACGACCCCCGTACTTGAAACGCTTCGCGCGCAGGGCGTAGCTCTCTTTCCGCAAGATGGCAGCGGCATTGAGGCGGAGACTACGGTTGTTTACTCTACGGCAATTGAGGCAGACAATCCCGATTATGCCAAGGCTAAAGCGCTTGAAGTTCCCTTATTGCACCGCAGTGAAGCGCTTGCCGAACTCTCCAAGGGGCATCGTTTTATCGCCGTGACGGGCACCTGCGGTAAATCTTCCGTAACGGCAATGCTCGGTCATCTCTTAACCGCCTGCGGAAAAGACCCGACCATTGTGAATGGTGCAGAGATTGCGGGTCTGGATATGGACGGCACACGCGTCGGTTCTGTTCGCACCGCTGCGACACCAGGTGGCTTTTTCGTGGCAGAGGCAGACGAGTCTGACCGTTCGCTCATGACCCTCTCCCCGACCGATGTCATCATCACGAATGCCTCTGGTGACCACTTTCCGAAAGAAGAAGCCGAGACCCTCTTTGATGCATTCCGCGCAAAAGCCACAGGCATTGTGATTGACACGCGTGGCAATGCGCCCGAATCCACCCCTGAAGGCGAGGGATGGGAAGCGCGATTCACTTGGCGTGGCAAGGCGTGTTGCCTCCCCATGCCTGGCGCTCACAACGTGGCCAATATCAAGGTCGCGCTTGAGATGGCTGCCGCATTGGGGTGTGCAGAAGACGATTTGGTCAATGCCCTTCCTTCGTTTCGCGGCATTCGCCGTCGCTTAGAGCGCACCGGCACCTGCAATGGCGCCTGCGTCATTGATGACTATGCGCACAACATTGAGAAGTTGGCGGCGGCTTGGACGACCCTTTCGCAAGTCTTCCCCAAGGGCGTCTTCGGCGTTTGGCGTCCGCATGGCTACGCACCCTTACGCAAAATGATGGACGGCTTGGCCGAAATGTTCACGCAGGTTGTGCGTCCTTGTGACCGCTTACTGCTATTGCCCGTCTATGATGCGGGCGGCACGGCCGACCGTTCGGTCAATAGTGACCTCCTTTACCAACTACTAACCGACAAAATTCCGGTTGATTTCGTGCCCAACCTAACCGAGGCCGAGTCCGTCTTACGCGCACTTGCTACGCCAGGCACTGCCTTAGCCATCTTTGGTGCACGCGATCCTGGCTTACCTGAATTGGCGCGTACACTCGGAACCTGCGACTAACCCCTCCCTTTGTTCTCCCACTAACTATGTTACACGACTTTCTACACCACTTCTGTGACATTTGGATTGACATGGCGCCATGGCTCTTAGCGGGCTTTTTCTTGGCATTTATCTGTTCCTACTTCCTCTCAGAACGTTGGATTCGCCGCCACTTGGGCGGACGGGGTTGGTTGCCAGTGCTCAAGGCCTCCTTCATGGGGTTGCCCTTGCCCATTTGTTCCTGCGGCGTCTTATTGGTCGCCTTAGCCCTTCGTAAGAGCGGCGCACGAAAGGCACCTGTGTGTGCCTTCCTCGCCTCTACGCCGCAATCGGGCACCGATGCGCTCTTGGTGTCGCTCCCCCTACTCGGCCCACTCTTAACTCTGCTGCGCTTCCTTGGTGCATTTTGTTCGGGCATTGCGGCGGGCGCACTTGTGCGTTGGTTTGGCATCCACACCACGCCAGAAGATGCGCCAGAAGATTTGACCGACAACTGTGCTGCGGTCTGCGCCTGCCACCACCATGATGTTGCCCATCCACACAACCATCATGAGGATCATCACCACGAATTTGCCAGTCGCGCCGAACGTCTTCGGGATGCATTGCGCTATGCCTTTATTCACCTTCCGGGTGAAATTGCGCTCCTCCTCACCCTTGGTGTTGCGGCCGCTGCGGCAATCGCCGTCCTCCTCCCCGCCGACTTACTCGCCTCGCTTTCCCTTTGGATGGCCTATGGCTTAGCGATTGTCATTGGCCTGCCCACCTATGCGTGCTCCTTGGCGATTGTACCCGTGGCGGCAGGATTAATTGCAGGTGGACTCACCCCTGGCGCCACCTTCCTCTTTATGGCCTGTGCCCCCACCACGCATCTCGGCGCACTCTTTGTCTTGAGTAAAAAACTTGGCCTGCGCACGGTCCTGCTTTACGTTATTGCCATCATTGGCTGTGGCATTGGGTTTGCGTTGTTCATCGACCTCATCCTGGGGCTCGACCTCACCCTGCCCGCCGCAGAGACTTGCTGTTGCCACCACCACCATCACCACCATCACGAGGTGCTCTCGTGGCAGATGTTCTCGCTTTTACCCGTGATTCTTCTCTTTGTTCACGGCATTGTGTATCGCCTCGCAAAGCATTTTATTGCCAATTACAAATCCCTTGATTAATCCCCACAAAAAAGGTTCCCACCATGACAAAACGTACCACCCTCTCCTTACACCTCCTCGTAGCACTCTTCCTTGCGGGATCGGGTTATGCTGTTGGCCGCTTCACTGCCGACCCCAAGGTTGAAGTCGTTTCCGAAAAGGGTGAAACGCGCACCGTTTCGGTAAAAGATGCCACAGATGCTGTTGCACTCTCAAAGGCACTCTCTGAGATTGACGCACTCAAAGCAGAAAATGAACGCTTGAAGACTTCAATTGAAGAACCGCAGACCCTTGCCGCGGCGCAACCCGAAATCGTAGAAGAGATGCCCGTTCGCCCCCCGCAAACTTGGCGTGATCGGATGGAAGAACTCAAGGAAAAAGACCCCGAACGTTATGAGATGGAAGTCCAGCGCCGCCAAAACTTCATCAATACGATGGACCAACTTCGCGCTGAACGCATTGGCTTCCTCGATTCAATTGACACCTCCCTCCTCTCGCCCGAAGCCCAAGAAACCCACTCGCGCTTCACCTCTGCCATCGCACGTCAGGGCGAATTGCAACGTGAAATGATGGCACTCATGGATGCCGGCGAAGAGCCCTCCGACGAATTGCGCATTCAGATGCACGACACCTTCCGCGAAATCAATCAAACGCGCGACGCTGAACGTTCCGCACTCTTGAATGCCATCGCCACCTCTATGGGTCTTGAAGGTGATGCCGCAGGTGATTTCTCAACCTTGGTCAACGAAGTAATTGAAGCGACCAACGGCCAAATCATGCGCATGGGCCCCATGCGTGGCATGCGTCCGCGCAATGGTAATCGTTGAGTGAAAGCAACGGTATGTCTACCCCTCCCATTTACTCCCGCACCGACATCACCGCATGGGCTACACGCCCTGACGCCGAACTCTTCGCCGAAGCAGAACGCCTCACCCGTGAGATCGCACCGCGCACCTTTGATATGTGCTCGATTGTCACAGGTAAGTGTGGCAAGTGTTCCGAGGATTGCAAGTGGTGTGCCCAGTCAGCACACCACAAGACCGCCTGCGAGGCACATGGCTTAATCTCCGAAGCCGAGTGCCTCCGCCATGCAAAGGCAAACGAAGCCCAGGGGATTCGCCGCTTTTCCATCGTTAATAGTGGCCGCCGTCCCACCGATGATGAAGTGCAGCACCTCTGCGAATTATTCCGCGCCTTGCGTCGCGAGACCTCGCTTGAACTCTGCGCCTCGCTCGGGCTTCCCTCCCTCGCCGCATTAAAGCAACTCGCCGCAGCGGGCGTGACACGCTACCATTGCAATCTTGAAACCTCCCCCGCACGCTTCCCCCTCCTCTGCACCACCCATACCCTTGAGGACAAAATTGCCACCTTAAAGGCGGCACGTGAGGCTGGCATGGAGATTTGTTCTGGCGGGATTATTGGCATGGGTGAAACAGAAGCAGATCGCATTGAACTCGCCTTTGCACTCCGCGAGTTAGACGTCGCTTCAATCCCAATTAACATCCTCTCGCCCATCCCTGGCACACCCTTGGAAAATGTCCCGCTCATTTCCGAACGTGACATTCTTCGAACCATTGCCCTCTTCCGTCTGATCCACCCCTCTGCCTATCTACGCTTTGCAGGTGGTCGCGCCAGACTCTCCGAAGAGACCTTAGATGCCGCCTTGCGAATCGGTATCAACTCCGCAATTGAAGGCGACCTCTTAACCACTTTGGGCAAGACCGTGGTTCAGGATAAAGAACACATCTTACGCGCCGGTTACACCCTCGCCTAATACTTCATCTATGCCTAAACCCAGCAGCGCATTGCGACATCGCAGTGCGCTGTTTGCTATTTCCCTCCTCCTTCTTCTATTTCACAGTTTCATTAAACGCCAAAGCGCACCCTTTGTTTGACGCGACATCCCTCATGCCCTTTCACCCCGCTCCATTGATAAGAGTGGGCGCGCCTGGGAGAATGCACGGTACATCCAAATGCTCACACGCACAACCGCTCAACGCGTTGAGACCGCGGCCTTCTGCGACTCCATGCTCGCCGACGGCTTCCCCCTCGCCCGCATCAGCAATGACACCGACCACGACTGCGGAGTCTGCAGCGAGTGGGAAGGCCGCCTCATTGACCTTTCTGCCGGGCATCAGTTGGGCTCGGGCACCTACACCCTCCAAGAAGCCCGTGAAGCGGGGCTCTTCCACCCAAATTGTCTCCATCGGCTGGAATACGTCAGCATTTCGGAAATCCCGAAGAGCCTATGGCCGAAGGTCAAGGACAAAATCGGCGTACCCGGTGCCTTCGGCGACAATAAGACCGCCACCACTCCCGACCTGCAGACCAATGCAGAGCGCAAAAAGCACGTCAAGCAGGTGGAAACCGCCGCCGAAGAGAAGGCGAAGGAAGAATCAGATGAAATTATCCGTCTCCGCCTTGAGGAAAATGGGGTCGTTTTTAGGGAAAATCTAAAAAGAATAGATCAAAAGCTGCTCTCCGAGAACTTAAAACAATTGGACAGCTTAATAGAAGAATACCCCGCCATCAAAGCGTTCGTCATGGCGCATGGGCTTGACCTGTCAGCGCCAAACATAAGAGACAGGAATACTGTAGCACAAGCCACAAGGCCAAACGAAGGAGAACGCATTAAGTTAGAGTTATCCAAACTTCACTTTGCAAATTATGATGCTAAGATTGAGGAATCTGCAAAATCAACTAAAACTGGGTTTAGTATGCCATGCACAGCTGAAAATTATGCAGTCTACACCATTACGCACGAATTCGGGCACATCGTGCAGTTTGCGCTTGAACAGAAGTATATTGAAGATCATCGAATGGAGTATGAGGAGGCTTTGAACGCCCCCTCTGGCGCGGCGACAAACACCCCTAGGTACATAGAACGGCTTCGGCAAGAATTTCTTAACAAAATAGATGCTCAACACTCATCGCAAATCAGCAACATTGCCCATGAAATCAAACCAAACTTGACAAGTAATGAATTTTATGAAAGTATATCAAGGTATGCGATATGCAATGACGCAGAGTTTTTTGCAGAATCCTTTGCGAATGCTAAATGTGGTGAGCCTAACGTGATAGGTCGCGCGATGTGTCTCTTTTTAGAAAGGAACGCAAAATGACTTTCGTAACCATCCCTTATTTTATGACAAACGAAGCGTGGTATACATTCAACTTCCCGAAGAATGGGAAACTTGGATGCGTTTTGACCGACAAGGCACCACAAAAAGCGATAAAAAGCTGGAAAGCGTTGCAAATACTTAGCGAAATTATGTATGACGAGAGAGTCCCAGGGATTGATTACGATGCGCTCTATGCAGACCTTTATGGTGAATCGGAATGCGATTAACCTGCCCCCTAATTTTTGCTACAATACCGTCTGCTTAGTTTCGGTATAAATATCACGACCAGCCGTCCTTCGGGGCGGCTATTTTACTTTTAGGCGCGAAAGTAAAAAATAACAAGGGATAGTTTTACTTTTTGCTATAATTGACGCAGATATAATTATCATCTTTCTCCTGTTTCCCCGTGCGCCAACACGGGGCTTTTTATTTTTACAACTTGTAAATTCCGTTTACAAGTTACAAACTGTCAACTTTTCAAAAATTGACAGTTAGGCCATCGTTAATTCTGCGGTGACATCCGTGTGACTATCTACAAGGAGACATCCCCCATGCAGATTGAACACATCTATGACGGCGCGCAGGCCTACTTCGCCTACGGCGCGCATCCGCTCGCAGACCGTTGGGCGGGCTATTCCGAGGGCGCTCGAAGAGGCTCGCCTCGTGACTGTGGACGGGAAGAAGTATATGGTCAAGGCAGGGAT
>JAFYWN010000021.1 GCA_017558005.1 Kiritimatiellia bacterium | reverse complement strand
CCGAGTATGACGGATTTGCGCTAACGCGTGAATAAGACTTGCGAAGAGACTTAGCGTTTAGTAACTTATTCGTAGGAGGTAACGATGCATCCCAAGTATCAGCAAGCAGATTTGGTCATGTCGGATATTCATGCCGCAACTACCGAAGTATTAAAAGTCATCGGTCCAGGTTTGTTAGAGTCTGTCTATGAACAATGTCTTTTCCGCGAATTGGAATTGCGAGGGCACAAGCTTGAAAAAGAGAAGAGGATTGTAATTGATTACAAGGGTGTGGTCTTTGAGCATGTTTTACGTGCAGATTTAATTATAGACGATTGTGTAGTTGTGGAATTAAAGTCGGTAGAAGGCTCAATTCGGCCAGAATACCAATTGCAAATATTGTCATATATGAGACTGTTAGATATTCCATTGGGAATGGTAATTAACTTTGGAGCCACCACATCCTCACGTTGGAAGCGGCTTATCTTAGCAGGGGCAGATAAACCATAATCGTTTGAAGAGTTTAACTTAAAGTGTAGAGCGTTCCGTCGGCATACTCGGGGAAAAGCTTGCGTAGCAAGGTTTTTCATAGCGCCGAGTTGCGCGACGGAACAAGAGATTGCCAGTCGCTTCGCTCCTTGACTCGACAGGCTCGTCCCCAATTGCGTCCTCGCGTTAAAAACACACGCTGTCCTTTGCACACATCGTCTTGCGGCGCAGGCGCTAATCCTGAACTCCGAACCCAGAACCGCTCGGGCGCGGAGCGAACGTCAACATTTCCACATTGGCAACATTCCCATTCGATGGATGTGGCACTTACTGTTGTGGGCGTGAGGGATAAAGCGTGGATTTATGGTATAATTTTTGAGTTTTTCTATTTATTTGTAAGAAGGATTGAAGAATATGGCAGAGCAGGTTCGCGTTCGTTTTGCGCCGTCGCCGACGGGTAAGGTGCATATCGGCAATATTCGTGCGGCGATTTTCAACTGGCTTTATGCGCGCCATGTGGGCGGCGAGTTTCTCTTGCGTGTGGAGGATACAGACTTAGAACGCTCCACGCCGGAAGCGATTCAGACGTTGATTGAATGCATGAAGTGGTTGGGCTTGGACTGGGATGGCGAGGTGTTTTACCAGACGAGTCAGCGTGCGCATCACTTGGAAGTGGCACAGATGCTCTTGGACAAGGGTTATGCCTACAAGGAAAACAAGGGTGGCGCGGGCGAATGTGTGATTTTCCGCATGCCGACTGAGGGTGTGATTGAGTTTGATGACCTGGTGAAGGGTCACATGAAGAAGATGGCAAAGGACACGCAGGATTTCGTGATTGTGCGTTCGGATGGTTCGCCGGTCTTCCATTTGGCGAATGTTTTGGACGATATCACCCAGGGCGTGACGCACATCATTCGTGGCGATGACCACGTGGAAAACACTTTTAAGCATATCATGCTCTTCAAGGCGATTGGCGCTCCTGTGCCGAAGTATGCGCACTTGCCGATGATTGTGAACAACGCCGGTAAGCCGTATTCAAAGCGTGATGGCTCGGCATTCGTGGGTGAATTCCGTGAATTGGGTTATTTGGCCGATACGCTTTTCAATTACCTTGCGCTCTTGGGTTGGGCTCCTGGTGATGACCGCGAAGTGATGACGCGTGAAGAGATGGTGGAAGCCTTCTCCTTTGATAAGTGTAAGGCCTCTCCGGCGCGCTTTGATATGAAGAAGCTTACGTGGATGAATGGCGAATACATCGCACGTCAGCCCGCCGCCGAGTATGCTGCCGAGTTTGATAAACGCCTCGTAGCGGCAGGATTGCCAATTGAACCTTTGGGTGGAAACAAGACCGAACTCTTGGCACAGATTCAGGGTCGCACGAAGACGTATGCCGACCTTCCGGGTCCGTTTGCTTGTTTCTTCACGGAAGAATTTCCCTTCGAAGAGAAGGCTGTGGCCTCGCGTTTGCACACCGAGGGAATGCCTGAATTGCTGGATCAGCTTGCAGATCGTTTCCAGAACGCGCCTGTCTTTGAGGTGGCAGCATTGGAAGCAGATATCAAGGCGCTTGGTGAAGCGCGTGGTGACAAGGGCATGGGGCCCTTGGTGCATCCGATCCGCGTGGCGGTTTCGGGTGGCATGACGGGGATTGGCCTCTTTGAAATGTTGGTTTTCCTCGGTCGTGAACGCACTGTGGAGCGGTTGAAGCGTGCTGCGCAGCGTTTGCGCGAAGGCACACTCTAAGTTGACTGATTGCACCGTCTGCGAGATTTCGCAGGCGGTGTTTTTGTTTTTATCAATAGAAATAATACAGGGGATTTTGATTATGGCGATCTTAATTGCCACGCGTAATGCACATAAATTGCAAGAAATTCGTGAGATGTTGCCAGGGGTGGAGCTAATCGGTACGGATGCATTCCCGCAGGTGCCCGATCCAGTAGAAGATGGCGCAACGTTTGAAGCGAATGCCGCCATCAAGGCCATTGCTTGGGCGAAGGCAACGGGTTTGACGGCCGTTGCGGATGATTCGGGTTTGGAAGTGGATGCATTGGGTGGCGCACCAGGGATTCATTCAGCGCGTTATGCGGGTGTCCACGGGGATACTGCCGCGAATAATGCCAAGCTTCTTCATGAACTTGAAGGTGTGGAAGCGTCTAAACGCACGGCACGCTTTGTTTGTGCTTTGGCGATTGCCACGCCAGAGGGTGTGGTAAAGACGCTTCGTGGGGCGTGCGAAGGGGCCATTTTGGTGGATGCTGCCGGCGCAAATGGGTTTGGCTATGACCCCCTCTTCGTTCCAAATGGGTACACGGACTCCTTTGGCGTGCTTCCAGATGCGGTGAAGGCGGGTATTTCTCATCGTGCAAAGGCCTTCCAAGCGGCTCGTGAAGCGTGGGCAGACTTTTTGCGATAAGGGGGACGAGCGTGATCCGTCGTTTATTGTTCGCGCTTGGCTTTTGGGTCACTGGCGTACTCTTTGCGGATGGTTCCTCGGGTGACTATTTGCTTTCACCAGAAAATGATGTGACCACTACGAAACAATTTGGGGGTGGGAGTGATTCCTATGATCGTGGCGGATGGTACTTTGAAAGCGACAAAGGGTACGCGCGAAAAGCGGGTGTTGGCTTGCGAAAAGAGAATGCGACCACATTACGATATGACTTCCCAGAGGGCGCATCCGAGCAGATTCAGACCTTGACGGTGACCTGCCGTCAGGCGGCGGCGGGCTCAAATGGCAAGGAAAATACACTTTTTTATGAACTCCTTGGGACGGAGATGAGCGGCACAAGGCCCTTTGTGGTAACCTCTCCGACGGATGAAGTCACGTTAAGCTTCACCTTTGAAAGTGCGCAATCGGTCACCGGTTTTCGCTTTTCCAATTCAGGGGCGAACGTTTTTGAAATTGCCTCTGTCGCTTGGACGAGTACCTTGCCAGAGATTGAAATCAATTGCGTTGTATCGGAAGAAGTGGAACTCGGCGCCACGATTAATGTGAGCGTGAATGAAGTTACGGGTGGCTCTGGCGTTTATTCCTATCTTTCAATCACGTTCAATGGCTCCACGCTGGAGTATGTGAATCCAGCCTTTCCAAAGTCGCCGACCTTTACGGTGCCGCAGATTAGCGGAGCGTGTCTGGTGAAGGTTTTGGTGCGCGATAGCACTGGGGTAGAACAATGCTTTGAGACGAGCGTGATGGTGTTGCCCTATGCTACGCCCTATAACTTAGCGGCTTCTGAGATTACGCGAAATAGTTTTGAATTAACGTGGGACTTGAACGCTGGCGCGACACCAGCGGAATATCAATTTACACTTGATGCCGTGAGAGCAGAAGAGAGTGCGAAAATTGTGATTGCCCCAAATTGGGTGCAGACGGCGGAGAACGAATGGCAGAGCGATGAAAGCTTTGACATCACCCCGTGGACGGATGGTTGGGCAGTTGGCAGCTTCTATGGCATTGCGCACGGCTATTCTGGCGCACTTTCAATTAGTTTGAATGAGGGTTCTTGGCACACAAAGCCTTGCATTAGTGGGCGTTATCTTCTTGGAAAATTAGCCGCAGGAGAACAAACGCTTCGCTTTAAAACCACCGCCACGCCTCCACGCTACATTACGTTGGACTTGCAGAAAATCAACTGGTGTGTGAAAAATCTGACCTTTAAGGCCTCCGCACAAGAACGTCGTCTTGTGGTCTCGGATCTTCCCACAGGGATGACCTTTACCGCGAAACTGATGGCGTCTTATTCCCAAGTGGATGGGACCGCCGTCGTGAAACGCGTTTCTAATCCACTCACGGTCTCAACGCTCGCTTTACCAGGGTTTACGGCCACAGAGGTGTATCCAAAACTCTCCTTCCTTCAGCTCACCTGGCTAGATGAAAAAGAGATTGTAAAGGGAGAGATAAAAATCTTTGCGGAACGTTCCGTGCCGCATGATATTCCCGCGAGCCTCTACCTTTCGCGCATCTTGTGGACTAAGTCTGGCGATGGACTTACGACCTCTAAAGCAATTGTCCTAACCAATCTCTCCAGTCGTCCCGTTCATCTGCGTGGGACGTACACCTTACAAGCCGTTAAACGAGACACGGGCACTGTCCGTAAGTGGGACTTTTCCGTGGAGGATGAGCAGGGCACAAAGACTTATCCCTACATCATTCCTGTGGGCGGTGAACTTGTTATTGCGCACGCAAGTTACCCCTTGTCAGACGTTCGCGAAGGCGTTGTGCACACTACGACCACGGCATTAAATTTCACCGATGCTTGGGATCTTTCACTCTACAAAGTAGACACTTTGCAAAACACCCTCACACCGCAACTCAATAGCATCGTGCGACTGAAAGAAGAGTCTTTGGAAGAGATGGAAATTACCGCCATTACGGCAGACCTTCCAAATCTTGACGCGCTCTATAATCCGTGGATGAAAATCATAGAAGTGCGACTCATTGACACTCAAACAGTCACACGCAGTTCGAGCACGACGATGTTCATGTTTTCAAGTTATTTGAAAGACCTTTCGATCACGCGTAAAGTGTGGGCCTCTTGCCGCACCGTTGATGGAGAAATCTACTCTCATCCGCTTGAAGTCATACTTTGGGAGCCTGCCACCAATCCTGGCATGGGCTTCTATTTGAGATAGCACCAACGAAAATAAGTGGAAAAAATCATTATTTTCCACTATAAAAGCATTCGATTTATCGTTGCATTCGCTTTTTTTGTGATATTGTATCCAAGTTTTGAGAGAGGATTGTCCTCCCTGGGTTTTCTGCAAATGACGTTTTGCCTGCCGTAAACGTTTCTTTTGCCAAAACAAAATGTGCTTTACGGCAGCATGTATCAGGAATATATCCCAATGGATATCTATGTCGGTAATCTTGCCTGGGCCACGAATGATGATTCGCTCCGCGCGGCATTTGAGGCTTATGGTGAAGTAACTTCCGCCCGTGTGGTTGTGGATCGCATCTCGCATCGCTCCAAAGGCTTCGGTTTTGTAGAAATGCCGAACGAAGAAGAGGCCGCTGCCGCTGTCGCCGCACTCAATGGCGCTGAACTCGATGGCCGCCAGATTCGCGCAAACGAATCGCAGTCCAAGCAGTTAGAAGGTGGTAGTCGCGGTGGTTTCCGCCGCGAAGGTCGCCCCCCGCGTCGTGAAGGTGGCTATGGCAATCGCGGTGGCTACGGTAATCGTGGCGGTTACGGCAATCGCGGTGGTTATGGAGACCGTGGCGGTGACCGTGGTGGCTATGGCGCAGAACGCTCCTATGGCGATCGTGGTCCTCGTCGTGAAGGCGGTCACTCCTCTCGTGGTGGTTATTCTGGCCCCCGCCCGCCTCGTCGTCCGGCACAGCCGCGCGAATCCCAGTGGTAAGTATTCCCAAAAGCAAAACTTACATCGCGATAATGAAAGAAACCCGCACCCAACCGTGCGGGTTTCTTTGTTCTTTTATTTGGTACCACATAGGATAGCAGGTGCATAGGAGACAAGAGGATGATGTGGGGGTTGATGTGGAGCAGATGTGGGGGCTACTTCGCCCCCACGCCCCTCAGGCAGGGGTTCGCACCCCTGCACCCGCGGCAGGGCTGAGCCCTGCACGCTACGCATCCTGACGGATGCTTTTACTGGTGCTCACAGGAGAAAATAAGGAGAAAGAAGTGAGGTGGAGCATTACGTCATAAATGGTTAATCTATCCTTAACCTATCCATAATCTATTTGAGCGACGGGCGGTTGCCCATCCAATCTATCCATATGCAGTCCGCGTAGCGCAAATCCGTCATACTCGGGGAAAAGCTTGCGTAGCAAGGTTTTTCATAGCGCCGAGTTGAGCGGATTTGTAAGATTAGCGGTCTTGCGTAAAAAATACTAATAGCAGGACGATGTGTGCAAAGGACTGCATGTG
>JAFYWN010000020.1 GCA_017558005.1 Kiritimatiellia bacterium | reverse complement strand
TACGTTCGTATGGAGGTTACTTATGAGTCCACGTCTTTTAAATGTTCGCAATACGATTGCTAACATCGCTTATCGATTAATCCCGTTGCCGTATTTAGTTCGCGGGAAACAGTATTATGCTGCAAGAGCTGAAATTCACCCAGCAAGCTTGAAAACCATCGCCCAGCAGATGGTTCGCGAAGGTTCAAAGTATGCTGAACATGAAATTTTGGGCATAGCCGAACAAATGATGGATGTCATCATCGACAATCTTCGCCATGGCCGCTCGGTGAATTTTGGCTCCGTTATGCGCTTTCGCCCAACCATTAAAGGCGCTTTCACAAACAAAGACGAAGCATTTGATAGTAGCAAACATCAGCTCTTAGTTTCGGTCTCTGCGGGGTCGCGCTTGCGTCATGCGTTAGAGGGTGTGGCGGTAGAGTGTGTAGATCAGGTGAATCTTCCTGAAATCCGTTCCGTTGTTGTTGAACATCCTGGCGCGACACACTTGGTGGAAGTCATCGGCGCCCATCTTTATCAGAAAAACCTTGGCTCTGGCGCGAGCTGGTGGATTCGCACTGCGGAGAAGCAGAACCCCATCACAGAGGTCGTACAAAAACGCACCGGTCGCAACGTCACCTTCCTCTTGCCACAATCCACCTTCCCTATCGGCACCGAGGCCACCTTCGTCCTCAAAGTCGGAAAGAACGAGTTTTGTAGTGACCCTATTCGCTTGTAATCCCATTCGCTTGTAATGAAACACGCCTCTTTTTAGGGGCGCACATTGGGAATGGTGAGAGGTGCGCCGCGCCTTGAGTCGGTCGGAGTACCCATTTGACAACGACAATAAAATGCTCTACACTTCCTGTAATGTTGCATTTGTTGTATTTCACTCAATTGATGTCTATCATGAAAAAAAGAGTCTGTTTCATCGGCCTTTTCCTTTTGTTAGGAATTACTGCCTGCTCGCCAACGCCCCAAGCGCTTTACCAGAAAGGGTGTGAAGCGAACGGTACTGAACGGATTCACTATTTAACCTTAGCTGCCGAACAGGGCCATGCCGAAGCGCAATATGAGCTCGGTCTCATCTATGAATTTGGCCATGGCGTAGAAAAAGACATCCCGCAAGCCGTTAAATGGTATCAGAAGGCGGCGGAACAAGGCCACGCGAAAGCCTACGAAACCCTTAATATCACCCTTTAATGGCGAATTGCATTGAGCCTCATCAACTTTACATCAATCTCCACGCGAAATAACACGACATCCGTAATTGTCAACCCCATGGACGACCACCTTGGGGAGAAGGATTCAGTCGTTTGAGAACAAAAAAGACCGAAGGTTATTCCCTTCGGTCCTTTTATCACTGTAGGCCGTTGCGAAAACACTTATTCAATTACCAAGTTCGGCACTTCGCCAAAACGGTTGGCCACGGGTTCACTCGCCAAGCAGAGGAAGACGAATAAGATAATCGGACCGACAATCGGAACAAAGTTAATCAACATCCACCATCCCGAACGGCCCGTATCATGCAAACGGCGAATGGTTAGCAAAAAGGCTAACAACGACAAGATGAGTATAAAAATACTCAATGGAATCATCGCAATTAACAGCGCTAATGGATCACCTAAGGCCGTCGAAACACTCATCACCACCTCTGCGACAAAGCTTACAATCACCATCCAGAGTTGCACAAACCAATATTCCGAACGCGAAGCGCGTCCCTGTGCAGTCCAACGCCACAACTTACACCATGCCTCAAGCATTGAAACCATGCGCTGACGCACGCGCGGAGCATTTCCTTCTGTCATCATCTACCCTTTCTAATTGTAAGTACTTCAATTAACAAGATGATAATCA
Organism: Kiritimatiellia bacterium; assembly: GCA_017558005.1. GTDB lineage: Bacteria > Verrucomicrobiota > Kiritimatiellia > RFP12 > DVOR01 > Spyradenecus. Next base: position 76,067 of record JAFYWN010000020.1, on the reverse strand, counting down.
GATAACACTGAAATGTCAAACATTTTCACTGTTTTACGCACCTTTTTTACCCCTTTTTCGTACACCTCTTTTCACCCTCAACCGCCTCCCATTACACCCCCTCCAACACAAAAAATGCATTTTTCGAAAAAAAATAGATTGACTCCACGCCTCAAGGTTTGATATCTTACTGAAACAAATGACGCACCATTAGCGTGCGGGTGTAGCTCAATGGCAGAGCTCCAGCCTTCCAAGCTGGCCACGAGGGTTCGATTCCCTTCACCCGCTCCACTAAGCACGCCGGAGTGGTGAAATGGCAGACACAGCAGACTCAAAATCTGCCGCCCCTAAAGCGTGAGGGTTCGAGTCCCTCCTCCGGCACCATTTCCGTCATTTGCCCACCGCTTCGGGCGGGTAACTCAGTTGGTTAGAGTTCCTGATTTACACTCAGGCTGTCGGCGGTTCGAGTCCGTCTCCGCCCACCATAAACGAGCTTTACATTAAAAAAACCAGCCTGTCGGCTGGCTTTTTTGTTTTTCGTCACCTATCGCAAGATTAGGGAAGCGCGTACACGTGCGGATAAGGAAACATGTACACGTGTGGATAACCGAGCGCCTTGAGGGTTTGGATCGCCTGCTCTGCACGTTGACCACCGCGTCCATCAACATAAATCTCAATCGACTTATCAGGAATAAGCGTCGAGGCTTTCGCTTCAATCTCATCGCAAGACAAATTAATCGCGGCATTTACATGATCTGCTGCGAACGCTTCTGGCGTGCGCACATCCAAGTAAACTTGCTCTGGAGCGTAAGTGATGGGCAACATCTCTTCAGGAAAGCATCCACCGCAGAGCAGCACACTCACCACACTGCACGCCATAACAAATCCCAACTTCATCTGCCGCGCCCGTTCTATTCGCACTGACAACTTCAAAAAGGGGGCATTTAGGTCAATTAATCCCCAAAAAGAGTCCTTTCTTCGCCCACGATGATAACACACTTTGCAAAGGCTTTTCAAAGACAATTTCGCTCAGCATTTCCTCTGACTCGGCTCAGGTGGCAAAACAGGATGCAGGCAAGCCATTTTCAGTCGCCTTTTTCCGTTGCCACGATAGGATTTATGTTATACTTTTCCTTCGGAAAAAGGATACATCTATGGCACGTGAAAACTGGACCTCTTCTATCGGTTTTATCTTAGCTTCTGCAGGCTCGGCAATTGGCTTAGGCAACATTTGGAAATTCCCTTACATGGCAGGCACCAATGGCGGGGGCACCTTTGTCTTCGTTTACCTCCTCTGCGTCTTTTTGATTGGCCTGCCAGTGATGTGCTCAGAGATGCTCATTGGCCGCGTCACACGCCGCAATGTCATTAATGCCCTCGGCAAGATCGAGCTCATCTCCTCCTCTACCTTCGGCAGAAACATCCTCTGCTTCCTTGCAGGAGCGGCAATGGTCTTATTTGCCTCTATCCACGCCTGGCTTTTAGCAGGGGCAAGTTTGATTGGCGCAGTTGCCTTTGCCCGAAAGGGCTTTGCGGCGGTGGGATGGGTCTGCGCAATTTTATCCTTCGCCATTCTCTCGTACTATGCTGTCGTGGGCGGGTGGATTGTCGAGTACATCTGGCGTTCGCTCACCGCAACCTTCACTGACATCGAAGGCGTCACGGCAATTGAAGTCGCCAAACAGTCCACTGCAGAATTTGGCGCTTACACTGCCAATCCTTGGCGCGTATTGATTGGATTCGCCATCTTTATGGCGCTCACGGGAGCCGTTATCCTGGGCGGCATCCAGGCGGGTATCGAACGCGTGAGCAAGATCTTAATGCCGGCACTCTTCGTTCTGCTTTTGGTTGTGATTGTGCGTAGCGTGACCCTGCCTGGGGCATGGGAAGGCGTCGTCTTCCTTTTGAAGCCCACCGCGGCTGCATTCTCCCCCAAAGTCATCATGATGGCCCTCGGCCAAGCCTTCTTCTCCCTCTCCTTAGGCATGGCAATCACCGTCACCTACGGCTCCTACCTCAAGCGCGACCAATCCATCCTCCATGCGGCAGGATGGGTGGGCATCTTAGACACTTTAGCGGCCTTATTAGCAGGTTTAGCCATCTTCCCTGCGGTTTTCTCCGTGGGGTTAGACCCCTCTGCGGGCCCAGGCCTCATCTTCGGTGCACTGCCCGCCACCTTCGCCACGATGCCCTTAGGGGCGATTTGGGCGACCGCCTTCTTCTTCATGCTCTTGATTGCGGCGGTGACCAGCTCTGCCTCCCTCTTGGAATGCACGGCCACCGTCCTCATTGAACGTATGCGCAAGCACCACAAACGTTGCACCCGCCGATGCGCAGTATGGATTGCCTTCATCACCTGTTCCCTCGCCGGCTTACTCTCCGTCTTCTCAACGGCCGACTGGACCTACCTCCCGTGCGTTGAAAAGGGCGTGCGCTGGTGCTTAGGTTCGCTCACGCAGGGCAACTGGTTTGACACGCTCGACAACCTGTGCTCCAACTGGGGTCTCCCCTTCACGGCGTTGATTATCGCCCTCCTGATTGGGTGGGTCTATGGCACGCGCCGCGCGAAGATTAACCTCCTCTCCTCGGATGCCTCGAAAAATCCGCCCAAGTGGTTGCTCACAGCGTGGGGCATCTCGGTGAAATGGATTGCACCCGTGGCGATTTTGATTGTGTTCTTAACCATGTCTGGATTACTCAAGTTATGAACCGCCTCCTCCTCTCCCTCCTCTGTGGCGTCTGCCTCGCCCCCTGCCTAAAAGCCGCATTAGCGCCAAAGGCGACCTATCAAGAAATCATTGACGCCAAACCCTTCGGCGACATGGCAAAGGAGACAGAGACTGACACCGTCGCCCTCGCCGAGCAACAGAAGCAGAAGGAAGAAATTGCGCAGAAATTTCGCATGTGCGGCATCACCGACATGCCCGATGGCACACGCAAAATCGCCTTCCTTGACGAAACCAAAGGCTCCATGGAGAGCTACCTCCTCGGCGAAGGCGAAACGCAAAATGGCTTCACGCTGGTCACCGCAGATTACGATCGCGAGTATGCCACGTTGACCAAAGACGGCGTCACCTTCACCCTCGGCCTCGGCAAGGGGCTCATTGATGCACCCCCCGAAGTAGATGCCGCGGCCCCTGTCGCCGAGGCACACCCCAAGATGAAGGTTGCCGCACCGCAAGCCGCTGCCACCACTCCGGCCCCCAGAGCCAAAGAGGGCTCCTTCCGTTCGCGCCTCTTAAAGCGTCGCGCCGCCCAACAGCAGGCCGAAAAGAGTGAAAAGGCAGCCCTCCAACAACGCGTTGCCGAGATGGAAGCTGAACGCGTCCAAGCCAACCGTCGCGCACAAATCGAACGCATCAAGCAAGGTCTCGCCCCCACCCAGCCCATCCAATTGACCCCAGAAGAAGACGCAGAATTGGAAGCGGCAGGTGTTTTCAAGAGCGAAGAAGAGCGTCTGCAAGCCGCTCAAGAGGCCGCTCGCGAACAAGAACCGCAGGTAATGCAATAAGAAAAGCTCGCACCATGAAGTATTCGCAACCGACTCCCGAGGCCATTGATGCCGAGGTCGCCCGCCTCAAGCCACGTTATGAGACCTTTATGAAGGCCAATAACGCCACCCCAGATGATGCTCAACTGCGCGAATGGGCCGCAGAAAATCTGCGCGAACAAATCATTCTCGAAACCGATGCTGCGAAACAAAAGCAGAGCGTTGACCAACTGCTCAAAGCAATCGCCGCCAAAGCACCCCGCGTAACTGTGGATGATGCACGCCAATGCTACAAGGCGCATCCCGAATCCTTCCTTTTGCCCGAACGCGTCCACGCGAAACACATTGTCATTCATCGCGACAATGCGACTGCGGCAGAAGCCACCGCGACCCTGCTCAACCTTCGTGCGAAGTTGATTTCTGGCACCACCACTTGGGAGGCCGCCGTGAGCGAAGTTTCCTCCTGCCCCAACAACACAGACCTCGGCTTCTTCCGTCGCGGGATGATGTACGATTCCTTTGAAGAGGCCGCCTTTGCCGCCGCAGAGGATAGCATTACCGATGTGGTTGAGACGCCGCTCGGGTGGCACATCATCCACGTCATCGCCCACTTACCTGAAGAGCCCGCCCTCTTCGAAGAGGTCAAAGAAGGCTTGATGGCCGAATTGCAAACCCAACGCGATCGCGAAGCAATCGAGGCCTACGTTGACGAACGCAAACAGTACTTTGCGTAATTCCCTTCGTTTCTTTCGCTTAACTGAGCACTCCACCTGGCAAGGTTTTCATTTATGGACCTCTTTCTCCGTTTTCTTTCTGCCCTTTGGGCCACCGCACAAGCGATGGCTCCGTGGTTACTTTTCGGCTTTTTGGCGGCGGGCCTCTTAAGTCTGTTCTTCTCACCAGCGTTAGTCTGCCGCTTCCTTGGACGCGCAGCGGGAAAAAAAGCAGTGGCATTAGCGGTCTTACTCGGCGTGCCCCTTCCCCTGTGCTCCTGTGGTGTTTTGCCCTTAGCGGCCTCCATCAAGCGCAGCGGCGCATCAAAAGGCGCGATGGCCGCCTTCTTAATTTCCACACCACAAACAGGCATTGACTCCTTCTTTGCCACAGGCTCCCTCCTCGGCTGGGTCTTCGCCTTGGTGCGCCCCTTAGTGGCCACCCTCACAGGACTCGCCGGAGGCTTCGCCATTCAAGCAATTGATAACGAAACTTTTACCACGGATGCGCCTCCCGCAACCGAAACACCTCCGCAAACCACCCTTTTCGGCAAACTCCTCGCCGCGCTCCAATATGGTTATCTGACCTTGCTTAAAGGCATCGCTCCTGCGCTCCTCATCGGGTTAATCATTTCGGCTCTCATCCTCGTCTTCGTCCCCGACAGCCTCTTTAGCAGTGAAGCCCTCGGCAATGATTGGATTGCCTTCCCCGTGATGTTGCTCATCGGCATGCCGATGTATGTCTGTAGCACGGCCTCCATCCCCGTGGCACTCGCCTTAATGGCGAAGGGGATCTCCCCTGGTGCAGCACTCATCTTCCTCATTGTGGGCCCCGCACTCAATGGCGCGAGCCTCACCGTGCTCTTGCAACTCCTCGGCAAAAAGTGTCTCGCCGTCTACCTCTTCATCATCTCCCTCGCCGCCGTGCTCGCCGGCCTCGCCCTCAATGCCGCCAATGCCGCCTGGGGTCTCCTCCCGAACTATACCGAACTCGCCACAAACACCTGCCACGGTACTTGCGGCGGAGCTGCCCCTCTCCGTCCAATTTTCGCCACAATCCTCTTTGCCTTACTGGCCTGGCACCTCATCATTCGCCCCCTCCTCTCCCGCCTCTCTGCCCAAAAGGTGCTTGCCGCTGCCCAACCCCATGAGCGCCTGGTCACCGTGAAGAAGATGCGGTGCGACCACTGCCGTGGCGCCGTTCGGCAGTTGCTCCAATCTTACCCCCAAGTGACCGCGGTCACCCCTGTGGATAATGAAACCTTTCGCGTGGAGGGCGTGTTGCCCGAAACATTGGCAGCCGATATCACCAAACTCGGATTTGAACTCGCAGAATGATCGACACCCCCACCATTGCTATCATTGCCAACGGCGAAGCGCCCCGTCACCCAGAGGTGCTTGACGCGCTTGCCCGATGTGAGGCGTGCGTGTGTTGCGATCGCGTTCCTCCAGAGGGCGCACCCGCACTCCTGCAAATCGTTGGGGATTTGGACACCTTTTCGGGCGATATCGCCCCTGAGTTGTTGACCGACTTGCACGAAGACCAAGAGACCAACGACCTCACAAAGGCAATGAATTGGCTCGCTGGCGCACGCCCTGGCGTAGCGGTGGACTACTTTGCGGTCACGGGATTGCGCGAAGATCACACCCTTGCGAACTTGGCACTCATTTCAGCTGCAGGGCGTCCTGCTCGCATTTTTACGGAAACAGGGCGTTTTCACCTTTTGGCGCCAGGCGAAACCCTCCTTGATGTGACGCCCAACATGCCCGTTTCCTTCCTCTCGTTCACGCCGCAGTACATCACCGTACAGGGCGTCGTTTGGCCCGTCGAGGACCTCCTCCTCGACACCCTTTGGCGTGCCACCCTCAATCGCACCACCGCCCCTCGCCTCCAAATTCAGTGCGAGCAACCCCTCTTCGTCTATCTTCCCTGGAGAACCAAGTCATGAAAAAATACCTCCTCCTGCTCGGGCTCACCCTCTCACTCCTCTTTTCGGGATGGGGATGCTCGGCCTATTGGTACCGTTCACCTGAGAAATTTGTCGTTTCAAACTCCCGCTTAAATTGGGTGCACATCTACTACCAGGCGACAGAAAAGGCGCCTCGTGTGCGTTGCGAAATGAGTGACAATGGCCAAATCATGATATTGGAAGGGCACTCGGTCACCGTCGGCGACAATTTTAATATTGAATATCACAAAAAAGAATTTGGCGACGTCCGCAAGTACTACTACAGCATGGACCCAGAGATGTTTCGTATGACCTTGCAGATGCTCGTTGATGCAGGGCTTATGGAACGTGAAGAGTTGGAAGAAGACGACCCCGCCTATCCCAAGGTGATGATTAAGGCGAATATCAACCACGTTAAGCAAGACAAGTTTACCGTGAACGAAGCACTCGTTGATGAAATCCGCACCCTCCTCTTCCAATGCAAGATGAGTGGCACCCTCACCCGTTAACCCCTGAATTTCACAGTCTTCTATGCATCCCCAACTCTTTACCCTCGGCGGCATTACCATCCAGACCTACGGGCTCTGCATGGCGATTGGTTTCATCCTCTGTTACACCTTGGCAGACCTCCTCGCCAAACGCACAGGACGTAATCCGAATGAAGTACAGACCATCGTCATGTTGGCGGCGATTGGTGGCGTTATTGGCGCACGTATCGTCTATGTTTGGCAGAACTGGGCCACAGAATTTGCCGAAAAACCCTTAGAAATGTTTCACATTTGGAAGGGTGGTTTAGTCTTCTACGGCGGCTTCATCCTCGCCACCATCGCATTGCTAACCTATGCCAAATTGAAGAAAGAGTCCCTCCTCTCCTTTGCAGACTTCTGCGCCATCTTTGTGCCGTTAGGCCATGCGTTCGGACGCGTGGGGTGTTTCTTCTTCGGGTGTTGCTATGGACATCTCTGCCAAGACGGCCCCCTCGCGATTGCCTTCCCCAAGGGCTCTCCTGCGTGGTCACACCAAGTCGCACACAACCTCATCTCACCCTATTCCTCAAAGGCGCTCCCCGTCTGTCCGACCCAACTCATTGAGGCGGCTGGATGTGCGTTGCTCTTCATCACCCTATGGTGGTGTTACGCAAAATTCCGTCACCTACGCGGACTCTGCACGGCGATTTACTGCGCCGGCTATGCATGCCTTCGCTTCCTCGTAGAATGCTTACGCGACGACCCCCGTGGTGACACCTACTTTGGCCTCACATTTAGTCAACTCATCTCCGTGGCGCTCCTCGTCGCGGCCGCCGCTTTATTCACCCTCGCATTCAAAGGAAAACAAAATGGAACAGTCCACCGTTGATGCCATGCTCACTTGGCAGTCCACCGCACGTTTGGAACGTGTCGCTGAAAAACTCCGCAAGCGCGGCTACGAAGTGACGTGTTGCGCCACGCGCGATGAGGCGCGTGCAAAGGTATTGGAACTCGCAGAAGGCGCCCAGTCGATTGGCTTTGGCGGTTCGCTCTCGGTCGCTTGCTTGAATCTTACCCGCGAAATGCGTGATGCGGGCAAAGAAATCCTGAATCACGGCTTCCCCAATCTCACCGCCGAAGAGCGCGATGAAATTCGCCGTCGTCAACTCACCTGTGACTGCTTCCTCTCCTCGGTCAATGCACTCACCGATGATGGCATCATCGTGAACGTCGACGGCGTGGGCAATCGTGTCGCGGCAATGATCTACGGTCCGCGCCGCACCGTGCTCGTGATTGGCAGAAATAAGCTCGTTAGTGGCGATGTTGATGCCGCCCTTGCGCGCATTGCCGAAATCGCAGGCCCCGTAAATGCCTATCGTCTGGGGTGCAAGACCCCCTGTGCCACCACAGGAAAGTGCGCCAATTGTGCTGGCGCTAATGACGGTAGCATCTGCCGCATCACCACGGTCATCCGCCAGCGTCCCGCTTGGTCGGACATCAAAATCCTCTTGGTCAACGAAGACCTCGGCCTCTAATCCTCCCCACCTTTCACCTGATAGCCCCCACCTTCCCTATGAAATTAAAGACGTTTGGAATTATCTCCCTCGGTTGCTCCAAAAACCTCGCCGACAGCGAAGTGATGTTTGGCGCACTCTTAAAAGCGGGTTATCAGGTGACACCAGTCCCCGAAGAGGCCGAAGTGCTCATCATTAACACCTGCGCCTTCATTGAATCTGCACGCGAAGAGGGCGCAGGTGAAATCCTTGCCGCATGCGAACGTAAGGCGGCAGGCGAACACAAAGCCGTGGTCGTCACGGGATGTATGCCGCAGCGTTACCGCGAACAGATGGCAGAGTCCTTCCCTGAAGTGGACGCATTTCTCGGTGTAGACCAACTCGACCTCCTGCCTGAGACCTTGCAGCAACTCGAAAAGCGTTCCAAAAAGTCCGCAGGAAAACCTCTGCCCGTGACCATCGCACCAGGGCTTCCCGTGCGCACCTTCAACAAGCCTGTGCCCGCGCTTCGCTTGACGGGGCCCGTCTTTGCGTACATCAAAATCGCCGAGGGATGCAATCATGCCTGCGCCTTCTGCGCAATTCCTCAGTTCCGCGGGCACTTACGGAGTCGTAAACCTGAAGACATCCTCGCGGAGGCAAAGGAACTGTTGAAGACTAGCACGCGCGAAATCAATCTCGTGGCGCAGGATGTCACGGCTTATGGTCGCGACTTGCGTGACGGCACCACCCTCGCCTCCCTGCTCAAGGCGCTTGATGCGCTCGAAGGCGATTTCTGGATTCGCTTCCTCTATGGCTTCCACAACCACGTCACCGATGAACTCTTGGAAGTGATGGCTGGGGCGAAGCACATCTTGCCCTACTTTGACTTACCGATCCAACACTGCGCCCCCAATGTGTTGCGTGCGATGCGTCGTGCCGACACCATTGCCGCGATTGGCACCTTCCCCGAACGCCTTCGCACGGCAGTGCCAGGCGCAGTGCTGCGCACGACTTGTATGGTGGGCTTCCCAGGTGAAACGGAAGAGGACTTTAAGCAGTTGGAGGCCTATATCGAACGCGTCCGTTTTGACCACCTGGGCACCTTTAGTTTCTGCCCCGAAGAGGGAACCCACGCCGCAACTTTGCCTGACCTGCCCGACCCGAAGACCGCCCAACGCCGTCACGCGGCATTGATGACGCTTCAAAAGCGCATCGCACGCGAAAATAATCGTGCGCGAATCGGCCTTGAAAGTCGCGCATTGGTGGTTGATTTTGATGACAACGAGGGCGTTTATGTGCGCTTGCCCCTCCAGGCACCCGAGGTGGATGGTCTCACCCATGTCGCCCACGCGCCTGAAAGCATTCGCCCCGGCGACTTCGTAAATGTGCGCATTACTGGTGCACGCGGTTACGATTTGACCGCCAAACTCATCTAATCACCTCCTCTCTCTCGCCCACCCTCCATGGCAAAACCCGCGCGCATCCCCTTTGACCCCAGCGAACCGATTGACCGTCTGCGCTTTGAGCGCGACTTTTGGGCCGCCACACCTGGTGCCCTCCTTGCGGGGGTGGATGAAGCGGGGCGCGGGTGCCTCGCGGGTCCTGTGGTGGCAGGTGCAGTTGTAATCGCTGAAGCGGATATTGAAGCCTTGGCAGAAGGCGACCTAAAAGCCGCCAATGACTCGAAGCAACTCACCGAAAAACGCCGTGAAGCGCTCTATGAGTGTCTCCTCCACCACCCAAAGGTTCACTGTGGCGTGGGCATTGCCTCCGCACAAGAAATTGACTCCATCAATATTCTCAATGCCACCCACCTCGCCATGCGGCGCGCCTTAGAATCACTTCCCACCCTTCCTGCCCACGCCTTAGTGGACGGCCTCCCCGTCAAAGGGTTGCCCCTCCCCCACACGGCAATCGTCAAAGGTGACGCACGCAGTCTGCTCATCTCCTGCGCCTCAATTATTGCCAAAGTCACCCGTGACCACCTCTGTGCAGAACTCGACACGCGCTATCCGGGCTATGACTTTGCCAAACACAAAGCCTACGGCACAAAGTCCCACCTCGCTGCACTTCATCGCTTAGGACCATGCCCAGAACATCGGCGCTCATTCGCCCCCGTGGCAATCTTCCAAGAAGAGTTTAACTTCTAACAGCGCCTCTCCGCTAAAGGCACACGCTCCCCTTTTTGAGGAAGAATCCTTAGCGAAACAAAACATAATCTTAGGCAATTCCATCAGCCTCAAAATCCTAAACAGGCGAAATTGCGGTTCAGTTTGTAACAAACTCGATTTCAGTTTCTTACAATATCAATTTTTCACGTTTTTGTACTAATTTTGAGAAATGCAATAGTACAAAATGTATAGCCCCATGCTAATTTTTGGGAATACAATTTAGCCCCAAAATAAGCATTTGGAATACAACGGCATACGGGGAAAATGCATGACTCAGCCCGTAGTACAATCAATGAAAAATGATATTATGTCGGTACACGAATTAGGATGCAGATTTGGGGATTTGGTATGATACGAGTAGAGCGAAGAATGGAGGCGAGTATGGTCCACCGTGCGGTATGGGTTATTTGTAGCTTTATTTTGTTGAGAACGATGGCGCTAGCGGAAACGGGCGGTGTTTTCGTGGCAAGTCATCGTGCAGATTGGCAGTTTGCGCCCGAAAATTCGTTGGCGGCGCTTCAGAATGCGCTCCATTTCGGCGCTGATATCATTGAGACCGATGTGCGCATGACGAAAGACGGTAAGATCGTGATGATGCACGACCCGACGGTCAATCGAACCACCAATGGAAGTGGTGCCATTTGCGAATTGACATTAGATGAAATCCGTGCGTTGCGCCTCAAAGATTGTTTTGGAGCGATAACGCCCCACCGTGTGCCCACGCTGGAGGAGTATTTTACTGCTGCAAAAGGAAAAGCGTGTCTTTATCTTGATAAAACGGCCTATGACCTCCCCGGACATGACGAAGGAACATTGGTAAGGAAAATCTTGGAAATCGCTCGTGCGTGTGGAACCTTGGAAGAGACGATTTTTGTTCTGCCATGGCCCTATGAAAAGGCAAAACGTATTTTTGGCGACGACCTTGAAAAGGTGCGCTATTGCCCTGTTATTGAGGATAAAATTCCTAATTTAGAGTCCTATGTGGATGAATATCTCACCAAACTCAAACCCTTCGCGTTCCAATTTCGCATGGTGTCTTTAGGCTCCCAAGCGTATGCACTCCTGCCCAAGATTTTGGCATCGCCGTCGCGCGCATTTGTGGCAGCGACATGGCCCCATCACACAGCAGGGCATGACGACCGCGTCTCCCTCTTTGAAGCACCCGAAAAAGGATGGGGCTGGCTCATCAAGCAAGGGTTCACCATCCTTGAAACCAATCATCCTCGTGAACTCGTGCGTTATCTCAAAACCTGCACAAAATAATAAGATGCTTAATGTGGAAATGCCACTCTTAATCATGACGCTCCTTTTTGAAGCATTCGACTTGCTACCTCGCCTCAAGCCATAAGTAGATTGACTGAATCAATGAAAATACGAACTTTTTATGTAACACTTGCTACTGTGATGTGTGCCTTTGTTGCGTCTGCCTCGACACGTGCAGCATCCTTACGTGCTAAGCTTGAAAGTACAGATAGGAATTATGTTTTTGTCGCAATGCATCGTGGAGATTGGCGGCATGCGCCAGAGAATTCCATTGATGCGATTAAAGGCGCCATAGCGATGGGTGCAGATATTGTTGAAATTGACGTTGCACGTACTAAAGATGGGCATTATATTCTCCTTCATGATGAAACACTTGAACGAGTCTCTAATGGAACAGGGCTCTCAAGCAGTTATACGCTAACAGAAATTAAACAGTTTCGGCTTAAAGGTGTAGACGGGATTACCTTGACGGATTATCAGATTCTCACGCTTGAAGAAGCATTTGCGCTGACTAAAGGAAAAATACTTGTAAATATTGATAAGTTTTCTCGTGATCCAAAAGGTGTCGCAGCGTGCGCACGTAAATGTGGTGTCGAGCGTGAAGTTATTTTAAAAGGCCATTTTACGCCAACCGAATTAAAGGCTGCAATGGGTGATCAATGGAGTGGCATTATAGATGGGACCTTTCTCTATATGCCCATCATTTGGCTTGACCGACCCAATGCCGAAGTAAACTTTCGTGCATGGTCTACTTGCTTAAAAGCACCATTCGCGTATGAACTTTGTTTCGCGAGTGAAACTTCCTTTGAAATTTTAAATTATCTTGAAACAATGCAACAAAACAACGGACCGCGCATATGGATGAATACGTTGTGGGACTCTTTATGTGCAAGGCATAGTGATGAACGTGGTTTTAGAGGGGATGTTGATGGTAGCTGGGGATGGTGCCTTAGTCATGGTGCCACAATGATTCAAACCGATCGCCCCGCAGACCTTCTCAACTTTCTCACAACTTGTGGACGTCGTTCTCTATAACGCATATAAAATGCTGTAATAGTTCCGCTTATACTTTGTGAAAAAAGGAGAGGGGACGTCAATGCATCTCATACATAGAATATCAATTTAACTCATTTTGTACTAATTTTTGGGGTGCTGAAATAGTACAATCAGAGCAGTTTTGTACTACAAATTTTACGGCACAAAATAGACGGCACATAAAGTATTGAATGGCAATATGTTAGGCAAATCTGTTTTCCGCTCGCCCATAGTACAATGAATGAAAAAATGAAATCTTACAAACTTGCTCATAATTGTGCTTGAATTGGCAGTCAAAGTGCGCAGATGAACGGATGAAGGTGACTGCAAATATGCCGCAAGAGGGGGACATTTGAGGGGCGCATGATTGAGGTGTATTTTGTGGTGGCGAGCAGTTGTGAGGGCTTTAAATGTGTTATGCTTTTAATAGGTTAGTTTGGAGGTGAGTCGAATGAATCTGAAGACGACTTGGTGCTGTTTGGCGATGGTCTTGGTGATGCCGTTATTGGGGGCCGTGACAAATGATTTTGGCGTGTGTTATTTGCCTGAGTGTAAGGCGTTTGAGTTGACCTTTAAGAATCACCTTACGTTGTTTAGTGGACACTCGGAGGAGCATCGAGAGACGGCAGCAAAGACGATTACAACGCGTGACATTAAACGCCTGAATCGTCACTTTTACCGCGCTACAGTTGAGGGAAAGACGCCGGGTAAGAAAAAGGAGGTTGTGTTTTTTCAGTATCAACGCAGCAATCTCGCGCCAAAACGGTATGGCACGTTGATTCTTAATGCGGCAGCGGGTGAGAAGGTGCAACAGGTGATGGGTGCGAGTCTCGTGGTGAGTGAAGGTCGGCAAGAGGTGCTTTACTCAAATGGCAACCGCTTTGCCCCCTTTCTACATTTCTTTTCGGCGGGAGGGGTTCACTATTTGGGGGATGAACGTTATCTCGTGAGGCAGGTACTTCCTTTTATGGAACACTCACCTTCTCGGTATTTCCTTACCGACCGAAAGACGGGGGCTGTGGTGCAGCAACCGTTGCTCATGGTGTTTAGTGTGTGGAATCAGACCGCTTTTGCAATACAATCAACTGCAGATGATGGCGTGACTTGTTTTTATCATTTGCCCACGGGGAAGCAAAAAGTATTCCCTGAAGGTTTTTTTGCTGATTATCAATGGCTTGATATTCTCATGCTTCATGATGATGAAATTGTCATGTGGACCTATGCTCAAAAATTGCTTGGGCTTCAAATTGACTGTCATCTCTTTGATGGTCAGTTCCAGAAGAAGGCGGTGACGTATACGTACGAACGTTATTGCAATATTCTTCTTCAGCAAGACCCGACCCATGGGACGACCGTGCTGAGTCAAGCTGGAAAGGTGCTTTGGCATTCGCCTACGCAGATAAAGGCGAGTGAAAAAATTGACCTTGACTTGGATGACCCCTTAATCCGTTTGACAGCCGCGCGTTATGAAGCACTCATTTTTGAGCAACCCAAGCAGATGGTACTCGTGGATTGTGTCGCGGAAAGAATTTATACTGCCGATCAAATTGAGCATGTCGGAATGGGGTTCTTCAAACTTACTCGTGATGGGACAGATTCGTGGATTACGTTGTAATCGCCCACTCCTTTCCTTGATAAATCACACCACTCTTTTTGTAGACAATCAGATGCTTGTAACCTGAGTGTGGTAAAAGAATCTTACTCATGCTGTACGACCTTTCTAAAGGGATTACAAATCTAAAGGGATAACAGGGATCGAAGCGATAACAGCGATGGTAGGGATTAAAGGGATAATCTCATCTATCGTTTATCCTAGCACACTTTACAAGCCTCCCGCCTCCTATCCCCCTTAAATCGCACTCACCCACCTTATCCCTTCTATCGCTCTTATCCCTTCTCGTCGTCCTTTTAAAAGGCGAGTCCGTAGGACGAGCACGGGGTAAAGCGCCCTGCGCTTTCGCGGGTGCAGGGGTGCGACCCCTGCATAGAGTCGTGGGTGCGCCGCCCCACCCAATCCTCTCGCCTCCTAACTCTCCGCGATCCAGTGTGGCACCAAACGACGGGGTGCGCCCCACCTTATCCCTTCTAGCGCTCCTATCCCTTCTCGTCATCCTTTTAAAAGGCGAGTCCGTAGGACGAGCATGGGGTAAAGCGCCCTGCGCTTTCGCGGGTGCAGGGGTGCGAGCCCCTGCATAGGGGCGTGGGGCGCTGATTCTGGAGAGGTGGACACACGGATATTTTTAAAGTTTTTTTATTTTTTTAAAATTAAGTGTAACCTTTTACGGATAAATTTGTATTGTAGGTGTAATCAATTTGAAAGGATGGTCATTATGGCAATTGAACTTAATTCCGCAGCTTTGAATGTTTATCGTAATGCAGCCTTCGCAGATGCTAAGACGATTATTAATAATGATGGCAATGGCATTAAGGCAAACGGTGTTTATACTGGTGCGCTCTCTGCTCTCTCTCGCTCCTCTGAAGAGAAGGCTGCGAATAATGCGGCACGTAGTGAACTTTTGAAATCCTTAGGTCGTGCTTTCAATATTAAAGGCATGACGGAAGAGAATGGTAAGATGACTTTCTCTAAGGAATTCATGATGCGTTTGGAAAAGATTTTGGGTGCCGACTTCAAGCGTGGTGACTTTGGGATTAACGCCAAAGGCGAAGTCGCCTCTGGCAAGCCGCTTACGATGCGCCGTATCCAAGCCATCGTGAAGAAGGCAGACCTCGTGGGGAATGGCAGCTTTAGTTTGCCAGTGTATGAAGAGAAGTTAGCAGTGATTAAGCAGGCGCTTGGATATGATAAGTTCTCTGCTGATGAATTTAAGATGATTGCAGACCACAATACGTTAGCGCGTGCCTTTAAGATTGCCGCGGATATTGTGGAGTTCCTCAAGCATGAAGCAGATAAGACGTTGGGCGTGAATGAGGAATATCGCTTTGCGTTAGAGTGTGATGAAGGAGAGGACTTCAAGGGACCAAAGTTGCAGTACTTTGACCGTACAACTGGAGAGTTTAAGCCTTTTTCGAGCTTAAATGATTATGACTTCTACCTTCAGAGCCGCATTGGTGTGATCATGCACTTTGAAAATGCAGGCTTTGACCGTACGCGCCCTGAAACGATTGATAAGCTGAAGAACTATGTCACGGGAATTGCTCAGCTCTACTTGAAGCGCGTGGTGGATAATTACTTTGATGCGAAGGCTGAGGGTAAGGTCTCGGAATATTTGGATCACATTCAGAAGAACCCTGGCGTCTGCCTTGAAGATAAGTGTGGTCGTTTGGAAGAATTTGAGCAGAAGCACTTGATCAAGATGGACGCAACGGATATCGCTGAGGCTGCAGAAGCGAAGCGTGTGGCAGATACGGCGTTGAATGGTGATCAGCCGCTCAATGCTGAAGGCTTGGTATTCAGTGCACTTGAAGAACTCATGGAAACAGATCCGCTTTTGAAAGAATCTGACAATTGGGAAGATTTTTCCGAAAAGGCGAAGGCTCGTCTGGTGGGTAAACATGCTACAATTACACTCCCAGAAGTGAAGGGTGATGAGTATGTCTTCAATCCTGTGATGGAAGATGGTCAGCCGCTCGTGCGCCCGTTGACAGCAGAAGACATTGATCGCCTTGGGCCGGCTTGCCTTGCGACAGTTTTTGGAGAAATTTAAGATGATGGAAGCGAAAGAGATGATTAAGGCCTTTTGTGAACGCCTCGGGATCCAATTCGAGGCGAACGCAGAGGGCATTTATGCGTTTGAAGTTGATTCGTTTGAATTTGCCATTCACGATCTTTCTGAACAGCATCGCATTGCACTTGTGGGTGATTTAGGCATGGTGCCATCGGAGAATCCTGCAGGACTTTTCCGATTGATGCTTGAAGCGCAGCACTGTTTTCGTGAGACGGAAGGTGCGACCTTCTCCATTGATGGTGAGCGCGATTGCTTATCGTTGTGTCGTATGATACCCTGTGCAGAATTGGACAATGAAACGTTTTTTAACGAAGTGGAACATTTTGTGAATCAGCTTGAGGCATGGACGCGCATCCTCCGTGATTATGAAGGAAAAAAGGAATCTGTAGAAATTTCATCGGACGCTTTAGACCTCCATCATATGATGGTTTAAGTGAAAAGGCATACGTTGTGTGCCGTGTAGGACAATGGACAACAAGAAAAGAGGTGAATGATGCCAATTGACCTTTCTGGACTTCAGATTTTTAATGACGCCATTCAAAACAATCGTAACCTGAGTGGTGGAACGCGTATTGAATGTGACAAAGCGCAAGAGAGACGCTTGGGACGTTTTAGCATTAAGCAAATTCCCGCCAACAAATATGTCCATGAGGCGAATAATGTCGCACGTCGTAATTTTGCGGATGCATTAACGTCGGCTTTTGGGGTGTCGTCGCTCAATGAGCTTCCGAAGGATGTGCGCGATGTACTCAAAATTGAAGATTTTAAGCTTAAAGATGGTAATGTGACCTCTTCGCGTCCGCTTACGATGCGCCGTATTCGTGCTGTGATGACGGCAATTCGAGACGTTACGGCGAAGGCAGCCCCCTCGCGCCAGGAGGCTACTGCGATTCGCGAGCACTTTGCAGATTATCTTCAGCGTTCGGAATACATGGAAGCAGCGTTTGATCGCATTGCAATCGCTGAAGGCCGTAAGCCACTCACGCTGAATATTCCCGGTGTTTCTAAAAAGAGTTTTGATATTCCTTTGAGCACGCTTAAGCTTTACACAAAGGGAATTAAGACTGCTGATCTCGCTTCGAAGATTGATGATATCAAACAAAGGATTGAAGCAGATGTCAATCTCGCGACGGACACCTTGACGAAGTTGAAGAATGGTGATGCTTTACCTGCTGATGCGAATCGTGCGAATGCGTTGCGTCACTATTTTGCCCTTTGTGCGGTGGCTTCGGATGAGACGGGTCGTGGCATTTCGCGTACGGTTTCTGTGCCGGATGCAGATGGTAAGATTGCAACCTACTTGAAGGCTTCGCTTAAGGGGGCAGATAGTTTTGAAACGGGCGTGGTACACATGGCGGCGGATCCCTTCCTTGAAGAATCCCAAGCGATGACCCGTTTTACGGTGGATATTGGCTTCGGTGAATCAGCAGGCTATGGCGAAGCATGGCATGTCGCCTACAATACGTTCGAACACTTAGCTATGCAAGAGGGCTTTTCGCCGTTGATGCGCCGTGGTGTAGAACCCGCGATGTCAATTGCGCAGATGTATGCCAACATTACTGCGGAAAGCACCCGTTTGCTCAACGCCTACTCGGCGGAGATGGATGCGATGTTTGAGAAGCATCCAGACCTCGCGAAAATCCAGCAGGAGGCCCCTGATTCCATTGATTTGACCAAGTTACCTGAGCCCTTTAATGCGAAGATTGGTAAAATCCTTTCGCTGCGTCAGACGTTGAACACCTTTTTCTCCAAGCTTACGTTGGCTAACCCTGCTTATGCGGATCATTCTGCGATTCGTTACGCGGATGAAACGATTTTGACGATGAATAAGATCCCTGCTATGGCGAATGAGGGTGTCATTGGACATGCGGAAGCAGGTGCAGCGGCACAGGTTCAGAATGTGGCAGAGCCCTATGAAGGGTTGGACCTGGATCGCTTTTTGGAAGAAATTGCGGCGGAGGCTCCTACGAATCGTAAAACGCCTGAAGCACGCATGGCATGGGCGGTGGCATCGTTGATCTCGGAATTGCCTGCAGAACGTTACGCGGATAAGAATTTGAACGATTTCATCCGTGTGCTTGGCAGCAACGGAATGCCTGATAACGCAATACCGATGTTGCGTTCTTTGGATGCACGCGAACTTCATGTGCTCCATCTTTGCATGCAGTGCAATGCCACGAATATCAGGACGATGTTCACCATGATTCATGGGCAGGGGCCAGGGGGTGCGCTCACTGGGCCGAGCATTTATCAGGCGTTGATGAATCGTGAATTGCCAGCGAATATTTCGGTTGATTTCTTAAATGCGATTGGTACGACGGCTCAGGTTATGAGTGTGGGGACCGACATACCCTTTGATGAGTGTACCGCGGATAACTTTGTTCAGCAGCAGTGGGGCTTTAATACAGAGGACTTCTCTGCAATGCTGAAGTTTGTTAAGGACTGTGGTTATGATCCTGCGACTGTGACGCGGGATGACCTCAATAAATTGATGTCCCTTGCTCGCTTGAGAGATTTTAAGTTTGACGATTTGCCGGCCTTCTATCATCGCGTGTTGCATAAGGATGTGAAGGCGATCAATACGGAGGACTTAAAGACGCTCTTCAAACTCTATCACACGAATAAATTGATTGACCCCTTGAAGTCTCTTAAGCCAGGCCGTACGTCAGATGCAATTGCGCTCTTTATGGGTGATAAATTGCCTTCCAATACGGGCATCACTGGTAAAGACATGGTGATGATGATTGCGAAGCTGCGTGCGTTCGCAAAGGATGGCGGCGTAAAGGAAGAGACCTTTGTCTTCAATGAAAAGACCGTTACGTTGAGCCAGTCTGCGCACGGCTTGCTGCACATTACGGTGAATGGTATGAAGGTGACGGGCGCGCAGTCTGCGGCAGGCTTTATCAATATCTTTGAGTCGGACATGGTGTCGCATGTTGACCGTTTTGGTACGAAAACCATCTTGAAGATGTTGCCCGAACTTTCTGCTACGGATATCGCAGATATGCCAGAGACCACCTCGCATACACGTGAGATTTGTTTGCGTATTGTGGCTGACCGTTTGGAAATTCCAGCATCCTCCTTTGCCACGGTGCCTACGGCAATGCTTCGTACGATTGCAGCGAATGCGCTCAAGGGGTATTACACGACAGAGACGGGCGCTGTGAATAAGAACGTCGCTAATGCGTTGCTTTCGACCTATACGCGTAATGACGTCTTTACGGGTGAAGAAATTCGCGATCTCCATGCGGCAATGGTGCGGACGAGCGTTGACGATTTGAACCGCAAGGTGGTGCTTGACAAACGTCCTGCTGCGCCTCGTATGTTTAATTTTGATCCGAAGGCGCGTCTCGCCGCAACGCAGGAGAAGGCTCGTAATCTCCTCGCTGATTTGATTATGAACAGCGATATCATCTCCTACGATGAGGCGCAGCGTAAGGGCGAAGGCGGTCAGCGTATTCTCAACTTGCTCAAGAATGATCTCGACACCTTTATTGAGGTCGTGATGAATCCCGCAGAAACGCTTGCGGGTCTTGCCGAACCGATGCGTACGGTATTGGTTGAACGCTTTGCTGAAATGACCGAGGCTTTGCCGAAAGCCGACGGCATGAAGGCGCAGCTTATTAAGGGGGTCTATAAGGCCGCGTTTAAGGTGATGCTGGAAGTCGCCTCGCTCCCCGAGGCAGATCGTGCAACGGCTGTGGCAGACAAGATTGAGGCGACTCAGGTGCTGAAAGGCGCCATCCTTACGAATGTGGTAACGAAAGAGCAGTTATCGGAAGCAATTCTGGGCATGATTCCGCAGATCGCAGGATTGGACGAGGCAATGGATGGCCTGGTGCAAACGGCGATGACGCAGATTCAGGAGACGATTAACGATAAGTTGCGTGCCAATATGCCTGAAGATGCCGGCGAGGCCGAAGTGCGAGAAGAATCGCCCATTTGGCAGCAGTCGTTTGACCGTCTTGTCGGCGGCGCATTGACCGATTCGTCGTGCGGTTATGGTAAGTTCATGAATGAGGTGTTGTCGCGTTACTTCGTGGGCGCTACGCCGCAGGAAGGCCGCCAGATGCTCGCATCGCTCTTTCGCAATACCGATGCTAATTCTACGCCAGGCCAAATTGTTGGTGCACTTTTCAAGGGCGCAGGCCCGTTGCTCCAAAAAATGCTTCAGGCACTTCCTGTGGATGCCTTTGGCGAAGATATGCGCGATGCACTCAAGGATATGAAGTCCAATCTTCAGCCGATTCCTGAAGCGATTGTTAAGGCGCACATGCTGGATATCGTGAATCGTTCTAATGGTGCGATTAAGTCGATTCAGGTGGTGCGTTCGTTGGGTGCGGCATCGGTGGGTCAGGCATTCTTGTGCAAGATGATTACGGACGAACATCCGAATGGCGAGGAATGCGTGGTTAAGTTGCTCCGTCCGAACGTGAAGACGATTATTGAAAGCGAACGTCAGCGTTTTGTTAATGCCGCGAAGGCAACGCCCGGTATGGAGAAGACCTTCGAGGGGCAGTATGCACGTATCCTCGAAGAACTTGACTTCACTAAGGAAAAGACAAACATCAACTACGCACGTAATGTCTATGAACAGCCCGTGATGATTTATACCGA
The DNA here is from genome assembly GCA_017558005.1 of Kiritimatiellia bacterium. Classification (GTDB taxonomy): domain Bacteria; phylum Verrucomicrobiota; class Kiritimatiellia; order RFP12; family DVOR01; genus Spyradenecus. The sequence continues at coordinate 55,201 of JAFYWN010000020.1, read as the reverse complement.
CGGTGTGATTAAGACGCAGCAGCGCGTGGTGACGATGAATAAGCTCCACTCAATGGAAGTTCATCCTTCGGTGCCGCCAACGATGGATTCGCTCATTCTTAAGAAGGCTCCGGGTGAAACCTATGACCGCTTCATGGCCAATACGCGTGAAAAGGTTCGTGAAATTTTGGGTAACGTGAATGCATCGGGTCAGGCATTCTTCAAGGATGCAGGTAGTCTCCGTGCGGCAGAGGCTCAGTTGATTCACTTGTACAATGACACGAAGACGCGTCAGGACTATCTCTTGATGCTCACCGAGAAGTGGGTGCAGGAAGCCCTTTATGGTAATGGCTTCTACCATGGCGACCTCCATGCGGGTAACATCATGACCGATGGTGATGGGCTTACGGTGATTGACTTCGGTAATGCGACACACTTGACGCAGGAAGAGCGCACCCACGTCCTCAAGATGATGGCCGCGGCAATGTATGGTCGTGAGAACTACTTTGAAGCCTCCTTTAAGGCGCTCATTTCTGCCGAAGGTCGTGCAGAGTATGATAATAAGAATACAAACGGCGAATTGACGCGTGAGCTTCATGAAATCCTCAATAAGGGCACGACGACTGATGCAGGACGCCGTATTTTCGCCGCGCTCATGTGCTTGCAGCGTCATGGTATTGAAATTCCTGGGCCGATTTACAACTTTGCCCAGTGCCAGATGCGCCTCGGCGGTGCCGTGGAGGAAATGAATACGCTCATGAATGAGTTGAGCCTCGCGATGAACCGTCTTTCCATTGCGCCGCTTGAAGGGGTGCCTACGATTCCTGAAGGAACGGAATCGGTCAGTGCCGGCGTGCGTGATGCATTGGCAGCATTGAAGCGTTTCCTTAATCATGAGGAAGGCAAGACAAATAAGCAACTCGCCCTCGAATTGGAACCGCACTTCGGTTCGTCAATGGTGAGCCGCACAAATACCTTTGACAACACGCGTTTGCCCGTGATGATTGATGAACTCAAAGTGACATTCACTGACCGTGAAACCTTTGATACGTACATTTTGCCCTTCGTTGAACGTTTGACTGAAGCAAAGACCTGTAATATCTTTGGTGGTCGTAATGTTGATATGTACACGAATCTCGGCGAAGACGTGCGTACGAAGTTGGCCGCATTCCTCGCTGCACGCGATGGGGATGATGTTGCTCTCACGGATACCGCTGCGAAGGAATTGGCACGCGCCTTTGTGAAGGCTGTTCGTTCCTATCAGCAGGTGTTTGAAATGCATGCACCTGATCGCGCGGAATCTCCAGAAGATGGCGCCTTTGTCTATGCCATTGCAAATGTGGTGAATTCTAACCTCCAGCCCGCATTGAAGAGTCTCGGCACAATGGCCGTACCGATCTTCTTCGATATGCTTTCGGCTAAGGATAAGGAACGCGCTACTGCAGAGCGCATGGAGGGAAGCGCCACGAAGGTGCAGGCTTATGTGGAAGCCTATGCCGGCGGTGCGATTGACGCATCGGTGATTAAGACGCTTGCGCGCATCTCGCAGGAGTTCCAACATCCATTAGAATTGCCAGGGCTTGATGCTAAAGCAAGTGCACTCAAGAGTAATTCCAATCGCGCCCTCTTCCTGACGACGCTCAAGTTTAACTTGACGTATTTGGAAAATGAATTGCGTAATGAAGGAATTATCACTGACGAAACTACGGCAGAAATGAAGACGCACTTTGTTCGCATTGCGATGCAGTTCTTCGCAGACCGTATCGGTGGCATAGCCGACTCTGTTCAAAAACTCTCAAATGCAACCTACGCCAATCTCTATGATGAAGCCTTCGCGCAGGAAATCAACAGCCCGAAGTTACGCGTCCGTGATGCACTCATTCACCTTCGCTTCCCTGTGGAAGTGCCGCAGCATGCATAACGAAACGCCATCGTTTTAAACGAGTGCTTTTGCCTCGTAGCACCGAAAAGGGGAGCGTCAGTCGACGCTCCCCTTTATTCTTTATGTGTCACAGACGACGATAACGAATGACATGAAGGTGTATGCGTGAACATCATTCGTAAAGACAAGGAAAGAGATGAGCCGCTACGCCCTGCCAGGCTTCACTTATTTGAGGATATTTAGGAGATCAATTAAGAAGGTCGCTTTGCACTTTTTAACAAGCAATCTAAAAAAATTAAAAAAATTAAAAAAATAACTTGAAATCAGAAAAGTGGTTTTGCTATACTTCTGCACGTTTTCAACGCCATGTTGGCGAGGTAGCTCAGTTGGTAGAGCAGCGGACTGAAAATTCGCGTGTCGTCGGTTCGATCCCGACCCTTGCCACCATTTAGACGCCCCCATCGTCTATCGGTTAGGACACGGGCTTTTCATGCCTGTAAGAGGAGTTCGACTCTCCTTGGGGGTGCCATTCTTGAAAACACGCCATGCCGGCGAGAGCGTTCGGTTCAAGCGCACACCGCACTGAGTTGAAGCAGCTTTCTACCGCCATTTGTAGACGCCCCCATCGTCTATCGGTTAGGACACGGGCTTTTCATGCCTGTAAGAGGAGTTCGACTCTCCTTGGGGGTGCCATTTAAGGCGAGGTAGCTCAGTTGGTAGAGCAGCGGACTGAAAATTCGCGTGTCGTCGGTTCGATCCCGACCCTTGCCACCATTTTTGTAATGTCAGCCTAACGGCTGGCCTTTTTTTTGTACTTTTTCCTAAGATTCGTTTAAAAGTCGCCTGGCGCAACCCTAATTGTAGCCTCCACGCCTCTATTTGAAAACTCTAAAAACCAATCCGCACGCCCAACAGCGCCGCGCACCTACATTGACGCGCCACCTTCAAGAAGACCTCTATTACAATCTACAGCACCATTTGCTTGTGTCGAGAAGACCAATCCAAGATCGCCTCATTACAATTGCCCGCGCATCCCCCTACGCGCTCTGTTACCCACCTCCTTCGTCCTCTTCTCTACTTCAATCGTAAACACACGTATCCCAACTTCATTCAAGAACAGACGCATCTCTACTTCTATTGAGGACGCACACCTCCATTTCAATCAAGAGCAGATGCTTTCATCCATTAACGCTTCACCTCTTCTTTACCTTTTACACGAATTCATTCACCCCCTTTATTTGCACAAATCGCCACCTTCCTCAAAAAATTTAAAATATTTGCAAAAAAATGCTTGCGTCGAAAAAATCATTGTGCTATCATATGCGCCGTTTTAACCGCTCGGGTGGTGAAATGGCATACACGCATGCTTGAGGTGCATGTGGAGAGATCCGTGGGGGTTCGAGTCCCCCCCCGAGCACCATTCGGGAAGCCTGCAAACACTGTTTGCAGGCTTTTTTCTTTTTATTCACATCCTTTCCAGTGTCCACTCTTTTAGTCGCAGATGAGAAAATGCGATTGAGACTCTTTTTCATTGCGTTTTACAGTCGCACTTTGTATAATGCAGGCCGTTTTTGCCCGGGATATTTCTTTACGAATACCCGATTATGTGCGATACTATAAGTTGTCTGCCCTGTAGCTCAGTGGATAGAGCAGCGGTTTCCTAAACCGCGTGCCGCAGGTTCGATTCCTGTCAGGGCAACCATTTAACACACGTTTCTTGTACATTCCCTTGTCTATAGGATGTATCTGAGAACGAAAAGGCACAGAAAGGCAAAGCCATGCGGAAGATTGTCGTCTCTTTAATTCTTTTGGCGCTCATCGGCGGCGGCATTTGGTGGTATCGCAACCGTCCCAAACCTGTTCAAGCAGAAATTGCCTATAAAACTGAAGCCATCACACGCGGCCAAGCCGTTCAAACCATTTTGGCTACGGGCACGATTGAACCTGAGGATCTCATTGATATCGGCGCACAGGTCACCGGCCAGATTATGAAATTCGGCACGGATACCGAAGGGAAAGAGGTCGATTACTGCTCTGAAGTGCGCAAAGGGCAACTCCTCGCACGCATTGACGATGTCACTTACAAAGCAGAAGTCACCATTTCAAAGGCAAATCTCACCACCGCAAAGGCTCAGCTCGCAGGCGCACAAGCCGACACGGCACAGTTGAACGCCAAGCTCCGTCAAGCCGAACGCGAATGGAAGCGCGCCCAACAAATGGGCGTGGGCGATGCCATCTCGCAGAAGGATTACGACGCCTATCTGAGTGCATATGAGGTCGCCGTGGCCAATCTGAAGGTGGGCGAGGCGAAAATTGAACAAGCAGAAGCAGCCATCGCACAAGCGCAAGCACAATTAGAAAAGGCAGAGCGCAACCTCTCCTACTGCGACATCCTCTCTACCGTTGATGGCATTATCATTGACCGCCGCGTCAATATCGGCCAGACCGTAACCGCATCGATGAGCACGCCTTCGCTCTTCCTCGTGGCAAAAGACTTGAGAAAGATCGAAATTTGGGTCCCCGTCAACGAAGCAGACATCGGTGCCATCAAGGTGGGACAGCGTGTTCGATTCGCCGTTGATGCCTTCCCTGAAAAGGATTTTGAAGGTAAGGTCGCACGCATTCGCCTAAATGCCTCGATGAGCTCTAACGTGGTGACCTACACCGTTGAAGTCGCCACCGAAAACCCTGACTCCCTTCTGCTCCCCTACCTCACAGCAAATGTACAGTTCATCCTTGCTGAATCGCCGAAGGATGCCCTTCTTGTGCCAGCGGCGGCGCTACGTTGGCGGCCAACAGGGTGGGAACCTGCGGAAGGGGACGAACAAAAGTCCTACGTCTTCGTGCAGGATGAACAAGGTCACCCCATCCCTGTGGAAGTCACTTGTGGCGTAAGCGATGATATCCATTCTGCCATCACCACCGACAAACTTGAGGTTGGCGACTCAGTCATCACGGGCACGCTGACGAAGATTGAAGTGCAGCAAGCCGCCGCCGCAGGCGAAAATCCCTTCATGCCCAAGCCTCCTCGGTGGGGTCGTCGCCGTTAATCTACTCGGCCAAAGGAGGCTTATGACTACTCCATCCGCAGCGCCCGCGCTCATTGAATTGAAAAACCTCACCAAGAACTACCTCCTCGGCGATGTGGAAGTCCCTGTATTAAAGGGGATTTCCATGAAAATTCACGAGGGGACACTCTTGGCCCTCATGGGCCCCTCGGGTGGCGGTAAATCAACGCTAATGAATATCCTTGGCTTCCTTGACACCCTCTCTGGAGGCCAATATCTGCTTGACGGAAAGGATGTCAGCACACTCTCCTCCAATGCTCGAGCAGACCTACGCAATGAGCGCATTGGCTTTGTCTTCCAAAACTTCAACCTCCTTGCGCGCACCTCTGCACTGAAAAACGTGATGATGCCCTTGGAGTACGCCAAAAACCGCCCCTCTCCCAAAGAACAACGCGCCTGGGCTGAACACCTTTTAGAGCGCGTAGGGCTCAAAGAACGCCTGGATCACCACCCCTCTCAAATGAGTGGCGGCCAGCAACAACGCGTTGCCATCGCACGTGCACTAGTCAATCGCCCAAAGATTCTGTTCGCAGACGAGCCCACGGGCAACCTTGACTCCAAAACTTCAGAAGAAGTCTTGCACATGTTCCAGGAGCTAAATGCGAAGGAAGGCATCACCATCGTGTTGGTGACCCACTCCCCCGAAGTGGGCGCTTTCGCCAAGGAAGCCTACCACATCAAAGACGGCCTCGTGGTCGACGGCACCTACTAAGTCTGCTAAGGGGAATGATCCATATGAATTTACTGCGACAAATCCTAGCGGCCTTCGTCTCTCTCCGACGCAACGTCTTGCGTTCACTGCTCACAATGTTGGGCATTGTCATTGGCGTGGGTGTCGTGATTACCATGATGGAAATCGGCGCAGGTGCGGCGAAATCAATCAAGAGCTCCATCTCCAACATGGGCACCAACGTCATGATGATTTGGCCCTCGGCCGTCAAGACCTCCGGCATCAGCTCTGGTGCGGGTGGTTCTGTGACCTTAACCGAGGCCGACTGCGCAGCCATCGCAGCCGAATGCCTCTCCGTTGAAGCCGCCTCTCCCACCCTTTCACGTCGTGGCATCCAAGCCATCGCGGGCAATCGCAACTGGACTCCTTTCACGGTCTATTCAGGCAACGAGGACTACTTCATCGTCCAATCTTGGAAGACGCCCGAAAGTGGTCGTTACTTCACCAAACGCGAAGTCGACACCGCCGCCTGCGTCTGCGTCATCGGTCAGACCGTTAAAGAGGAGCTCTTCCCCGGCGAAAATCCTGTTGGGCGCGACTTACGCCTCAATAGCGTCCTCTTCAAGGTGATTGGCGTCCTCCCCCGAAAAGGTGCCAACATGATGGGTATGGACCAGGACGATACCGTGGTGGTCCCCTGGCGCACTATGCGCAATCGCCTTTCGCGTTCGGGTTCCTCTGCCACAGGCGCAGGGGCAGTCTCTTCTACGACCTCATCCGCCTCAACGACGAGCTCTGTTTACCCAGAAAACACCACCTCCATCTATCCTGCTCGCGACAGTGTACAAGCGAAAAACTATCCATTACCTGTCCGCTTTAACAATATTGACCAGATTACCTGTTCGGCGAAATCACCCGAACAGGTCGCCGACGCAATGCGCCAGATTACCGAAGTCCTTCGTCGCAGACATCACATCGCACCTGGCATGCCCAACGACTTCCAAATCCGCGACATGTCAGAAATGTTGAAAACGATGACCTCCACGAGCGGTTTGATGACCTCGCTCTTATTGATTGTCGCACTCCTCTCACTCGTTGTCGGCGGCGTGGGCATCATGAATATCATGTTGGTCAGCGTCACCGAACGCACCCGTGAAATCGGCTTACGCATGGCGGTGGGAGCACGTGGGTCGCGCATCCTTTCCCAATTCCTCACCGAGTCCGTGCTGCTCTGTTTTATGGGCGGACTTGTTGGCATTGGTGCAGGTCGATGCGCCTCAATTGTCATTGCCAAAGTCCTCCACTGGCCGGTTAGCGTCTCGCTCAATGCCATCCTGCTTTCCGCGGGCATCTCCGCCGCCATTGGCGTGGTCTTCGGCTTTTACCCCGCATGGCGTGCAAGCCGTCTCAACCCCATTGACGCCCTTCGTCACGAATAATTTTCTCGGAACCCACGATGAACCCTCCCGAAGATTTGCTTAAAGCCGCACGTAACGCCGCAAAAAACGCCTACGCGCCCTACTCGCACTTTACCGTTGGTGCGGCCTTACTGGCTGAAAGCGGGAAGATTTACACGGGATGCAACGTAGAAAATAGTTCCTACGGACTCACCGTCTGCGCCGAACGCAATGCGTTCTTCGCCGCCATCGCCGCAGGCGAACGTCACTTTACGGCGTTAGCGCTCAGCGCGCCCAAAGCCGTCACCCCCTGTGGTGCCTGCAGACAAGTTTTAGCAGAATTCTGCGATGCCACCCTGCCCGTCTTCGTAACCGACCACGAGGCCACGCTGACTTGCTCCCTAACGCTCGGCGACCTTTTCCCCTCTCCCTTCACCTTTAACGAACCTGGCAACACAATGCCCTAATCTGCCTCACGGCGCTTACTTAAAATGCATATGACTGTTGCCGAATCTCCCATCACACCCCCTTGGCAAGCCGCCTCAGCACCAGACACGGCGCTGTTGGAGGCTATACACGCGCACCTCAATCTCCACCCCGCAGTCGCCCGTATCGCTGCCCGACGCATCTCCTCCGTGGCAGAGATTGAGACGTGGCTGAATCCCTTGCGCGCGCCCTTTTGCGACCCCACGCAAATTCATGATGTCGACCTCGCCGTAACACGTCTGCGACACGCCATTCAAACCCACCAAAACATTCTCGTTTTCGGCGACTATGACACCGATGGCATCACCGCTACAGCGTTAATGACGCAAGCCCTTCGTCAGTGCGGTGCGTGTGTTACCTCTTTCATCCCTGATCGCGAACGCGAAGGCTATGGGCTTACGCCGGCAGCAATTGAACGTTGCCTTACCGAAAACGCTAAGCCTGACCTACTTGTCACCGTGGACTGTGGCATCTCATGTGTTGATGAGGTCGCCTACCTCAATCAGCTCGGCATTGAGGTCATCATCACTGACCACCACGTCCCCCCAGAACAGTTACCCCCCGCGTATGCAATCGTCAATCCCCGCTTAGGCGCGCCCAAAGGCGCCGAAAACATGTGTGGGTGCGCCACCGCACATGCGCTTATCCGTGCACTCGCCGTCCATTTCCCCGCATGTGACCATCGCCTTTTCCTTGATTTGGTAGCCATCGCAACCATTGCAGACGTCATGTCGCTCACCGGCGAAAACCGTTCGCTCGTGACCAAAGGGCTTTCAATCCTCAGCAAATACCAAAATGGCAATCCAGGGCTCCATGCCCTTGCTGAAGTGCATAACCTCAAATTTGCCGAACTTACTGCCGAGCAGCTCGCCTTTAAGTTAATTCCTTGCATCAATGCCGCGAGCCGCATTGGCAACTGCGCCTGCGCCTGCACCCTCATCAATCTCAGCCCACCCGCTAAGTGGTCTGTACAATCAGATGCACTCAAGCAAGCGTGCCGTCAGGCGGCAAATGAGTTGAAAGCCGCCAACCAAGAGCGGCGCGAGATTGAAGCCTACCTTCGCAATGTCATTGACAATCAAGCACTCCCACAATTCAAAAATCTCATCTTTGCCGCGGGCACACGTGACGAAGGTTTCCATCCAGGTGTCCTTGGGATTGTAGCGGCGCGACTCTCCGAACAATCAGGCGTGCCCGCAGTGGTTTGTTGTATTCAAGCAGATGGCAGTGGGTGTGGTTCGATTCGTTCTCGCGGCGGATGGCATGCGGTAAAAGCACTTGATACCGTCAGCGACCTCCTCGCCCACTATGGAGGCCATGCCGCCGCCTCGGGTTTTTCCCTTAAACCCAGTGCATTTGAAGCCTTCCGCGAACGTTTCCCAAAGGCGTTTGAAGCGGGGCAAGTTGAAGCAGAACCCATCACCTACGATGAAAGCCTCGACTGTGTCATTGACGAGGGGCTCTTGAACTCCTTGGACCTACTCGAACCCTTTGGCAATGGCAATCCCAAGCCCATCTTCGCCAAAACATTTATCCTCAACACCCATCGCAACATTGGGGCAGATAAGACCCATCTTGATCTCACCCTACGCGATCCCGCACGGCAAGGGCCCGGCTCTACCCGTGCTATTTGGTTTGGCGCCGCCCATCGCGCCTCTACATGGCAATCCGGCATGCGGTTGCGCCTTCTCTTTACCATCAGTCGCGACACCTACCACCCTAACGTGCCCTCCCTCCATCTCATCGACGCCCTTCCCCTCCCATAACCCAAACCGAAGCGCACTCTTGAAGAAGAAGTGCGCCTAAATGGGACGATGATTGAGCCTCCTCCGCAAACCTTCGCGGCTGGGAATCTATTTCATTCGCAATAAACTGCTTGATTTTCAATGTCTAAATTGAAAAAAATGCTTTTTTTTGCTACATTATACAGTATGAAACGTTTGCTATTTGTCTTTGCGACATTGCTCCCTGTTTTTGCGCTGGCACAGGTGAAGGATTTAGGCGCTTATAAACAACCGATTCCAATCACCGACAATGGTGATTTGCGTCGGCTTGATGCTGCTCTCTATGACTCGGGCTTTATCTTCAATGAAGATGTCCGCCAAGAGTATTTTGACCACTGCTTATTGTTGGTCACCCCACACTTAAAGTTTAGCGAAAAGACCTGGGACTGGTTGATTGAACACCCTGCAGTGTTGAATGCGACCTTTGCTTTGGAATACCCGCCGAACCCCAATGTAGTCCATAACTTTGTCAAATTGGCGAAGTTGGTCGGCCCCGTGTATGCCGAAAAGTACCAACAGCTCTTGATTGCTTTCGCCGTCAGATATCGCGACCAACGCCTCTTGGACTCTTCCCTCTCGGCTGACCGTTACGGCATCATCAATAGCCGCAACTTCACTTGGGATCCCAAGCGCAAGGATGAGTTGGAGCAAGAGGTCTCGCGTCGCCAAGGGTGGTCTGTCAACCACGATGTTACCCCGCCCGCTGATGGTGCGCTTGCACGCGACTCCAATGGCTCCATCTTCAAAGATGAATTGGAGAAGCAACGTTGGATGCGCCAACTGCACAGTCAGTTTGACCTCGGCAACGACAACGATGCCAAGCATACGGCAAATTGGTTGAAGAAGAATTCAAAGACCAAAATTTATGAAATTATGTCCTTGTCTTCGCATGCCTTTTATGGCAAGACAGGCATTAAGCTCTCAGAGGGGCGCGAACCCAAACAGTTGCCTTGGGATAAGATTGCTCACGTGGCAGGACGTTATCCGCCGCGCATGGAGGGGGCGATTACAGATAATCTCTGCCTGCGCATTATGCGTTACGAAGAAAAGGGCGCCGAACGCTCCGGACTCTTCCCATTGTCCAAGGCTCCGTGGCCTCTCTTACTGCTCTTAACGCAGAAGGATCCCTTAGATGAATCCACCTATTGGTGGAATTACTACAAAGGTAAAGGCTCTGTGCCAGGTTATGCCACCTACTCTTTTGACTACACCAAACCTGAAATTCGCTATGCCGATGGTCCGTGGCACCCCGATGCCACTCCGCGCATCTTGGTGGATGGTGGCGTGTGCGGTCGTTTGTCAACCATGGCCGAATTCGCCCAACGCTCCATCGGTACCCCCGCACAAGGCATGGGGCAGCCTGGCCACCGTGCCTTCATGACCTATTCTTATCGCAATGGGAAATATTTTGCCGACATGCACCACTCGGTGGATACCATTGAGGTGTCGACAGTGGGGTGGTTATTGCCACCGATTTATGGGCCCGTGACGGATACACAGACGAAACTCACCGGCTTCCAAAAGATGACCGGGGGCAATAGTGATGCTTACCTGCGCGACAATATTCGTTGGCACATCGGCCTCTGCGAAGCGATGAACATTGGCTTGGAGGGATGGGAAGATTCGCGCATGGCCCTGCACATTCTTGACATGTACACGGCGGCAAGCGAAGACTGGAAGAATGCATCCACGGCCCAACAAGAGGCCTTACTGCGTTCGGCAATGTTGAAAAACACCGCGAATACCGACGTCATTTTCCGTTTGGCGGGCGCTCGTAAGGGAAATGCTTCGAAGATTCTTGACCTCATGCAGGGCTTCTGTAACTTCTTTGTCAGCGTCACGGATGGGTGCACTGGCGACAAGGCGCTAGCGCGAAATACTAACTTTGGCAACACGCAGGCGGGCGCAGACTTGACCGCTTTGCTCCGCAATAACTTCTCCACTGCAGGCAATCGCAATACGAAAAAGACCAAAAACGAATGGGCTTTGTTCGTGCGCAATGCGATTTTTAAAGGCGCTTTCACCAACATCCCCGACGAAGGTGACCCGAAGTACGCACATAGTCGTATTGAATGGGTGCGCGATAAAAACGCCTATGCCAAAGCTGTCGCAGAGGAGTTGAAGTACCAAAAGCGTCTCAAAGACTCACCCTTCCTCGCAGACGTCCAACAATTGAATGACAAATATGACAAGGTTCGCCTCGCAGGTGAACAGGACCGGACGCGCAACGTGAAGGAAGAACGGCAACGTCGCGAAGCTGAAGAAAACGCATGGTAAGGCGACCCGTTTCGCCTACCTGCGTATCCTCGCCGCAAGTTTGTCCGAACCCGTTTTCCGGAAAGTTAAATTCGTATGTTTTTTCTCCGTAAAAAGAATAAACCCACCATCATTCCTCGTTCAGAACACTCCCTCTCCCGACGTGACATTGATCCTGATGCACTCAAGGTGTTGTACCGATTAGCCTCTTTGAATCACGAGGCTTACCTCGTGGGAGGGAGCGTTCGAGATCTCTTATTGGGGCGAAAGCCGAAGGATTTTGACGTGGGCACCGATGCCCGCCCCAATGAAATCCGTCACATCTTTCGCAACTGCTTCCTCGTGGGCAAGCGCTTTCGTCTCGCCCACATCGTCTTTGGCAAAAAGGTGATTGAAACTGCCACCTTCCGTAAGGCGCCGGCACCCGATGCTGTTCAGGATGAACACGGCCTTTATCAGTATGAGGACAACACCTTCGGCACGCCGCAGGAAGATGCGCTCCGTCGCGATTTTACGGTAAATGGACTCTTTTATGACATTAAGACCTTCTCCATCATTGACTACGTTGGTGGCTTAAAGGATCTTAAGAACAAGACGATTCGTTCGATTGGTGACCCGTGCATCCGCTTCCAAGAGGACCCTGTCCGCATGATGCGTGCGGTACGTTTCGCAGCGAAGCTCGGCTTTGAAGTCTGTTCGGCAGATATCAAGGCAATTCGCAAACACGCCGCAGGCTTAGCCAATGCGTCCACCTCGCGCCTCTGCGAAGAGGTGCAGCGCCTCTTTGTCCAGCAAGCCACCGAACGTTCAATTCGCCTCGCCTACGATTATGGTCTGCTTGAAATCCTCCTTCCTTCGCTCCACCAATGGATGGCAACGAAGGCCGATAATCGCGAACAAGTCTGGCAGGCGCTTCAAGCATTGGATACGGTGTCGGCAAAGCGTGAAACCACCAATGCCGTTGCCTTCGCAATGCTCTTCTACCCGATGGTCGCTGAAGCCGTGGAGCAACTCCGCGCTCGCACACCCGCAGGAAAGCGCTTTAATACCTTCCATGCGCGCCGTCTCGCCGCAGAAAAGGTATTGACCCCCTTGGTCAAGCACTATCGTTTCCCTCGTGCACTGTGGATGACGGCAGTCGACATTCTCGAACTCTCTGACCGACTCACCCGCAAACCTGAGCCTGCCTCTGGACGCGATATTCGCTTCATCAACCACGGCATCTTCCCTGAAATTCTCTTGGGGGCCGAGGTCTTTAAGACCCTTTTCCCGTCGCGCACGTGGCAAATTGAAGCTTGGAAGGCGCTTTACAAGAATGCGGGCCCCGTCGCTCGTCAACAGCGTGAAGGCGATTTCATCCCGCCAGCGAATCCCCATTCGCGCAAGGCACGCCGTCGTCGTCCGCATAAGCGCCGCAAAAATCGTCAGGGTGAAGCCCCACAGCCACCCACCGCGTAAAGGGCTCCACGACTCCTCCACCCTTCGTTTCTCCCACCCTTTAGATTACTCCCTCTATGAAACTCTACCTCGTCCGCCACGGCGCCTACCGTTCTGACTACACGTCAGAGCGTGGCCCTGGGCTCTCCTCTCGCGGCGAAGAGCAGGCAGATGCCGTGGGGCGCTTTCTCCGTGCGCAACGTGCAGCTCCCGAAGTACTCATCACGAGCGGTTATCTTCGTGCTCAGGAAACTGCCACACACATCTTAGCGCAGCTCAATATCACACTTGACCCGGTGGAGTCACATGACTTCTCCCCCTCAGGTGACCCCGATACAATGCGTGCGATTATCGAATCCTTGGCTGCAAAAGAGATCTTAGTGGTTGGCCACATGACCTCAATAGGCGAATTGGCGCATGCACTTCACTTCCAAGCGCCCCCTTACTTTGACACATGCACCGTCATGGCCTTTGAGTTTGACGGGCAAAAATGGAAATTTCTTTGGTTCAATGATTGCGGAAGGTCCGTGTTATGACAGAAAAACGTGAAACGCTTGCCACAAGTCTTGGCTTCCTCTTAGTCTCCGCAGGGTGTGCGGTTGGCCTCGGAAATGTGTGGCGATTCCCCTTTATCGTCGGGCAAAATGGTGGCGCACTCTTCGTGCTGCTCTACATCTTCTTCCTCATCCTCTTTGGGTTGCCCATGCTAACGGCAGAGTTTGCCGTTGGCCGCGCCTCGCAACGTTCCGTGGTGTCTTCTTACGACGTATTGACGCCGCGTCCGGGCATCTTCCGCACCATCTCTAAACTCCAGGTCGCAGGCAACTGGTTGTTAATGATGTTCTACTCCACGGTCGCAGGGTGGATGCTCGCGTATCCGATTGCCCTCCTCAATGGTTGGTGGGACTTCTCTGAATCTGAAGCCTTCTTTGGTAATTTTACAGGCAATGCCACCGCTCAAGTCTTCTGGACTGCCATTGTGACATTCATCGGATTCGGCGTCTGTGCGCTCGGTCTTAAAAAGGGCGTTGAAAACGTCACGAAGAAGATGATGATGATTCTCTTCGTCCTTTTGGTCGGACTCTGCTTCTATGTGCTCACCTTGCCAGGCGCAGGGAATGGCGTCTCCTTCTACCTCAAGCCCTCGCTTGACATCCTCAAAGAACGCAGCCTTCCGCAAATTCTCTTTGCCGCATTGGGCCAGAGCTTCTTTACGTTATCCTTAGGTATCGGCTCAATGTCCATCTTCGGTAGCTATACCTCTCGCAAATACACCCTCGCAGGCGAATCGGCAAAGATTATCGGCATTGACACCTTCGTCGCAATGATGGCGGGCTTGGTCATCTTCCCTGCGTGCTTTGCCTACAATGTTAGCCCTGACCAGGGCCCCTCTCTGATCTTCATCACGCTTCCCAAGGTCTTTGCTCAGATGCCAGGGGGACGTTGGATTGGGTCTGCCTTCTTCACCTTCTTGGCCTTAGCGGCGCTCACCACCGTGATTGCGGTGATTGAAAATATCGTTGCGATGACCATGGAAGCGCGCCAGTGCACGCGCCTTCAGGCAATTAAACGCAATGCGCCCATTCTCTTCATTCTCTCCATTCCTTGCGCGCTCGGCTTCAATGTCTTGAGTGGCATCACCCCCCTCGGCAAGGGCACTTGTATCCTCGACCTTGAGGACTTCTTAGTCTCTAATATCGCCCTGCCGTTGGGCTCCCTCGCCTTCCTTATCTTCTGCGTGAGCAAGCGCTATTGGGGGTGGGACAACTTCCTCAAGGAGGCAAACACAGGTAATGGCTTGCGCCTTGCTAATTGGCTCAAGGGCTACGTCACCTATGTGGTGCCGGCGATTCTCTTGGTTGTCTTCCTCGCCTCCCTTCATCCCTTCGTGAAAAAACTCTTCCCGAGCGATCCCGCACCGACTGAACAAGTTACCCCCGCGGAAGCCGAAGTCGCCCCTCAAGCCCCTGCTGAGCCCGCGCCAACGCAACCCGCAGGGAATTAATCCATATGACGCTTCGCGCCCTCCTCTTTGCAACCTGCATCGTGGCCTTTTTCACCACCTTGCAGGCTGCTACAGTTACTTTATCCCCTGGCGCCACCACCAAGCTTGCTGCAGGAAACACTTACCAAGCCACAACCGACGGCACATACACCCTCACGACCAATGGCACCCCCGTCAATGCCACAATAAAAGTCTCCGCGAACGTCACCCTCATCTTAGATAATTGCCATATCGCCTCCACTACCAATTATCCACTCTGGCTCTCTGACAGCAATAAAACACTTACGATTCTGTTCAAACAATCAAACCAAATCATTGCTAATAGTAGCGCCTCACCTTTCTCCCCCATTTACGCAACCGCCTCCAATTCTACACTTATCCTCGCAAAAGCACCCGGTGCGCAGAATGCCACACTCTTCCTTCGTGGTTCTGTCACCAAAGACTATGCGAATCCCCCAATTTATTTTACCTCAAGCACAAGCTCCGTCATCATGCGCAGTGGCGACATCACCATCGCCACCTCAGCCCGAACCGCTGGCACCACCTCACTCATCCCTTCTCTCATCTCAACAGGCACGTTTAAACTTCATGGTGGCACTTTAACGGCACAAATGCGCCCACGCTTTAAAGCAAGTGAATTGGCGGATTCCGACTTAATCGGAAGCAAACTCCAAAATGTTGAAGGAGTCGTCTCCCCGCTCTTTAATTGCACCTCCTTTACCATGACCAGCGGTCTCCTCACCACCGCAGGAGATAAGGTGTGCCCTTATGGAGACAACAAACTTGTTGCCACCACACAAGCCTATGACACCTCTTATGCTTATGCGCAAACGCATCTGAACAATCTCACCTCTGCCACCACCATTTCCCAGACGGGTGGCAGCATCTGTGGCCCAACGGCCGCCACCTTTTACGGCTTCCCGCCCAACACCTCCATTCCGTCTGCTTGTTTTTCTACGGGTAAGTCCGTCACCTCTGATGAGAATGGAAAGGTCCGCGTGAACGGAGTCTCTCCCACGTTATGCTACGCCACCCCTCAGTCCCAAGCGATAGCAGAAGTCATCGGAGCACCGTTAATACCAACTGAAAATGGCATTTTAGCCGAAGCCGCCTTAGGCATTAGCGATATCCAAATTGACGCAGAAACCCTCGCCCCCATTTTGATTCTTGCGCTCGACATTCCAAGAGACACCACCTCCACGGAAAAAACACTTCCAATTCAAGTCTTGAGCGACACCACCGACACACCTTCTACCGTAATCTTTGATCAAACAATCACTTTTACGCGAGCCTCGACCTCCGGACACTTCACCGCAAAGGTCTCTTGCCCCTCCACCGCAACCCTCGGCTCCACGCGCTACCTCATCCGCGCATACAACTAACCCCTCTCCCCCGCCGTAAGCATCACTAAAAGCATCCGTTAGGATGCATAGTGTGCAAGACTCAATCCTGCCGCGATGGTGGGGCTAGCGCCGCCCCCACACTTCACCCCCTAGCCAGCCGCCACCCAGAGCGGCTGCTTAGAAGACGGAATTTATCGTGGCCACGGCCCACTGCGGCAGGGGGAGCGAGAAAGGGATGTCTACGGGAGGTGACGCGTAGGGAATCTTTTTCAGTTTTTTATATGGAAGTTTCTTTTCCAAAAGGTGTGATTATGCTACAGTATTAACTGTTCTGCGACGGGCTGCCCGAGGTGGACATGCGGCCGCGGTAGATAAAGGAGTCAAAAATGACTTTAGGTCTTTCGTCTTATGAAGCACGTTTTCGTTGGTTAGCAATCATTTGGGTTGTGTTAATGACGATTTGGGTAATGTGCCCATTAGCGTGGCAGACGCGTTTAATTGGCGCGGCCATTTGGTTGGGCGTGACGCTTGCGATTTCGCTTTTGGTGGCTTGGTGGCGTCCACGTTCCTCGCGCGATGTGCCGGTTTTCCTTTGTTTGCGCAACGTTGCGGACGCGCCGATTGACGCGGCCCACCCCGAAGCAACCATCTCCCCAAAGACTTTAGAGACCTTAATTATTCGCCTCAAAGCGGCCAATTATCGTCTGATGACGGCCTCTGAAGCCATCGCGGCGCCTGACCAAAAGGCTGTGGTGCTGACCTTTGATGGCGGTTCGCGCGATGCCTTTTTCAACCTCTTCCCCATTCTTAAAAAACACCACGCGAAGGCCACCTGCTTCGTGCCCGCATTGGATCCGCAGAATGTCGACCATCTGAAATCTTTGGAGATTCAAGAGATGGTGCGCTCGGGCTTGGTTGAAATCGGCTCTACGGTTACGACCGAACAAGCGACCTCTGCCACACTTCCCGATGACATCCGTCGCACGCGCAATTGGATGACGGGGGTTTTGGGCCACTTGCCCACGCTCTTCTCTTTGCCCATTGATGTGGAAGCCGAAGCGATTCGCGCAGCAGCCTTAAGCGCAGGCTATAAGTATCTCTTCTCTGCAGGGAAATACATGCGTCCCGTGGCTGAGGCTCCCGATGATATTCGCCGCCGCGTAATCCCTGGTAATCGTCGTCCCTTGCAGATTTACCTCTTAGCCACCCGTGGACGCTATCGCGTAGGCTCTACCGCCAAACAGGCACACTAAGCCCCTCCCTTCCCCACCCTCCTGCGGGAGATTTTTATGCCCATTTACAATTCTGTGCTCGAGACCGCGCGCAATACGCCTCTTATTCGTCTCAATCGGTTCAATGATGGCAAGGCGGAGCTATTGGCGAAGGTGGAGTTTTTCAATCCGGGTGGTAGCATCAAAGATCGCGTCGCCCTTGCGATGATTGACGCCGCCGAACGAGATGGCCGCTTGCAACCTGGTGGACTTATCATTGAGCCCACGAGCGGCAACACTGGCATTGGGTTGGCACTTGCCGCGGCAGTCAAAGGTTATCGCCTGATTCTCACCATGCCAGAGACCATGAGCGCCGAACGACGTAAGTTGCTCGCCGCCTATGGCGCGCAACTCGTCCTCACCCCCGGCGAACGTGGCATGGCGGGGGCGATTGCAGAAGCGGAAGCCTTACATGCCGCCAATCCTGGCAGTTGGATCCCGCAACAATTTGAAAACCCCGCCAATCCCGCCGCCCATCGTGAGCAAACCGCACAGGAAATCCTGCGCGACACCGATGGGCACGTGGATGTCTTCGTTGCGGGCGTCGGCACGGGCGGCACCCTTTCGGGCATCGCTGCGGTCTTAAAAGAGAAGAATCCAGCATTAGAAGTCATCGCTGTGGAACCCGACACCTCCGCCGTTATCAGTGGAGGTCCTGCGGGGGCTCATCCGCTTCAAGGCATCGGCGCAGGATTTATCCCTGCCAATCTTGACACCTCGCTGATTACGCGTGCAGTCCCTGTTTCTGCAACAGAAGCAGGCGCGGCAGCCCGAGCGGTTGCGAAAAGCGACGGACTCCTCGTGGGCATCTCCGCAGGCGCGGCGCTTCACGTTGCCCGCGAACTCTCCCGCAATGCGGCCTACGCTGGCAAACGCATTGTGGTCATTATTCCAGATGGCGGAGACCGTTACCTCTCCACGTGGCTCTTTGATGCCTAACGTAGCATCTGCCACCTAATACTTTAGTTTACACCCCACAATTCATGTAGCCTTCTGTCTTGTAACGGAGGGCTATATTTGATTAACTTTCCCGTGTCAAACGAAGAAGGTCCCTTCGGTCGACCTCTTTTGGAAAGGATTATCCATGATGCATTTACGTTACACCCTGCTCGCGTGCGTTGCGCTTTGCCTTAGTTTTATCGGCTCCCTTTCGGCCGCAAATATCACCTATTTACCCTCTGGGCCGCGCGAAGTTTATGTAGGGTGGCCCATCATCACATCTGCATCGGACTACAAACTTGAACGTAGTGCGGATAACGGTGCTACATGGACTGATGTTACTCATGAGACCCTCTGGCGCACACCCCGTGATGCCATACGAAATCCTGAGGGAACCATTGATAATTGGCAAAGTGCACGCCACCTCAAAGCGCAACCAGGTACAACGGCACTTTACCGTTTATCCTACACCCTCGCGGGGCAAAGTGAACGCACCGTAGAAGCGCCACAGACCATCACAACGCCCCCCTTGGACGCAGTGCCGTGTTATCACTCCCGCCCTGGTGCCCAACAAGTCATCTACCTCGACTTTCATGGTTACGTTGACGACTTCGCTGGGAGTGTGGCAGGCGCACGTGCGGGATTGGAGGACACCTCGCTCACCTATGTAAAAACGGCGCCCTTCGCGTTTCAAGGTCGCTTCAAAGATCTCTCAAAGACCTATCCCACCGAAAATGCCATCTATGACATTTGGCGCATGGTGGCAGAAGATTTTGCCATGTTTGATGTGGATGTCACCACCGAAACGCCACCCTATGACGCACTTGTTAAATCCAGCGAAACGGATATGGCTTATGGCAAGCGCGTTGTTATTGGCTATAAAGAGGGCTCCTCAACCCCATGGTATCCTGGTGGTGGTGGCTTTTCGGGTGGCGGTACCTTTGGTTTCCAACACGATCGCCCCGCCTATGTGTTTAGCCACTCCTCCAGACAAAACATTGCTGCGCAAGTCACGCACGAAGTGTCGCACACCCTTGGCCTCGCGCATGATGGAGGAAAGATTCCATTCTGGATTGAATATGGGATCTTCCAAGACTCAAAAGGGTACTATCAAGGTCTCCCACTCACGCCTGACGGTAGTACGAGTGATTTTGGCGTAAAATGGTTTCCCGTGATGGGTGGCGCCCCTAACCCAACCTCCAACAGTGGCTACTTCTATGACTACGGAGACTTCATCAATCAGTGGAGTCGAGGAAACTACTCCTCCTCCACGACACAAGAAGACGACTTCGCCATTTTGTTGGGATTAGTGGAAGGAAACAATCTCTCCTTCACCGAAAGGCCGCCCCTTTATTCCACAGCCACGCGCAACCTCTTCCTTGCTCCCGATGAAGCAGGTGACACGTTGGCAACGGCCACCCACCTCAAGACCTTTATCAAATCTGCGCAACACGCCACCGATGCCGTCATCGGCAAGCATCTCTCTTCAGACAAAACAACCACCCTCAATGACGTGGACTGCTTCCGTATCATCACCGCCTCCAGTGGCACCTTGCAGATTGATGTCGTGCCCAACTACTTAAAGGAGAGCGAAGGCTCCTCCTTAGACGCGATGATTGAAGTACTCAATGCCAACGGAGAAATCATCGCCTCTGCGACCACCCCTCAATGGGACGCAAATGTTTATTACTTTGATGACATTCGCAATGCAGAAACTTCCGTAAACCTCCCCGCGGCGGGCACCTATTTTCTGCGTGTCTCTGGCACCGTACATCCAGTGACGAGCACGACCATCTCACCCGATGGCTCAGCCTCCCCCGAGACACCGTGGCGCTTTAATGATGCAGAAAACTACGGTTCTGTCGGGCCCTATACCCTCACGGCAGCGTTTACTGCGGATGCCACCCCCACCCTTCCCTCGCCCTTTACGGGCGACACCACCGATTTTACAGAGGAGGCACAAACCCAAATTCTCACCGCCACTGAGGGCATTATTCCCCAAAAAATTACCCTTGATGATGGCAAAGGCTCCACCCTTTCTGCGGCAGAATTGAGCGATGTACTCACTACGTTAGAAGGATGCCTGCTCTTCTCTAAAGAAAACGATACGCTCACCATCGCCTATCGCTTTGACGTCATCGCCTTAGACCTCTCCACGCCTAGCGAGATTGCGGTGACCGTACAAGTAAACGGCGCAGACGGTATGACATCTGTGTGTTTTTGCGATGGGATTACCTTCTCCATCGTTGACCCGCTCAAAAATACTGTCTCAGCGCTTCCCCTGCAAGCAATTGAACCCCTTGGCGATGCGAAAAACACGGCAAAACTCACCCTCTCCTCCGAAAATACACCCAAGATTTTCGCGATTCGCCTCGTATCCAGACCCTAAGAATCGCAGAGTTTGAACACACTCACGCAACAAAATCCTACAAAATCTCAAGGGGGCTCGCAAAAAAATACTTGCACTCTTTTCAAACTTCTGCTATCCTATCGCCACTTTTTTCATCAAACGGGAGCCACGCTCCCAAGAAAACTTAAGGAAGTTCATCATGAGCCAGCACAGAAGTCTCAAGGGTTCCGGTAAGATCACGGCTAAGCGCAACGTGCTCAAGCGTTTCGAGCGCATCGATTTGCTCATCAAGCGCGGCCAGTGGAAGGAAGGCGATCGCGGTCAGGGTCTTCGCAAGACCATGCCTGAAGCCTAAACCCTTCGCGCAATCTTTGCATGAAAAAGCGTCGTCTTTGCGACGCTTTTTCTTTTTTCTCCCGCACCTCCCCGCACCTGTTTCCTTTTACCCGACGAAACAACTGAGTATCGCCCTACAGAATTGTGTTTGCCACGCAGTCACATCACCATCTGTAGTGCAGGTATGCTATACTTTAAAGGTATTTGACTCTTGCCGACGAAAAAGCCCCTGTCGGCACATTTATCCCTCGGAGACGGCATGACCGATTGGCAATCCCTCTTAAACCCCGAACAGCTCGCCGCAGTAACTGCGTCAGATGGTCCGCTCTTAGTGCTTGCGGCCGCAGGCACAGGGAAGACACACACCCTCACCTATCGTGTGGCTTACCTCATTGAAAAGGGTGTCGCACCGCAAAACATCCTCCTTTTAACCTTTACGAATCGCGCTGCACGGGAGATGTTGGAACGCGCCACACGGTTGGCTGGGCCCGCGATTGGTTCACTCTGGTCGGGCACCTTCCACCACATTTGCCATCGTATCCTCCGCCGACACGCCGACAAAGTCGGCTACACGCGTTCCTTTCTCATCCTCGATCGCGACGATGCGAATGGGTTGATTAACAAAGCCCTTAAGGCACGCGTCTCAGACCTCAAGCATTTTCCCAAGAAAGAGGTCCTCGCCTCTCTCATTGGTAAGGCGGCCAATACACAAGGCGACCTGCGCGAGATTGTTGAGAACACCACGTTTAATGATCCCGTTGACCCAGAGATTGTATTGGCCATCGCTCGCGACTATGCCGAGATGAAGCGCAATGCCAACGCAATGGACTTCGATGATCTCCTCGTGCTCACCCTCAAACTCTTTGAGGAGCACCCCGAAGTTTTGCAGGAATACAGCATGCGATTCGTCCATGTGCTCGTGGATGAATATCAAGACACCAACATCATCCAAGCGCGACTCGTGGACTTGCTCGCCTCACACCATCGTAATTTGATGGCCGTGGGCGATGACTTCCAGTGCATCTACTCCTGGCGTGGCGCAGACTTCCGCAACATCATGGACTTCCCGAAGCGTTGGGAAGGGTGCGAAATCATCAAGTTGGAGCGGAATTACCGCTCCGTCCCAGAGGTTCTTGACGTAGCCAATGCCGTCATTGCCGGAAATCCTGACCAATTCCAGAAGACCCTCCGTGCCGTTCGCGACTCCGACCAGGTAAAGCCCCTCGTCTCCTTCCTCCGCGATGCCTCCGAACAGTCCAAACTGGTCATCCGCACCATTCAACGCGCGTTACAATCGGGTTATGCCCCAAGTGATATCGCCGTGCTCTACCGTTCGCACTTCCATGTGGTGGAACTTGAACTTGATCTGCGCCGCCAACGTCTCGACTACACCCTCACCTCCGGTCAAGGCGTCTTTGAAAGCGTCCACGCCAAGGACGTCATCGCCTACCTTCGCCTCTGTAGTGGTGGCACCGACGAATTCGCCTTCCAACGTATGATGGCACTCATGCCAAATGTGGGGCCAAAGACGGCCGAGAAAATTTGGCAGAAGATGGGCGGTCAATTCAACGGCGCATTAGAGACCGATCGCCTCAAACTCTCCTCCCTCATGCCCAAAAAGGCACAGGAAGACTGGGCGGTGATTGATCACCTTATTGGGGAATACCACTCCAAAGATCTTGAGCACAATGGCAATCGTGCGGTCTCCTCCTTCTTAGACACGTGGTACGAAGCCTATCTCCGCCGCAATTTTGACAACGCAGAGGACCGTTGCGATGATGTCGCCGCCCTCGCTGCGCAGTTTGAACGCGGTAAACCCGTGGCTGAATTCCTCTATGACGTGGCCTTAATGACCAATGTGGATGCCGAACAAGCGCGCGCCATGGATGATGTCCCAGGCATCCGTCTCTCCACCGTGCACCAAGCGAAGGGCTTAGAGTGGCCCTTTGTGATTGTGCTGTGGTGCAACGAAGAGATGTTCCCCAGCGGACGCGCCCTCAAAGAGGGGGATGACGCAGAAGAACGTCGCCTCTTCTACGTTGCCGTCACCCGCGCCAAAGACAACCTCTTCCTCTGCGTTCCCTCCACCCGAAAGATTGCTCACAACGGCGGCACACTCTACTTGAAGCCCTCACGCTTCATTAAAGAAATCCCCAATGAGCTCGTATCTAAACGCTATGGCTTCTATTAATCTCTCCCACCTCCGCTATTTGCTCGCGCTCATTGCGTTTGTGACCCTGTCCACCCTCGGTGTGGCAGAAGCGCAGAGCTTCCAATTGCAGACCGAGGCCTCGCTCACGCTCTCAATCTCCCAAGAGGCAGATGAAGCTATTGACCGCGCACAGCGTTGGCTCACCGCACAGCCTGCCCCTGCCCAACGCATTGACAAGCTTCTGCGCGACTACGCACTTGCCCCCGCAGATGCCCCCGCCTTTCGCATTGCACGATGTGACATCACCCCCTTGGAATACACGATGCCCGCGCCCGAAGCGATAGAAGCCTACACCAATCTCACCGCCACGGTCGAGCAATGCCGTAGCAACCCCAAGCGCCTCTTCGCCCTCCAGCGAGACATTCCCACCGAAAATCCGCCCTCAAACTGGCGCGAGACCATCGCCTTAGCGCTCATTAACACCCAAAAGGTCACCCCACTGGGGGGCCATTGGAATGACTCCACCGAAGACACCCTTTGGGCAATCCTCGTGCTTCGCGCTCTGCTCAACGAGTCAACCCCAGTTCAACTCGCCGAGTAAACGCATTTTAAATTTTCTATAAAAAATACACGCGCTTCCGAAGAGGCGCGTGTATTTTTGTGCACTGTATTGCGTTAGCGCATTACATCATACCGCCCATGCTGGGGTCGGGCATTGCAGGAGCCGTCTTGGGCTCAGGGATTTCGGTGATCATGCACTCGGTGGTGAGGAGGAGACCAGCGATAGAGGCGGCGTTCTGGAGGGCAGAACGGGTCACCTTAGCGGGGTCAAGAACGCCTGCTTCAACGAGGTCAACGAATTCGCCGGTAGCCACGTTATAGCCATTGTTGCCAGCAGCGAGTTTCACCTTTTCAACGATGAGAGCGGCTTCGAGGCCAGCATTCTGGACGAGCTGACGAAGCGGAGCTTCCATTGCTCGGCCGAGGATTTCAGCGCCAATCTTTTCGTCACCGCAGAGGGAGGCAGCGCAATCTTCAACAGCCTTCTGGCAACGGATCAATGCGACGCCACCGCCAGGCACAATGCCTTCTTCCACAGCAGCGCGGGTAGCGTGCAATGCGTCATCCACGCGATCCTTCTTTTCCTTCATCGCAGCTTCGGTCTGTGCGCCCACCTTGATGACGGCCACACCACCTGCGAGCTTTGCGAGGCGCTCCTGGAGCTTTTCACGATCGTAGTCGGAAGAAGTGGTATCAATCTGGTGCTTGATTTCAGCCACGCGACCCTGGATTTCAGAAGTCTTGCCAGCGCCTTCCACGATGGTGGTGCTTTCCTTGTCCACCGTAACGCGCTTAGCGGTGCCGAGCTGATCAACCGTAACGGATTCGAGCTTGATGCCGAGATCTTCAGAGATGACCTGACCACCGGTGAGGATGGCGATATCCTTGAGCATTTCCTTGCGGCGGTCACCGAAACCAGGTGCCTTCACTGCGCAGATCTGCAAGGTGCCACGGAGCTTGTTCACCACGAGGGTAGCGAGGGCTTCACCTTCCACATCTTCAGCGATGATGAGGAGCGGACGGCCGCTCTTCGCCACGCCCTGCAAGAGCGGAAGCATGTCGTTGAGATTGGAGATCTTCTTTTCGTAGATGAGGATGTAAGGATTGTCAAGCACGCATTCCATGCTTTCAGCGGCGGTCACGAAGTAAGGGCTGAGGTAACCCTTATCGAACTGCATACCTTCCACGACGTCAGACGTCATTTCAGTGGTCTTACCATCTTCAACGGTGATGGTGCCATCCTTGCCCACTTTGTCCATTGCATCGGCGATGATTGCACCGATTTCGGTATCACCATTGGCGGAGATGGTGGCGACCTGTGCCACTTCTTCGTTGGTGGAGACGGGCTTAGCGAGACCCGCAATTGCGGTCACGGCGGCAGCAGCGGCCTTATCAATACCGCGCTTCACGGCCTGAGGATTTGCGCCAGCGGTCACATTCTTGAGACCTTCGCGATAAATTGCTTCGCCGAGGATGGTTGCGGTGGTGGTACCGTCACCAGCGACATCGTTGGTCTTCGAAGCGACTTCACGAACCATCTGTGCGCCCATGTTTTCAAAGGGATCAGGGAGTTCGATTTCCTTAGCGACAGAAACACCGTCCTTGGTGATCTGAGGAGAGCCGAACTTCTTATCGATAATCACATTACGGCCAGAGGGGCCGAGGGTGGTGGCAACCGCCTGTGCGAGCTTGCTCACGCCATTGAGGATGGCCTGACGGGCGTCACCTTCATACTTCATTTGCTTAGCGGACATGTTTCAATTCCTTTTCTAAATCTGTGTAAGCGTATCAATTAACCGAGGATGCCGAGGAGGTCATCGGAACGCACAATCTGATAGACCGTGCCATCGAGCTTCACTTCGGTGCCGCCGTACTTAGGCAACAACACGGTATCGCCGGGCTTGACATCGAAGGGCATTTCCTTGCCGTCCTTGTCGCGCTTGATACCCACTGCGATTACGGTGCCTTCCATGGGCTTTTCCTTAGCGGTATCAGGGATGATAATGCCACCGCGGGTGACTTCTTTTTCTTCCTTAGGCTGCACGAGCACGCGATCACCGAGGGGGCGGATATTGGGAGTGGACATTTGAATGATTTCCTTTCTTAAAGTGTTTTGGGGAGATGCTCCGGGGGAGGCGTTTCCTCCCACGGAGCGAATAGAGATTAGTTCATCTTGAAGTCGGCATCAACGACGTCATCGCCGCCCTTCTTCTCTTCCTTCGGCTGTTCAGCACCCGGCTGAGCACCCGCGGCCGCATCGGCGCCAGGCTGCTGATACATGGCTGCACCTGCGGTCTGAAGGATCTGCATCAACGCATCCTGCTTGGACTTAATCGCTGCGACATCAGAGCCACCGAGGGCATCCTTGAGGTCCTTGATTGCGGTTTCGATCTGCGTCTTGGTTTCAGCAGGGATCTTATCGCCGTTTTCATTGACCATCTTTTCAGCCTGATAAGCCATCTGTTCAGCCTGGTTGCGCGTTTCGACGGCAGCCTTACGCTCTTCGTCTTCCTTCGCGAACTTCTCAGCGTCCTCGCGCATCTTTTCGATTTCTTCCTTAGAGAGACCGGAAGAGGCGGTGATGGTGATCTTCTGTTCCTTGCCGGTACCCTTATCCTTTGCGGTAACATTGAGGATGCCGTTGGGGTCGATATCAAAGGTCACTTCGATCTGAGGCACACCACGAGGTGCCGGAGGAATACCTTCAAGGTTGAAGCGACCGAGGAGCTTATTGTCAGCAGCCATCTTACGTTCACCCTGGAAGATCTTGATTTCCACGCCGGGCTGATTATCCACTGCGGTGGAGAAGACTTCCGACTTCTTGCAGGGGATGGTGGTGTTGCGATCGATGAGCGGAGTTGCCACGCCACCGAGGGTTTCGATGGAGAGCGTGAGCGGGGTCACGTCGAGGAGGAGCACGTCCTTCACATCGCCCTTGAGGATGCCGCCCTGAATTGCAGCGCCCATAGCCACCACTTCGTCAGGGTTCACGCCCTTGTGGGGTTCCTTACCAAAGATTTCCTTTGCCTTTTCCTGGAGGCGAGGCATACGGGTCTGACCACCGACGAGCACGACTTCATCCACATTGGAGATGTCGGCATCATCCATGCACTTACGGCAGGGACCCACGGTGCGTTCCACGAGCACATCAGCGAGCTGTTCAAGCTTAGCGCGAGAGAGCTGCTTGTTCAAGTGCTTCGGACCAGTTGCATCCATCGTGATGAAGGGGAGATTGATGTCGCTAGTCTGAGCGCTGGAGAGTTCAATCTTTGCCTTTTCTGCGGCTTCCTTCACACGCTGAATCGCCTGCGTATCCTTCGAGAGATCAATGCCCGTTTCAGCCTTGAATTCAGAGAAGAGCCAGTTCATCACGGCCTGGTCCACGTCGTCACCGCCGAGCTGCGTATCGCCATTGGTCGCCTTCACTTCGAAGACGCCTTCACCGATGTCAAGCACGGAGATATCGAACGTACCACCACCGAAGTCGTAAACGGCAATCTTTTCGTCCTTCTTCTTATCCAAACCGTAAGCGAGCGAAGCGGCGGTCGGTTCGTTGATGATACGGAGCACTTCGAGACCCGCAATCTTACCTGCGTCCTTCGTTGCCTGACGCTGAGAGTCATTGAAGTAAGCCGGCACCGTGATGATGGCCTGCGTAACAGGTTCACCCAAGCGCATTTCCGCATCTGCCTTCAACTTTGCGAGAATCATTGCGGAGATTTCCGGCGGAGAGAAGGTCTTGTCACCCACCTTGATTGCAGCATCGCCATTTGCAGCGCGCGTCACATCATAGGGAACCATTGCGATTTCGCTCTGCATTTCATCGAACTTACGACCCATGAAACGCTTCACAGAGTAAATTGTACCCTTCGGATTCATCACAGCCTGACGCTTTGCAGGCAAGCCCACCAAACGTTCACCATTAGCGGTGAATGCCACGATCGAAGGCGTGGTGCGCTGACCTTCAGCGTTTTCCAACACGCGAGCTTCGCCGCCTTCCATCACAGCCATGCACGAATTCGTCGTACCCAAGTCAATACCAAGAATCTTGCTCATTTCTTTTTCCTTTCAAATGATTGCGGAACATCCGCATTACACTTTCCCTTATACAAGCCCCGTGCCAATTCTCAAACAATGCACAAAAATACCCATTTTAAGCCCTCTCTTTCAAAACCGTGCCAAAAAGTGTGCCACGCCAAAAGAAGAAACCGTGCCAAATAATGTCAAAAGTGGCACGGTTTTGACACTGTGCCACTTTTAGCCATGCGCTTATTCATTAAAGGAAGGGGATTTATGGACCGAATTGGTCAGGCGTTGGCGGGCGTGGTGCGCCAGGCGGCATTGCACTCTCCCCTGTCACCGGTCGGCTGGGACGTTGGGTGCGATCGCCCTGCCCTGTCACGACGTTCATACCGCCCTGGCCACGTCTACGACGACGCGACCCCACCGACGTGGAGGTGCCACTCTTTGCTTCTTCATTTGATGCAGAGCCCAAACTCGGATTTTGCGAAAGCACACCCATCGGGATTTCAACAATGCGACGGCTCTCAATCGGATCCGCATCCTCCTCTGGAGGCTCCATCCAAAGGGTCAACTCTAATGCAGTGGGCAACATATTCGTCTTCGTCCACTCATCCACCCAATTGATTTCATCATCCGCCGTGCGCGCTTGATCTGGATCAAGCATACGGCAATTAAATCCAATCACCTTCGGCGAAAGGCAGAGCTCCGTCGTGTCGACCTCAGGATCAAATTCGTCCAATTGCAAATCCTGACGCCATGCACGCACCGTAAAGCCACCTGGAAAATCGCCCTCTGGATCTGTAATCTGCACGCGGATGCGATGGGGCACATAGGCAAATTCTGCATCCTCGCCCACCAGTGCGGGGCCCACCTTGCTCCACTCGATCACATCATGTGCGCGTTCGTCTTCGCCATCATCCTCAAAGATAAGGCCATACTTCTCCCCAGAGCCAGGCGTATAGGCAGAACGCAATGCCGCGGTGAGCTGTTCCATCAAATAATCCGAATGCCCTGAGGCATCAATCACCGACCGCCCCGTTTCCCAAGCACGCGTAACAGAATAGAAGGAGGTGAATAACATCACGGTTAGCAATCCTAAGAGCGACAAAGCAATTAAGATTTCCACCAAAGTAAATCCGCTCTGCCCACGCAGAGAGGACCGATGCCACAAGTTGAATCCAAAATCCTTCACCATATTGACTTCTAAATGTTACAATGCGGTTATGCAGATCCTACCCTTACTGCACCTTTCGCATATAGCGAACAATCTCTTCCGTGTTGCGCCCATCCCCCCATGTCACCGTTGTGCGCACCACATAGAGGCCATCATCCACTACCCCTTCTTCGGGGTCTTCTTTCTCATCAACCGTGCGCTCAAAAACATACCCCTCTTTTAGGGAGGAGTCGGGATCCACCACGGCATCTTCTTCAATATCCTCAATATCGCGCAAGGGATACTCCAATTCTCCCAACGAAAAGACGTAGGCGATTTCTTGCCGTTCGTGAGAGACGTCAATCATGCGGATATTCACAATAATCGAACGATAGAGCACCGAGAGCGTGCCCCCCAAGATAATGACGGCAAGCATCACCTCCAACAAGGTGAAGCCCGCCGTCCCAGTCTTCCGTTTACGTCGCCACGTCATAAGCACTTTTAGGCCTTTTGTTGGCGAGCGACCATCAATGCTTCGGCCAAGGTGATTGAGAAGTTACCGCTCAATACTTCAGAGAAGCGCTTCTCCAACATGGCGAGTTGACCAAAATCATGCGATCCAGAGACGCGATCCAATAACCCTTCGCCCTCTGTATCATCCAGGCACGCATTGATGACATCTGCCACCGAGAGCTTCGTTGCGCAACAGCACAACATGTAGGCATTATTCGGTACGCCCGACGCATCCAAGATGGAAACGAGAATCTTATTTCGTTCCAAAATTCCTGCTACTCGCGCCACATCACGCGCCGGCAAATGGAATTCGTCTGCGAAGCGTTCCAAGGACAAGGGACCGCGTTCTTCCTCTACGCAACGCGCCGCAAAGAGTGTCAATGCCAAGGCCATCACGATTGTTTCACGTTCGGAGGGATGCGTGAATGCAGACTCGCGCAAAAGCTCCACACGGTGTTGGTGCACATAACAAATTTCTGCACCCAAGAGGATGATGTGCCAGCTTGAGTTAATCCAGAACAACAAGATTGGCAACGCAATCAACGAACCATACAGACGGCTGCTATTCGCAATGCCCACCTGCAGCACCATGCAGAATTTGAAGAAGATCATCAATAAGATGGTGGTAATCAAAGCCCCTAAGAAGATACTGGACAATTTGATGCGCGTATTCGGCAAGAAGCCAAAGATGAAGGCAAAGAGCAATGTCCCCACCAAGAGCGGCACCAACTCATTCAAAATGCCCAAGCCTTCCACAAATGCGTGGAGATTCAAGAAGGACGGCATCGCACCAGAGACACTCTCCAAGACGGGCAATGATGTTGCCGCCAAAACTAAGAGTGGCGCAATGATAATCACACTCAAATAGTCCGTAAACTTTCGCCAAATAGGACGCGCCTTCGAAACGCCCCAAATCGCATTAAAGCTATCTTCAATTCGTCCCAACACACTAATGACCATGAAAATCAAAGCCACCGCACCCACGGTACCAATCTTGGCAAAATTGATAGAGTCAATCTGATCAAAGACCGTGCGACAGAGATTGCGCAGTGCATTCGCCGCTTGCTTTGATTCAATCACCACGGGCTCTGCAGGCGTAGCAGCGGGATCGGTCGCAGTGGGCGCATTCGTCACCATAGCAGTGCGATCGTCCCCGCCTTCCATTTGCCCCGTAAAGATCTCAATCTGTTCAAGAATCTTCGCCTCAGCCAAGTCTCCTGCGCCAAAGGCTTTCAAAGAGGTCAAGCCTAAGGTCAACACTGGCACAATCGCCAACATCGTGATGTAGGTCAATGCCGAAGCATGTAGGATGGAGCCATCGCGCCAATAGGCTTTCCCCACCAGCACAATAAAACGCAATAAGCGAATCAAGAGTTGCATCCATTTCGGATGCAACTCAAGTTCCATGCGCCAGACCACTTCATTTAAAAAGTGAATTGCTCTTGCAATCATCGGTCTTCCCCTTAAGCATTTAAGACGTCCGGCGCATACTTGCGGACTACTTCTCTGCAACGTGCCGCCACCTCTGCGGCAGACATCGGCTCATCACGTTGCATGGAGTCCACCAGACGTTGCATATCAAAATAGGCGATACGGCAAATCAATTCCTTTACGCGCGGAATCAAGTTCGCCGACATACTCAACTTGCGAATTCCCATGCCCACCAATAGCAATGCAGCGAGCGGATCAGAAGCCATTTCACCGCACACGCAGACCGAACGGTTATGGCGTCTTGCGGCCTGCACCACCATCCGAATCAAAGACAAAATCACCGGATGAAGGGGTTGATAGAGATGCGCCACCGCTTCATTTCCACGATCCACTGCAAACGCATACTGCACCAAGTCGTTCGTGCCCAACGAGAAGAAGTCGCACTCTCGTGCCAACTTTTCTGCCTCTAAGGCCGCCGCAGGGATTTCAATCATCACCCCTTCTGGCACATCCTGACGGAAGGGAATCCCCTCGGCAATCAGCTCCTGCTTGCACTCACGCACGAAGGCCTTACAAGCGCGCAACTCTTCCACCGTGGTGATCATGGGATACATCAAGGCACAATCACCTAAGAGAGCCGCACGCAAAATTGCACGCACTTGCGTTTTGAAAACAGCGCGATTATTCAATAGATAGCGCACAGAACGATTGCCTAAGAAGGGATTGGCCTCCCCTGCATGGCTCCGTCCCACCATCTTATCGCCACCAATATCCAACACGCGGATTACCACGGGCTTCTTATTGCAAGCACATAAGACTTCAGAGTACGCCTTAAACTGTTCCTCTTCGGTTGGCTCGCGGCGCAACCCAATCCACAGATACTCCGTGCGATAGAGACCAATGCCCTCTGCACCGTGTTCACCAATCCCCTCGAAGCCCACGCTGTGGTCGGCATTCGCGAGCAACGTCACACGAATGCCATCTGGTGTGACTGCGGGACGGTCTGCAAGGGATCGACGATGCTCCTGCGCCGCACGCAAAGGTGCCGTCTCAGAGAGCAGCGTTGCTTTAATTTTATCCGTAGGCAGATGCCACAAGAGCCCGTGGAAGCCATCCAGTGCCACCTCATCGCCGACCTGAATCGCCTCTAAGGATTGCCCGATGCCAACTACCGCGGGGACGCCTAATGCCTTCGCAAGAATCGTAACGTGCGCCGTCAAGGAGCCCTGTTCGGTTGCCATTCCGCGAATATAACGGCGCGGGAGGGAGACGGCATCCGAGGGAGAAATATTGTCCGCCACAATCACCGACGGACGATCAATCAACGGTACGGCGCGTTGGCCATCGCCCCCTTGCAAATTACCAATGAGGCGATTGCGCACATCATACAAATCTGCCACGCGCTCACGGAGGTACTCATCCCCCATGTGGCGCATCATCTCCACCATGGATTCAAACGCACAATGCACTGCCCATTCGGCATTTTCGCACCGATTACGGATCGCCTTCACCACGGTATCGATGAAGTACGTATCCTCCAACATCATTAGTTGCGAGTCAAAGATGCCCGCTTCCGTTGAAGAGGCGTGTGCTTCTGTGGTTTTTGCCAACTCTGCGAGCTGTCGCCGTGCACCATCCAGTGCAGTATAAAAACGAGCAATTTCGGCATTTAGCAATACCGATTCTAC
The DNA here is from genome assembly GCA_017558005.1 of Kiritimatiellia bacterium. GTDB lineage: Bacteria > Verrucomicrobiota > Kiritimatiellia > RFP12 > DVOR01 > Spyradenecus. The sequence continues at coordinate 22,477 of JAFYWN010000020.1, read as the reverse complement.
TTCGTAATGCGGAGCTTCGCGGATCTTTTCCGCCTCAAATCGTACAACTGGTGCAAAGACCAAACCTCCCGAGGCGGCTAAGCCTCGGAAGAGTACGGCAGGACGCCCGCTCTCGGTCGGTTCCATTGGAGATGCCTTTCGGCAGAAGCGACGGCTTATTCGTCGGGAAGGTCGAACTTACGTTCCACCAACGCTTCCAATTCTTCGACAGCCTTCTGGGCTTCTTCACCGGTTGCGCGGATGATCAACGTTGTACCGTTCACGGCTTCCAGCGTCATCAATGCCATGATGCTTTTACCAGGAACAACCACGCCGTCTTTTTCAACGGTCACATCTGCACGATAACGTGCCGCAGTCTTGGCAAAGAGACCTGCAGGTCGCACGTGCATACCATACTTGTTTTTCAGAACAACACTGATTGTTGCTTCGTTCATTTTGCTTGCTCCGCTGTTTGATTATGGGCGATAACCTGCGCATCCAGGATGGCGGCGGCGTCCATATGTGAGTGACGCATTTTAAAGGTGGCTGCAGCTGTTTCAACCACGTTAACAAAATCTCGTCCCGCAGCAACCGGAATTGTGAGCCGTTGCACCGGAACGCCTAAAATCTCATAGGTCTGAATATCCGAACCGATTCGATCAATATCGTCCTCGTTCGAACAAAGACGCAGAGAGACAATCAAATCCATTTGCGCTTCCGGCTTAACGGAAGCAATACCAAACAAGGTGGCGACATGGAGCAAGCCCAAGCCACGAATTTCCATGAACCCGCGCAATTGTCCCGGCGCCGTTCCACGAAGTCCGCCGTGCGCATCCTTGGAAAGCAACGTAATATCATCGGAAATGAGCGCATGTCCACGACGTAAGAGCCCTAATGCCGTTTCACTCTTACCAATGCCGGGCGGCCCTTCCAAAAGCACCCCAATGCCTCCAATGTCCACCAAGGTGCCATGGACCGAAGCGCGAGGTGCGGTCAATTCATGCAAATGTAATGAGCCCACGCGAAAGACTTCCAAGGTCTCTCTCCGCGTAGACAACACCGGAATCCCGGCATCATTTGCCAATTTAAGTGTTTCCCAACTCCACGGATCATTCTCTGACTTGCACAAGATAATCCCTGGCACGTTGTATTTGAGCAATGCCATCCACCGCTCTTTCCGCACATCTGGCGGCAACGTCTGTAGATAGGCACACTCTGCTCTTCCGAGCACTTGCAGTCTGCGGAAGGCGAAATATTGATAGAAGCCGGTAATCGCGAGCCCTGGGCGATAGAGCACAGGCTCTTCAATCGGACGATCAAGCCCGCGTTCACCAGCAATCACCTCCAACCCCAAGACCTCACGCGCCGACAACAAAAAACGTCCCACCGTGAGGGGTGACACGGTGATGTTGCTAATCGTTAGCGGACGCTTTGGATCGTATTGCATAAGGTCAGGGTGAAGCTACCGGAGCGCCATTCCGCGCTCCGGTCACGAGTGGCTTACTTTGCAGCTTCAGCCGCCTGAGCAGCCTTACGGGCAGGCTCGACGTAGGCTTTAGCACGCTTTTTGCGAATCTGGGTTTCCACCTTAGCAGCAGCCATATCCACGGCGGCGCGCATGGAGGTGTCGGTGTGGGCCGTACCGATGAACTTTTCATCCTTGCGCTGAGCAATCACTTCAGCGGCGCAGAGCTTGTTCTGGAAGTCCATGACCACCCGGACGGATTCAACCATGGGAAATGCTTCGCCAATCTTCTCAGCGCGCTGCTGAGCGTAATCGCGGAAGCCCTCGGAAATGTTTTTGTGACGTGCATTGACTTCTACTGTCATGATGAACCTACCTTTCTTTATTGGCTTGGTTTATACTTCTCGGCACACTTCTTACATACGGAAGTTTTCGCCGAGATAAGATTGTCTGGCCTTGGGGTCATTGATGAGCTGCTCGCTCGTTCCTTCGCAAAGGATCCGCCCTTCAAACACGATGTAGGCGCGGTCAACGATGTTCAGCGTTTCACGCACATTGTGGTCTGTGATGATGACGCCGAGCCCCTGATTCTTCAAATCGCGCACGATGCTCTGGATATCTTCCACTGCGAGCGGGTCCACGCCGGCAAAGGGTTCGTCCAACATCAAAATTGAGGGACGACGCACCAAGGCGCGTGCGATTTCCAGTTTACGCCGTTCACCACCCGAGAGCGTGTAGGCGGGTTGCTTCGCCACCTTGGCCAATCCCAAAGAGGTCAACAACTCTTCCAACCGTTCCGCCTTTTCACGGCGAGACGGATGCATCGTTTCCAAAATTGCAAGAATATTGTTTTCCACACTGAGACGACGGAAAATGCTCGCCTCTTGTGCAAGATAACCCAAACCGATGCGCGCACGACGATAGACCGGAATATCGGTGATATCCTTACCGCGGAACATCACCTTACCGCCATTCGGACGCACCAGCCCCACCACCATGTAGAAGGTCGTGGTCTTACCTGCGCCATTGGGCCCCAAAAGACCCACGCATTCGCCACACCGTGCGGTCAACGAAATATCGTGCACCACAGTGCGTTCGCCATAGACCTTCTTCAATCCAGTGGCGACTACGTCAGGCGTTGTATTCAGCGGTGCACTCATTACATCATGTCCTTGATACCCTCGGTCGAACCGGCGGGAATGATGAGTTCGGGATTCGGATAGACTTCCATGCGCTGGTCGCCCTTCTTCGTCCAAATGGTAATCTTGTCACCTGCGACGGTGCGCGCCTTGCCATTGGCATCTAAGCTCTGCAACTTTGCATTGCCGGCCATCACCAAGCGTTCTTCCGCCTTGATGTAGACGGCCTTATCGCAAGAAGCACGGCGGTCGTCATTTTCCACCTTCACGTTGCCACGCACCACGAGGCGTTCCAACGTATTTGTGCTTTCCAAGAAAACGAAGAGTTGATCTGCCGTCAGTTTGAAGCGGACGTCATCCACCTTCACATTGTCCGTCAGAATCGCCACCGATTCTTTGTAGTTGTATTCCATGTGGTCTGCGGTGATTCGCGTGTCGCGCAAGGCCACTGCAGGCGCCGCCTTTGCTGGCCCGCCCAACAATGCTTCGCGAGAAGCCGCCATACCATCATCATCATTGGCTCGCGCAAAGACTGCCACGAGTGCCATCGCAAGAATCAAAACCTTCTTCATGCTCGTCTCCTCAAAAAATACCACGATCGGTGAGTTTGACCTCGCCCATACGCTTCGTTGTAATCACGGCGCGTTTAACAATGCGCAGATACTTATTGTTCAAATCCGCTAATGCACCTACGCCCGTCAAAACATCGCCGCCCATCTCGCCACGCACCTTTCCCTTGGCCACGGCCAACATCGTTGTGCGATCTACTGCGAGTTCATCTGCGGTCAAGAGCGCATGGACCGAACCATCCTCGTTGAATTGCGTCACCACCACTTGGCGACCCCGCAGATAGTTCGTGTCCAACGTAATCCATGCCTCTTTCGCATGCACCGTTGTTTGGGGGCGACCATCTTCAAAACTGCGCACCGGCAGACGCAAATCGCGCGCTGGCGCACCCATTTTTGAAATCGGCTTTCGCAAAGATTCAATCAAGGTCTTATAGCGTAGCGCACTTCCTAATTCGGAATAACGCGCCAAGTCGGCCTCCCTGACCTTCGCATCTAAGTCGAGGTCATCCGATGCACGACTCACGGGCGCAGCGAATAACCACCCGCCCATGAATAAACTCACAAATGCAATGAAAATGCGCATTTAGTTCTTAACAATTGCGTTGATGCCCTGAAGCTTCTTCAGCAAATCTTCCAATGCACTGAAGGCAATCGCATTCGCAGCATCAGAGAGTGCTTCGGGCGGATTGAAGTGGGTTTCCATGAAGAGGCCATCCACGCCAGTAGCCACTGCTGCACGTGCCAAAGCGGGCGCCCAACGGCCATCACCACCAGATCCCGTGCCCAGCCCACCCGGACGCTGCACACTGTGCGTCGCATCGAAGACCACCGGATAACCCAGTTCGCGCATCACCAAAAGCGAACGCATATCTGCGACCAAGTTATGATAACCAAAGCTTGCGCCACGTTCAATCAAAACGATGCGATTATTGCCTTCGCTTTCAATCTTACGCACCACGTTGACCATGTCTTCAGGTGCCATGAACTGGCCCTTCTTCACATTAATCACGCGACCCGTCTTTGCGGCGGCCACCACCAAATCGGTCTGACGGCAAAGGAATGCTGGAATCTGCAACACATCGCAGACTTCAGCCACCGGCGCGCACTGCCACGGCTCATGAATATCGGTCACCACGGGCACGTTGAAGCGAGATTTCACCTCTGCCAACGTCTCCAACCCCTTTTCAAGACCTGGTCCACGATAGGCCGAGAGGCTCGTGCGATTCGCCTTATCAAAAGATGCCTTAAAAATGTACGGAATACCGAGCTTACTCGTGAGCTGAACCAATGCCTCTGCCAATTCCAAGCAGGCCGAGTGGCTTTCAATCACGCAAGGTCCGGCCATCAACGTCAATGTATCCGTACCGAAAGAAACCGTATCTGTCACCTTAACAACGCTACAATCTGCCATAATTCGATATCCTTCCATTACGGGAATAATTTACCATATTCCCATGAATTTTTCCACAGAGAATTCGAAAAATAGCACCCATTTAACAAAAAAATACACCCCCTGCCGCAGCGGGCAGGGGGCCACGATAAATCCTGGCCGCTAAGTGGCCGCTGTTCTGCCCGGCTTCTAATCGGCCGCACTCCAGTGTGGTACCAAACGACGGGGACGCTGCGCTCCCCGAACCCCTCGCCGATGGCACGGAAAGTAGCCGCCCCTCGCACCTCTCCCCACCCTCCAGAGAGGCGAGTCCGTAGGACGAGCACGGGGTGGAGCGTACCACGCTGCTGTATTTGCGCGGGGAGTTTGAGAAAATAATCAAGAGTTTGAGAAAGTGAAGCCCTCGGTGTGAGCCGGGGGCTTTTTTGCAGGGTGGCTGCAGGGGTGTTGTGAGGGGGTTGCAGGAGGGGTGTTTAGGGGAGGTAGACGCCGGGGCCGGAGGAGGCATCGAGGGCTCTTTTGGAGTCGGGAGCGTTGGTGGCAAGGATGCGTGTAGAGGTGGAGATTTCTCGGAGGAGATTAATCATCTCTCGGTCGCTATCTTTGACATTGATTGTGGCGCCGATTTGCCCGCCAATTTTCTGAAGTGCGTCTGCGTGTTCCGAACCTTTCAAAAGTGTGGGAAGGTTCTGGAAGTAGTTTTTGTCGTCGAGTTCGCCGAGGGTGGCGAGTCGACTTTTCTGCATGGCGAGGAGGTTCTGCTTTTCTTTGTATTCGGGGGTGTCAGTGAGGCCTCGTTTGGCCATGGCTTCGATGGCATTGGTGAGTGAACGGATAGAGGTGTCGCCGTCGCCACGTTTGATTTGGTTGGCGCGTTCGGTGATGGCTTCATCTTGTTGCTCGCGGGTCATCCATTGGAGCGAACGGACGAAGGCGGCATCTTGGCGTTTTGCGCCAGTGGTGTAACCGGTCATTTTGGCCGAGTCTTTGAGCGAACGGAGTGCGTCGCGTGTTTCTTTGGCTTCTTCTGCGAGTGTTTTGAGGGCTCCTGTGGCGGCACCGATAGTGGCCCCAATCGCCACGCCCGCAGGGCCAAACGCCATGCCTGCGGTGGCACCTGCGATGGCGCCGCCTCCGATATTGCCGAGGCGATTTGCATTTCGGGTTTGCCCTGGAATGGTGCCAAGGGCTGTGGTAAGGGTGGCGAAGCCTTGATTGGCTACCATGCCAAGGGCGAGGTGTGCGAGGGTTCGGTCGGCTCGCCCTTGCTGACGTTCTGCAGGGCTTTCTGCGGCGCGTCTGCTTGGGGCTTGCACGATTTGTGCAGGCGCATTGCCTGCGCCTTGCGGTTGGGGTGCAGACGTTTTTGCGGGCGGGTTACCGCCAGTCTGCGAGACGATTCTAATGGTTAAGGTCGAGTCTGCCATAGCCACGTCCTTTCGTTAGGCACTGTAGAGGTTGCTATTCCACACATCTGCGCCGGTCCAGACTTCGGTACGCTGAATGGTTCCGTCGAGAGCGGTTTGAATGCGGTCAGCGGTTTTGAGCCATTGGGTGGCGAGTGCGGTGAATTTAGAGACATCGATTGCCCCCACCACAGAGTCACTGCTTGCCGAGGTTGGCGTATCAATTTTGCCTACCTTTGAAGTGAAGTTCTTCATTTCGGTTAGGGTGGAGATCTTAGTGATAGTGGGGGTGAAGACGAGATAACTTTCAATGCCCTCTTCACGGATCATCTGTGCGAGTAAGAGGGTGTTTCCTGTGAGTTTGGAGCCGTCTTGGGTATTGTAAATGTACTCATTGTAAGAGGTGGGATTGCTTGAGGCGAGCGCCTCCCAGAGGCGGAGTGCCGCGAGGTCTGGTTTTCCGCCCTTCTCTGGGGTCCATGTGCGGATGTCTTTGGAGATTTCCTGCCACTCAAGTAGCCACGTCTCGGTGTCATCTTTCTCTGCTACAGAGATAGCGAGCGTGGCGATGTCTCCTGCGTCACGCTGCAGATTGAGGGTGGTGACATTTCCCGTGCCAAAGTCACCCGTCCACGAAGTATCTGCGGGTGGTGGAAGACCTACCTTTGCGCTTTCTGCATAGTTTTTTAATTGCGTCCAATCTCCTCGCACATAAGACGTGCGCACGGTCAGGCCGGGTTGTTTGGCGATTGTGGTATTGGGCTGGTAGGTGGGCGAAAGCGTGGGATTCGTCGGAGTGCTCGGCGTGGTGCCCTGCGTGGAGTCTTGTGTAGTATCGTCTGCCATCGTTGAGCCTTTCTTTTAGAGTTCGAACGTGCGGGAGAAGGTGCCTGAGAGGTAGGTTTCCGAGTAGATGGTCGTGCCATTCTTTTTAATGATGACATCATAGACGTGCTCAGCCACTTGGCAGTTAAAGCGCACGCGGAAGAGTTTGGGGAGGACGGCGATTTTCTTATCGGCATAGAGCGGCATATTCGAGCCTGAACCTCCGCTTTCCCATGCGAGCGTCTTGCTCACGTTTAGCGCGGTGGTCACAGAGGCCGATTTAGCACCTTCGCTTTCGCCAACTTTATGGATGGCCCAAGTAATGGTGTGACCGCTGTCTCGGTAGGTCGCGGAGATGGCGATGGTGGCCGAAGTGCTTGCGGCGCCCGCATCGCCATAAAGAATCGCACCATATCGGTCGCAGAGGATTGCCCCTGTGGAAGTGCCACCCGTTGAACCAAAGGCGCAGGAGAGCGTGCAGCTGGTTTCGGCTTTGATTGTGGCAGGGTTTGACCACCGATCTACAACGACGCCATCCTTGGTCCATCCGCTAAAGGCATCGATATTGAAGGATGAGGCGGTGAGGACTACGGTGACGCCACCTGTGCCATCTTCATAAGAGAGCGCGAGGGACTTATTGGCGCCTGCGCTCACCGTGCCAGAGGCAATCTGCACGCCATTATTTCCGCAGACATACTGAATTGCCGACTGCGAAGGCGCCACAATCTTAACGGTGACGGCAGCCTTGAAATTGTATTGAACATAAGCTACCTTATAGCCCGATTCATAGAGGGTGAAGTGATGCCAACCGCTATTCTGATTATAACCATAATCTGCGGATGAGACATTGTAGAACTGTTTTAGCGCGGCCACGTCCACCCATTTCTTCTGAGTAGGATAATAGGCCACAGGCTTTGTGTAGTCAGGTGTGCCGTTTGTAACTATAAGGCCAAGTTTCGTAAACGTGCTAAGTCTTGCATCGCCGGGGATCGAGACTAACACAAAGACCGTATTACCATAAGTGTCAACCGTCTGCCCATTGCTAACGGTATCAACTCGTTGACCAGTCTCAATCGTTTCGCCGGTGTATTTGGGAAAGTTGACCGATGTTTCTTGCCACAGCAAATAAGTCGCGCCGTAGGCTTCCGCAATCGTAAAATTAGCCATTAACTATGCTCTCCGGAGTGCGGGGTGGCGGTGAAGACCTCTTCGGTTGTTTCGGCGCCAAGAGAGGTGAAGTAACCCGTGACGGTGCGCTTTGTGTAAGTGAGCTTGTGGGTGGATGCGTTGTAAGAGACGCTGGTCACCACATCCAGTGTCTTGGCTTCGGACAGTTCGGCATCATCACCATTCTCCCCATCACTTCCATCCATCCCCTTGGCCACGGCGAGCAAGTTCACCTCTAAGACCTGCTTCGCCACTTCCCCTGTTTTGAGGTTCAAATAGGGAATGGTGAGGGTCAACTTTGGCGGCTTGGCTTCGGTGTATCGGTCACCTTCCACAGGCTCCGAGAGCGTGAGGGTGGCAGTGGGCGTGAAGACGTTTTGATCGGGCATTTCACCCCCTGCCGTTTCTAAGAAGTAGAGGTCAGAGAGGAGGTGCTGCTTTACTTCAAGCCGTGGAGGCGTGGCATATCGGTCCCCTTCGATGGAGGCGATAATGTAGAGCGCATTGGTGGTGTCGGTGCCCCATTCGAGCGTGTAAGTATCGTCGGTCTTCTTGATATAGAGCGCGTCCCCATAGGCGCAGGTCCCAGCGGACCATCCGCCATCGGTGGCCTCTAACCCCTCAAGCGCGAAGTGAACCGGCGTGGCTATGCCCGCTGCAAGGGTGAAGAAACGCCCCTGCAGCACCTTTGCAGATGAGGTGCCATCAGCCTTTTGGGCGAGTGTCACCTTAAAGGGATGATTAAAGGCGGGCGCCTGCGGTGCCGAGGTGTGCTTCACCGAGAAGGTCGTGCCATTGGGCGAGTGGTGTAAGAGAATGCCAGGCCCTGCGATCGGGGTCATCCGTCGCAGGGTGTCAAGGAGTTGATTAAAGGTCTCTGGGCGTAGGCCTTGCCCATGCACAAAGCGCATCGGTTGTGGAATCATAAAAAACTCCTAAAGCGACAGTAGAGCACCCGAAAGCATCAGGGTGTAGGCTTGCACAAGGCAGCGCCCAGCATGCGAGAGCTGGCGGTAAAGTGTGACGGCGAAGAGACCGATTGGCAGCACCACCAAGAAGAGCGCCAAATCATGCACCATCATGCCAAAGGGAACATCCACGCGGCAGAGGAGCTCCACAATCACCACGCGGGCGAGATTGAGGAGGAAGCCCCCCGCCAGAGCGAGCGGAATCAGGTGCCACTTGCGCAGGAGCACGGCTAAGGCACCACAGGCGATGATGGTGCGCAGACCGCTACAAGCGGCCGTCACCGTGCAGCGCAGCACCTCATCTGGCAGGGCGAATCCGCGTAAGACCGCGCAGAGCGCAGCGGAGGTCTTGGGGGCGAGCGTCCACGTCTCAAAATCAAGCGCATAAGACGTGCAGTCCACCACCCAGCAGAGGCAGACGACCACCACCGCGCCGGGGAGGAATTGGAGGGCGGTCTGTTTCATTCCCGCACCTCCTTGAGTTTGACAGGGAAGCTGAGCCGCTTGCCACGGATGAGGCGTTCGGTATTCTCAGGAATGGTGGGGCGGCGCAGCGAAAAGGTGGCGGCTTCCTCTTGGAGCGTGGATGGCACGACGCAGATGCCGCCATCGAAGGTCATCTCCTGACCGCCAATCACAAAGGTACCCGAGCGGCCGAGGTAGAGCTCATCGCCCACGATAATGGCATAACCTCCACACTCCAAGCGTGCACCCGCATACCCACCAAAGCGTGCGCGCTTGACGTAGGTCATACGGTTGGGCGCGATGAGCGTACCCTCTGGTGTCTTCAGTGGTGGGAGCGTGTAAGCATAGACGTAACGACCTTCAATGGACATGCTCTGCTCGGGAAAAGAGCAGACGGTTTCATCGGCGAGATGGACGACGGTGCGCCCCTTCGAACTGCTCAAGAGGAACTGCATGGTGGGCGCCTCGGAGGGTTCCAAAGAGAAGGAGACATCCACGATGCACCCACCATCTGCGGTAGGCGTGACGCGCTCAAGCGCGCCAATCACATTCTCGGTGCGCTGGGCATAGGGGTCCAACTGCCACGAGATCAACGTGGGTGCCTCAAGCGCGAAGAGTTGGAAGCCAGTCGCTAACAGCCAACTGCAGACCATTCGCTTCATCATTCCATGGCTCCTTCCACCGCATCAAGGCGGCTTTCGGAATCCGTGAGCGATTCGCCCATCGTGTTTAGACGCTCAGCCTGCGCTTCGAGGTCTTTGAGGGCTTTTAGAATCTGTGCGCCCATGAGTTTGAGGCCGAGCGTCTGCGGGTAGACGGTCGTCTTCGCACCATCCACCACGAGCATGCGCTTTACGCCAGCGGTGGGCGTGTTGGGGTCTTCAGGGTTGGTGTTTTTGGTCGATGCGCCAAGCCACGTGCAGAGGGCGATAAGGGCTAAAAAGAGGTGCAGCTTCTTCATCTTACTCCTCCAATGCGATGGGTTCATCCTCTACGAGGACGCCGCCCAGGAATTTGAGGACGGTACCATCATCTGCGGTGATGGTGGCGGTAGCGCCTTGAATACCATTCATGGAGAGACCACCTGTGACGGGGAGATAGTCGCCCACCCCCACGCCTGCACCCTCCGTGCTGACAATCTTGGCAAACCCTGCTGCGCTCTCATAGTCTGCCTCAAAGGTATAGATGGAGCGCGTGTCGGCGGCATTCTTGGGATTGGGCACCGTCGTTGGGAAAGAGCATGTGTAGGTGACTTCGCCAAATTCATCTTTAAGCGAGGCATTGCCCACCATGGCGACCTGTTGCGCATTCACGGGGGCTGGGTCAAAGGCGGCATAGAGCGTCAAGTGGCGCGTAGCATCTGCATTCTGTGTGACGGTCATATGCACGATAGAGATTGTGCCGTCATATTCGGGCATACCAGAGAGGACACCGATGGAGTTGATGTACCCCTCGAGCACCCACACGCCATCCTTGCTCACATCGGCCACAGAGTCCTCCACCGACTCCACACGCGAGAGGAGCGTGGCTACTTGAGACTGTTGCTCGGCGACCTGCGCTTTGAGCACCTCCACCTTATTGGTGGCATTACTCACCTGCGTCTCCGAAGCGAGGGTGGCCTTTGGGTAGACCTCCACGCCATCGGTCATGAGCATGTAACGGAAGGGCGAAGGGGGAGCCTCCTGCGCGAAGAGCTGACAGCTAACAGCGAACAGTAAACAGCTAACACTAATACGTCTCATCATTTTTCCTTTCTGTTTTTGGATGAATACCGAAACTGCCGCCCATTATCGCGCAGGTGCGCCTCTTTTAAAAGGTAACCATAGACGGTGTGGACACCACAAATAAAAAGACCACCCGAAGGTGGCCGGTTGGGCGGCTGCGCCGCAGTTGCTAGTTTCCCAGCCCTTACGGGCTCGGGCGCATATTGGCTAGTTGCTAGTTTCCCAGCCCTTGCGGGCTCGGGCGCATATTGGCGGTGGAGGTGCAAGGAAGGGTTGAATTTTCCGAGTTGAGTTGGTTCAATCCTTGCGTTCTTCTCTCGTCCACTCGGACGCGAAGACCGCCACCGTTGAAAGATGACTACACTACTCAAGCAGTAAGGCAAAGGTGCCCTCAGCCTCATCCCACACCCAATGATAGGTACCACTGGCAAGAGGAAGCGTTAGATCTGAGAGGCGGTGCTGATGCTGCACGCTCGCCTTTGATTCAAGTGCGGCCGTTAAGGTTGCTTGCCCCACCAAGGTGGCCGAGCGCGTATCCCCTTTGCCAGAGGTCGAGAATGTGACCCCTCCATCTGCGAGATAGATAATACTCGCCCCTCCATTCGTCCCAGAAACGGATAGACCTATTACCGCATCTACCGAGACCGTCGGCACCGGCCTACTCGCAAGCGCAGCATAGACCGCCTTATTCTGAATGGGGTTTATAGATGTTGAAGAAATCGCGGAGTCCACGGTGATGGCGGCAGGCAAATCCTTTATGCGAGCGATTTGGTTGGATTCGCCGGGCTTAAAGGAGTAGTCTTCGTAAAGCCCAGGATCATTGTAGGCGCGAATCTTATCCCAGTTCAGCTTGGCCGTCCACTGCGTCCAACAGGGCTGCGAGGTGCGCGAACCGCCCACAATGATGCCACCCTGACCATCACTATCTGCGGCAAAGATGGTCTTGCCATGCTGGTTACCAATCTCCTGAAGGCTTCCTGCGTCCACATACCGCACCACATCGACAATATCAGGATTGCGCACCACATTGCCCACATTCTGATAGACCGCCTTTGCCGAGACGGGGAACTCGCTCTCATTGAGCACCTGCTGCACATCGCGTTGCTTCACCAAATCGCTATGCGTGTGGCTTGCAGGGGCCTTGCCCTGCACCTGCACAACGAGTGCAGCATGCTCCGCTTTTGTGGCATAGTGGTCATCGGCTTCCTCAAAGACCGCCTCCAAAATCTCTTGGATGATCTCGGCGCGCACATCGGTGGGCGTGAGCGTGGCAGGTGAAAAGCCGGGTGAAGCCTTGAGGCGTAGCGTACCAAAGACGCGGTAATTCTTACCCTGCGCGGTCTCAATCCCAAAGAAGAAGCGGTACTTGGTGCTCCCCACATCCATCGCAGGCGTGAAGGCCACCGAGGCCGTGGCGGTGGTGGCATCCCACGCCGCAGGCACGGTGTACCACTGCGATGCCTCCATCTCAGACGTCTGATAGTAAAAGGTCGCCTCAGCCGCCTCCAACATCGGCACGCGATACTGCACCACCTTCGCCTCCAAATTAAAGCTCTCGCCCTGAAGCGCCTCGGCGGCATACGGAAGCGGTTGACTCACCTCCACCGTCCACTTAAAGGCGAGCTCCGCGCCTAACGGCGTAGCCATTAGCCAACAGCTAACAGCGAACAGCAAACAGCGAACCGCTAACATTTTCATTTTTTCCTTGCCTTTCTGCGTAAAGTGTGAGATAGTAATGGCGTCGGTAGTACGTTGCTCCTGTGGCCATAACGTATTATGCGTGGATGCGAATGCAGGGTTTGCATCAATAAAGCGCTAAGTCGCACCCGCCCGATCGGCACCGCGCCCGTCGGGCACTTTTATTTTATGGACGTGGGACCTTTCGCTTGTCGTCCACAAAATAGGTATTCACCATACCGCTCTTGCTACAAATCACTGCGGCGGCAAAATCTCCAAATTCTCGATAAAAGAGTTTTTGCCCACCATTGTAATTGTCGGTATAGGATGTGGCATGCAAAAGCGTGTAGACTGCCACTTTTGCTTCAGTGAACCGCTGAGGAACGGGCTTCCCTGAAAAATCAGGCGTATAATTCGGATCTAACAGCGCGTAGACACGTTCTTGGCGTTTTTTCTTATATGGAGCACGCCCTTTACCATCGCCAAATTTACCAAGTTTTGAATTGGGGAACCAAACCTTTCCATAGCGTGTTTGCACCTCTGGATTCCCAGCGAGAAATGCCTTTCCTTCACGCTTTGAGCACCCCAGCTCTTCCAGAGACATCTTTGGCTTAAAGGAGTCAATCCAGTCTGCAGTGATGCGCTGAGAGCGTTCCCGTTCAGCCTGCGTGGGTTCGCGCAACTGTTCACTCCCATCATCGCGTGCAGGCTTCTGTTCATCCTTTTTACCTTGCGTCCCATCGTGGCTCGGATGGTTACATTCGCCCTCTTTCGTTTCAAAGCCGCCATCCTTTGGGCATCGCTTCGGCAGACTTTTCGGTTTGCGATAAGCCGCATTCAGGGCACTGTCAGACTTCGGCAAAAGCCCCAAATCCTGCGCTTCGAGGATGGAGAGTTCGCTCCATTCATAACTGGATCCAAAGGCAAAGGGTGGATAGGGATTTCCAAGCGTATCCTTAAAGCCGCCTGCGCCCTGACCTAAAGCCGCCCAAATGGGCGAAGTCTTGAGGGCCACCATGCGCTTACCCTTCAGCGCGCCACGCCAAGCGACTGCATCACCTGCCGCTTCGCCACCAATGCACGCGCCTCTGAGTCAACCGCTAAAAAGCGCTCACACACCTCCGCCCATGCCCGCAGCTCAGCCACCTTCCGCGCAGGAAGGTGACTCACCAGCAAACGTAAATCCTCTGCAGGAATCAGTGCGTCCATCTTAACTCTCTCCATCAAGCGGGCGTAGCCCGTACCTCAGCCTTCCCTGGTCTGGCATGTGACGCGCCCCCGCGTCACTTGTCACCCTCTACCGTCTCTAAAAGCATCTGCAGCGCCCCCAGCAGCGTCTGACGATCCGCCGCCGTCAATACCGCATGGCGAGCCTGCACCACAATCAGCTCATTTAAAGCCGCCAGCGGCTCCTCAATCTCCTTCCACGCCACCTCAGGCGCAGCCCCTAAAGCCGCAGCATAATCCTTACGCTTACGCCCCGCGCCCTCACGCTTACCGCCCAGAAGCGACCGCGCACTCTTCCCCGCCAAATAATCCCGCACCAGCCCCTCATCTGACCCCGCAGGCAAAACCTCATCCACCTTCTCCGCCACCGCCAAAAAGCGCATCGCCGTCTTATAATTCACCTCCGGCGCCGCCTTCGCCAGCCACCCCTTTAAGCCCATCCCAGCATTCCAACCACCAGCAGCAAGTGACCCTCCATGGGGCTGTGTCAACCGGGCGTTCTCACGCGTGAGACTGCCCGGTGAAGCCTCGGGCGAAGCCCCCATCTCATCTCCATTTTCCCCCTGCGCAAGTCCCTCACCCTGAGCCTCTAAGGCCGCCTTTACCTTCTGCAGCATCACACCGAAAAGATAGGCCTCATACAAGCCATTGACCGCCTTCTGATACTGCGCACGAAAGAGCGCCACATCACGTGCATCGGGCATCCCGCCCACCATCACCATCTCCATCGCTTCCGTCCTTTCTTGCTGCGCAGGGGTTCGGGGGCGCAGCACCCCGTCGTTTGGAAAAAATCGCGCTGTACGGGCGGAGGGCGCACCCTCCTGGTTGGCCACGCGTGCGACGGGTTACCCCGACTGGCCTGACGCGTGCTGACCCATTTGCTCCATCTGTGCCACACGGCTGAAGCCACCGTGTCCTCATGTTACTTGGCCGCGCAGAGAGGCCACTTATAGCGAATACGTCGCCTGTTCGCTCCCCCTTCGGCACCCGCCACTAGCCACTAGCCACTAACCACTAGCCACTGCGGCGCAGCCGCTTGGGCCGCCTCGACCGGATCGTCACCCAGTCCCACGGGTCTCTGCTCACGGGTTATCAGGACTTCCGCCTCGCCACCCGCTGGGGCTGATTAAACACTAAATCCCTGCCACAATGTGCTCAGCCAGTGCCACCACAGAAGCGCGCGGGATCTTAAAAAAAGCCTTCTTCGCCGTGCCCGCATTCAGATTCACCGCCTCAATGCGACCCTGCTCAATCCACTCGATCACCTTCGTTGTCGATACCGAAAAGGCCAGCGCCACATCCACCACCGACAAAAAATCATGCGCAGGCAGACGACGCATCACCGTCTCCAACCACACCGGTGGAGGCGAAAACATATCCAATTGCTGACTCCTTGCCATCTCTCACTCCTCTTTTACTGTCTCATCTGCGCCGACAGGCGCCTCCGCCGCTTAGGGGTTCGGGGAGCGGCAGCGTCCCCGTCGTTTGCCTCAGCGCGCAAGCGCTTACCATCCCTTATCCAAGCGCCGAGCATACGCCAGCACACTCTCACGCATTACCTTATAAAAAGGTCTCAAGGGCGTGCCCATATTCAGATTCACGGCCTGAATCATGCCCTCCTCAATCAACTCAAGCACCTTTGAGCGCGTGATATTGAGTGCCGAGGCCACATCCGAAATCACGAGCAGGTCAGCCGCCGGTAAACGGCGCTGCATAAGGGCCTCAAAGGTCCCCCTCTCGGCGAACAAGTCATCTTGCACAGCTTTCATCTCTCACTCCTCTGTCTTATCGTGGGCCCCCGTGCTACTGCGCCGGGTTTTACGCACGCTGCTTCTCACGCTCACTCAGCGCCTTAAACTCCGGCTCCTGGCAATCTCCATCATCACCAATCTGCGCCGCCATAAAGAGATAGAGCGGCACCAATACCGGCGACAAGAGCACCAAGCCCAACACCATCGCCCAAAACTTCAAACCATCAAGCATCGTCGTCTTCTTCATCGTAAACTCCTTTCGCCACGCAGGGGTTCGGGGGCGCAGCACCCCGTCGTTTGTAAATCGCGCTTTACCGCCGCATTCACCACGGGGATTCCCCGCGCCTTAAGGGCGGCGGCGATACGTGCGCTCTTACCGCGACCCGTACGCACCTGCCACACCCACATGCGACTGACACCGAGTTCCTCGGCGATCTGACGCACGCCAGCGAGGCACGCACGGTCATAAACCAACTGATTGGGATTTGCCATTTAGTACTCCTTGTGGTAAAGTAAACCTTACTCGTAAACTTAACTGGCACACATTATATTCCATTTGGAATACTAAAAGCAAGAGAAAATTATTCGTTATGGAAACTTTTTCAGATCGTCTGTCTGCTCTTATGGCAGAAAGGAAGATTAATCAGAAAACCCTTTCAACCCTTGCAGGAGTAGCGCAAGGGACGATTTCGAAGTACTTAAATGGTCAAGAGCCAAAGTCTGCAGAACTCTTTAGAATGGCTCAAGTCTTAGGTGTTACTATGGACTATTTATATTCCGGAAGGAATAAACCTGAAGGTGTTGGATTAAATCCAAGAGCAGAAATTGCCGAGGATAAATTGCGCGCAGTAAAGAGTGGATTACAGGCGTTATTGAGCGAATTGTGATGAAGAGATTTCTTTTCTCAATTTGTTTTTTAGGGGTTAGTCTCTTCACCCCTGCCACTGCTTCTGTCCCGCCGGCGTCTACGCCGACAGACGCCACGTCCCTCTCCACGCCCACAGCCCTCATCACACGCGCCATCACCACGCGCACCGTCATCGCCTTTACCTACCACGGCACGCCGCGCATCGTCCAACCCCACCGCCTCGGCATCGCCAAAACTACCCAAAATATCCTCCTACGCGCCTACGAAATCACGAAAAATGGCGCCCCCTCCAATACCTGGAAACTCTACGACCTCTCCAAAATCGCCAATCTCACCCTCACCACAGCCACCTTCCCCCAAAACGCCCCCGGCTACACCCCCACCGACAAAGCCCTTTCTTCCCTCCTCGCCGAAGTCCCCTATAAGGATGAAACAAAATGAAGAAAGAGATGATTGAATATAGATTACTTAAAAAAGCCGCTAACGGTGGCCCCATTCCTCCATTCACACCAGAAGAGGAGGCGGTCTATCCACAGTTAGAATTTGCCAAACTCATCGATGTAAACGTTTACAGCCGTGAGTGGTGGCTCACGGCTGCAGGACGGATGGAATTAGACCGGTTAGAAAAGAAACGGTGGGGACGATTAAGGACAATCCTTTGGTGCATCATAACCGCAGTGATTACACAACTGATTAACTTGATTTTCCAAGCCTTCAAGTCGTGATGTCATGCGTGCACGGTCGCACCCATGAATAAACAGTAGGGTAAGGATTGCAGTTGCTAAACAAGCTTCGATTGTACTCATCTTCATTTCCTTTCTTGACAAATTAGCTCATTTCTTAGAATCCTAAAATCCAATTAATGAGGCGATAAAAGAGGATGCCTGCGAGGGCAGAAGCCATATCGCGCAAGCATTGTTTGGTGAGGTCACTCATGGGATTTGCTCCTGGTATTGGTACTGACGGCAGGCTTGAGCCTTTGTTTGAGTGGCATTTAGGGCCTCCAAGAGTAAGTATTCGGTTAAAGTCATAGTGGCGAACGCTTAGGGCTTGACAATCTCACCGCTTTTGTGATGTAATAGACGCGTATTGCGTGAGCACCCCATTAAGACTATGTCTGAGGGCTTAATGGTGTAGGGATGTCGGAAGTAACAGGTGCAGGTTCGCCTGCAAGTGCGAAAAGGTCGCAAGACTGCCCGAAAAGTCGTCCATTAGAAAGTCGCATCTTCACCTCACGTTCTCTATTTGACCGCCTCTTGCCTTGTAAGACGCGGTCTTTTTTATGGCTTCATACGCAGTCACGACATAAAAATTATCCTTCTGCTTTTTAAGAGAAACCATATATGAACCATAGATGACCGCATACGCGCCAGTCTCTTGTTCATCGACGTAATACTTGCCATACGCGAGGATTTCAGGGACTCTTTGAGCACTTTCTGCGCCGTGCTTCTTGATGATTTTAGCGAATCCGTAGCCGTCTTCATAGTTCATCGCTTCAGAACCTTCACGCCCCCATACAAAGTCAATTGGGCCGAGTTTGCGCGAGACCATGGCACCTTCAATATCCTGATGGTCATCCAAGATCTGCTTTAAAGCCGCTTCACCACGGGTGCGATTGACTTTTTGATACTCAGCTTTCTTCATGTCTTTCGTAGGCTTATCAGGAAGGGCAGCCTTAGACGTGGGCTGTTGCGTTGTTGGTTGAGTAGTCTTAGGCTGAGGATTACCATGGATGCGACACTCGCTTGGATTCTTTGCACGGCATTCATTACCTTCTGGTGTGGCTTTTTCAGCCTTATTTACCACCACATCTTCATCATCTTCCTGAACGGCATCGCCATAGGCTTCGGCGATGGCTTGCTCCAAAATCACGGCACTCTGCGGATCGTCGGGAAGGAGTTCGGGAAGGCGTTCGATGAGGCGTTGCGCTTCAGCCTGTGAGGGCGCATCGAAGAAGGTCTGCAAGGCCTCTGCAATCGGTCCAAAGTCAAGCTGCAGGCTCCGTGCAAGGGCTTTAAGGGCCTTATCATTGCCCACTTTTTCCCTATTCAAAAACTGCCGTGCAGGGCTCAGCCCTGCCGCAGGGGTGGAGGGGGCGGCGGTAGCCCCCTCCATAAAAGTGCCCTCGCTCTGCGCCTCAATCAAACGGTAGCCGGTGCGCTCTTCCAGCTCAGCCTTTTCAACCTTATAACCTGCCACCACAGCCTTGCCGGCGCAGTCGAAAATCTCCGCAGGCGTGGGGGCTGCGCGCGTCTCAAAATCAAAGCGCGCCAAGTGGGGCTTGCCAGGGAAAGCACGATCTAAAAGCGCATCTGTCACCGTGCGATTCAGCACAGTGGCGATAAGCCCTGCGTCACGGCGCACGATGGTGCGCCACGTCTTTTCGTGGGCATCCGAGGCACCCTGACCGATGCCCGTAGCGCCCGTTAAGCTCGTGAGCATGCCACCAGTCGCCATGAGCACGATGAGCTCCTGCTGGTGCTGCAAAAACTCCTTAAAGGGATTAACACCACGCGCCTCAGAGGCATAGTGCACACTCGAACCATACGGTAGCGCGCCAACGCTCCCTTCGTAAATGCCCTGCGCCGATTGGGCAAACTGCTCCACCTGATTAGGATCCACCGTGTCAGGCATCACCACAATCACCGGCGGAATGCCATAACGCTCCAATAATTGCCCCCAAAGCTTCTCACCCAGAGCCGAACGCAGATAAATCATCATCGCAGGATAGTCAATATGACGCGGACGCACCAAGTGCACCACCTCGCCCGGTGGAATCACCTCGCACTCACGCGCCACATCCATGACCTCCTTCGCCTCAGGATTCCAATACCATCGGCCACTCGTGACATCACGAGAAAGATTCCACGCATTCAGGCAATCAAAGCCCTTCAATCCCAAACCATCAGCCGTGTAATGCGGCTGCAAATGCGCGTGCCCCCTAAAAAAACCACTCGAAAGATGCTCAATCGCAGGGAATAAATTCACGTCCTCCGCCTGACCATAAGCCTGCTCCAAAAGCTTCGCCTGCTCAGCCGCCAAGCCCTCATCATAGCCTATCACACGCCCAGCCGGACGCTTCCGAATCGTCCAATCTAAATCCACCAAAGCCGAGCCACGACGTTCCGCGCACACCATCAACGTCGGATCCGCCTCCTCGATATTCTGATAAATCCATTGCAACCGCACATCGCACCCGCGACGCGCCATGTCAAACACATTTAACGCCTGCTGATGCGTCAATCCACGCAAAGGATTGAAGCCCTCAAACCAAGCTCGTTCAGTCTTGCTCAAGGCGCTCTGTTTACGCTTGCCAACATAGGCTTTAAATTTACTCATCTCGCTCTCCTCTTAAGGGTAAGGGGCATGAAAAAACCGCCCTTGCGTTCGGCCGCATGAATCAAAAGGGCTAAGGCTGAAGCACGGTCGCTGTGACCATCTTCATTGCGCGCAGCACGGTAGGAAATCGTGCCACTCGTTGAGACCTGACGCTGCACACCGTGGAGGTCTTCGCGCAACTCTCGATCCGAAGGAATCAACACCGTGCGCTCCTCAAAACGTCTGCGCATGGCACTGTAAAGATCGTTCTTCTTTTGGTGGGTAAAGGTCACCGGCATCACCTTGCCACCCAAAGCGCGACGCGCCTCTTCGGCCAACATCGCGCCGATGCCTGTTGCGTCAATGGCAATGCGCTGAACCTGCGCCTCGCGGCCCATATCGCAGAGGTGTTTGAGCTGTTCATGGAAGGGCATGCGCTTAAAGATTTCCTGACGAATGATACGCACCTGATCGCCCGTGCGTTCGCCCACCATCAGCACCGAAAGGTCCTTGCTACGGCCGATATCCATGCCAATAAAACGTTCTGCGCCCGGTGTGGGCATTAAGCTCCTTGGCTCGGCCTCACACTTGGCGATGAGCTCATAGGGCAAGAGCACGCTGGTGGTGTCGATGAATTCACAGAGATATTCCTGCGCCCAAATGTCGGGGTCATCCACACCTGCACGCAGTTCGGCAAGATTCACTGGTAAGCCCATCGTCACGGCATCTTCAATGGTGACTTTGTGCTTGGAGTAGGCGTCGTTCTTATGCCACAAATCGGCAAACTTATTGCCCATGCCCTTAGGCGTGGAAACGATGCGCAGCTTCTTCTCGCCCGAAAGAGGGTTGGTGATGGACGGGTAAATCGCGGCCCAGATATCCCACGGCCTTTCGTGAATGGCAAATTCGTCGAGCACCAAATTCGCAGAATAACCGCGCGCCGTGTCGGGATTCGCCGGAATGGCCACAATGCGCGAACCATTCCCAAAATGAATCTCCGCTCGCGTCATCACCTCTTCTTTATGCCGAATCTCCTCATAACCCTCCAAGGCCAAATTCACCGCCTCAGCCCATTGCTTGGCTTTACGCATCCATTCAATCGCTTGACGTTCGCCCGCAGAAAGTACCACCCAAAGCGACTTCGGTTTGAGCTGACAATCAAAGACCGCCTCGGCCGCCGTCGCAAAGGACTTGCCCGTCTGACGACTCCATAAGCCAATCTTAAAGCGGCTCTCATCACGCACCCAACGGCGTTGATACGGCAGCAAAATAGTGTTAATCAATTCCGACATAATCAGTCCAAAATGCCACGGTTCACGCGAATCATGTGGGGCGTAGGTAAACTCACCTTTTCATCCACAGGACAATGCGCCGCCTCGGGGCGTTCGTAACTCATCTTATGCAAATTGTCGCGGATGGAAATCGCCCGTTTCCACTCCTCAACACGGCGCTCATCAAGCAAATTGCCCACGCCAGGAAGACGCGTAAACGCACGGTAACGAAAATCGGCCAAAATGTGAATCAACACCTCCGATGGCACCGCATCGGGGCGCGTATCAACCACCGTCGCACGACGCAACGCACCGCGCCATTCCTCCGCCACCTCATGCGCAATCTGACCCAAAACATCATCCTGCTGCCAATCCATCGCCACGCGATCCAATGCCTGATGCTCAGGTCCACTCAAGCGACTCAAAAGCGCCTCAGAATCTAAAATAATCCACATCAAATGCCCCGCTAAAATGAGGCCGAACTTTCGGAGTAAAGAAGGCGCCGGCACAAACCTCCTGTCCACGGAAACTGCCCCCCATTATCGCGCACACACGTCACCTATTAAAGATTAACTACGGCAATTCTCGCAGGTCTTGCAAATACAAAACAAGCGGCCTGCAACCACCCTGCAAGCCGCCCGCAAAAAATCCCATAACTTTCTCAAACTTTTGATTAATCCCCGTTTTTCGCCCTAAACTTTCTCAAACTTATTCTCACCCCAAAAATCCCCACAAAACCCTGCTATTCCAGCCTTTTCCGCCCTCTTCCCCCATTCTCACCCCACCTGATTAATTTCACTGCCGCGGGTGCAGGGGTGCGTATCCCCTGCCTGGGGCATGGGGGCGCGAGCCCCCACCCTTCTCCTCTCACGCTCCCCCATCCTCCCCGTGAGCACCAGTAAAAGCATCCGCAGGATGCGTAGCGTGCAGGACTCAGTCCTGCCGCGGGTGCAGGGGTGCGTAGCCCCTGCCTGGGGGTGTGGGGGCGGCGCCCCCACCCTTCTACCTTTTCTCCCCCATCCTCCACCCCATCCTTCCTCTCATACCATTAAAAAACCGTCCCCTTGCGGAGACGGTTTTTGAGGCATGTTGGTGTGTGTGATTGTCGTGGGATTAGCGTCGATTATGACGATTTTTCCACTGTTTTCGCAGGCGTTCTTGTTCATCCTGTTGCTTTTGCGAGGCTTCGGTACGGCCTTTGATGACGGCGACCGGCTTTTGTTCTGCGGCATCAGAGACATACGACCCGCGCTCATAGGCTTCAGATT
>JAFYWN010000019.1 GCA_017558005.1 Kiritimatiellia bacterium | reverse complement strand
CAAGCTTTTCTACTGTCGCATCCCTTCCAGGTCAATCCTGTCCGGGACACATTTGAGCGAATTTAGTTTTCAAAGATCAAGTTGTTTTCGTTTTGTTTGCCGTGTGGTGATGAACACCGTGGCGCGAAAACGGGGCATATAATCGCACAAACCCCACCGCTTTGGCAAGTACTTTTTTTCAAAAATTTTAAATTTTTCATAACTCATTCATTTTTCAATACAAGTAAAATCGCCCTTTCGCCCAATTTCTCACCAACAAAGCAAAAACTGCGTACAAAAATCAACACTTTTTCATCACCCCCTCCCAAGAGACAAAACCAACCCCAACCGCCACAAAACATTGAAATAACAGCCTTTTAGCGAATTTCACCCACCATAAAATGCACTTTTAGACCTCGCGAAAGACAAAATTTCTCCCCAAACACCCCCGCTTTTCACCTCCATCACCCCGACCTTCCCCTACCTTTTTACACCTGCAATTTCCACAAAACCTTGAAATAATCGGCTTTTGGAAGTTTTTAAATTCTGCGTAGGCCTCTCCTCCTCTGCTCAAAAACGTGAGAGAGACCAAACAATACGCATACGTAAGGTGTACTCCTTTTACGTCTCTCAACGCCATCATAAAAACTCTAAAAGCCTTTAATCATCGTCTTTTGAGATGGTCACAAGATCTTAAAAGGCCTTCGCAAGCAACGAAATCGCAGTAAAGAGGAGAACATCAAGCATAACGAATGAAAGAACTGAATGATGAGGCACACGGATGGGGCATAGTTGCGACAAGCAATCATGTGCACTTAATTGATAGACTCGCATCCGCAGAACCCTTGATCTGTCCGCCCCCTAATTCGTAAAAGATACGTATAAGCGCAGCGCGAACATAACCATTCATGCGTACTAATGCGCAGGAGTGGTGGAAGGATGCAAGAGATGGTATTGACCGCATCCGTCCATTCATGCGTACTAATGCACGAGTGTGGGGATAGAGAGTCTACGAATAGAAGCAGCCCTAGAGGCCATTCATGTGCACTAATGCGTGAGTGTGGTGCCTTAAGGGAACTCTGCTTTACGCGCAGACCATGATTTGAGGAGTTCACGCGCCACGGGAAGTGCGGCGGAGGCACCAAAGCCTCCGTTTTCAATCAATACGGTAATGGCGATTTGCGGTTTTTTCGCGGGCGCAAAGCAGGTAAACCACGCATGGTCTGGACCACTATTTTCTGCAGTACCTGTTTTTCCACAGATCTCTAAACCCGCGATAGCAATTTGCCGAGAGGTTCCAGAGGTTACGGATCCGCGCATCAATTCTTTTACGCGTGTCGCTACAGGACGTGACCAAATGCGATCACCTTTTACGGTCATCTTTCGTTCCACATGCAAGGGCATATACACGCCATCATTCGCAATTGTCGCAGTGAGTGCGGCAACATGGAGCGGCGTCAACCGTAAATCCCCCTGCCCAAAGCCCAGATACGCGATACGATTCGGCGCATAGTGTAATTCTGGAACAACCCCTGCCTTACTTCCCATAGAAGAACTTCCGCAAGCGGCGAGGGTGATCCCCTCTCGCAATCCACAGCGTGCAGCGGCATCCTCTACCGCCTTCCAACCACATGCAGAAAGTGCTTTGGCAAACCAAATATTTGAGCTTTCTGCAAATGCCTTATCAATCGCTACGGCAACATTTGCCTTTTGCGGATGAGTATCACGGATCGGCTTCGTATGTGCTCCAGGCGCCCAACCTTTGGGAGGGCAGACGTAACGCCCCCCCTTCCCTTTTTCAAGCGCCACAGCGGCCGAGAAGAGTTTAAAGACCGAACCTGGCGGATAGAGTCCTTGGGTGGCACGATTAAAAAGCGGCGTATTTTTACGGTCTCGCTCTGCGGCAATAAAATTCGCTTCATTCGGTGCGGGAGAGGAGACCAACGCTAAGATTTCACCTGTGCGCGGATCCGAAATCACAACTGCGCCACGCCGCCCATCCATTAAATCATAGGCTAATCGTTGCAATCGCGCATCAATGGAGAGGGTCACATCCTCTGGTTTGGGCGTCTGCAAGAAATCTGAGAGTGTTTCTGGTGGAGCGACGCCCCATAAACGCGGGGCAAAGACACGCTCCAAACCTGTCGTACCGCGCCCTTTAATATCATACCCCACCAAATGAAAAGCGGCAGGCCCCAATGGCGCTTCATGTCCCCACTTATCGTGTTGGCGCGGGCCCGAGAGTAAGACCCCCTTCCGATCAAGCAAGCGACCGCGCACGCGACGTTGGTCCTCACGCACAGGAGGCCGCACATCATGCGTGCGTTTGAATTGAGTTAGCGCGACATTTCCCCCGCCACGCACTTGCCAATAGGCCTGATGAAACAATAGGCCAACAAAACAACACCCCACGACGATGGACGCGATCCACCCACCCTTAAAACCTTTAATACATCCCCACACCAATAATCCCGCTGCAACCACAGCGAAACTGGCGAGAAACAAGAGATGAAAAGGGTGAATCATGGTGCTATGCGTCAGTCAAACTGCGACTGCGATACAAACACTTCGCCCCCAACAAATGCGCATACTTGCGGCACGTGGGGGCGCTTAAATTACTTTGCGTCTTCGGTCACACGCATCAACTCTTCAATTGACGTAAATCCATTAAAGACCTTACGCCAACCATCCTGGCGAAGCGTCGTCATTCCCTCAGCCATTGCGGCCTTACGGATATCGACCGACGAACGACGCGCAATAATGTGCGAACCAATCTCTTCCGAAACGCCGAGCAATTCAAAGATTGCACCGCGGCCCTTATACCCAGTGTGTGCACAGGCATCGCACCCCACGGGCGCATAGACAAAATCCTGGGGCGGCGCATAGGGTTGGTCCCACCAACCTTCCTTCAACGGAATTTCCTTGCGACACTTCGGGCAGAGACGGCGCGCGAGACGTTGCGCCAAAACGCCTGCCACGGCGGATGCCACCAAGAAGGGTTCTGCGCCCATATCGACCAAACGCGCAAAGGCGCCCGCGGCATCATTGGTGTGCAGCGTTGAAAACACCAAGTGACCGGTCAAAGAAGCATTAATTGCGATTTCAGCCGTCTCACCATCACGGATTTCACCCACCATGATAATATCGGGGTCCTGACGCAAAAAGGCGCGCAATGCACGTGCAAAGGTCAACCCAATTTCCGAATGCACGAGCACTTGGTTAATGCCCTTCATTTCATATTCGATTGGGTCTTCCGCCGTCATGATACGGACGTTCACCTTGTTGATTTCATGCAAGAAGGCGTAGAGCGAGGTTGACTTACCCGAACCCGTCGGCCCCGTCACCAAAATAATTCCGTTCGGGCGCGTGATTAACTTATTGGTCAATGCAAAGTCGCGGTCACTCATGCCGAGATCTTTTAATTGAACAAAGTTACCCGCCTTCTGCAAGAGACGCAACGAAACACTTTCGCCATAGGCCGTCGGGCACGTCGAAACACGGATATCAATATCTTCACCATTTAGGCGGATACCAATACGACCGTCCATCGGCAAACGCTTTTCTGCGATATCGAGGTTTGCCATCACCTTCAAACGCGAGATGATTGCGGCCTTCAACTTATTCAACTTCGGTGGCACATCCACTTTGTGCAACATACCATCGATACGATAACGAATACGCAGTTCATCTTCCATCGGCTCCACGTGAATATCCGTGGCGCCCTGCTTATCCGCTTCAGCGATAATGGAGTTCACAAAACGCACAATGGAGGCCTCTTGGCCACCCTCATTTACATCGATCTTTGAGATATTTGCGCCATCATCAGAGACATCATAGCGACCATCTTCAATCATCGCATCCAAGGCTTCTGCACCGACACCATAATGACGCTTAATCGCCTTATCAATCTCTTCAGAAGGTGCAATGCAAACCTTCACCGGATGGCCGCACACCAAGCGAATACCATCTGCCGCCACACTATTCATCGGGTCAGACAATGCCACCGAAAGCACGCCCTCCTCCAAGCTGATCGGCAACGCATTGTACTGATACACCGCACGGGCGGGCAAGAGCTGCAGCGCCTCATTTGTTGGCACCGTCTTACTCAAATCCACGTAGCGCAAGCCCAATAATGGCGCAAACTTCTCTAAGAATTCAGCCTCTTTCGCCATCTCCAATCGCACGACTGCGCCAGTGATGCCATTGCTCTCTGCTAAATCAGCCTTGAGCAAAATCTCCAATTGAGCCTCGGTAAACAAACCCGTTCGGCGGAGAAGATTTGCGAGAAACGTTTGCTGCACATTCATATCACTACCTTAGAAATTAAAAGCTTCCACCACTTAAAGGTCGGCAAGAAAATGGACAAACTCTGGATAAATAGAATCCATCATAAATTTTTCGCGCGCGATGCGGGCGGATGCGAGCGACTCTTGCGTAATCCGACTACGCTGATGAAGATAACCTAATAAAACTCTCCGCAAATCCGCCTCATCCCCTGCGCGATACATCGTGCCCGCACCGTAACGTTCAATGAGACGTTGCGTTTCACCGGTTAAGCAACACACCATCGGCAGGCCTGCGGCAGTATAGTCTGCGAGTTTATACGGGACGGCGACAAAACTATCAGGGAACATCGGCACCACCGCCACATCCGAGTCACTCAGGAGTTGTTGCATATCCTCATTACTCAAATAGCCATAGAAGCGAATCGCTTCGCAACCACGCGCTTCACGGCGCAAGAGGTGTTCCTTCGGCCCTGTTCCAGCGAGATCTAAGCGGATATGCTCCCCTGCGGCAGCCAATGCACGCACTGCGCGCACCACCGTCAGCAAGTCATAACTGCGGCCCATGTTGCCAACGTAAATTACGCGCAAGGCTTCCGATTCATCCAATGCGTATCGATACGCACCGTTATTCATCCGCATAATCCCGTGATAACACAAGTGACGCGGCGCCTTACATCCATAACGCATGGCCAAATCAAGGTATGTCAAACCCACACCTGTCACTGCATCCGCCTTACGATAGGCTTTTTTTGCCGCCTTATGCAAAGGCGCCAAGCACATCCGCGCCAAAAGATCACGCAACCACGCAGGGCCCGGGAAGAGGCGATAAAAATTCTCTGGCCATGCATCCATGATGTCGACCACGACCTTGCAGTGCCACCTTCTACGAAAATCACGTGCAATCGCCGCCGTTTCAATCGGAGGCCAAGAGGTCAGCACCAAATGCGGCGGCTCAAGTTCACCGCTATTCACAGCGGCAATCGCCATCCTACGCCAATTCTTTGCATAACGCCAATGGCTCCACGCACGGCGAATCCCCACATTATCTTCGTAATGCGGTGTAGGAATCAAACGCACTTGAAAACCCTCTGGTGCATCATACACCGCGGGTAAGCCACGTGGTCGCTTCAATGCATGCGCAAAGTCACTGCTCCACAAAATCACCTGGTGACCCGCCTTGACGAGAGCCCGACACAACAAACTATAGCGTTGTGGACGACGCCCCTCCTCTGGCAGATTATCAAACGGATTATTAATCCAAAAAATCACGTTTCACTCACCATTCTTTTTCAGGCGCTCTGACAATCTTCGTGTCCTTGCCAATTCGCAAACGCTCGGGATAGTCCAACGAATAGTGCAGCCCACGGCTCTCGTGGCGTTCCATCGCGGAGGTGATAATCATCTCAGCGACATCTGCAATATTGCGTAATTCAAGGATATCTGCCGTGACGAGATAGTCAAAGTAGTAACTATTGATTTCCTCGCGCAAATTCCGCACACGACGCATCGCACGATGCAGACGCTTATTCGTACGCACAATGCCCACATAGTCCCACATGCACGTGCGGAGTTCTTGCCAGTTATGCGCCACCAACACCGCCTCATCGGTCGGCACAGCGTGCCCATAGACCCAATCGGGAATCGTGATATGCTCCACCGACGGTACCGGCGCTTCGCAGAGTGCCTTTGCGCATTCGCAACCGCACACCATCGCCTCCAAAAGCGAATTACTTGCCAAACGATTCGCGCCGTGCAGACCCGTACAAGCGCATTCACCAATGGCATAGAGCCCTGGAAGCGTCGTCTTTCCGGTAACATCCGCCGCAATCCCACCGCAACAGTAGTGTGCCGCCGGCACAATCGGGATCAAATCCTTCGCCATATCAATACCGAATTCAAGACATTTGGCGTAAATCCCGGGGAAGCGTTCCTTCAAGTACGCCTCCCCCTTATGGCGAATGTCTAAGCAACAGTACGCATCGCCACGCTTCTTCATCTCAGAGTCAATCGCGCGTGCCACAATATCACGCGGTGCCAAAGAGCCACGCGGGTCATACTTCTGCATGAAGGGCTCCCCATCACGGGTCACCAATTCAGCGCCTTCACCACGCACGGCCTCACTAATCAGAAAACGCTTTGCCTTGGGATGATACAGGCACGTGGGGTGGAATTGCACCATCTCCATGTTTCTGATTTCAGCACCTGCGCGCCATGCCACCGCCACACCATCACCCGTAGCGATATCGGGATTACACGTGTACTGATAAACCTTGCCGCATCCGCCAGTGGCTAAAATCACTGCACCTGTTCGGACGGCCCAAATTTCACCCGTTTCCGTACTGAGCAAATAGGCACCCACCACACGATTCTCTTCCGTTGGTGCGTGCAAAAAGCGCGTTGTCACGAGGTCAATTAAAAGTGTATTTTCGCAAACATGCAAGCGTTTAGTCGCCTTCACCTTTGCCACAAGCGTACGCTCCACCTCGCGGCCAGTAATATCGCCAGCGTGAAGAATACGGCGACGCGTATGACCGCCCTCGCGCGTCAAGTCAAACCCCTCAGGGCAAGCCGTCTCATCCGACTTCGAAAAGGGCACGCCCATGTCAATCAAAGAGCGCATCCACTGTGGCCCCGCCTCAACGATTCGCCGCACCACAGCTTCATTACAAAGCCCTGCACCCGCATCAAGCGTATCTGCCACATGCAAATCAAAGGAGTCATCCGTGCCCATCACACAGGAGATGCCCCCCTGTGCGTAGTTGGTATTGCACTCATCTAACGAACGCTTTGTCACCATCAGCACGCGACCATGCGCCGCCAGACCAATCGCCGCCATCGTCCCCGCCAATCCGGAGCCTACGACGAGATAATCACAGTTAATCGTCCGCATCAAGCATTCCTCATTTCAACACCGCCGTCTGACGACGACAGGCCCAACAGCAATATGCGATTGTCACAAAATATGAAGCAGGCAAACGGGTCCTTGCCGCGATTTTCACCCCCAACAAGGTGGTCTCACCGCCCAAGCCCATCGGCCCAACACCCAAGGTGTTCGCCTCTTTCAACAATTGTTTTTCCAACGCCGCCAATTCTGGCACCGGCGAAACATCGTCTAAGCGACGCAAGAGTTGGTGCTTTGCCACGGCATAGCCTTCCGCGCGATCCGCACCCAAGCAAATTCCCAAAATACCTGGCGCACAGCCCTGCCCTTGAATCCGATGCACCGCATCCAAAACGCAAGCACGCACACCCTTCAAGTCACGCCCTGCATTGAGGCGACTATCTGGCAACGTATACTGGCAGCTCATGTTCTCACTGCCGCCCCCCTTCAAAAGGAGCGTCACCTCAGGGGCTTCAACATCCGCTTCTTCAAAGTGATGCACGGGAATTCCAGGCGCGACATTATCATCTACCGACGCCCCCGTGAGCGTATCAATCGTGTTCTTCCGAAGCCATCCCTTGAGCGTAGCCGTACGCACAGCACGATTCGCCGCCTCCGCCAAAGGACGTTGTGCAGTGCCCGTGGGCACCTTCCAGAAAAAGGTCAACGTGCCCGTATCCTGACACATCGGCGTACACTGCGCACAGGCCAAAGTACAATTCTGCTCAATCGTGTCCAAAGCCACCTGCGCAGGTGCCGTGCGTTCCACCTTACGAGCCGCCAAAAGTGCATCACGAATATCCGAGGGCAATTCACATGCCGTCCGACGCACCAAATCCAAAAGTACAGCTTCTATTTCCATATCTATAAAGTATAGCACAAATACGCCCCACCGTGATAAAAATCATGATGGAAATCGGAATATTGCAGCAATGTGAGCAAGGCAATCAAGTTTAATCTAATCATTGGACAAACAAACCCTTCTCTCCACGCACACTAAAAGTGTAGCAAAACGGAGCCAAGTAGTCAACTCTACCGACCCAGGTAAGCGAAAATTTCGCGATAAGTAAGCGAAATTTCCGCCTGAAAATCGGCGACTTTGGTCACCCAATTTCGCTGACTTTGCTCAGGAATTTCGCTGATATTGCGACCCAATTTCGCTGATATTGACCCAGAATTGCTTTAGCTTTCCCCCAAAAAGCTGCTACTTGTTGATAACTTTTCTATCACTCTAGACCCAAAAATTCGCAAGGAAGCCGCTGTAGCGGAGTTGATTTCACCCCATTTTTGACTTATCTCTTTATTTTTCAAGGAGTTATGCAGTTTTTACAAAGTTGAGCAAAAGTGCCGAAAATCCGCCGAATCGCCGACAAATTTTCAAAAAACTGCGTCGTAAAATGTGAATTGTTGATAACTTGTTGATAACTCAAAAAAGTTTTCAACAGGCGAAAAATCGCTGAAATTTTCGAAAAAGTGACAAAGCTGCGTATGGGATTTTGAAGGGATAAAAGCGATAAAAGGATAAAATCGATAAAAGGGATGATGGGATGACGGGATGATGTGGGGGCGACGCCGCCCCCACTCCCCTGCGAGAGCATAGCTTATCGTAGCCCCTGCCCACCGCGGCAGGGGTGAGTCCTGCACGCTACGCATCCTAACGGATGCTTTTACTGGTGCTCTCAAGGAGAAAAGGGAGAAAGCACCGAGGAGAGGTGGCGACTGGTTAGAAAACAGGATTTATCGTTAGAGTTTTTCTGCACTTTGTACTATTTTTTCTGGGCAACTTGAAATGGAGAGAATAGTACAATTTGTACTATTTTGGGACAGTATTTTCCACCGCACAATATTGTTAAAATAAGTATTTGCCCCGCAATAATTTATTTGATACCCAAAATAGTACAAAATGGTTTAAAACTTAAACTTCGCCGGGAACAAAGGAGCCCTGTGGGTTGATTAACCCCAAATAACGGCGCCCCTTTAAAGAATCTCCAACGGGTCTACCCGACTCAACCGTTACATTGCCGTCGACTGTCTCCGCCACAACAAAGTCATTTGACTTCATCGTGACCCGCAGTGCATTGTCGGGAAGCGGCAACCACGTTTGACCGCACAGGATTTCAACCGTCTCCTGCGTCACATTGATGTAGTAATCATTTCGGATAAAATCAGCATCCAATCCGTCCACAAGGTAGTAATCGCCACTGGGTAATTGATAAACGGCAAAGGCTCCCGCACCACCCGTATCCCTCCAAACGCCAATCCGTTTTCCAGAGGAGAAGACAATTGTCTTGTCATATTCTGCAAGGATGGGGTGGACATTCTTGTATTCCACCGAAAAGAGGGGCGCGCCCGCCGCATTGGGGAGTTCCACCAAACGCGGTTCCTCCGCTGTCGCATCCCATGCCGCTGTGCGAATGGCAAAATTAATCGCCATCGCGAAACCCGTTCCGATAAACAACAGGATTGCGCCTAAGACGCCTAAGCCGAATATCGCAATCGCCTTTCGCCACTCTTTTTTCACCAGTGAGACGATCAAAAGAATCCCATAAATGAGCGTTACGCTAACCAAGCCATGTTCTGCAAGCGCGGTCAAAATAACCCCCGCAGTCCCTAACATCGGCTTCATGGCAAGAACCGCAAGAAAGCTTGCGGCGAAACATCCCCAAAGAAAAAATAAACCCAGGGCCGTGTTGGGAAAGACAATCCGCTTCTTCGTTTTACACATAACATTGCTCCAATAGACGACGCTTTCAGTATAGCAAAAAGGCCCATTTACAATTAAAGTTTTTCAGCACTTTGTACTATTTTTCTGGGCAAGTAGAACCAGCGAAATTAGTACAATTTGTACTAATTAGGAACAGTTTTTCAGCCGCACAATATTGTTGAAATAAATTTTTGCCCCGCAATAATTTATTCGCCACCCCAAATAGTACAAAATGGTTTAAAACTTAAATTTATCGTGGCCACGGCCCACTGCGGCCGTGGGGCGCTCTGTACTGCGGCTACTTAGAAAGCAGGATTTATCGTGGCCCCCTACCCACTGCGGCAGGGGGTGAGTCCTGCACGCTACGCATCCTAACGGATGCTTTTACTGGTGCTCACAAGGAGAAAGGGAGAAAGAAGGGAAGGTGGAGATTCTTTTCTTTGCAGTCTTTGTAAAGGCGAGTCCGCAGGACGAGCACGGGGTAGAGCGCCCTGCGC
The DNA here is from genome assembly GCA_017558005.1 of Kiritimatiellia bacterium. Lineage (GTDB taxonomy): Bacteria > Verrucomicrobiota > Kiritimatiellia > RFP12 > DVOR01 > Spyradenecus. The sequence continues at coordinate 27,546 of JAFYWN010000019.1, read as the reverse complement.
TCTCGCAGGGGTGTGGGGGCGGCGTCGCCCCCACCTCACCTCCCCTTCCTCCTTACTCCTTTCTTCTTACTTCTTTCTTCTTTTTCTCCCGTGAGCACCAGTAAAAGCTTCCGTCAGGAGGCGGGTTTTCTTGTGCATTGTTTTCCTACTCTCCTTTAGAAGATATGGTATAATCATCGTAAAGCGGTTGGTTTGAGGAAAGGAATGGCATATGATTCCCCAATGGTTCATTGAAGAAAAACGCGATGGCAAAGAACACACCGAGGCGGATTTACGCACTTGGGTGGCAGCCGTCGCGGATGGAACTTTGCCTGAGTATCAAATTGCAGCGTGGTTGATGGCGGTCTATTTAAATGGTATGACCGAAGCGGAAATCGCAATCTTGACGGATGCCATGATGCACTCGGGGGAAACGGTCTCCTTCCAATTAGATCGCCCAACGGCAGACAAGCATTCGACGGGGGGCATTGGCGATAAGATTTCAATCCCATTGGCGCCCCTTTGTGCGGCGATGGGACTTGCCGTGCCGATGATTTCCGGGCGTGGGCTTGGAATTACTGGGGGCACCTTAGACAAGCTTGAGAGTATCCGTGGATTTAATGTCAGATTACCGATTAGCCGATTTAAAGAACTGACGGCTAAGGTGGGGTGTTGCATGATTGGTCAAACGGACACCCTGGCACCTGCTGATCGACGACTTTATGCATTGCGCGATGTCACCGGCACGGTACCCAGCATTCCACTCATCACGGCCTCCATCATGAGTAAGAAATTAGCGGAAGGCGCGGACACGCTTCTCTTCGATGTCAAATTTGGCTCTGGGGCGTTTATGAAGACGCTTGACGATGCGCGTAATTTGGCGCAACACCTCATTGCGACGGGAAAACGTTTAGGGCGCACTTGCCGCGCATTGATTACCGACATGGACCAACCGCTTGGGCGAACGGTGGGCAATGCGCTTGAAATTAAAGAATCCTTAGAGATCCTCGCAGGTAAGGGTCCACGCGATGTCCGAGAACTCACGTTGACCGAAGCGGCACACATGGCGCATGCCGCAGGACTTTTCCCCACCTTAGAAGCGGCACTTACGCGTGCCGAAGCAGCGCTAGACAATGGCGAAGCGATGGCCGCTTTCCGTAACATGTGCCAAGCTCAAGAAGCAGATTTAACGGCCCCCCTGCCCTGCGCAACGCATTGCGAACCGCTCTATGCCGAAGACGCTGGCACGGTGGCACACGTCAATGCCGAAGCGATTGGGCGCGCCGCACTCACGTTAGGCGCGGGCCGCGTGGCGGTGACGGACACCCCTGACCCTGGCGCAGGCATTGATGCTTTGGTGCAACAAGGCGACACCGTCCAACGCGGAGACGTACTCTGCATTCTCTGTGCAGAGACGGCGGAACAGATTGACGCCGTCCGCACACAAGTGCGCGCAGCGATTCAGCTCACCCACGAAGCGGTCAAGCCCCGCCAACTCGTGGTTGAGACCCTCACCTAACCTCCCCCTTTATTCATTACCTATTTAATAATAGACCCACACATAAGGAAAGCGAGAAAAACGTGAACGTTTTACTCATTAACGGAAGCCCCCACAAAGAAGGGTGCACCTTCACGGCGTTATCCGAAATCGCCGAAACACTCAAAGCAGAAGGAATCGATAGCGAAATCTTCTGGATTGGCAATCAACCGGTGCAAGGTTGCATTGGGTGTTGGCAATGTCGCAAAGGTGCGGGACGTTGCGCCTTTCAAGACGAGCTCTACAACACCGTCATGGAAAAAATTAAAGCTTGCGACGGTCTGGTTATTGGTTCACCCGTGTACTACGCTGCCCCTGCGGGCAGCCTCTGTGCGCTATTAGATCGCGTCTTCTTCTCTTTAGGCGACCACCTTATCCACAAACCTGGCGCCTGCGTGGTCAACTGCCGTCGTGGAGGTGCGAGCTCGGCCTTTGACCGTTTGAACAAATACTTTACGATTCTCCAGATGCCCCTGGCCACGAGCCAGTACTGGAACTCCACCCATGGCTTCAAGCCCGATGACGTCCGCAAAGACCTCGAAGGCCTGCAAACCATGCGCACCCTCGCCCGCAACATGGCCTATCTGCTGAAGGCAAAAGCCACCTCCGGTCTGCCGCCTCCAGAACAAGAAAAGTGGATTGCGACCAATTTCATTACGAAAGATCGCTAATCCATCCCTCATGGCACACAAAAAGAAATCGGCAAAATAGGAATAAACGTTGCCAAAAATCTTTTTGCGTGCTATACTTTACAGTATTCTTTTAAACCCCGAAAAGGAGAGATCAAGCATGATCGTCACGACGAAGGAACTCTTCAAGCACGCTTACGGCAAGTACGCCATCGGTGCTTACAACATCAACAACATGGAGCAGTGCATGGGCCTCTTCAAGGGCTGCATTGAGAGCAAGGCTCCGTTCATCATTCAGATTTCCAAGGGTGCACGTGGTTACACCGACAAGCTGATGCTTGAAAACGTGATCCGCGCCGCCGACGAGATTTTCCCCGAAGCAGTGTTTGCTGTCCATTTGGACCACGGCGACGAAGAATCCTGCATCGACTGCATCAACTCCGGCTTCTACAGCTCTGTGATGATCGATGCTTCCTCCAAGCCCTTCGAAGAAAACGCAGCAATCACCAAGAAGATCGTTGACCTCGCTCACGCTAAGGGTCTCGTGGTTGAAGCCGAACTCGGTAAGCTCGGTGGTGTGGAAGAACACGTCGCCGTCGACGAAAAGGATGCTTGCCTCACCAATCCTGATGACGTGAAGCGTTTCGTTGAGCTCACTGGTTGCGACTCCCTCGCTTGCGCAATCGGCACCTCCCACGGTGCATTCAAGTTCTCTGGCAACCAGGGCCTCCGCTTCGACGTGCTCTCTGACATCCAAAAGAAGGCTCCCGGTTTCCCCTTGGTGATGCACGGGTCCTCCTCTGTTCCCCAGGACGAAGTCGCTCGCATCAACGCCTCCGGCGGTAAGCTCGATGGTGCTAAGGGCGTGGATGACAACCAGTTCAAGCGCGCTGCAGAACTCGGCGTCACCAAGATCAACATCGACACCGACGGCCGTTTGGTGTGGTGCCGCGTCCACCGCGAATATTTCCGTGATCACCCCGAAGGTTTCGACCTCCGCCCGATCGGCAAGATCTTCATGGAAGAATATGCCAAGTTCATCGCGGCGAAGAACGAAAAGCTCGGGTCCGCAGGCCAGCTCGATTCCGTCCGTGAATTCTGCAAGGCCAATGCCTAATTGAAGCCAACTTCCGGCGGTGTCTGATTCAAAAAGGCACCGCCGGTTTTATTATTTCTAAATCACAAGAGAGAGATTAACATGGCCAAGTACATCATGTGTGACGGCAACGAAGCTACGGCTCGCGTTGCGTTTGCGTGCTCTGAAGTGGCTGCTATCTATCCCATCACGCCCTCCTCGCCGATGGCTGAATTTGCGGATGAATGGGCAGCTCACAAGCAGACCAATATCTGGGGTACCATCCCTCAAATCGTTGAACTCCAGTCTGAAGCTGGTGCAGCTGGTGCTGTGCACGGCGCTTTGACGACGGGTTCGCTTACCACTACGTTCACGGCATCTCAGGGCCTCCTCCTGATGATCCCGAACATGTACAAGATCGCGGGTGAATTGACCCCTGCCGTTTTCCACGTCACCGCACGTGCATTGGCAATGCAGGGCCTGTCCATTTTCGGCGACCACGGCGATATCATGGCTTGCCGTCAGACCGGTTTTGCTTTCCTCGGTTCTGCATCGGTTCAGGAATGCGGCGACATGGCATTGGTTGCACACGCCTCCACCCTCGAAGCCAAGATTCCGTTCGTCCACTTCTTTGACGGCTTCCGCACCTCCCACGAAGTGCAGAAGATTGAAGAAATCCCGCAGGACGTCGTCCGTGCGATGATTAACGAAGACAAGGTGAACGAATTCCGTACGCGTGGCCTCAACCCTGAAGCTCCGACGATGCGCGGTACCGCTCAGAACCCCGACGTCTACTTCCAGGGCCGTGAAACCGTCAACAAGTACTACGAAGCCGTGCCTGCAATCGTCCAGAAGAACATGGACAAGCTCGCAGAACTCACTGGCCGTCGTTATCACCTCTTTGACTACGTCGGTGCTCCCGATGCAGAACGCGTCATCGTCATCATGGGCTCCGGCGCTGAAACCGTTCAGGAAACCGTTGAAGAACTCAACGCTGACGGCGCCAAGGTCGGTGTGGTAAAGGTCCGCCTCTATCGTCCCTTCGACGTGAAGGCTTTCGCTGCCGCACTTCCTAAGACCGTGAAGCAGATCACCGTCCTCGACCGCACCAAGGAACCCGGTTCCGTGGGCGAACCGCTCTACACCGACGTCCGCACCGCAATCGGCGACGCCATGCAGAACGGCGATCTCGAAATCAACTATCCTCGCACCTACGGCGGTCGTTATGGCTTGGGCTCCAAGGAGTTCACCCCCGCAATGGTCAAGGGTATCTTCGACAACATGGCCGCTGACAAGCCGAAGAACCACTTCGCAGTGGGTATCAACGACGACGTCACGGGCGCTTGCATCGAAATCCCCGCTTACCTCCTCAAGGACTCTGGTTGCACCGAATGCATGTTCTACGGTCTCGGCTCTGACGGTACGGTCGGCGCGAACAAGAACAGCATCAAGGTGATCGGTAACAATACCGACAACTACGCTCAGGGTTACTTCGTGTATGACTCGAAGAAGGCAGGTGGCTTGACCGTTTCTCACCTCCGCTTCGGACCCTCCCCGATCCGCAGCCCCTACCTCTGCACCAAGGCTGACTTCATCGCTTGCCATAACTTCTCCTTCCTTGAAAAGTATGACATGCTCGCTGCTGCTAAGCCCGGCGCAACCTTCCTCCTCCAGTCCGAATATGATGCCGCCACCGTGTGGGATCACATCCCGGATGAAGTGGCTAAGGTCATCATTGAGAAGAAGCTGAAGTTCTACGTCGTCAACGCTGTGAAGGTGGCTCAGGCCCTCGGTCTCGGTGGCCGCACGAACACCATCATGCAGACGGCATTCTTCGTAATCTCCGGCATCATCCCCGCTGACAAGGCTGTCGAACTCCTCAAGGCCGCTGCTAAGAAGGCATACGGCAAGAAGGGCGACGAAGTCGTGAAGTTGAACTGGGACGCTATTGACGCCGCTAAGGACGCTATCGAAGAAGTCACCGTTCCTGCTGCACCCTCTGGCAAGCTCGTGAAGCCCGCCACCGTTGTGGATGCCGCTCCTGACTTCGTCAAGAACGTCACCGCTAAGATGATGCGCCAGGAAGGCGACGAACTTCCCGTCTCCGCAATTCCTGACGACGGCACTTGGCCCACCGCTACCACGCAGTACGAAAAGCGCAACATCGCAGTCAAGATTCCTGAATGGAATGAAAAGACCTGTATCCAGTGCTTGAAGTGCTCCGCGGTCTGCCCGCACGCTGCAATCCGTGCGAAGATTTTGGACGAAGCTGACATGGCTGGCGCTCCTGAAACCTTCAAGACCGCTGACGGCAAGCCGCCGTTCAAGGGCAAGAAGTTCACCCTCCAGGTGGCAGTGGAAGACTGCACCGGTTGCGGTCTCTGCACCACCGTGTGCCCTGAACTGCCCAACATCGGCAAGTCCCTCAACATGGTCCGTTACGATCAGGACACGCTCCGTAAGCCCGGTCAGGCCAACTGGAACTACTTCCTTGACCTCCCCGAAACGAACCTCACTGGCGTGCCGTTGAATGCCAAGACCTCCCAGCTCCGCCGTCCGCTCTTTGAGTTCTCCGGTGCTTGCGCAGGTTGCGGTGAAACGCCCTATGTCAAGATGCTCACCCAGCTCTTCGGTGACCACCTCTGCATCGCTAACGCAACGGGTTGCTCCTCCATCTACGGCGGTAACCTCCCCACCACCCCCTACTGCAAGAACGCCGAAGGCAAGGGTCCCGCTTGGGCTAACTCCCTCTTCGAAGATAATGCAGAATTCGGCTTGGGCATGGTGATCACGCGTGACAAGCAGAAGGCATTCGCTAAGGAACTCGCTGAGAAGATCATCGCTTCCGAAGGCGCACCTGCTGAATTCAAGGCACTCCTCCAGGCTACGCTCGATGCTACCGAAACGCAGAAGACCGACGAAGACATCGCCGCTCAGCGTGACCGCGTGGCAAAGATTAAGGCTGCTGCCGAAACCTGCGAATGCGCCACCTGCAAGAAGCTCGCCACTGTGGCTGACTTCCTCGTGCGCCGTTCTGTCTGGATCATCGGTGGTGACGGCTGGGCCTACGATATCGGTTACGGCGGTCTCGACCACGTGCTCGCTACTGGCCGCAACGTCAAGATCCTCGTGCTCGACACCGAAGTGTACTCCAACACCGGTGGCCAGGCCTCCAAGTCTACGCCTGTCGGCGCTGTGGCGAAGTTCGCTGCCGCTGGTAAGCCGCAGATGAAGAAGGACCTCGCAGCCATCTCCATGACTTACAAGAACATCTATGTGGCTCAGATCTCGATGGGTATGAACCCCGAAGCTGCAGTCAAGGCGTTCAAGGAAGCTGAAGAATACGACGGACCTGCGTTGATCATCGCTTACGCACACTGCATTGCACACGGCATCAACCTCTCCACGGGCTTGGAACACCAGAAGATGGCAGTGGAAACCGGCCACTTCCCGTTGTTCCGCTACAACCCCGATGCGGCTGCTGCTGGCAAGAACCCCCTCACCCTCGACTCGAAGGCTCCTTCCAAGAAGTTCTCCGAATCTCAGGCCGGTGCGGAAAACCGCTTCAAGCAATTGGCGAAGATGAACCCCGAAGAAGCCAAGAAGATGTTCGAAGCTGCGGATGCATTCTACTCCCGCAAGTACGATTATCTCCAGGCTCTCGCGGCCCTCAACGTCTACTAAGACGCGTTCTTTACAGAACACTCACGACAAACCCTTCGGAATTTCCGAGGGGTTTGTTGTTTTTATCACCCAGAAAAAGTGCCACGTATAACCTATCTTCAAGTCTGCTTGGAAACACGCTCGTGATTGCTTTTTATTGTCAAAGAAGCACATCCCACGTACAACCGCAAAGAGCATTCCAATACATAGCCCTGCAAACGCAAAAGGCACCGACGATACTGTCGGTGCCCATTAAAAAAGTTTCGCACTTAGAAAGGCGCTTCCGTTCGTCTCATGATTACTTACGCAGCGCCATGCGAATCAAATCCTGTACGGTGGCATTCGGATTCTTCTCATAAGCGGCTTGCACCAACGTGCGTGCGTCTTCTGCCTTATTGCCTAATGCGACCAAAGACAAGATTGCATCACGCAGGACTGCGGGCGTAACGTCATCCCCGCGTTCCTTCCCGCGCAGTGCCACCGCCTCTAAAGGATTGACCTTATCCTTCAGTTCCATAATAATGCGTTCAGCCGTCTTCTTCCCGACGCCAGAGATGGAAGACAAACGACGCACATCCCCCTCGGCAATCGCAGTTGCCAATTCACCTGGCGTCAACCCACTCAAGACACTTAAGGCAAGTTTGGGGCCGATACCAGAAATGGTGAGTAATGTCTTGAAGAAATTCCGTTCCCGATCGGTGTGAAACCCGAAGAGCAACTCATCATCTTCGCGCACAATGTGATGCACAAACAAGGTGGCGACCTCGCCCAAGGGCGGCAACCGATCAAAGGTCGAAAGTGGCACCGCCAAAGCATAGCCAACGCCACCACACTCCACCGTCACCAGTGCGGGACTCTTCTCAATCAATTCACCCTTTAGACGAACAATGTAAGCCATCGATAAAACATCCTGTTAAAAACGCGGCAGCATCACGCATGCCACCGCGTCGGTTTTAAATCTGAATTTGTTTAGTCCGTATTACGCATGCCATACTTGCGAATCAGACGTTGCAAATAAGCGCGTTCAATACCAGCGCTGCGAGCAGACTGAGAGATGTTTTGTGCATTACGTGCCAAAAGATCACTCAAGTAACGACGTTCGAAGTCTTCGATCAGTTCGTTCTTCAAATCCTTGAATGGACGATCTGCCGACACCGTAAAGCCTGCCTCTTCAGGCGTTTCCTCTGCTTCCAGCTTCGTTTCACCACGCAAGAAGACACCCAAGTCCGCAGGAATCCGTCCCAAAGACTGCAACCGCTCCAATAGCGCACGCATCTCGCGGATATTACCAGGCCAATTATAACGACGTAAGAAAGCAATCGTTGCAGCCTGTTCGCACCATTCACGAATCTCATCAGAGACATGAAGACGTTCGGCAATTGAGGTCAACAACACGGGGATATCATCCTTACGACGACGCAGCGCAGGCATCTCAATCACAATCACCGCCAAGGCATACTGCAAGGGCGCAAAGAAGGCACCATCACGCGCCATCGCCCCCAAATCCTGACAAGAAGCGGCAATGAAGCGGATATCCTTACGCGTCTCCAAAGCACGCAGTAAGAGAGGTTGCGCATCGGCAGGAAGGCGGTCAATCGAGTCAACGAAGAGTGTGCCACCACTGGCAAGTTCCAGCGCACCCTTGACCTCACCCTCGCCAAAAAGTTCGCGGTGGGCTTGTTCCAAAGAGGCAAATGCATTGCAGTCCAACACAATGAACGGGCCATCCTTGCGCGCAGATTCATTGTGAATATCCTCTGCAAGCTCTTCCTTACCCGTGCCCGATTCACCCAAAAGCAACACAGCACTATCACACGCCGCCGCCTGCTCTGCCAAATGGAAGACATGACGAATCAACGGCGTACGTCCGATGCTATTACCAAACTGCTCACGCGCACTCATTGTGAGTTCAGGACGATCCTGCACTAACGGCACCACAATGCGCGTGCGACCCAATTGCACTTCCGTATTCGGAGAAAGACGCGCAGAAGTCACCTTCACGCCCTCAATTGCCGTGCCATTCGTTGAACCGAGGTCATTGATTGTCAATGCACCATTCATGTCCACGGTAATTTCGCAGTGCCGACGCGACACCGTTGAATCTGCAATGGAAAGATCGTTAGTTAAACCAGAACCAATCGTATATGGGAATTTTAAGATGACATATTCGCGCCCCTCTAAAGGCCCTGCGGTCACCAACAACTTTGGTTTCTGTCCTGCACCTCCAGAAGGCGCCACTGACGGGATTACAATCGTGCGTGATTTGCTGTCTTCCATACTCACCCTCTCCAACCAAAATTAACATTTAATAAGATACCATAAACCACACTTCTACAACACTTTTCCACTTCATTTTATAAAAAAACAACACCGAAATTCACACCGTAAAAAGATTGCAAAGTACCGCAGCCTTCAAGGAGACAGGCCGCCGCGCAAGCGACCTCAAAGAAGAAGTTGAGCGTGACAGAGCCGAGGGCGACCGTCAGTTGACGCGCATTCGCCAACGTGACGAACGCATCGCAGAGGCACAGCAGCGCGCCGGCATGGCGGAGTCGTCTACAGAGGCGAATCTTCTGGCGCACGCAACTTCGTTTCCTTCCGCGATGACAACATCCGCGTAGACCACAGTAGACCACAAGTGGGTAAGCGGCGAACAGCGTTACTCGGTGCGCACAAGGGTATACAATCCAGAGGCGCAGATGCAGGTTGTGGACGGTAGAAACAAGCCCGCATTCCTCAATCTTACCACGGAAGAGATTCGCCAGTATCTCCGCGACAAGTACATGAATAGAGAGGTAGCAATCGATTCAGACGGCACGCCAGTTCTATTCACGGGTAAAGGATTGAATTCCTCCCTCAAGAAGCGAGGCAAGCACAAACGGGTTCTTCACGTACTTGACAATCTCGTCAAGAACTCGCACTACACAAGGTTTGAGCCTAACGACGGTCAGGATAAGCACAAGGCACTTGTCGGGCAGTTTGTCTATACGGCGGCAATTCGTCTTGCTGACGGGGTGTATGGAGTGGAGCTGAAGCTTGATATACCGAAATCCGGCCCGGTAGAAACATATTTCAAAGGGCAGACGGTAAAAATGAAAATTGCGGATGCCGTACTGTCCGTGCAACCAATCTCGATTGAGAATAAGTCCACCAGCACTAATGAGGCATCCGCAAAAGAAACGGTTCGCCTGGGCGATATCGTTTCAACGCCACAAATTATACCCCAAGGCGGCGTAGCAACGCAAGAGGGGCGCACGTTCTTTGCGGTTTCTGCTCGCCGACCTGATTTGGTGGGCGTGCACAATATTTCTGCGGAGGGATTGAAGGGGGCAATTGACTTGAGCGGGGTGCGCTATTCCATCACCACAGAAGACGTGGTCGCATCTAAGATTCGCGAGTGGGCAGACACGCCAGAAGCGCGAAACTTGGGATGGACACCCAAGAAGGTTGACGAGGTTATCAGCGAAACGCAGACGCTGATCAAGTCGATCCATGAGGCATTGCTCGGCGACACGAATTACGACGAATGGGTGGCAAAGCAGCCCACCATTCGCGTTGACTGGCGCGACGGTGAAAAGAAGCCCGTGGTAACATGGACGCGCGCCAACATCGAATACAAGTATGATATGTCGGCCGACTTGCTCTGCATCAACAACGAAGGTCTTGAGACGATTCTGTCCTCGCCCGTGATGGCCGACCTTATGCTTCATATGGCAGGCTTCAGCGCAGAAGACAAGTCGCTCAAGGAAGAAGATCGTGGGGTCAAAACGCCTTCTTTCAAATTAACTTTCCTAAAAGAATTATGTGATAATACCTCCAACTGGCCGGGCAGTATCACCGAGGCTTTCCTCCCCGGTAGAGGTCTTGATGGTCTCGGTGATTTTTATACAATTCCTTTAGCCAAACAAGCGCTGCTTCATCCTCCCGCTAAACCTAACGTATCACCTCTCTGAATCCCCAAATAAAAAAATAACCCGTTGAGAACTCAACGGGTTACTTAATGGTGGACCTGGGTGGACTTGAACCGCCGACCAAGGGATTATGAGTCCCCTGCTCTGACCAACTGAGCTACAGGTCCGTGCAACTTCTGTTACACAATGCGACTCTGTTAAGAGGCGCTAAATTGGTGGAGGTGGCGGGAGTTGAACCCGCGTCCAAGACAGCTTCACAGCGATGTCTACGTGCGTATCCGGCTAATTGTCTCGTGTGAGGTCAGCCAACCGGCGGGCCTTCCACACACCTACCTTCATGATAGTACAAGCATGTGTTCCCGAGGGTCCGGTTCACAGCAGGATCTGCTAATCGACGCTTCCACACTCAGCAGACATCGGTGCTTCAGCGACGGGGCCGTTTCTTTAGGCCGCGTAGGCGAAGTTATCGTTCGCAGTTAGTTTTTGATCGATATTTTACGGGGCCAACGATCATCCCCGGCACGCAACCGAAGTTCCGACATGCCCTGTCGAGACCTGGTCACCCCCTTTAAATGAGTTGGAATAGTATACTGAATCAGGTATTAAATTACAACAAAATTTAGCCAAATCCCTCCTTTTTCTTTGGCGTATCGTGCAGTTTGACTTTAAAAGCGCTCCTAAAAGAGGCATCTAAACGTGTAGCGTGAGGATGATTGCGGCACCATTTACGGAAGGCAATTCCTCCATGAGCGCCCCTCGACACTGATGCCCTCATGGTGCGAACGCGTGAAACGGAAAACAAATAGAGGCCATGAAAGCGCAGAAGACAAAAAAAGAGATGCCCCTATGCGGGCATCTCTTTTTATCCTTTTTAAGGACTTTCCGTGGCTTACTTGCCTGCGGCTTTACGCTTCTCTGCAGCGGGCTGGCCGATGATAGCCTTAATACGACGAACGCCAGCCGAGGAGCTTTCTTCCTTCTGAATCTTGAAGGCAACCAACTCTGCAGTATTCTCTGCGTGCGGGCCACCACAGACTTCCTTGGAGAAGTCACCCATGGTGTACACCTTGACCTGTTCACCATACTTTGCGGTGAAGAGTGCAGTAGCACCAGCGGCCTTCGCTTCTTCAATCGCCATGGTTTCGCAAGTGATGGGCAACGCACGCGTGATTTGTTCGTTGACCATATCTTCCACCTGCTCGATCTGTTCCTTCGTCATCTTCTCGCCATGGGAGAAGTCGAAACGAAGACGTTCGGCCGTGATGTTGGAGCCCTTCTGATTCACGTGTTCGCCCAACACAATCTTCAGTGCCTTGTGAAGCAAGTGCGTAGCGGTGTGCAAGCGCGTGGTCTGTTCGGAGTGGTCAGCCAAACCGCCCTTGAAGACGCCTTCACCCTGCTTCGAAGCTTCCTTATGCTTCGCTTCAGCCTTATTGAAGCCCTCAATATCCACGCTCATGCCACGTTCTGCGGCCAATTCCTGCGTCAATTCCAAGGGGAATCCGTAGGTATCATAGAGCTTGAATGCGGTCTTACCAGAAATCTGCGTTTGACCATGTTCAGCCATCACGCTGGCAACCTTTTCAAATTCATGGCGGCCCTGCGTCAAAGTCTTTGCGAAACGCTGCTCTTCTGCGGTCAACTCAGCGATGATAAGGTCACGCTTTTCAAGCAATTCAGGATAGAAGTTGCGATAGGTGCCGATAACGATATCAGCCATCGTGGCGGTGAAACCAGAAGGCAGACCGAGATCCATTCCGTAACGCACCGCGCGACGAATCAAACGACGCAAGACGTAGTTTGCACCCACATTGCCCGGCTTCACGCCACCCTTGGGGTCGCCAAGGATAATCGTAGCGGTGCGCATGTGGTCAGCGATGATGCGTTCTGCACGGATACGCTTTTCATCTTCCAATTCATGCGTGGTCAATTCGCGAATCTTGTCCAAGAGCGGCAAGAAGAGTTCGGATTCGTACACGGTCTTGTAACCATTGAGCATACAGATGGTACGCTCCACACCCATGCCGGTGTCTACGTTGTGCTGCGTCAAAGGTTCGTACTTGCCCTCTGCAGTCTTGTTGTACTGCATGAAGACGTCATTCCAGATTTCGATGTACTTACCGCAACCGCAACCCGGCGAGCATGCTTCACAGCAGGGTTCCTTACCCGTGTCAATAAACATTTCCGTGTCTGGACCACAAGGCCCCGTCGTGCCTGCAGGGCCCCACCAGTTGTCTTCACGACCCTTCGGATAGATGTGATCTTCGGGGATACCTTGCGCCTTCCAGTAAGCGATTGCTTCTTCATCGCGCGGAATATCGCCTTCGCCTTCAAAGACCGTCACGGAGAGCTGAGCAGGATCAAAGCCGAGGTGCTTGGTCAAGAACTCAAAGCTCCACTCAATGGCCTCCTTCTTGAAGTAATCACCGAGCGACCAGTTGCCCAACATTTCGAAGAAGGTCAAGTGAGCACTGTCACCCACTGCCTCGATGTCACCCGTACGCACACACTTCTGCACGTCCGTCAAACGCGTCCCTGCAGGATGCTTTTCGCCCAACAAATACGGCACCAACGGATGCATGCCAGCCGTCGTAAACAGCACGGTCGGGTCATTTTCAGGAATCACCGAAGCACCAGAAATAATCGTGTGCCCCTTCGACTCAAAAAACTTCAAGTACATCTCGCGCAACGCATCAGCCGTTAATTTGGCCATAATCACATCTCCTTAAAAATGAATAAACGCGCGTAAGTATAGCACATTCAACGACATTAGAGCATAAAAAACGATTCACCTCTCCTGAATATCACACAAATATCACCCCCAACACCCTATGGAAGAGAAGATTCACACGCTGTGGGAGACGAAATGTATACAAAGATTCACAATTCTTTCCCTTTGAAATCTGCAGTGGCGCTCGTAATCAATCTGCATGCAATGCGCCCTACGCGGGCGCGCCTCTTTTTGGTATAATGACAAGTCAAAAGGATTGATTGAATGAATACACCCACTCCTCCCAGCCGTAAGGTGGCTAAACCGAAGTCTCGCCAGTTGCGCCGTCCGACCGTAGCTGCGCCTGCCGCAGAACCCTCCGCACACGTTGCCACCGCGGAACAACCCGTGAGCGCACCCACAGAGCCCCAGAAGAAAATTGAATCGGCTCCGCAGCAGGTGCAAGACGCGCCCACATTTATTGAGGCAGAGGCGCCCGCCGCCGAACAAAAGCACCATCAGAAGAACCATCAGGGACGCAACAAGTGGCGCAATAAGCGTCAGGAAGCCCAACCAGAACAGCCTGCCGCCGCCCCCAAGGAATCGGTTGAGACAGGGCCGCAGACCCGCCACCTGACACTCCTCGGCAACAAAACGGTTTACAGCGACCGTTACACGCCAGCGATTCTTGAAGCATTTGACAATCGTCATCCTGAAAATGACTACTTTGTTAAGTTCAACTGCCCTGAATTTACCTCTCTTTGCCCGATTACGGGTCAACCCGACTTTGCGACGATTTACATCAACTATATCCCCGATCGCAAGATGGTTGAGAGCAAGAGCTTAAAGCTCTATCTCTTTGGTTTCCGCAATCATGGCGCCTTCCACGAAGACTGCGTCAACATCATCATGAAGGACCTCATCAAGTTGATGAGCCCGCGCTACATTGAAGTGTGGGGTAAATTCCTGCCGCGTGGAGGCCTCTCCATCGACCCTTACGCCAATTATGGTCGTCCCACGACACGTTGGGAAGAGTTTGCCCGCCAGCGTCTATTGATGCACGACCTCGCCCCCGAACGCGTGGACAACCGTTAAACGCATCGTAATGCATCCCTTTCGGAAGGCACTCTGCATGAATCCGATTCTCGTAGTCTTCTCTGGTGGCCAGGATAGCACGACCTGTCTGATGCAAGCCATCGCCGAACGTGGCGCCCAAAACGTCCATACCTTGACCTTCGCCTATGGCCAACGCCATGCACTGGAGGTGCAACTCGCCGAAACGATTGCCGCAGAATTGGGTGTCGCCTCGCATAAGACATTGGCCGTTGACTGGTATCGTGATATCACCTCCAATGCGTTGATGGACACCACCACACCCATTGCGAAAGAAGAAGGTGCGACAACGCCCAATACCTTTGTGGAAGGACGCAATGCACTCTTCCTTCTCACGGCTGCGATCTATGCCAAAAGCAAGGGTATCTTAGATTTAATGATTGGTGTGAGCGAGGCGGACTTCAGTGGTTATCCCGACTGCCGCGAGGTCTTTATCCGTTCAATGAATACCACATTAAACCTTGCGATGGACTGTGAATTCCACATTCATGCCCCCTTGCAACACATGACAAAGGCTGAGGAGTGGGCGCTTGCCGATCGGTTGGGTTGCCTTGACTTCATCCGCACACGCACTTTGACCTGTTATGAAGGCATTCCAGGAGATGGCTGTGGCAAATGCCCTGCCTGCCAACTCCGTGCCGCAGGCCTCAAGACCTACCTCGCCTCTCGCAACGCTTAACTCCCATCTCTTTGTTGGTGACTATGATTTCTCTTCGCCACCTCCACCTCCTTCGCACGGCACTCTGGGCTCTTGCCCTCACCGTAATGTTGCTACCCACCCTTGCCAAGGGCGAAGGTCCCACCTTCCGTCGGGCACAACCCTCAATCAATACACTTGACCCTGCGCATGGTTCGGACACGAGCGTCAATAGTGCAATGTCGCTCATCTTCCAACCCCTCTTGGAATACGATTACGATGCGCGCCCCTACCGTTTGATTCCCGGGGCGGCCGTTGCCGTGCCAGAACCCGAAGCAGATGGCAAGACCTACATCTTCAAGTTGCGTGAAGCCTACTACTGCGATGACCCCTGCTTTGGTGGCAAACGGCGCAAAGTGACGGCGCAGGATTTTGTCTACGCATGGAAGCGTCTGGCCGACCGCCAAGTGGGCGGTTCAGGGGAGTGGTTGATTGGCGGCATCAAGGGAATGACCGCCTTTGCCGAAGCCTCCTCGGGCGAAGCACCCACCGACTACTCACGTGAGGTGGAGGGGCTGCAAGCCTTAGATGAACAGACCCTTCGCGTGGAATTGGTGCGCCCCAGCAATCAATTCCTCTACTTCCTCACGATGTGTTACATGGCACCAGTGCCCGAAGAAGCAGTTGCCTACTATGGCCAGCGCGGACTTGCCGAACACCCTGTGGGTGCGGGCGCATACAAATTGCGTTCGTGGTGGCGCGGCTATGAGATGATTTTTGACCGCAATCCCGAGTGGCACGGTTGGCAAACGCTTGATCCTGCTGCCGATACGCAACCCTTTGAAACCATTCGTTACCCCATCGTGAAGGATGCCTCCACGCAGTGGTTGATGTTGCTCACGGGTCAGCTTGACTTCCTTGAGCAGATTGACCGCAACAACATGGACATCGCCATTGACCCCGACATGGGACTCTCCCCAGAATTGAAGGCGCGCGGCATCCAACTCTTCACCTCGCCCACACTCAAGCTCTACTACTTAGGCATCAACATGGACGACCCCGTTCTGGGAAAGAACAAGGCTTTGCGTCAAGCAGTCAATGCCGCCTTTGATACCGCACGTTGGGAAACCTACTATCGTGGCCGCGTCCGTGCGCTCAATACCGTGGCACCGCCACACTTACAAGATGCCCTGCAGACGCCCTTCCCCTACGCCTTTGACACAGAAAAGGCACGTAAATTGATGGTTGAGGCGGGCTATCCTGGCGGTATTGATCCTGCCACTGGTAAACCACTCGTGCTCACCGTGGAAGTGGGTAACGCCACCCAAGATACCACCGAATCCATGGAATTGGTCGCCTCCTTCTTGAGCGCCATCGGCATTAAGTTGGAAATTTCTGTCAATACTTGGCAGGCGATGTTGGAAAAAGTACGCTTACGCCAAGCGCAACTCTTCTTGATGGGATGGGTGGGCGATTACCCAGACATCGAAACCTTTATGCAGCTCTTCCTCTCGCGTAACCAAAGCCCCGGCCCGAACCGTTCCAATTACGTCAATGCCGAGGTGGATCGTTACTACGACATCGCCGTCGCCTCGCGCAACCAGGAAGAAATCTCGCAGTGTTGGCAAGCGGTGCAGCGCATCGTTTTGGAAGAATGCCCCTGGGTCTTGCTCCACTATGCCCTTGACTTCTCGCTTGTCAATGAGCGCGTCTTGAACTACAAACCCCACAACTTCCCCTACGGGATGGAAAAGTACTATCGCGTTCGCAAGTCGAACGCCACGAAGTAATTTGGCCATTTCTCCCACGATTTCATTTAAAAGCCCTACTTTTTAAAAGCATTTTGGCGGATTTTAAGTTATACTATTAATGGTAATTGATTCGCGCCGACTTAATACCTTCCAAACTGCAGTGCGCTAATCGAAAGAAACCTCTTATGAAAACTGATATCTTTGACGGGAAAACCCTCTTAATCACCGGTGGCACCGGTAGCTTCGGCAATGCAGTCCTAAAGCGTTTCTTAAATTCGAACGTAAAAGAAATCCGCATCTTCTCCCGTGACGAGAAGAAACAGGATGATATGCGTCACGCATTGCAATGTTCGAAAATCAAGTACTACATCGGTGACATCCGCGACCGTCAAAGTGTTGATAACGCCATGGAAGGCGTGGACTACGTCTTCTCTGCAGCGGCGCTCAAGCAGGTGCCGAGTTGCGAATTCTTCCCCTTGCAAGCGGTTCAGACAAACGTCTTAGGGACGAACAACGTCATTGAATCCGCCATTGCCCACGGCGTCCAGCGCGTGGTTGTGTTATCGACAGACAAGGCCGCCTACCCGATTAATGCCATGGGCATCTCCAAGGCGATGATGGAAAAGGTGGCCATCGCACGTGGTCGCAGTTTGGGAGACGACGCCAAGACCATAATTTGCTGCACCCGTTACGGCAATGTGATGGCCTCGCGCGGTTCGGTGATCCCCCTGTGGGTGGACCAAATCAAAAACAATGCCGCCATTACGGTGACAGACCCCGACATGACGCGCTTCATGATGACCTTAGATGATGCCGTTGATTTGGTCATTTATGCATGGGAACACGGTAAGAATGGCGACCTCTTTGTGCAGAAAGCACCGGCAGCGACGTTGGTAACCCTCGCCGAAGCCCTCAAGAACCTCTACCAGACCAATACCGAAGTCAAGGTCATTGGCACGCGCCATGGCGAAAAGCTTTACGAAACCCTTGTCACCCGCGAAGAAATGGCGCGCGCTGAAGACATGGGCGACTACTACCGCATCCCCTGCGATACGCGCGATTTGAACTACGATAAGTACTTTACGACTGGCTCCTCCAAAATCGCAGAAGCCGAGGACTACCACTCGCACAACACCGACCGTCTTGATGTAGAAGGCATGAAACAACTGCTCTTGAAGTTGGACTTCATCCGTAATGACCTCGAGGCGCTACATGGCAACCGTTAATCGACTTATCGGAGAAGTCTTTAAAGACGCCCGCGGACAGATTTCAAGTCTGAACAGCTTCCACTTTGAGGGTGTGAAGCGCATGTACATCTTGCACCACCCCGACACCGAAACGCGTCGTGGGTGGAATGGACACCGCTTTGAACGCAAGTGGTTCTATTGCGTAAAAGGCTCCTTTTCCATTGCCGTTGTCACGCCAGACGATTGGCAAGCTCCCTCCCCCTCCCTGCAAGCAGAAACCCATCACCTCTCCGAAGCGCAGAGCGAACTGCTTTGCGTCCCCGCTGGACGCGCCAGTCTCATTCGCGCCACCACTCCGGGCTCCATCTTGATGGTACTTTCAGATAAGACACTTGAAGAATCCGTAGCGGACAGCTATCGTTTTGACTCCACACTTTGGACCTCACCAGAAGGCACACTATGATTCGCATTGGCATCACGGGTCAAGCCGGATTTGTCGGCACCCACCTCTTCAACCTCGCCGGCACCCGCCCAGACACCTTCACCTGCATTCCCTTTGAAGATGCCTACTTTGAAGATGAGGCGGCCCTTCGCGCATTTGTTCGTCAGTGCGATGCCATCGTTCATTTGGCCGCTATGAACCGCCACCCCGACCCCGAGGTCATCTACTCCACCAATCTTGCTTTAGTAGACAAGTTGATTGCGGCGATGGAAGCTGAAGCGGTCACCCCACACGTCCTCTTCTCCAGCTCCACTCAGGAAGAACGCGACAATCTCTACGGCGCCTCCAAACGTGAAGGACGCACCCGCTTAGCCGCGTGGGCAAAGCGCAACAATGCCCGCTTTACGGGCTGCGTCATCCCCAACGTCTTCGGTCCTTATGGTCGCCCCTACTACAATTCAGTCGTTGCGACCTTCTGCCATCAATTAACCCACGGCGAAGAACCGACCATTCAAACCGATGGTTTAATTAATTTGGTTTACGTCGGTGATCTTTGTGAGGCCCTCCTCTCCATTATCACCACTGGCGAAACTGCCGATGAACGCCCCATCCCGTATGGTAAAGCCTGCCGCGTCTCCGAACTTTTGGCGCGCTTTACCACCTTCCGCGACACCTATTTCGCCAAGGGCGTCATCCCCCACCTTCCCGACCGCTTTGACATTCAACTCTTCAATACCTTCTGCGGTTACATTGACCACAAGACCTTCTTCCCCTTCCCCCTCACCGCCCATACCGATGACCGCGGAAGCTTTGTGGAGACCCTGCGTCTTGAAGGACTCGGCGGTCAAGTCTCCTTCTCCACCACCAAGCCTGGCATCACCCGTGGCAACCACTACCACACGCGCAAGATTGAACGCTTCGCCGTCATCAAAGGCAAAGCACAAATCCAGTTGCGTCGCGTGGGCACCGATGAGGTTATCACCTTTGAGGTTGACGGTGCCAAGCCCGCCTTTGTGGATATGCCTGTTTGGGCGACGCACAACATCACCAATATCGGCGACGAAGAGCTCTACACCCTCTTTTGGATTAACGAATTTTACAACCCCGAAGACCCCGACACCTTTTTTGAGAAAGTCTAAGCCATGAGCAAATCTGCACTGAAAGTCATCTCCATCGTCGGCACGCGTCCTGAAATCATTCGTTTGGCCGCAGTCATTAAGTTGCTGGAGGCCCATGTTGACCACAAGATGGTCCACACCGGTCAAAACTACGATTACGAACTCAATCAAATTTTCTTTGATGACCTCGGCCTTCGGAAACCCGACTACTATCTGAACGTTGACACCTCCTCCCTCGGTCACGTTCTCGGCGAGACCCTCATCCGCGTGGAAGAAGTCTTTCTGCAAGAAAAACCCGATGCCGTCCTCATCCTTGGCGATACCAATGCCGCCATCGCCGGCATTATGGCCAAGCGCATGAAGATTCCGATTTATCACATGGAAGCAGGCAATCGTTCCTTCGACCTCAACGTGCCGGAAGAAATCAACCGCCGCATCATTGACCACATTGCAGACTTCAACCTTGTCTACACCGAAAACTCCCGTCGCCACCTCCTGAGCGAAGGCTTGCCCCACCGCCACGTCTACGTCACGGGTTCTCCCATGTATGAAGTCCTCGGGCAAAACATGGAGAAAATTAAAGCCTCCAATATTCTTCAAGAGCTTGGCTTAGAGAAAAATCGCTACTTCATTGTGAGTTGCCACCGCGAAGAAAACGTTGACTTCCCCACCAACCTGCGCAAGATCATCACCTTCCTCAATGCCATTGCAGAAAAGTATGACCTGCCCGTCGTGGTCTCTACGCACCCCCGCACCCGCAAACGCATTGAAGCGCTTGAAGACGTCACCATCGACCCACGCATTCGCTTCCTCAAGCCCTTCGGCTTCTTTGACTACAACGCATTGCAGCTCAATGCCAAATGTGCCATCTCCGACTCCGGCACCATCAGCGAAGAATCCTCGATGCTCAACTTCCCTGCCGTCACCATCCGCCAGGCCTTAGAACGCCCTGAAGCCATGGACGCAGGCACCATCATCCTTACAGGCCTCGATCCACAGATTGTCTTAGACTCCATTGAGCTCGTCATTGCCGAATTTGAAGCCAATGGTGGTGCCTACGACCGCATCTGCCCCGAATACCAAGTCACCAACACCTCTTGGCGCGTCCTCAAACTCATCCTCGGCACCGCCAAACTCTCCAACCGTTGGCGCGGCATCGAACAGAAACACTAAGTGATTCCTTCAGCCCTTTTCATCCGCTACACCCTTGGAAACTGAATGAAAATCTTAGTTCTCAGCCTTATTTTCAGTCCGGACAACGTGTCTACGGCACAAATCTGGTCCGGAATTGCCGAAGATTTGCGTCGTGCAGGGCACGAGCTTTGTGTTATTACAACAACGCCACACTTTAATAGAGATGCGAGCTTGGAGGCAAATCACAAGCTCTATCCGTGGATTGGCAAGTTGATTCAAAAAAGCACCTTAGGCGATATTCCAGTCTTCCATATCTTAATGCCGAGTAAACACATTTGGGTGCCCCTTCGCCTACTTTCATGGATTGGCTTCCATATCTTTAGCACATTATTGGGATGGTTTCTCAAATTCAAGCCCAACGTCATTATTGCGCCATCTCCACCGCTTACGATTGGGCTTTCCGCATGGGCGATTGCCCTCATTCGTCGTGCGACATACATCTACAATGTTCAGGAAATCTATCCCGACATTGCAGTTAATCTCGGCATGATGAAAAATCGTCGCATCATTCAATTTTTTACTTGGATGGAGCGCTTTATTTACCGAAAATCAGCGGCAGTCACCTCTATCACACCTGCGATGTGTGCAAAAATTAAGGAGCGTGTCTCCCCTGAAAAGGTTTGGCACATTCCCAATTTTGTTGATTTAAGCGACGTCAAAGTTGTTGATCGTGACAACGATTTTGCACGAACCTACGATTTAGGGCAACGTTTTGTTGTGACCTATGCAGGAAATATGGGTGTACCCCAAAACTTAGGCGTACTCGTTGACCTTGCGAAAGCCCTCCCCGACCTAACCGTTCTCTTCGTGGGCGATGGTGGTGATGCTGCACGATTAAAACAAATTGCCGAAGGCTTGCCAAACGTGCGGTTTGTCCCCTATCAACCGCTTTCGCGAATGCCAGAGATTTATGCTTGTAGCGACTTGTTCTACGTAGGCCAAGACCCCAAAGCATGTGCAGATGGGATTCCTAGTAAAATTTACCGAATCCTGGGCTATCGGAAGCCGCTTTTAGTCATGACGGCTCCTCAATCCGATCTTGCAGAATTTGTAACCACGTCAAACAGTGGCATTCTGATGGAAGCCGACCTTCAAAAGAACATCGCACAACTGCGTGACTTGATGGCAAATCCAACACAACTCACAACAATGGGCGAAGCAGGCTTTAACTACGTCTCTACGGTTTTTGCGCGCCCCTTGATTAGCAAACAATACGAAACCCTTTGCCAAAAAGTTCAGATTGGGCAGTCATGAAAGTATTGATTACAGGTGCCTATGGATTTGTCGGCTCCAACCTATGCCGCTTTTTAACTGAGCATTGCCACGAATGCGATGCATTAGATGTCGCCACGGCGATTCGCAATGACCTTCCCTATCGTAACACATTTACGTGGGACAACCTTGAAGCACTCAAGCCACACCTCTCAAGTTACGCCGCAGTCATTCATCTCGCCGGCAAAGCGCATGACCTCAAAAAAGTAAGTGCGCCACAGAGTTACTTTGACATTAACGTCGGTTTAACAAAACAAATCTTTGCTCTTACAAGCGATACGGTAGAACGATTTATCTATTTTTCTAGTAGTAAAGCGCTTGATGCAGACACCCCTTACGGACAATCCAAAAAAGAAGCCGAGGAATTCCTTGGCTCTCGAGCCATCATTCTGCGCCCTGCAATGATTCATGGTCCAGGAAATAAGGGCAACCTTAATCTTCTGTGGAAAGTCACGCAATACGGTTTACCATGGCCCTTAGCAGCGTTTGAAAATTTGCGTTCATTCGCATCCATCGCAAATGTCTGCGCCGCCGTTGAGCAACTCTGCCTTTCAGGAAAGAATGGGATCTACCCCGTTGCCGATGACACGCCACTCTCAACCAATCGAATTATTGAGCTTATGGCGACAGTACAAGGTCGTCCTGCGCGGTTATGGCGAATGCCAAAATGCTTCATGCGCATGGGAGCAAAATTGGGCGACCTCTTGCATCTTCCCCTAAATACCGAGCGCTTACAAAAGTTAACTGAGGACTCCCTCCTCGATAACACCTCCTTAAAGCACGCACTGGGTTGGGAAAAGATGCCAGTCTCCGCTGAAGAAGGGTTGATGACCACTTTAACCGCCTTTAATGAAGGAATGCACCAATGAAACCTTACCTCTTTATCAAGCGAACCATGGACGTTGTCCTTTCAGGAATCGCCATCCTTCTCCTCTCCCCCCTGTTGATTCCAGTGATGGTTATCCTCAAGTGTACTGGCGAGCACGACATTTTTTATGGGCAAATCCGCATCGGGTTAAACAACAGAACATTCAAAATTTGGAAGTTCGCAACCATGTTGCGCGACTCCCCATCCATGACAGGTGGTCTCCATACCACACAAGGCGACCCTCGCGTTTTGCCCTTTGGCAAATTCTTGCGCAAAACAAAAATCAATGAAATCCCGCAGATTTTCAACATCTTTCTTGGGGACATGTCAATCGTCGGTCCACGACCCTTGGTGGACAAAACCTTTGCGCCCTATTCTGACGAAGTAAAGGCGCGAATCTACACCGTTCGCCCAGGTCTCACTGGTATCGGAAGCATCATCTTCCGTGACGAAGAAGCCATTTTAACGCATTCAAAACTCTCCCCTGACGAGTGCTACGAAAAAGAAATTGCCCCCCGCAAGGGCGCATTAGAAATGTGGTACTTAGACAACATTGGTCTTTGGACTGACATCAAATTAATTTTCGCAACCGCATGGGTCGTTCTTTTCCCCAAGAGCGATATCGTCAATAAGTGGTTTAAGAATCTGCCACAGATTTAACAATAAAGGATTGCCTCCATGCTCACGTTTGACATTGAACAATTCATTCGTACGTATGTAACGCGCCGTTCTGAGTCCTTACTCAAAGCCGACTACGAACGTCATAGCGAAACACTCCATCAGCGCATTGACGGGAAACGAATTCTTGTCATCGGCGGTGCAGGAACAATTGGTTCAAATTACGTCAAAGCTGCACTTCGTTACTTCAAGCCCGCCGCAATGGCCGTCGTCGACATTGACGAAAATGCTCTCACCGAATTAACGCGTGACCTGCGCGCCTCAACGGAATACACCATTCCCGACGAGTACATTACCGAACCCATTGACCTCGGCAGCGACCTCTTTGATCGCTTCTTCAAGAAAGCCGGCCCATTTGATATCGTTGCTAATTTCGCCGCACGAAAGCATGTCCGCGCGGAACGCGATCTCTTTTCCATTGAAGCCATGTGCGAAACAAACGCATTCATGGCAAAGAAATTACTCGACCTCCTTCTTGAAAATCCACCAGAAGCCTTCTTCTGCGTCTCCACAGACAAGGCCGCCAACCCAGTGAATATCATGGGAGCCACAAAAAAACTAATGGAAGAAACCATTATGGCATATGCCAAGCGGCTCCCCATTAAGACAGCTCGCTTTGCAAATGTAGCCTTCTCAAATGGCTCACTCCCCTTAGGGTGGTTAAACCGCATCGCCAAAAAGCAACCCCTCTCCTGCCCGCTCGGCATTCGGCGTTACTTTGTCAGCCCAGTTGAATCTGGCGAACTCTGTCTGTTTGCCTCCGTTATGGCAAATAGCGGAGATATCGTCTATCCCAAACTCTCTCCAGAAACCGATATGATTCCCTTTGATAGCATCGTTAAAGACATGCTGAGAGAAATGGGGCTCGGTTGCCATACTTGCACCTCTTCCACAGAGGCGAAAGCGGCCATGTCTGATTTAACCCAAGGCTATCCTTGTGAATTCTTTGAAAGCAACACCAGTGGTGAAAAGCCCTTTGAAGAATTCTACACCGAGACCGACTCCAAGGATGAAGACCGTTTCATCAATCTGGGTATCGTCAACAACACCACTACACGTCCCCTCGACGAAATTGAAGACATCTTCACCCGTCTCAGAAAGATCTTTACCACAGAAGGCGCCGAAAAGGCAGATGTTGTTTCAATTCTGAAGAATTACCTTCCAGACTTCCACCACATTGAAACGGGGCGCTCGTTAGACACGCGCATGTAATCCCCATTAAGGATTCACTAACCTCAAATCCTCCGTTTTGGAACACGGCACGCCCGATGGGCGTGCCGTGTTTTTATGAGGGTGTCGTATGCGTGATTACCTTGTCTTTTGATTGTTGAAGAAGGGGGTTAATAGACGAAAGGGCGTATCATTTCTTTGCACCAAGGGGTGAGTTTTGTTATACTGCTGGTATGAGAAAAAGTTACACGGCAAGCCTCAACAAAAAGCAGAATTCTGTCAACGGGCAACGATTCACATTGGGGCATGCTTGCGTCTCCTTTCTGTTTTTGACGATAATGGTTTTTACCTCAGCGTATGCCACCTCTCAGCTCATCCGCACGTATCAAGCTGCCGAACCTCTTGTGGCGAAGGTAACGAAAGTCTCTTTTAGCCAGAAACAAGCCACTGCACTCGTTGCACTCCCCAATCGCACCTCTGTGTACCCCGTTGATATCACGGATGCCCCTTATGAATCAATTGTAGACTGGGCCAACCACCAGGGAAGCATTGAGGTGTTTCTTAATGACCAAAATGTTTGGCAACCGTACAAACCCCATATGCCACTTGGGGCGCTTTTCGGCGGGCTCTTTTTAATTACCTTCAGTACACTTTTTTCAAGCTTTATCCCCCTCTTCAAACGACGTGTCTTCCGTCTCTTCTTTGCTGCAATTCACTTAGGCATCTTTTGGACGATTCACCTGCTCAATGGCACCTTTCAGTGGTTTTTCATCATCCAAATTTTACCAATCGTGATTGCCTGGTTCATTTTAAACCGCTTGAATGTCAGCTCCGACTTCTCCACGGGAGGAAGCTACTCGCGCTCCTACCCGCCCTATGCGTTGGGCGGTCGCATCATCCCCTTAATCGTTGGCCTCGTTTTCTGCGGTGCGGGGATCGTACTACAGTACTTTGTACTTGATACTGAACGGACTTCCATTGAACACTTACAAGCGCGTCGTGAAGTGACCCTTACCCCTCACCTTACAAGAACCTCCTCAAGCGGCAGTGGGCGAAACTCAAGCACCACGACCGAACTCCTTGTCTCCTACTTGCAGGAAGATGGCACGCCCTACTACGCCTATTTGAATTCAGATGAAGAGGCGCATCTTACAGAAGCCCAAGAAAAGATTCGTTACATGCGATTTCGGAGGCTTTGCAATGGATCGGCCGTGCTCGGTTCGGTCTCGTGTTCCGACCCCAATGCGGTCTATCCATGCACCCCCACATTAAAGGATAGTGCCGTCCTCAATGAGACGTTCACCCACCTCTTTAGCACCCGTTTCCCGCTCCTGCTCTCCATCCCCTTTCTCATCTTTGGACTCCTCATGCTTAGCATGGTTGGCTTTGAACTCCTTTCCCCACGGCACAAACTCGTTTACAATGCCAAACGAGACTGGATGCCACAAATCTGGTGTCGCGCAACCCTCTGGGTTCTTTTTCCTGCCACCCTCGCCATCGCAGGCGTGGAATGGTTCCACTTCTATGGTCACCTCCCAAAAGTGCCGATCTATGGCACGTTAGCCCTTTTTTCGCCAGCTGTTGGCGTACTCCTCCTTTTCATTCGACAACGCATCCATCTTCGTCATTCGCCACGCTATTCGCTCACGTATCAAAAAGAACTCACAGGCATTACCTTTACGATTAACCCACCGCAAACTAATCCCCCAATCGTACTTTGTGATGATGCGCACCTAACGCCAACCTCTCAAGGCGAGAACCAATGGCATTTAGCATGGATCTCCACCCCCAAGCATCTGCAAATTCACTTAGCAGACGGCACCTTCTTCCATCTTTCGTAATGCTGTTGTAGCCGAGCGACTGCCCGATGGGCATGCCCCATAGCCTTCAGCTTGGAGGCATTTTGGCTAGCGGAAAAAATCCACATGCTATCCCTAGAGGGCGAGCAGTAATCGTGGGGCGCTGAAAGCGCCATCGCGCCGCGATTAGCTGCTGCCCGCATGACGTGTTCCCGGCGCCTTTGGCGCGGACGCATATTGGCTAGCATATGCTCGCGCTGCTCACTGTTAACAGCGCTGACGCTCCGTGGTTAAGCGGCAGAGCCGCTGGTTAGTGGCTTCGCCACGGCTGAGGGCGGCGAAGATAAAGGGACAAAGAGACCTAAGGGACAAAGGGACGCCGCCTTATGCAAGTAAGAAGTGTATGCAGACGAAGAATATGTTCTGTGCAGGTCCATTGTTGGACCTGTTCATTGATTTATGAAAACCACACCCATCCCCCGAGTCCAAAACCCCGAACACCGAACCCCGAAACATGGCAAAGCCAATCTCTTCTCTCTACACACACTAAAAGTGTAGCAAAACGGAGCCAAGTAGTCAACTCTACCGATCCAGGTAAGCGAAAAATTCGCGATAAGTAGGCGAAATTTCCGCTTGAAAATCGCTGACTTTGGTCACCCAATTTCGCTGACTTTGCTCGGGAATTTCGCTGATATTGCTCACCAATTTCGCTGATATTGACCCGGAATTGCTTTAGCTTTCCCCCAAAAAGCTGCTACTTGTTGATAACTTTTCTATCACACTTGGTCCAAAATTTCGCAAGGAAGCCGCTGT
>JAFYWN010000017.1 GCA_017558005.1 Kiritimatiellia bacterium | reverse complement strand
TACTGCTCGTACGAGTGTCTTCATGAATACGAGCGCCGTCATGGGTGAGGGAATTCAGGCAACCCTTTACTTCGCCACCCGTAATACGGCAACTGGTGAGCTCGCAACTATCCGTTATGCCTTGCCGCTCGCTTATGAAGCGCAGGCTGAACAGACGACCGAAGGTTAATCGAGGAGGGTGTGATGCAACGAATTCTTGATCCGCTCTTGGAATTCCTACGAGTCATCCTTGAAAAGCTCCTTTTGAAGCTCTAAGGGAAATAAACAAAAAACGGCACGCCGTCCCCGACGGCGTGTCTTTTTTGTTTTTAGTGGATTAGCGCCTGCGGCGCGGTTGTTCTCCACGAGTCGCACAGTCATGCACGCTACATCGCACGGGCACATATCCGTGCTCTGCTAGCGTGCGCTCAGGACCGCATCGCGTTTCCCGCTGCCCTTCGGGCCCGGGCGCATTTTGGCTCGCGGAAAACCACATGCAGTCCTGAGCGCACGTGGCAGAAGTGGCGAGCGAAATGATGATGCTCTATTTTATGGTATAATGGATGGCGTTATGAATACTGAATTAGCTCCTCGTCGTACCGTTGTGATTGTCGGACGACCGAATGTTGGTAAATCTGCGCTTTTTAATCGCATCGCAAATCGTCGTATTGCCATTGTGCATGACCAGAGTGGTGTGACTCGCGATCGTATTGTGCGTGAAGTGGCATGGCATGATGAAAGTTTCCATTTGGTGGATACCGGTGGTATTCGTCTCTTTGATGGAACGCGTGAGGATAATGTCATTGAGATGGCGGTGCGCGATCAGGTGGATGTGGCATTGGCTGATGCTGCTGCGGTGATTTTGGTGGTGGATGTACAGGCGGGGTTGCAACCTGCGGATGAAGAGGTGGCTCGCCTGGTCCACAAGAGTGGTCGCCCGTGCTTCGTGGCTATCAATAAGTGTGACTTGCCGAAGCATGAGAGCGGAGCAGGGGATTTTGATCGCTTGGTCTTCCCGCGCTTCGTGGTCTCGGCGCAACATAATCGTGGCGTAGATGAATTGATGGCTGAGGTGGTAAAGGTGTTGCCACCGAAGACTGAGGCTGAATTGGCTGAGGCGGCGAAGCCGCTGCGCGTGGCGATTGTGGGTCGCCCGAATGCGGGTAAGAGCAGTTACATCAACCGTATTCTGCGCAGTGATCGTGTGA
The DNA here is from genome assembly GCA_017558005.1 of Kiritimatiellia bacterium. Lineage (GTDB taxonomy): Bacteria > Verrucomicrobiota > Kiritimatiellia > RFP12 > DVOR01 > Spyradenecus. Next base: position 48,282 of record JAFYWN010000017.1, on the reverse strand, counting down.
TTGTGAGTAATGTGGCAGGGACGACGCGTGACTGCGTGGATGTGCCGTTCACAATTGGCACGGGACCGACGGCGCGTCATTATACGTTGGTCGATACGGCAGGGATGCGCCATGTGCACAAGATTGACACCTCGGTGGAACGTTTTTCGCTCTTCCGCAGTGAAGAGGCGGTGCGTGAGTGTGATGTGGCAGTTTTGGTGATGGATGCTGAAATTGGGCCAACCACTCAGGATAAGTTTATCGCTTCGATGATTCAACGTGAGGCGAAGGCGTGTATCATTTTGGTGAATAAGTGGGATATTGCGCGCGCTAAGGGGTACACGGAGACGGCGGCCATTGCGCATATGCGTGAGATGTTGCCTTACCTGCGCCATGTGCCGGTGGTCTTCATGAGTGCTCAGGATGGCTACAATGTGCGCAATAGTATCGAAGAGATTGATCGTGTGGCTGAGCACCAACGTCGCGTCTTGCCGACGGGTGTCTTGAATCGTACGCTCGCTGCGGCGATGACGCGCACGCAGATGCCGAGTAAGAATGGGCGTCAGATGCGTTTTCACTATGCCACGCAGACGGGGGCAAACCCGATGATTCTGCGACTCTTCGTCAATGATGCGCGGTTGGCAACGAAACCCTTCCAGGACTTCTTGATTCGTAATATCCGTGAGGCGTTTGATTTGGAGGGGGCGGCAATCATTCTGCAGTTCCGCTCGCGTGTTAAGTCTGCGGGTAAGGGCGGCAGCGCCTCTGGAACAGATGAGGCTGATGCTGAACCGGATGAAAACACTTTACCCGACGGTTCTCCGCGTCGTCCCATTCAGAAGCCGCGTCGCGCAGGGGCAGGAAAACGTCCTGCGCGGAAGGGACCGCCCTCGTTGGGGCGCGGAAAGAATAATCTGACGCCGAAGTCGCGTCGTCCGCGTCGCTAAAATGGCAAAACTACTTCTTCACGGCGACGTCTTGTCGCCGTGAAGGTGTCTGGGTGTGTTTATGGAATCCATTACGTCAGAGTATCTCTCCGCCTCAGCGGGCAGTGGTAAGACCTATGCCTTGTCGCAACGCTTTTGCCGTTTGGTGATGTCGGGTGTGCCACCAGAGGAGATTTGTGCGCTTACCTTTACGCGTCCTGCGACGCGTGAAATCTTCTCTGCCGTGATTAAACGTCTCTTGACGGATGACTCTTTGGACGGGAAATTGCCCTATACGCGTGAGCAAGCGTTGGCGCGTGTTTTGAGGGTATTGCCGCAACTTCAAATCTCCACGATTGATGCATTCTCTGCAAAAATCGCGCGTTTGTTTGCCTACGAAGTGGGGTTGGACCCAGACTTTACACTCTATGACGGGGGAAATAGTCCCGAGGGTCAGGCCTTTTTGCATGAGATGCTCCGAAGAGCATTTGCGAAGAGTGATAAGGGGTCAACCCGAGAACTTTTGAGTATCTTTGATATCCAAGATGCGCATACGGCGGAGTCTGCGCCGTTGTCGCAACAGTGGAAGCAATTTTGGATGGCCTATTCTTCGGCAATCCAAGCGCATCCAGATGGATGGGGGGATTTAGAGCGCATTGGAAAGCCCTATGCGAAGCGGTGCGAGCGGCCAGAGGATTTGGTGGGACGTGCACTTGCGATGCTGGATGCGCTTGAAGGCGAGAAGGGGGCGAACAAGAGCGGCATTAAGCGGTTGCGCACGCTTTTGGCTGAATATCATGCAGAGGTCGTCTCTCTGCGGCGTCTTCACACGCTGTGGGGTGGACAGTGGAAGTCGGAAGAGACGTTTAACGCTTGCGCGACCGATGGCGCATTTACGTTTTACAAAAAGCTTGTGACGCTGGATGAACCGTTGCGGGAAATTTATGATGCGCTGTGGCAGGATTTGATTGCGCGTGATGTGGAGCAGACGGTGCAACACACACAAGCGCTCTATCGTGCATTAACAGCATTAAAGGCCGCAGAACGCCAATTGGCCGAAGAGACAGGCATGGTCTCCTTTGATGGGGTGACGCGAACGCTTTCAGAGGCGATTGGGGGGAATCTCTCCGTGCGCAACCCCAATGCCTTCTATGTGACGTACCGTTTGGATACGGCCATTCGCCATTTGATGATTGACGAGTTTCAGGATACCAGCACGGCTCAGTGGAAGGTGCTTTCGGGGGTGGCGCATGAATTGGCCGCAGAAGAGGATGGCACCTTCTTCTACGTGGGTGACACCAAACAATCGATCTACGCATGGCGTGGTGGAGACCCGACCTTATTTGCTGATCAGAGCCGTTTGCCAGCCATCCCCGCAGGCAACCCCCTCGTGGAATCGTACCGTTCGGGGCCGGCAATTATCAAGTTTGTCAACACGGTCATGAAGTTTAACTTGGATGTCAGGTTTGACGAGAAGATCGCGTGGCAGTATGAGAATTTGAAGCGCTGGAATGAGCAGTGGCAAGACCATGTCGCGCATTCGGATGTGCCCAATTATGTGCAAATGGTGGCCTTAGGCGGGAAGCGTGAGGAGTGGATTATTTCGGCGGCGCGCATGATTGCGGCGCGATGGCGTCAGGTCGCGGGGCAACATCGTACCATTGCGGTGATGGCGCCCTCGAATACCATCCTTCAGGGTGAAAAGGGCCTTTTGCGTTATCTCCGCCAAGAGGGCGTGCCCTGTGCGGTGGATGGCAAGCGCAATATTGTTGATACGCCGATTGGTACTCTGGTGCTTCACTTACTGCACTGGATGGCCGATCCGCGTTCAACCCTCTCTTATGGCATAGCCCAACAGATTGGCGTGGTGGAGGCAACGCCGCAAGAGACGTTGACCGAATGGATGCACTGCGTGAATCGTCATGGCTTTGCGGCGTGGATTGATTTGGTCTTCGGGGAGAAGTCGCCGGCCCGAAAGAGACTCTCGGGACTCGATTTAAATGTCTTGGATGCCGTGCGCCATGGCTTGGAGAAGGTCGACCAACAGGGTTCAGTGGACCCCACCAAGGCGAAGCGGATGTTGGAATTACTGCAGGTGCAGTGCTCCGCAGAGGATGAGGTGGTGAATTTGATGACGATTCACCACTCGAAGGGCTTGACCTATGATGTGGTTTTTACCGTGCTCGCTGGTAAGATCAATGATGAACGTTATGTAACGCATGAGGCGGGGCTTGATTGGGTCTTGGAAAAGCCAATCCTAAATGAGACTTACCGACACTTGCCCGCGATGAAGGTGGCGCGCGAATCGCGTCTGCATGACAAAATGTATGACACATTATGCATGCTCTATGTGGCCATTACGCGAGCACGCTACGAACAAATCGTATTGGCACCCGAAAGCGCCGCAAAGACTTTGTCGTCGGTGGCAGGATGGTTGTATCAGAAGTTTGACGTTGATGCCGCACCGTCGTGTAAGGGTATCGCTGACACTGAGGTGACCTTCCCAACCTTTGAAAAGGCGGTCGTGCCCGCGGTGGACTGTTATCATGACGGAGATCCGACGTGGTGGCAGTCCCATAAGGGGGAAGAGAACAACACAGAAGAGACGTTGATTCAACTGGCGCAGTGGGAGCGCGAAGCGCCTACGGATGTGGCAGAGGTGGGATTGCCTTCTGAAAGTGCAAAGGCGAAGACCATCACGGAACTGCTTGCACAGCACGGGAATGCTGCGCGTCACTTCGGTGTGTCGGTGCACGAACAACTTTCGGCCGTCGAGTGGAGCGATTCGCCCCCTGAAAAGCTCTTCCCAGCGGTCTTCCAGAAGCCGAATGAACCCTGTGAATTGTGGCGTGAACGTCCCTTCTCGGTGACCGTTTCGGATGATGGCTCACTGCGTTACTGTGCAGGTCAGTTTGACCGCGCACACCTCTTCCCTGAACGCCGTGAAGCCGTGATTTACGACTTTAAGACCGCGCGCTCGGCTGAAGTTACGGAAGCCTATCGCAAGCAGATGACGGATTATCGAAAGGCGTTAGCGGTGTTGACAGGGTATGATGAGGCAAAGATTCGGACCATTTTGCTCTTTACCCGTCATCATCAAGCCATTGAGGTGCCCCATGACTGAGGAGGTCACACGCACGCCTGAGGTGGCGGCCGAGGGAAGTCGCATTGATGCATGGTTAGGGACGTGTTATCCCGAGGTGTCAAAGCGGGTGATTCGGAAGTGGATTGACGATGGAAATGTGGTGTGCAATGGGCGCGTTTGCTCAAAAGGCGATCGCGTTTCTGCAACGCAGACGTACGTTTTGAAGGGAGAGCCCAAGGTGGCTCGTCTCTCACCCAATGCGGCGCTGCCGCTGGTGGTGGTCTATGAAGATGAGTGGTTGATTGGCCTTTGTAAGCCCGCGGGGATGAATTGCCAACCCAATGACTTTGATGAAACCGATACCCTCGCCAATGCGTTATTGGCACGGTGGCCGGAATTGGAAGGCATTGGGGATACGCCACTCACGTGTGGCATCCTGCATCGAATTGATTGCGGGACGTCAGGTCTGGTGCTCGCCGCAAAGACACAGGCGGTGTATGACGCGATGCGTGCGCAATTTGCAGCACGAACCGTGGAGAAGCACTATCGGGCATTGGTGGTGGGTCAGGTGACCGCCGCCGCAAAAGTGGAGCATTTGTTAGCCCATAACCCGCGTTGTCCCGGGCGGATGGTGGATGCTTCGCAGTGGCATGATGTAAAACGCCCCATGCGTGCGGTGACAGAATTTCGTCCCATGCATCCCGTGCGCGTCGGGGAATTACAGTGTACGCTCTTAGATGTGCTCATTTACACAGGTGTGACGCATCAGATTCGTGCGCAATTGTCGTTTTCAGGTGTGCCCATCTTGGGTGATACACGCTATGGGGGCCAACCCAAACAGCAGCCCCTTTCGCGGCATTTCTTGCACGCGTATACCGCAACGTTTCAACACCCGCAGACAGGTGAACGGAAGACATTGAAGGCTCCCTTGACGGAGGAGTTCCGTTCGATTTTAGGACATTGAGTAAGAAGGTAATTGACATGACATTTAATGAATTAGGGTTGCCATCGGCATTGCTTCGCGCCGTTGAAGGGCTTGGATTTGATGAGCCGATGCCAATTCAGGCTGAGGCGATCCCTGCGTTGTTGCCAGAAAATCCGCCGGACTGCGTCGCATTAGCCGCCACGGGCACGGGAAAGACTTGTGCCTATGGATTGCCTTTGTTGGCCCATACTCAGGCAGAGGCGGCACAGGTGCAGTCCTTGATCTTGGCGCCGACGCGTGAACTCTGCTTGCAAATCGGTGAAGAATTGGCCCGATTTGCAAAGCATTTGCCTGAGATCAAGGTGGTGGCCTGCTATGGTGGCGCCCCAATCGGTCAGCAAATCTTGAAGTTGCAACGCGGTGCACAGGTGGTGGTGGCAACACCTGGTCGCTTGTGTGATTTGATTCGTCGCGAGGCAATCTCATTGGAATCGGTGAAGATTTGCGTGCTGGACGAAGCAGATGAAATGTTGAATCTCGGTTTCCGCGATGAATTGACGTTTATCTTGGATGCGACCCCTGAAGCGGCGGCGATGTGGCTCTTCTCGGCGACGATGCCACCAGAGGTGGAAAAGATCGCGCAGACGTATATCTCTGACCCATTGGAAATTACGGTGGGGACGCGCAATGAGGCGCAGGCCAACATTGTTCACCATGCGTATGCCGTGGCCGAGCACAATCGTTATAATGCCTTACGCCGTGTGATTGACTTTGTCCCCGAGATGTATGGTCTTGTCTTCTGCCGCACGCGTGTGGATACCCAGAAGTTGAGCGAGAGCTTGATGCATGATGGGGTCTATGCAGAAGCGCTGCACGGGGATCTCTCTCAGGCGCAACGTGATGCCGTGATGCGTAAATTCCGTGAAAAGGCGGTGCGGATCTTGGTGGCTACCGATGTGGCGGCGCGCGGTCTGGATGTGGATGATATCACGCATGTGATTCATTATCATCTGCCAGATGAACCTGCGGTCTACACCCATCGTAGCGGACGTACGGCGCGTGCAGGCAAGAGTGGCGTTTCTATTACGTTGGTAACGCAACGTGAAAAGTCGCGTCTGCGCTTGATTGAACGCATCTGCGGGATGCGCTTCGAGCAGCGTTCTATCCCGACCGCCGATGAGGTGCGTCAGAAGCACGTCTTCTGGTTGGCCGAACAGGTGCACCAGGTGACGGAGATTAATCCTGCGATTCAGGAGTTGTTGCCCGCGGTCGCGCCGATGATTAATGGGCTTACGCCAGAGGATTTGCTTGCGCGAGTGTTGCAACTGCGCCTTTCGGGTTTGATGGAAGCCTATGAGGATGCAGGGGATATCAATCCTGCGATGTCGCTTTCACGTGAAGAACGGGATGCCGCCTTTGGTGAACGTCAGCGGATCATGATTCGCGTGGGACGTTTGGACCGCCTGAAAGAGGGCGCGGTGGTGCGTTTAGCTTGTGAACGCGCAGGGATTAAGGCCACGGATATCGGTGCGATTGATATCAAACGTGAATTTGCCTTCTTTGATGTGCGCGCTGAATATGGTCGTCGCGTCTTGTCGGCCTTGACGGGGGCAGAGTTTGATGGGCGCCCCTTGGAGCCCAAATTGGTGGACCCCTCGGAGGATTTGCATGCGAAGAAGGGCGGGAAGAAGGGCGGAAAACGCTTCGGTGGCGCCAAAAAGCCCTTTGTGACCAAGCGCCGTAATGGCAAGCCGCCGCGGAAGGGTGGCGCATCGACGGGTCGTGGAAAGCGAGAGGCGAAATGAAGAGCGTCTTTGATTTACTCAATCCGCAGTTGAAACGCGCCATCGACGAGATGGGATATGCCACGCCTACGCCGATTCAGAAGCAGGCAATCCAACCCGTTCTTGAGGGTAAGGATGTCTTTGGTTGTGCGCAGACGGGCACGGGAAAGACGGCTGCCTTTAGTTTGCCATTGTTGCATCGCTTGGCGGCGCGTCGTGATCCGGTGCGTGCGGGGCGTCCGCAGGTCTTGATTTTGGCGCCAACGCGTGAATTGGCGGCGCAGATTGGTGACAACATTGCACTGTATGCGAAGCATCAAGGCACGACCCATTTGACGGTGTTTGGGGGCGTAAACATTCGTCCGCAAATGGAGGCCTTGCGTAAGGGTGTGGCTGTTTTGGTCGCAACACCAGGGCGTTTGCTGGACCTTTGTGCGCAACAAGCACTCTTTTTGGATCAAGTGCGTGCAGTGGTCTTAGACGAGGCCGATCGGATGTTGGACATGGGCTTTTTGCCTGATATCAAGAAGATCTTGGTAAAACTGCCCAAAAAGCGTCAATCGCTTTTCTTCTCTGCAACCTTAACCCCCGAGATTTCAGAACTCGCAGGACAGTTTATTCGCACGGAGCCCGTGGAGATTCGCATTGATCCCGGAACGCCAACCGCGGAAAAGGTGGCCCAACGTGTCCTTTTCGTGGATAAGGAAAACAAGTACGCTTTGCTAAAGTGGGTGTTAGACAGTCCCAAATGTTTTCGTGTGATTGTCTTCCCGCGCATGAAACACAATGCAGACCGTCTCAGTAAGCAATTGACGCGCGATGGATTCCCGTCGGCATCGTTGCACGGGGATAAGAGTCAAAATGTGCGTATGAAGGCTTTAGAGGGCTTTAAGTCTGGGAAGATTCAGGTGTTGGTGGCGACGGATATCGCTGCGCGCGGCATTGACGTGGAGGACGTCACGCACGTCATTAACTATGACCTGCCAGATGAGCCTGAGACCTATGTGCATCGCATCGGGCGAACAGCGCGTGCTGGCGCAGGGGGCGAGGGAATTAGTTTAGTCTGTGCCCATGACCGTGATGCCTTGCGCTCTATTGAGCAGTTTGTCGGGAAAAAGATCCCGCAACAGTTAGATCACCCGTTGCACTCGGAGGCTGCGAGAACGGCAATGGGCGCAGCGGCACGTCGTCCGCCAAAGCAGGCGCAAGCACGTCCCGCCACTGCACGTCAGAAACCTGCGAAGGATAATGGTCAAAAGCAACCCGCCAAGCGCCCTGCGGCGAAACCTTTTTGGAAGAATGTTCACCCAAAGGCGAATGCGGGGCGTAACTAATCAGATGCACGTCTCCTTTTCTTGAGAGGTAAAGAAATGTTAATTGTTACAAAAACCGTTTCATTTGATGCTGCCCATCTCTTAACAGGGCATGGCGGTCAGTGCAAAAATCTTCATGGACACACCTACAAGGTGGTGGTGGAGCTCGGCAACACACCGCCGTTACCCGGGCAACCCGATGATATGGTGATGGATTTTAAGGAATTGAAGGCCGTCCTTCAAGAAGAGGTGGTCACCCCGTGTGATCATGCTTTCCTTTATGATACGACCAGTGCGGTAGAGACGGATATCGCAAAGACATTGGAAAAGCATGGCTTGCGCACCTATGCATTGAGCTATCGCTCCACGAGTGAAAACTTGGCCAAGCACTTCTTTGAGAAGATTGCGGGTAGGGGATTGCCCGTGACGGCGGTTTCGGTGAGTGAGACCCCAGAGTCTTGCGCCACCTATCGCGCGAATTAATGCTTTGATTAGCCAGTACGCCTCCTAAGTGTGATTGCCGCAGGCACGCAGTTAGGAGGCGATTCTGTAGGGAGTGGGCGCACGCATTGCGGAGGGGAAGCGCACGAAAGAACCTTTTCATGCGGTTAGGAAGCGGGAAGACGACTCCGCTAAAAGCCTGAAAAATTAAGGTGTTCTCTTGTTTTTTACTTAGGCGTGAGAGGGAAATGTGAGAGAAAAGGGGTGGAGGAGGGATGAAGGCGAGGTCTTAAAACCGCTAAAAGCCTGATTTTAAGGGGTTTTAGGGGATTTTGAAGAAATTTAAAGTGCGTTGTGCAGGCGAGGGAAATTGACGCAGAAAGTGAAATTAGGTGCGCAGGTGGGGTGCAGAAAGCCTAAAATGAGGTACACAAGAAAAAAAAGTTTAAATTTGTCATGTGATTGGTATTTAAGGAGTTGTGGTGTTTTGCCGTGCTTTAAACTGTAAAACTACACCATATATTGTGTGTTGACGAAAAAAGTGTAGCATATGTAGTTTGACAGAGAATTTCAGCTTTCGTATTCTATCGAGCGTTCTATCTGCGCAGTGTACGTTGCGTGATGTGCCTGGCAGATGATTACAACTTCCCCATGACGAACGAGGAGTTACTCGATGATTAAAACCGTAATCAAGCGCGACGGCCGTCAAGTGCCGTTTAATCTCGCTAAAATTGCGACCGCGATCTTGAAGGCGTTGGCGCAGACCCGTACCTGCGAACAACTTGCAGACAAGGACGATTTTGAATTGGAAGCCCTTGCCAATAAGTTGGCGGAAGAGGCCACGCGTAAGGTAACCATCGAATCTCCTGATATTGAACAGATTCAAGACGCCGTGGAACGCGTGCTGATGGATAACAACTTGCCGCACACGGCAAAGAGTTACATTCTCTATCGTGCAGATCGTTCTCGCGCTCGTGAGCGCAATACGAAGTTGATGCGTACGCTCTCTGATATCGTCTACTCGTCGGCGAAGGAATCGGACGTCAAGCGTGAGAATGCAAACATTGACGGCGATACGGCGATGGGGTCGATGTTGAAGTTCGGCTCGGAGAGCTCGAAGCAGTTTTACATCAACAACATGTTGCGCCCCGAAGTGGCACGTGCTCATGAACAGGGTGATATTCATATTCATGACTTGGACTTCTACAGCCTCACGATGACGTGCTGCCAGATTGACTTGGTGGACCTCTTGGGGCGTGGCTTCAGCACGGGACACGGTTTCTTGCGTCCGCCGAAAGATATTCGCTCCTTCGCCGCATTGGCGTGCATTGCAATTCAGTCCAACCAGAATGACCAGCATGGTGGTCAGTCGGTGCCGAACTTTGACTACGCAATGGCTAATGGCGTTCGCATGACCTATGCGCGTCACTACAAGGCGGCGCTCCGTGAAGCCGTTGAATTGCTCTGCGACAATAAGGAACTCGCCAATTCGATTAAGCCCGTGGAAGAGCCGTGCTTGGCAAATGTCAATGACGAAGCAACCCAGGTGGCAGAAGCGGATATGTTGAAGGCGGCGGGCATTGACGAAGCCTTGATTCCGAAGATTCAGAAGTTTACGCGCGAACATGCTTTTGCTGATACCGATAAGGATACCTATCAGGCAATGGAAGCATTGGTGCATAATCTGAACTCCATGCACTCTCGTGCAGGTGCGCAGACGCCGTTCTCCTCCATTAACTATGGTACCGACGTCTCCCCTGAAGGTCGCATGGTAATGCGCAACCTCTTGCTCGCAACGCAGGCTGGTTTGGGTGATGGCGAAACGCCAATCTTCCCGATTCAGATCTTCCGTGTGAAGAAGGGCGTGAGCTGCGATCCCGATGATCCGAACTACGATCTCTTCAAGCTCTCTTGCGAAGTTAGCGCAAAGCGTCTCTTCCCGAACTTCTGCTTCCAGGATGCCCCCTTCAATGCAGAACTCTATCGCGAAGGTCATCCGGAAACGGAAATTAGCTACATGGGATGCCGTACCCGCGTGGGAACGAATATCTACGATCCTTCCAAGTCGCAGGTGTGGAAGCGTGGTAACTTGAGCTTCACTTCGATCAACTTGCCGCGTTTGGCCATTCAGAGCCATGGCAACATTCGCACCTTCTATGCGCAGTTGGATGATATGCTGCAGCTCGTGCGTGACCAGTTGTTGGACCGCTTTGAAGTGCAGGCCCGCAAGCGTGTGCGTAACTTCCCGTACTTGATGGGTGAAGGGATTTGGTTGGACTCCGAAAAGCTTAGCCCGGATGATGAAGTGCGTGAAGTGATTAAGCACGGCTCTTTGACCTTCGGCTTCATCGGTTTGGCTGAAACCCTCAAGAGCTTGATTGGTAAGCATCACGGTGAAAGCGCTGAAGCGCAGAAGTTGGGCCTTGAAATCGTGAAGCATATGCGTGACTATGCGGATCGTTGCGCGAAGGAAACGGGCTTGAACTTCACCCTGATTGGTACGCCTGCTGAGGGTCTCTCTGGTCGTTTCGTCCGCATGGACCGCAAGCGCTTCGGGCTGATCCCTGAAATCACGGATCGTGAATACTACACGAACTCCTTCCACGTGCCGGTCTACTTCCCCATCAGTGCCTTCCGCAAGGTGGAACTGGAAGCCCCGTATCATGCGTTGACGAATGGTGGCCATATCACCTATGTCGAACTGAACGGCAAGATGGCTGACAATCCTGAAGCATTCGAAAAGATTGTTCGTCACATGGCATCCTGTGGCATCGGTTATGGTTCGGTCAACCACCCGTTGGATCGTGACCCCGTCTGCGGTTATCGTGGAATCATTGACGATGTCTGCCCGAACTGTGGTCGTCGCGAAGATGATGGTGGCCCGAACTTTGAGCGCATCCGTCGTATCACGGGTTATCTCGTCGGTACGCTGGATCGCTTCAATAATGCGAAGGCAGCGGAAGTCCGTGACCGCGTAAAGCACCTCTAATGAGGAGGACCCCGGAAGGCGATTGAGTCACTCCATTCGTTTCATCGCCCTTCCGGCAATCGGGTGCTTCGGCAAATCAACGGCCGAAGCACCCTTTTCCTACGATACTCAATTCGTCCTGAATTGAAGCCCTTGCTCAAGCACTACACATGCCCTTGATGTTACGTATAGCAGGAACAATCCCAGAGTCCATCGTGGATGGGCCTGGATTCCGCTTTGCCTTATTTACACAAGGGTGTCCGCACCATTGTCCAGGGTGTCACAATCCGCAAACGCATGACCCGAATGGCGGTCGAGCCGTGTCGCTACTCGCATTGATGCGCCAAATTTGGCAGTCGCGTGCGCACATTGATGGCGTTACCTTTTCTGGAGGAGATCCCTTTTGCCAACCCGAACCCTTATATCATTTGGCACGTTGGTGTCATCGTTTAGGGTTAAATGTGATGGCCTATTCGGGATGGACGCTGGAAGAATTGCGGGCAAAACCAGAGTGTCAAAATCTCTTGAATGAGATAGATGTGCTCGTGGATGGCCGTTTTATCATTGCGCGAAAGACTCTGCAATGTCGATTTAGAGGCTCTTCTAATCAACGCCTCTACCATTTAAAGAATGGAAAAGTGCTTTCAGAGGAGTAGGGTAGTCGCGCAGAAAATGAAAAAATGGACGTTTTTTTCAGAAAAAAAGGTGTGACAAAAGAACATTATTAATAAAATGTAGTAAAAAGACTTTCATTTCCGTTGAAAAACGTGTATACTACATACTTAATTTTAGTTGGAAAGAAACTTTTAGCGTTTCAAGGAAAGCAAATGAACGAGACCGCATCGTCTACCCCTGTCGCCGTAACAGCCGGCACTACACAACCTATTGAAACCCCTGCAGAACAGCCTCAGCAGCCCGGAGGACTTATGGGCAGCATGGGCAGTTTCCTTCCTTTGGTTCTGCTCTTTGGCGTTTTTTATTTCATGTTGATTCGTCCGCAGCAGCGTAAGGAGAAGGAACGTCAGAAGATGATTTCCGAACTTCGTGCTGGGCGTCGTGTCTCTTTTGCAGGTGGCTTGATCGGTACAATCGTTGCAGCAAAAGAGCAGACTTTCATGATTGAACTTTGCGCAGGAACGACGGTTGAAGTCGCTCGTGGTGCGATTGCCGCCGTCATTGACGGTGAACAAAAATAAGTAAGTTGGAGTTACAGAAATGTTAAATTTCAAGCAGTTGGATACCCCGAGTCTTGTCAAGTGGGCAATTCTTGCGGTGTTGGTCGCCTTCTCTTGTTATGTCACCTTCCCCGCGAAGGAAAAGGTGCGTCTCGGTCTTGATCTCAAGGGCGGCACGAGCTTCACGGTTCAGATTGATGAACCCAAGTTGGTCGAAGACTTGAAGGCTCAGGCCTATGTGAAGGCAAAGATTGATCCCGCAACGGCTACGCCTGAACAGCATCAGTTGATTGAAGCTCAGGCAAAGGATGAAGCTCAGAAGACGATGACCGAAGCTGACGACTTGACGCTCGAAGTGTTGCGCAAGCGTATTGATGCTATCGGTACGAACGAGCCGATCATTGCTAAGGGTAGCGATCACCGCATTTTGATCCAGATTCCCGGTGCAGACGCAGAACAGGCTCGCTTGGCCGAACAGTCTGTTAAGAGTGCCGCTTTCCTCGCTTTCCGCCTGGTGCATAAGGATAATGAAACCAAGGTGCGTGAAATCATTGATGGTACGCGTACGCCGGATGGTTTTGAACGTAGCACCTGCAATGGTCGCGTTTGCTTCGTACGTAGCGCAGATTACTCGAAACTTGCTGAAGCTCCTGACTATGCTGTGAAATTGGGCCGTTTTGCCGCTCCTTCTGCATTGTATGAATGCGTGATGGAAGAAATCGGCAACGATCCTGCGGGTCGTAAGGCTTACTTGCCGATGTTCGTCTCCCGTAGCCGCGAAGCAACCGTTGGAGGTGAAACCGTGGTGAAGGCTACACCCTCCAAGCGTCCGACAACGGGCCAGGTCGTGGTGGATGTGGAATTTGATAGCGCAGGCACTCAGGCTTTCGCTCGCTTGACGAGCCGTTATGTGGGCCGTCAGTTGGCAATCGTGTTGGACGATATCGTCCGTTCTGCACCTGTGTTGCGCTCTGAAATCTCTGATGGTCGTTGCGAAATCTCTGGTAGCTTCTCTTGGAAGGAAGCAACGGAATTGGCGGGCGTGTTGAACGCGGGTGCTTTGAAGGCGCCGATTCGTATCATTGAAACGCGCTCTGTTTCTCCGAGTTTGGGTGAAGAAGCTATCTCTAAGGGTACGCTCTCTGCAATCCTTGGCGTCTCGGCAGTCTTCGTCTTCATGTTGTTCTACTACCTCTGCTGCGGCGTGGTTGCAGACATTGCACTCTTGTTGAACGTGATTCTCTGGCCGGCAGGCATGATTATCGCCTCTGGTTTGATGAGCGTCTTCATCTCTGATGGTACGGGCAGCAACGCATTGGGTCAGCTCCCTGTGCTCACGCTTCCTGGTATCGCAGGTCTCGTGCTTTCGGTCGGTATGGCCGTGGACGCAAACGTCTTGATTTTTGAACGTATTCGTGAAGAATTCCGTTTGGGTAAGACGGTGAAGAGCGCTGTGGCCGCTGGTTATGACCGCGCCTTCCTCGCCATCTTTGACTCCAATCTTACCACGTTGATCACCGGTGTGATTCTCTTCATCTTCGGTTCTGGTCCGATTCGTGGCTTCGCTGTGACGCTCTGCGGTGGTATCATCATCTCGATGTTCACGGCATTGGTTGTGACGCGCTTGATTTTCAACTTGGTGGCTAAGGATACTACGAAGCCTTACAAGATGCGTCAGTGGATTAAGGAAGCGATTGACTTTGACTTCTTGCGTTGGGCAAAGCCTGCAACGATTACCTCTGCTTCGATTATCGTCATTACCTTGGGCATCTTCTTCGCTCGTGCATTCAACAATCCTGCGAGCGTGATGGCCGTTGACTTCACGGGTGGCGTGGCATTGATTTACGAAGCCACCGATGCTGAAGGCAATGTGGTCGCCCTTGACACCGAAAAGGTGCGTGCAGAGGTTGCTGGTACGGGCGTGACCGACCAGACGGTGCAGAACACGATTGGTGAAAACGGTAAGACGCAGACCCTCGTGAAGACCTCCACGGTCACCCTGCCTGTTCAGGGCAAGGAAGAAGCTTCTGCAAATGTGATTGAAGTAGCGCTTGATACGGCTTATCCTGAATACAAGGTGAAGTTGGAAAGCAAGGACCTCGTGGGTTCTCAGATTGGTTCTGAACTCAAGAAGGACGCCACTTGGGCTGTGATCATCTCCTTGATCTGCATCATCGTGTACGTCAGCTTCCGCTTCCAGTTTGGCTTCGCCCTCGGCGGTGTGGTCGCTTTGGCTCACGACGCACTCATCACGCTTGGTATCTACACCATTTGTGGTAATCAGGTCAGCCTCACGACGGTCGCTGCACTCCTCACCATCGTTGGTTACTCCATCAATGACACGATCGTTGTCTTTGACCGCATTCGTGAAGAGATGAACCGCGACGAAGATACGCCGTTCCCGACCTTGGTGCGTAAGGCCTTGAACCAGACGCTTAGCCGTACGGTTTTGACTACGCTTTCGACCTTGCTCCCTGTTTGCGCGCTCTACTTCTTCGGCGGTGCTGCAATGCATGACTTCGCCTTCGCGCTCTTCATCGGTATGGTCGTTGGTACCTATTCGACCCTCTTTATCGCTCCTTACGTGATGCTTGCCTGGTATCGTGGTAAGCGTCCGCGCAAGGTGACGCTCGAAGAGGCTATCGCGAATAAGGAATAATCCCTTTTAGGAGAGGTGGCAGAGCGGTTGAATGCGGCGGTCTTGAAAACCGTTGAACCGCAAGGTTCCGGGGGTTCGAATCCCTCCCTCTCCGCCAAATTTAGAAAAGAGTCACTCCGGTGACTCTTTTCTTTTTTATTCTTTTATCTGTGCAACTCGCACTTGAAGAGGTGCATCATGATTTTTGGAGTGACTCTTTTCTTTTTTTAGTTTTTTATCTGTGCTACAGAGGATGTATTTTGTGTAAATCAGGGCGTATGTTTAAGATTTTTTTGGTTGTAAAATAAGCAAAAATAGTGTAACATATTGGCGAGAATTGGTAATTTTAGTCTATTGTTTTAGTTTGTTGTTATTGTAGACCAAAGGTGCGAGTATGGCAAAGCAACAGAAAAAACTAAAGGTCGCGATGGTTGGAGGCGGAAATGATTCTTTCGCCGGTAAGATTCATCGTGCGGCAATTGAGGCGAGCGGGTGTCTTGAGCTCGTCTGTGGTGCATTTGGATCAACGCGTCAACGTTCCTTTGAAACGGGTAAAGCTCTTGGACTTGATGTAACGCGTGTGTATGGTGTTTATCGCGATATGTTTCGTCGAGAAGCGAAAAATACTGGAGATGAACGGATTGATTTAGTCACGGTGATTGCGCCGAACAATATGCATTATCCTGTTACAATGGCGGCCTTTGATGCAGGGTTCCCTGTGTTTTCTGAAAAGCCGATGAGTTGCAATATGGATGAGGCGCAGAATTTAAAGCGCCGAACATTAATGAGTAAAGAGCTTTACGGCACGGCGTACGTTTTCCCGTTTTATCCAGCATTAGCCCAATTGCGTAAGTTTGTTCTTGAGGCAGGGATTGGTAATATTCGCCGTGTCGATACGCGTTATTATCATGGTTGGATGGGCGTCCGCTTGGAGACTGCGGGGAATCGTAGCGCAGGATGGCGTGTGGACCCGCGGCGCTGTGGCGCGGCAGGCGCGATTTATGATTTGGCTGGTCCGTGTGCATTGTTGGCTGAGTGGGCGACGGGCCTTGAGATGTCGGCGCTTTGTGCAGTGGGACGACCTGCAGTGGCAGGGCGTCTGATGGATGATGATGCAACGGTTATGTTGCGCTTCAACAATGGTGCACTTGGTATGATTGCGGTCAGTCAGATTGCTTTGGGTGAGGCTGACGGAATTACTATCTCCATTTATGGTGACAAGGGGTCTGTCCATTGGAAGCAGGCCTCTGCAGAACAGTGGACTCTTGTAACTGCGGATGGCAAGGTGGCCGTGAAGGCGCCTAAGGCGGCAGTGGTAGCTACGGCAGGAAAGAATCGTTTTGCAGAACCGTATGGGGATGATGAGGCCTATGTGGCAGCATTGGCTGCGGCATACCGTGATTTCTCTGCGGCAATCATTGCGGAACGCGCGGGTAAGAAGAGTAAAGAAAACTATATCGGCGTCGATTTAGCTTTGCGCGTGGCCACGTTTAATGATTTAGCGTATCGTAGCATGGTCTTTACGTCAGAGGGTCGCCAAGAGAAGTGGACCGAATTTAAAGTGCCAGAAGTGATGTTACTGAGCTAAATTTATTTCAGGATATTTTTAATGCCGCGGCGTGAAAATACACCCGCGGTTTTTTTGGAGAAAAAGATGACGTGTCATGAGATCGCGGCGTTGTTGGATGCAGAGCTTCGCCTGAATGCTTTCAAAGATGTTTCCAATAATGGATTGCAGTTGGAGAATCGTGGGGAAATTTTGTCGGTCGCAACGGCTGTGGATGCCTCAATTGAAACGTTTGAGGCGGCAGCATTGCGTGGAGCACAGATGGTCATTGTGCATCATGGCTTTTCTTGGGGCGGCTCGCTCGCACGGATTACTGGATTAAATTATCGTCTATTAGAGTGTGCGATTCGCTTAAATTTGGCAGTGTATGCCGCTCATTTGCCGTTGGATGCGCATCCACAATTGGGGAATAATGCGCAGTTGGCAAAGGGATTGGCCTTGCAGAATGTGCGACCATTTATGGACTATCACGGCCAAAAGATCGGCTTCGCGGGCGAGCTTCAAGAACCGCTTTCGCGTGATGCATTTGCCGCGCTGGTCACAAAAGTGGTGCAACCGAAACGATTAGAGCGATTGGATTATGGCCCAGAGCGGATTCAACGCGTTGGGATTTGTTCGGGGGGTGCTCCAGAAGGTGTGGAAAGTGCTGCGGCAGAGGGATTAGATGCGTACCTTTGCGGTGAAGTGAATTTGGTCGCTTACAATTTGGCAAAGCAATTAAACATGAATGGCTTTTTTGCTGGGCATTACGCAACGGAACGTTTTGGAGTGCGGGCCTTGGGAGAATGGCTTTCGGAAAAGGCAACATTGGACGTTTCATTCATTGATTTTGAGTTGCCATTCTAAACTTCTTTTTGAGGTAGCGTCGGATGTTTAACCGAACAGATTTACGTGGGTGGCTCTTAGGTGCCTTAGCACTTTTGGTGTGTTGGGCATTCGCACGAGACGTTGAACCCATGGCGCAGCCTGACATTGTGCTCTTTCTTGTTGACGATATGGGATGGCAAGATTCGGGTGTGCCGTTTTGGTATCCAAACAATGGCGCGCATCCGCGTAGGACTCCGCTGAATGAACGTTATCACACGCCGCATCAAGCGCGCATGGCAACCGAGGGGATGCTCTTCTCTGCGGCGTATGCGCAACCCTCTTGTTCGTCAACGCGTGTCTCAATTTTAACAGGGATGAATGCTGCTCGCCATGCCGTAACGAATCCCGTGGGTAGGGTGAATCATCTGCCGAATGAAGGGGTGACCTTTGAGGAGGTGACAGAGGCGAATTGGGCAGTTAATGGGTTGCAACCCAAAGGAACGCCTCCAGTGGGCGTTACGCGGAATGCTTTTAATTTGGATGGGGCAGTCTATCCGGCCACGGCAGAGGTGGCGTATACGCTTACGCGTCCGTATTGTTGTGCGATGACGCTACCCATGTTATTGAAGCAAGTAGGCTATACAACGATTTTAGCTGGGAAAGCACAGTTTGGCGCAGGGGATGG
Organism: Kiritimatiellia bacterium; assembly: GCA_017558005.1. GTDB lineage: Bacteria > Verrucomicrobiota > Kiritimatiellia > RFP12 > DVOR01 > Spyradenecus. The sequence goes on along the minus strand of JAFYWN010000017.1, from coordinate 29,989 downwards.
ATTTGCAAAGACAGATGCAGCGACCCCTGGACAGAATCCGTGCCGTTTGGGATTTGATGTGAATATTTCGGGTTCACATTGCGCTCAAGCCTCCTCCTATCGTGCAGCATCGGCCTCGCATTACGGTGGCGAAGTTTTTGGTTTAGACGCACATCAAATGGACGGTAAGATGTTGACGGCCGCACTGACGCGTGAGGCTTTGGCGGCTGTCGAGGCACAAGATGCGACAAAACCTGCCTTTCTCTATTTGAGTCATTTCGCCCTTCATACACCCCACGGTGATGAATTTGCGCTTCATCCGAATCGAAAGGAGCGTGAAGATCCAGAGGATACCTTTCCATGGAATGCGAATGAACGTAATTATTGTGATTTAGTTGAGGGGATTGATGCAAGCTTAGGGGAAGTTTTAGACTGGGCGATTGATCGTAAGGCGCGGACAGGGCGTGAGGTGTTGGTTATTTTCATGAGTGATAATGGTGGGCTTTCCGATCCGACGCAACGACCAGGCCTGGTTGACGCTTCGGCAAATTCTCCATTAAAGGAAGGCAAGGGTGCTTGTTACGAGGGGGGCATTCGTGTGCCGTTTATTGTTTGGATGCCGCAACGAATTAAGGGTGGAACTGTTTGTCATACACCAATCATTTGCGAAGATGTATTTTCTACGATTTTGGATTATGCAGGGATGGAGGAGGTTTCCTCTTTGGATTGCGCAGTGACTCCTGCAGAGGCCTCGGTGGATGGTCAAGCACGCATGCAACAAATTGATGGGATTTCATTGCGCAAACTCTTTGAAGGGGAGGCGGGGCCAGAAAAAACTCGCCCGATTTTGATTCATTACCCAACGATTTCGCGTGAGCCCTCAAAGCGTGCATATCAGTGTTACTCGGTTTTACGGACGGGGGAATGGAAGCTGATTTGGCACCATGCTTCTGGTGAAAAAGAGCTGTATAACGTTGTTTCCGACGTTTCAGAAGAGAAGAATCAGGCAAAAAAACGTCCAGCACTCGTTAAGAAGCTATTTCGTATGATGAATCAACGCTTGCATGAACTTGGTGCACAGATGCCACAGAAGGCGGGTGTGCCGATAGAACTCTCAGAGGCGGGAAATAGTCATTAATGATTTGATTTTCTATAGAAAGGTGACATGACAATGACACGTGAACAGATTGATACTTGGTTTGAACAACACCGTTGCGAAATCCTTGAAGATTACTACACCTTATTACGTTTCCCAACGATTGGAGCCGATCCTGAACGCGTGGGGGATTGTGTGGCATGCGCACTGTGGATTAAGGACTTTTTGGAGAAGCTCGGATTTACTGCCGATTTAGTAGAAAAGAGTCCTGCGCTTCCTCCGCTTGTTGTGGCGGAACGCTTGCTACCTGATGCAGAACGTACGATTTTGGTTTATGGCCATTATGATGTTCAACCAGTGGACCCATTGGATCAGTGGGAAACGCCTCCATTTGAGCCCTCTGAACGTGAGGGGCGTATCTATGCTCGTGGTGCGCAGGATGACAAGGGACAGTGGTTTTCCTTATTGCAGGGGCTTCGTGCGGCAATTGAAAGTGGTGAAAAGTTGCCCTCGATTCGTTTGGTCTTAGAGGGGCAAGAGGAAAGTGGCAGTGGCGTTTTGGCTGATTTGTCCTATGACTTGCGGAAACGTTTGGCCGCGGATGTCCTATTGGTCGCAGATACAGGCAAAGATGCCAGTGGACGCCCTGCGATTGTTGCGGGACTTCGCGGTGTGATTCACTTCACCGTGACGTTGCATGGACCCAAGTATGACTTGCACTCTGGTCAGCATGGTGGAATCGCACCGAATCCTGCGCAGGGGATTGCAAGTTTAGTCGCATCGCTTCATACTGCAGATGGTGCGATTGCCGTGGAAGGCTTCTGTGATGGTATTGAAGATCCGACCGAGGCAGAGTTTGCTCTTGCAACGGAGAGTGGATTTGATGAAAACGCATATGAACGGGAAATTGGCGTGCTTCCTGTGGGCGGCGAACGCGGCGTTCCTGCAATTGTGCGTAATGCATTCCGTCCAACGGTAGAAGTGAATGGAATTCACAGTGGTTATGGTGGCCCTGGTTCTAAGACGGTGATTCCAACGCATGCAATCGCAAAAATTTCATGTCGTCTTGTTCCTGGACAAAGTCCTGCGCGTGTTTGGGAGTGCTTGAAGGCTCACTTTGAACAGTATTGCCCGCGTGGATTGACCTTGGAATTAACGGATTTGACCGGATGCGAGCCTGGATTCCGTTTGCCGATTGATAGTCCAGTGATGCGCATCGCCCACGATTTGCTCAATACCTTTGATGAACGTGGCGCCGTCTTAACATGGGAAGGCGCATCAATCCCGATTGTTGCACGCTTGCGTGACATCACGGGTGCGGCACCCCTATTGGTTGGATTTGGTATGCAGGAAGATCGCATCCATTGCCCGAATGAGTCCTATTCCTTGGCTCAATTTACCGATGGGGTGCGTTGGGGTGCACAGATTTTCACGGCTTTGGCATAATGGCTGGCGGAGTCAATACGAATGATTGAAGTTGAAATTCAGGATGTCGGCTACGGTGGAGCAGGGGTTGCACGCACGGACGAGGGTGTAATTTTTGTTCCTGGTGCATTGATTGGCGAACGGGTAGAGGTGGAGATCCTTCGAAAGAAGAAGCGCTTCGCCCAAGCGCGGTTAGTGAAGGTTTTGAAGGCTTCCCCGGATCGTTGTGAATCCGAGGAGACCGTTGTGCCTGGCATGGTCTATGCCCACCTGAATTATCCCGCGGAGGTGGCGCTGAAGCAGCACCAACTTCAAACGTTGTTGCAACGCATTGGACGTTTGGAGGCGCCGAACTTTTTGCCGCCAATCGCCTCGCCTCGTTCGCTCCATTATCGCAATAAGCTCACCTTGCATTGGGACGGGAAGCGACTTGGTTATATTGGAGAAGATAATCGTACGGTGATTAATGTTGGGTCATGCCCGTTATCTTGTGCGCCAATCAATGATTTGCTACGCCAACTTCGCGCCGATAAATTGGCTCTGCGAAGGGTAAAGCCTGGCGAACGTGTGGTTTTACGGTACACGCCGCAAGACGGGGTGGTAGTCGGTTTAGGGCGAGCTCCCGAAGGGCAATTAACTGAATCAATTGCTGGGCTAACCTTGAGTGTGGCGGCAGATGCCTTTTTCCAAGTCAACCTCTCCTGTGCGGAGTTATTACTAAATGCGTTTCGTGAGCGCGTAAAGGGATGTCGCCGCGTATTTGATTTGTATTGCGGGACGGGGTTGTTTGGTTTTGTGGCAGCACAAGCAGGCGCACAAGAGATTTTTGGCTTGGAAACCTCCGCGTCAGCCGTAGCCTCCGCAAAGGCAAATGCGCGTCAAATGGGGATTAAGGCAGATTATCGATGTGCTCCAAGCGAGTGTCTCCCGAGTCATTTGCCTGAGGCAGATTTGTGGATTGTTGATCCTCCGCGAGATGGACTTTCGGATGAAGTGCGACAAAATCTTTTGGAGCATGCACCTTCGCGCATAGCCTATGTTTCTTGCGGACCAGACACTTTGGCAAGAGATTTGGCTCAGTTGTCAACGCAATATCAGATTGATTCAATCCAATTGTTTGACTTTTTCCCGCGAACAGCACACTTCGAAACGCTTACGATGTTGTCGTTGCGTTAGCGGATTGAAGCTTAATTTTAATTGCTTTAATCTTTTGTTTTAATCGGTAGAAATCAATTTCACCACCAGTTAATTCATCGGGGTCAAGCTGATAGCGCTTCTGAAAAATCGATCCAATTTTTCGGGCTTCATGCCAAAGCTTTGCCGCTTCTGGATGAAGTCCGTTTTTATAAAGCACATCTCCTGCGCGGTTATAGACAATATAAGCTTGTAAACAATGGATATAGATGTCTCGTGTTGCTAAATCAACGTAGACCTCAGGAAGTAAATCTAAATAAATTTGCAATGCTTCGGAGGGGAAGCCACGTTTGAGCATAATCATCGCCAAGGTGTCACGTGAAGCAACTGTGGGCTGTTTGATTTGACGAATTATTGCATAGGCTTGCTCAAGATCATTTCCCATAAGGTAATAACACCAAGCTGCTAAATTCAAAATATGGTCACAACGGGGGAAGTCATTCAGCAGTGTGTCAATCGTTTTAAGCGTAGGACGCTTGCTTTTTAGGAAATGGTCCTCGTAGGCTATGGCCATCTCTGTGGCCATTTCATGGTCGCCAGTCGCCGCAAATGAGTTGGCCCATGCGCAGTAATCGATCTTTTCGCTATAGCCAAAGAGACAAATATTAAAAGCCTCACGCAAGAGAAGGCTTCGGGGCTCAATTTCAGCGAGGCTTGTGGCTTGTGCAGAAAACACTGTGCAAACAGCGATTAAGCCTATGAGAAAGCGTTTCATACTGATGCCCAAGGAGTAATTTCTGCGAGTGGGGGATGGTGACGATCCTTTTCAGAGAGAATGGGGTCACACATTAAGTTTGGCCATGGGATATTCAGTGAAGGGTCATCAAATTGCATGCCACGTTCTGCGCTAGGACAATAAAAATTGTCGCACTTATAGGCGAAGAGGGTGTTGTCTTCCAATACTGCAAATCCATGGGCAAACCCACGGGGAATGTAAAATTGATGGCCGTTTTCCGCTGTTAGTAAGTCGGCGACATAGTGACCGAAGGTTGGCGAATCCTTTCGAATGTCGACAGCCACATCCCAGACGGCACCGCGAATGACGCGTACGAGTTTTGCTTGTGCATGTTGGCCCGCTTGCCAATGGAGGCCACGAATGACACCACGCATAGAGCGGCTTTCATTGTCTTGCACAAAAACTGCATCAATCCCCGCGGCTTTATAGGCTTCTGCGTTGTAGATTTCACAGAAGTAGCCGCGGGAGTCGCGATGAATCGTCGGGATTACGACCTTGACGTCTGGTATGGATGTGGCAATAATTTGCATGGAAATGCTTAATTTACCTCGTCACGGCCAGCGATTTCATAAATGTATTCGCCATACGTGGACTTGCGCACTTTTTCGGCAGCCTTCAGCATTTGTTCTTTTGTAATGAAGCCCATGCGCCAGGCGATTTCTTCAATACATGCAATCTTCAATCCTTGGCGGTCTTGGATGGTTTTAACATAGCTTGCCGCATCTTGGAGTGCATCGTGGGTGCCGGTGTCTAACCAAGCAAAACCACGTCCAAGCAGCTTTACATTCAGTGCTTTTCGTTCAAGGTAGACTTTGTTGACATCTGTGATTTCATATTCGCCACGTGCCGAGGGCTTCAGCTCTTCAGCAATTTTAACGACGTCGTTGTCGTAGAAGTAAAGGCCTGTGACAGCATAGTTACTCTTCGGTTGGGCCGGTTTCTCTTCGATGGAGACTGCTTTGCCGTTTTCACCAAACTCAACAACGCCGAAACGCTCTGGATCACTCACGTAGTAACCGAAGACGGTGGCGCCTGCGGCTTTGGAGGCGGCTGTAAGAATCTTGCGGAAGCCCTGGCCATAGAAAATATTGTCACCCAAAATTAAGCAGACGGGGTCATTACCAATAAATTCCTTACCAAGTACAAAGGCTTGCGCCAAACCGTTGGGCTTTTCTTGTACTTTGTAGGAAATCTTTAACCCTAAATCGGCGCCATCACCGAGCAAAGCCTCAAACATCGGGGTTGCTTCAGGAGTTGAGATAATCAAAATCTCTTGAATACCAGCCAACATCAATGTAGACAAGGGATAGTAAATCATAGGCTTGTCATACACTGGCAAGAGTTGCTTGCAGACTGAGAGTGTTGCAGGATAGAGACGTGTACCAGCGCCGCCGGCAAGGATGATACCTTTACGCATGGGATTGCTCCTTTTGTACTTGTTCCTGATGTGATTGTATGGAGAGTGTAGACTTCTTTTTGCGTGGCACAAAACCATCCGCAGCAACGAAGAGCAGTCCATAAAGCATCATACAAGCAGGACTGCGGAAGACTAAATCAATAAAGCTATGTGCCGCAATCATCGTGGTTGCGACAAATGCAAAGACGCAATAGGCGCAAATACGATTGATCCAACAGCGATCTGCGACAGCGTCACTCATCGGGATTGAGGGACTGCGGAAGAGAGCGAAGAAAAAGGGAATTGCCAAAACAATGATACATCCCACCATTAAGCCAAAGCCGACCATGCCGTGTTCGGCCAAGAATTGGAGTGTATCATTGTGTACGTTTGCTTGTCCAACCCCTTTGCGATCACGAAGCCATTTCTGTTCTTCGGGGTCATCGGTATTGATGTATTGAGCATTTAACCAACGGAAACTCCATGCGCCAGTGCCAAAATATGGATATGCATCGAATTGGCGAAGTGCAAGAATTCCTTGATAGCCAGAGCGCATCAACATCGGATTTTCGAAGAAGATAGCCCAGTCGGTGTCGCCAATTTCCCTCAAGACGGTGTCAATTGCTGGAATTGAACGATAAGCGGGCAAAGCAAATGCCGCAGCGTGCTCTTCGGGTGTGGATGCTACCCGTAAAGCCTCTGCGCGGTGTTGGTTTGCATGCGTGGCATAGATTCTAAAGGCCGCAGAACCAATGACGGTCAATGTTGCAATGAAGAGCAGGGTTGGTACTGCGATTCGATATTTGACTGACATAGAGCCAAAGTAACGAATTGGAACGTAAATCGTTGTGAATGTCGCAATGGCCAAGGCAAATAAAACACCAGCTCGTGACCCAGACAGAATGGCAGAAATCGCACAAAGAAGTGCAGAGATGATATAAAACCACGGCGGGATGCGCGTGTGTTCACGATGTTCCAAATTCCACAACAGCATACCGATAGAGAGCGCCATTACCGCAGGGAAGAAGCACGCTGCGTGATTGGGATATCCAAAGGTCGCAAAGAAGAAGGCCTTACTTTCCATCCCCCAATACAAAAAGGTCCCCCCTACGACAAATTGAATGATGCCTGCGATGGCTAATAAGGAGGTCATGCCGCAGATAAACGTACACAACATTCGCTTTGAGTGACGAAGCGTTGCGTGACGAATCGCTAAGAGTGCAACAAGAACAGGTGTAAACCACGCCAAAACCGTTACAGCCTCATCCGAACGCAATGCATGCGGAAGCCATGGAACGGGGACGGAATCTGGAATTCTGAGGTAGACGGGTTGTGAAGGATTGGCGGGCGGTTGTTGGATAATTGATTCTACGTCAGGATGACGCAGGCAGTCAAACGCCGGCGAAACGACTTCCCATGTTTTTTGCAAAGGATTCCACTCAATGAAGGTGTACGCGTTAATCCATTGAATGGCGAGAAAAAGTGTCAAGGCAATCGTTAACCATGTTAACGGATCGTGTAATAATGCTCGCCAAACACGAGAACGTGCATCTTGTAAAGACTCGTTTTTGCGTTGCTCAGGGAGAAGCAACATGACTTCTACGATTAAGAATGTCAACCATGGTGTCCATGGGGCAAGCCATTGGGGGACAATACCACCGCCAAGCCAAGTAAACAACGTCAACATTAGTGCAACTAATGAGACAACAATATAACGCATAATTACCATATAAAGATAGTCTACCATACCTAATATGAGAGATGTTAAAGTTTTTATGAAATGTTTTTAAAAAACGGTCATAAAACGGTCGAATTTTGGCCAGAGAGAGGGGGTAAGTTCATTTTTGTAGAGGCTTCTATGAAGTTTGATACAATAGGCACAATCTGGCATCAATGGAGCGGAACGTCTTTCATTTTATTTGCGCAGATGTGATTGTTTTATGGTTGATTGAGAGTTGATCATGCGTATGGTTTTTGAAGTGCAGTCTTTGCTGTTGGGGCGCTGGGTAAAGTACGTCTGTGTAGTAATTGTGGCGACCCTCTTTTTATTGATGGGTAACAAGTTGATGGCGCGACCAGTGACAGAGGCAGAAGCGCGTCATGTGGCGGCTCAATGGCTTGCTGTGAATTCGCATCTTTTGAAGGTTGAGGGGGAGCCGGTTGTTACGGAGGTAAAATCAAAAGATGATTTGATTGTGATGCGCACCCTTTGTTATCCTTCTGGAGGTGCACTTTTTATTGCGGCGGATACGCGCTTGTTGCCAGTGTTGGCGGCATTGCCTCGGGGGAGGATTAGCGCAACGCATCCCTTGTCGCGTCATTTGAAGGCGGACGTAGAGGCTCGCTTAAAGGAGGCGCCTGCAACGGATCATACGATGTGGACGACCTTGTTGCAAGCGGCGCCATTAAAGTCTCTTCCTGCGCCGTTGATGGTCTTTGATTCAGAACGATGGGTTGGCGAACTTGACCATTGGAATCAAGAGAGCTTTAATCGTTATGGGAAGTGGGAAGAGGGAACTGTGTATAATCGTTACACCCCCGAACATTACATGGCTGGGTGCGTGGCGATTGCAGGCTGTGCAATCCAACAGTTTTATGCCTTCCCATCGCAACAAGTTGCATATACCAATTCCTTTTGTGCGGTGTATGACGAGACGTTGCGCCCTCATTTTCGTCCGTTGCAAACGCGTCCTGGGGCTTATGATTGGAAAAGCTTGCCGAAACGTTGGACTAAGGGGCAAACGTTAACAGAAGCACAAAAGGAGTTGTTAGGGCGCATTGCGGCGAACAGTGGCGTGATTACAGGGACGCACTACGCCTCAACGGCTTCTGGTGGGAGCACTTACTTTTTGATGGACGGGTTACGTCGAGGAGCGGGTTACGCGACCGGAATGGAGTATTGTCCTACTGCAACGACACAAATGTTGCCTTTCTTAACGGGACTGCTTTATGCACAGTTGCGTTGCGGTGCGCCTTGTGTATTAGATCTTGGTGGGGCAGCAGGAAATCATGCGGTGGTCGCTGTGGGGGTGGCGCAAGATTCTCAACAGACCTATTACACGCGCCTCTTTTTTGGTTGGGGTGGAAGCGGAGATGTGTGGTATGCCTTACCGACAGATGGGTCGTTTCACTCTATTCTTGGCGTGGGTTCCTTGATTTCTCCCAATGGCACGTTTGTGCCGATTTACGGGACACTATTAAGTGCAGATGGCGCGCCTGCGGCGCATCAACGCCTTACGATCAATGGACAATCCGTGACATCAGATGCGGGAGGCCGTTTTGCTATTCGCATCGCCCCTTGTGATACGGTGTGGATAACGGCGGAGGGCGTTGAGAAACAGTTGACGTTAGATGCCACACTTCTGCGTCGTGCGGCAGTTGAGCCGTGGGCAGAGGAGAATCCTAATGCGGTTACAACGGAAGCATTACTTCAAGCATTGCCGCCACCGATTACCTTGCGCTTAGCACCATAAGATGGTGGCTCTGCGCGAAGAACGTTCACCTCTCGAATAGTTGAATATTAGTTTAGATCTTACGGTCTAAGCGAGAGGTATGTTGTAAATTTATTCTGGGAGAAGTCTGCGAAGGCGCTGAATGGCGAAAAGTACGGATAGACTAATAAGTGCCATTAGGAAAAATGCGATGGGGAGTCCCGCAATCTTGGAGATAAATCCTGTGAGTGGCGGTGCGAGAAGGAGGCCAAAGAAGCCAATGGTAGAGATTTCGGCGATTGCAATACCCGAGGGAATCTCCTTGCAACGTCCCGTGAGTCCGCAACACAATGGTACAATCGCGCTTGTACCAATACCAACAATTGCAAATCCAATGAGGGTTATAGCCGTGGTGCCAAAGGGAAGCAAGGTGGCACCAACGATGCAAAAGAGCCCAAGGGTGATTGCGCTCGCGCAGATGAAGAGAATGCGAAAGAGCCCAAGTCGGTTGACAAAAAGGTCAATGACGAAACGTCCCGTGACCATGGTGCAGAGATAGGCGAGGTAGGCGAGACTCTGGTTGGCTGGAAGAGCGTGGAGTACATCACGCATGTAGACACTGCTCCAATTGTAAACCGTGCCCTCACACGCCATACATCCAAAACATGCAATGCCAAGCCAACAAATTGCGGGGGTGAATCGCCAAGCGTGATGAGCTCGTTTCGGTGTGGTCGTGTTATGTGTGTTGTCGGCAAGTGCTCCGCCAGAGAAGCAGAGGAGGAGGATAGCTCCAGCCGCAAGAATGCAGAAGTGTGCAAAGACGGAAATGGAGATGTTTGCAAAGAGTGTAGCGAGTGCGACAGCAAAGAGCCCTGCCACGGACCACATGCCATGGAAGAAGGCCATGATGCTTCGCTGATAGAGCTGTTCCAAGTATACGCCTTGCGTGTTGACTGCGGTATTGGAGAGATTGGCAATTGCGCCAGTAAAGAAGAGTAAAATTGCGAGTTGGAGTGCGGAGCTGGCGCAACCAAGAAGAATCAAGAGCACAGGATAGAGAAACCCCGCGAGGATGGCCATCCGTTTACTTCCAAAACGAGTAACACAAAAGCCGTTGGGGATAATTGATAGAAATTCACCGACGGGGAGCAAGAGGAGTAGGGCGCCGAGTGTGGCGTCATTGAGATTGAGAGCTGTCTTAATGTCGGGAATACGCGAACACCAAGTGGCGAACATTGCCCCCTGAATAAAGAAGGAGCAACAAATTGCAATGCGCCGGCGTAAGAGGTCTGGCACGTGAGGAAGGAAGACGGAAGAGAAGAGAAAAGATGTGGAGGGTGGCATACATTTTCTCCAAAGACCAACAAAAAGATGCGTCCATCGAAGTGGACGCATGGGAAGCAAATTTAGGGGGTGCTATCAACCAATAGCCCGTCTGTGAGCACAAGTGTTCGCGAACAACGTGCTGCAGTTTCAGGGTTGTGTGTGACCATGACGAGCACGGTGTTGCGTTCTTTGGTGAGTTCAAAGAGCAAATCCAAGACCGCATCACCCGTGGTTGCATCAAGATTGCCAGTCGGTTCGTCGGCAAGAATCAAGGGCGGCTCATTCATCAAGGCACGCGCAATTGCGGCACGTTGTTGTTCACCACCAGAGAGTTCCTGCGGGGTGTGGTTTAAGCGGTCTTTGAGTCCCACGCGCTCCAAAAGCGCTTCTGCACGAAGGCGCATCTCTTTTCGGGAAAGTTTGCCGAGGGCCATTGCGGGCAACATCACATTTTCAGTGATGTCCATCTCTGGAAGAAGGTGATAGGCCTGGAAGACAAACCCAATCTGCGATGCACAGAGGCGTGTACGACGCCGTGCCGAGAGTTTGTAGAGATCGTGGCCTGCGATGAGGACTTGGCCTTGAGCAGGTTTATCTAAGCCACCAAGGACGTGCATCAACGTTGATTTGCCCGATCCACTGCGGCCAATGATGGCCACAGATTCACCAGGGACAGTGGAGAGATTGGCACCACGCAAAACGTTGATTTGTTTGCGATGAAGGGTGTAGGTCTTGTGAAGATTGACGGCGGCAAGAGGAGAAATGGTGTCCATGATTATTCCTTTCGCAGAGCGTCAACAGGGGGCATTGCGGCAGCACGCCATGCGGGCAGAAGAGAGGCGATAGCACAGAAGAGCACAACCAAAATGGTCACTTGGGCAATCTCAAAGGGAACAACACGCCACGGCAAGGCATCAAGTCCATAAATCGCCTTCGGGAAGACATCCATTCCGCAAGATGCGAGGAAGTCCACGAGATTCTGGAGGTTGTTTAAGACGAGGAATGCAAGCCCAATGCCAAGGGCTGTGCCCAAAAGACATTGGATCCACCCGTAGAGCACGAAGGTCATGGTCATCTGTGGCGTAGAGAAGCCAAGAGCTTTCAAGAGGCCAATTTCATGTGTCTTCTGCACGGTAATCACGATGATTGTGTTGACGACACAGAAGATGGCCACCACGCTAATGAAGATGAGCAAGAGTGTCATCATGTTCTTTTCAGTCGCAACGGCATTGAAAATAAGACTATCAAGTTCCTGCCATGTGGCGACACGGAAGCGCATGGTGCCAATTTCGTTGAATGTGACTCGGCGAATATTAGCGATGATTCCCTCTCTGTCGGCAGGAGTCCATGGGCGCAACTGTTGCGGTTTTTCCACGCGGAGTGAAATACTATTTGCGCCTTTACTGACACCTGCGAGGTCGCGTGCAATCGGAAGCGAAACAAAGACATAGCCGCCATCAAAGTCCGCTTGACCTGTGTAGTAGACGCCTGTCACTTGGAGGCGTTCGGGGAAGTAAATTTCCTCTTTTTCAATGAGATTCATCGGGGAGTAGAGCAAAAGTTCATCGCCAACGCCAACGCGAAGTTGGCGCGCCATGTCAATGCCGATGACGACACTGGAACCATGCAAGTCAAAGGAGCCATTCCACATGGTAAGTGGCAACATGCGTTGGATGCGTTCGGCATCAACCCCTAAAAGCGTGGGCGCGAGGATGCGATTGTTGTATTCCGCGAGGACGCGTGTTTCGATGCTTGGGGAGGAGGCGACCACCCCAGGGATAGCATCATAGGCTTCACAGAGTTCGTCCAAGTTGGTCAATGTCCCATGATATTCAGGACGAACAACAATGTGTGGCTTGAAATTGAGAATTTTAGTCTGCCACGTATCGCCGAAGCCAGTAAAGACCGCTCGGACAATAATGACAATCGCCACACCAATGGTAACCCCCAATACGGACAAAAGCGTCACCACAGACGCAATGCCACGGCGTGGGCGTAGATACTTTAAAGCCAGAAAAAGAGAGAACATGGCGATCCTATTTGAAGGAGTCAGCGGAGCCCGCAGACGTTAAAAGGAAAATGCCGAGCGGATGTTGATTAACAGCGCTCGGCATTACAGTGTGAGGATTAGAGACCGTTGACACCAAAGTTTTCAACGATATAATCGATATCTTTGTCACCACGACCAGAGAGGTTGACTAAGATGGAGCCATGCGGGTGTTCCTTGGCATAACGAATAGCATAGGCCACCGCATGTGCACTTTCAATCGCCGGGATGATACCTTCATTACGAGAAAGTTCAAAGAAGGCCGAGAGCGTTTCTTTGTCGTCTGCCGTGACGTATTCCACGCGACCAGTATCGTGCAACCATGCATGTTCGGGGCCGACAGACTGGTAGTCCAAGCCCGAGGCAACCGAGTAGACCGGCATGGGAGAGCCATCTTCGTTTTGGAGTGTATAACTCTTGAAGCCGTGCAGAATGCCAGGCTTACCATAGGTCATAGAGGCGGCATGGTCACCAGGCTTGCTACCGTGACCGAGCGGTTCAACACCATAGAGCTTGACATCTGTATCGTCAAGGAATCCGCAGAAAATGCCGATGGAGTTGGAGCCTCCCCCCACGCATGCAGCTACTGCATCAGGCAATTCGCCGGTCATCTCAAGGAACTGAGCGCGAGACTCTTCACCGACAATCTTTTGGAAGTCGCGGACAATCATTGGGAAGGGATGAGGCCCAACGACCGATCCGATGCAGTAGATGGTGTTTTCGGGATCTTTCAAGTAGGCTTCGAATGCCGCATCAACGGCTTCCTTCAGCGTGCGCTGGCCATGCGTGACGGGAATCACGTTGGCGCCGAGAATTTGCATGCGTAACACGTTGGGGTGCTGCTTGGCGATGTCAACCTCGCCCATGTAAATATCGCAGGGCAAACCAAAGTAGGCCGCCGCAGTTGCCATGGCGACGCCATGTTGGCCTGCGCCTGTTTCTGCAATGACGCGCTTCTTGCCCATGTACTTGGCCAACATTACTTCGCCCATGCAGTGGTTGAGCTTATGTGCGCCAGAGTGGTTCAAGTCTTCGCGCTTCAAGTAGATGCGGCCACCGAGACGTTCGCTTAAGTTGCGGCAATAGTACACCGGCGTGGGACGTCCCTGGAAGTGCTTGCGAATCTGACGCAATTCAGAAATAAAGTCATGCGACTTGCTGATGCGGTAGTAAGCTTCAGCAATTTTGACCATTTCGGCTTTGAGGTTTTCGGGGACGTACGCACCACCATAGGGGCCAAAGAAGCCATTGGCATCGGGGTAGTCTTTAAAGTAGGTGCTCATGAATTTACTTTCATCTTAAAAGGGTTTTAGGGAATCGTGCTTTAATTGAAACAATGTAATTGCTAAATACCCTCACCATCGCCAATGGGGATTGGCATGGAAGAGTGTTAAGAGATTCCCAAATGGAGACATTTGTTTAGTGAAAGTTATTTGGTGCGCTTTGCGAATTCCTTCGCAAATTCAATGTACGCTTGCGCGCCCTTGGAGGAGGCATCATAAAGCACAACGGGCTTCCCGAAACTCGGTGCTTCAGAAATACGCACGCTTCGCGGAATAACCGTTTTGTAAACAAGTTTGCCAAAGTGATTTCGGACTTCGTTCACGACCTCTGCAGAGAGATTCGTGCGAGCATCAAACATGGTCATTAAGATGCCTTCCAGATGGATGTCGGGATTGACACCATTGTCATGGAGACGCTTGACCACATCGGTGATTACACGCAGGCCTTCCATGGCGTAATATTCACACTGCATCGCCACGACGACGCTATTTGCGGCAGCGAGGGAGGAGGTCATCAGAATACCGAGCGAGGGCGGACAATCAATAAGAATGTAATCAAAGACATTTGCCATCAAGACTGGCTTGAGCAACTCGCGAACCACTTGCAAGTGATTTTCTTGACGTGCAATTTCAAGTTCTGCGCCAGAAAGATCAAGCTCAGAGGGGATGATGTTGACATTTTCAATTGGGGTTGCCTGAATAATGTCACCAATAAAAATCTGATTGACCAAGGCTGCGTAAAGGCTTGTGCCAGGCGTAGGCTGAAGTCCGAGGCCACTAGTGGCATTTGCTTGCGGATCGAGGTCGATCACAAGCACGGTTTTCTTCATTCCTGCGAGTGCTGCGGCTAAATTGACTACGGTCGTCGTTTTACCGACGCCACCCTTTTGATTCGCTACTGCGATGACTTTCGTTTGTTTCATACGGAGATAGTATAACACAACCCCCTCTGTTTAGGTACAGAAAGGGGTGCTATAAGTAGATTTATTAGTGGTTTAAATTGTGCGTTTTGGAGGTGGTTGCCCGTTTTGTGGCGCGGCGTTTCGTGCGCGTCGGTGTTTGAATCGAACGCGTAAGGGGTTGTTTACGTGTTTTCTTCACGGTCGCAACGATGTTTTTCTTTTCGCCAGGCTTATCGGATGCCACAGGTGAAAGCACGAAGAGATCGTCGGATTTGCCATTTTTCAGGAGCGCATCGGCTAACGGATCTTCCACGAAACGTTCAATCGCGCGACGTAACGGACGTGCACCTTGTTGTGGGTGGCATCCCTCGTCAATCAAAAGTTGTCGTGCCTCGTCGGAGAGCTTGAAGCGAATGCCCGCCTCTTGCAGACGCTTGCGAACGATTTCAAGTTCTACATCCAAAATCTGTTCAATCGACTTGCGGTCCAAAGCATGGAAAACCAAAATGTCGTCAAAACGGTTGATTAATTCAGGACGTAAAGATTTCTTTACCTCTTTGAGGATGCGTTCCTGCAAGCGTTCGTGTGCCATGAGTACACCATTTGCCTCATCGCCAGGGACGAACCCAACCGTCGGTGCCTCTGTAGCAAAGTCACACCCAATGTTTGAGGTCAACAAGACCACCGTGTTGCGGAAATCGACACGGCGTCCTAAGCCATCGGTCAAGCATCCCTCTTCAAGGATTTGCAACAAGATATGCGTGAGGTCTGGGTACGCCTTTTCAATTTCATCAAAGAGAATGACAGAGTAGGGACGGCGACGAACGCGTTCCGTTAATTGTCCACCTTCTTCGTGTCCCACGTACCCAGGCGGCGAACCCACCATGCGGCTGACCGTGTGCTTTTCCATGTATTCCGACATGTCTAAGCGAATCAACGCCTTTTCATCGCCAAAGAATGCCGCCGCTAAGGATTTTGCCAACAAGGTCTTACCCACGCCGCTTGGACCGAGTAAGAGGAATGAGCCAATCGGTCGTGCAGGATCCTTCAAGCCGATACGCGCACGGCGCAACGATTTTGAGATGACACTAATGGCATCTGCCTGACCAATCACGCGCTCGCCCAATGCCGCCTCTAAAGTTAAGAGGCGGGTGCGATCGCCTTCGGTCATCTGATTGACAGGAATACCCGTGATATCGGCCACGGTCTTTGCAATCTCAGTTGCAGTAATTTCAAGGGGCTTTTCGCGAAGAGATTGTTGCCAAGCATTTAAAGCCGTGTCAAAAATCGACTTTGCTTCAAGTTCTTTTGCGCGCAACTTTGCGGCAGAGTCAAAATCGTTTCGTTCAATTGCTTTCTGCTTGGTGAGGCGAGCATGCTCAACGTCTTGCTCGAGTTCAAGCAATTTTTTAGGACGTGTCGCTACATCCAAGCGCAAGCGAGAGCCCGTTTCGTCAATCATATCAATCGCCTTATCTGGCAATTGGCGGGCAGGGAGGTAACGCGCCGTTAACTGCACTGCGGCTTGCAGCGCTTCTGGCGTGTAGATGACACCATGGTGTTCTGCATACTTGGGCGCAATGCCTTCCAGAATTTTGACCGCTTCTGGAATCGTAGGCTCTTCAAGGAGGATGGTTTGGAAACGACGCTCAAGGGCGGCATCCTTTTCAATGCCTTTACGATATTCATTTAATGTGGTCGCGCCAATGCACTGAAATTCACCACGCGCAAGGGCCGGCTTGATAATGTTCGCCGCATCCATTGCACCTTCAGAACCGCCAGCACCCACGATGGTGTGCAGTTCATCTAAAAAGAGAATGGTGTTGCCATCACGAGAGACTTCGTCAATGACGCGTTTCAGGCGTTCTTCAAACTGCCCACGGAATTGCGTTCCCGCGACGAGGAGGGCCATGTCAAGTGCCACTACGCGCTTTTTGAGCATCGCTTCGGGTACTTCACGCTTGGCGATCGCCTGAGCAAGGCCTTCCACAACAGCGGTCTTACCCACGCCAGCTTCACCAATCAAAACGGCATTATTCTTGCTACGACGGCAAAGAATGCGAATCAGACGCTTTAATTCTGCATCACGTCCGATGACAGGGTCGAGCGTTTCGCGGAGTGCAAGCGCAGTTAAATCTCGCCCAAACGTGTCTAATGCAGGCGTGCGAGTCTTTGCTTCTGGCTGTTGGCCCAAAGGCGATGCTTTTTTTCGAGGATGAGCAGATGAGTTCTCTTCAAACGAGTTCATCTCTTCAAACGGAAGCTCGGAATCAGGCATCACATTACCGCGATGAAGGTACTCGTTAAGTTTGTCAGACGTAATATTGAGTTGCTCAAGTAGGGTCGCACCAAGACCATTACCTTCGTAACAAACGGCCATCAGAATGCACGTTGTGTTGACCTCAGAAAGACGATTGGCTTTCGCAATGTCACGTGCCATTTCACAGGTCTTTAAGGCGCGCTGCGACCACGGGATTTTTTCCGCAGGCAGATTGTCAATTAAGCCACCCGAGACCGAAAGCGCATCGGTGCGTTCACGTAATTCCGCAACGGAAATCCCGAGCTTCTGTAAAATCTTACCTGCAGAACATTCCACAATCCGACACGCCAATACGAGATGGGCCGTACCCACATGGTCGTGGCGCATCTCTTGTGCTTCTAATTGCGCTTGGCGTAAGACGCTAATCGCATTGGGGGTTAAATTATCTGTTGATGGACGTTCCATTTTTACTCCTTACTGATGAACCCTTTATAAAAACTGCGTTATTTTATCAAACCAATCTTCAATAAACATCTTAAAAAGAGAAAGCATTTTCAATGCGTTCACAAAAGTTCTCCTTGTGGCGAACAAGAGAGAGTAAAAAGCCCCGCTGTCGGGCGGGGCTTTCCATGCGGGTTAGGCCTTTTGATCAGGGTCACCTAAAATTGCCTCCTTAATCTCATCCACCTTTGCCGTCGCCTCCGCATTGCCTTCCTTCAAACCCTTTTTAAATTCGCCTGAAGAACGACCCAGTGCTCGTGCGATTTCAGGAATCTTCTTCGCCCCGAAGATCAAAACGATGAGTAAAATGACGATAAGTAATTGCCAAATTCCAACCTTCATTGTGCACGTCCTTTCTAGAACATAAAAAGATTATCGGTAAAGTCTTGTGGCACGTTGTGCCGCACGATCCGCCTCACGTCGTTTCACGGTTTCGCGACGATCATACTGATTTTTACCTTGGCAAAGGGCAAGCTCCACCTTTACTTTACCACGAGGATTCAAATAAAGCCTCAAGGGGATTAAGGAGAGACCCTTTTGTTCAACCTTTGCACGCAGACGGCGGATTTCCGCTTTGTGCATTAGAAGGCGCCGCGTCCGAAGGGATTCATGATTAAAACGATTCCCAAAGGCATAAGGGGGGATTCGCACCTGCATCAACCATAACTGGTCGCTTTCGTCAACCTTACACCAGGCGCCCAGTAGGCCACCTTCGCCATTGCGCAGCACTTTGACTTCCGTGCCGACTAATTCAATTCCCGCCTCGTGCTTCTCAAGGACCGTGTAGTCGTGCGTCGCCTTACGATTAACAGCAAGGTTGCCCGATACAGTCTTGTATTTTCCTTTCGACGAAGCCATTGCGGAATAAAAAATTAGAAGTGGCGGCTCCAACGCGTGCGCTTTTCATCGTGCTCTTCCACGGCCTGCATATCAACGCCAGCCATGATGAGCCCTTCTGCGATTTCGCGAAGTGCAATGTCAGACTTGTCTTCAAACTTAGAGAGCGGCTTCAAGAAGGGGCGTTCGCCACGATTCAACTGCTTGGTGCGCTGGGAAACAAGATTAACCAAAACCGGAATGCTCGGCACACGGGTACGTGCTTTTTCAAGAACTTCAAGATTCATTGTGTAATCCTTAACCTTAAGCTGTGTAAGCGATGATTATTGTGCAGGAGCTTCAGGAACCGCAGGTGCTTCAACCGTGCGTTCTGCCAAGGAGGTGGACTGCAAACCACCACGCATGCAGTAAGCGATAGCCAAACTGTTCAAAATCAGGATAATGCCCAAAACGACCGTCGTACGCGACAAGACATTACCTGTGCGTCCGCCGAAAACTTCTTCACCGAAGCCACCGCCGAATGCAGACCCCATGCCCCCAGACTGATCTTTCGGAGGTTGCAACATCACAACTGCGACCATCAAGAGAGCAACAATAATTTCGATAACGAACAACAAACCAAGCAAAAACGCCATAATGTGCGCATCCTTTCAGTACTAAAGTGGGCGAATAATAGCAAAAAATAAAGCTACTGTCAAACTTCTCTATTAAAATAACGAATCAAAATAACAAAAGATGCAACTCCAACCATAAGGGTAGACGTTGCATCTCTAAGCGAAGTAATAGGTTGTATTACTTCATGCGGCAAAAATATTGGACTGCCGCAGCGACGTTGTCAATTGCTTCGTCGGAAGAATCCTTGTTTTCTGCAACATTTTTAATATTCTGCTCAAGATGCATTGTGAGGAGTTCTTGGGCGAGACCAGTGAGCGCACTCTTGATGGCGCTAATCTGCAAAAGGATTGACTCAACCTGACGGCCAGACTTCACCATGCGTTCAATACCAAGGCTCTGTCCCGTCACTTTGTGAATGCGAGTTAAAATCGTTTGCGTGCAGAACGGTGCCGCTTTCTTCTCGTTGCTCATTGTAAATACCTTCTTATCTGATTTTATTTAGGCTGCACTGGATTCAGTGCCCCAACAACGCTTATAAGTATAGCATTCTATTGACACGACTTCAAGTCAAATATTTAAAAATTTTGTTAAATATTAAAATTCTACGTAAACGAACACTTTGTCTAAATAGGTGATAGGGTCAATGGATGATAAAAAGAACCTCCACGCATCAATGGGTGGAGGTTTTTTTACTTTGAGGCTTAGACGCTGGTGGCGTTAAAAGACGTTTGATTTCGTCAGGGGTAAGTTCACGATAGTGCCCCGGAGGGAGCGCCCCGAGTTTTAAATTGGAGATAGAAATGCGTTTAAGACGTGTCACGCGGAGGCCAGCTTGTTCGCACATCTGACGAATTTGACGATGGCGACCTTCAGAGAGGGTGAATTGGAGGAGGCGTGACGCAATCTGCTTAACTGGTACGGGGCGGATGCGATAGCCTTCAATGAGGAGGGGGCTACGTAAAATGTTCAGTTGGTGTTCGTCTGGTGCGCGGTTGACAAAGACCTCGTAAACCTTTTGATGGTCGTAACGTGGGTGGGTGAGGCGTTGGATGAGTGCGCCATCGTTTGAAATGAGTAGGAGTCCTTCACTGTCTTTATCTAATCGCCCCACAGGGACAAGGCGGAGCTTGAACGCCTTAAAGGAGTCCAAGACACTCCGTGCTCCCTGACCATCGGTTGAGCAGACTTCACCCACAGGTTTGTGATAAAGGAAGGTGCGATAACGTTCTGCTTGCAGTGGAATGGGACGCCCTTTATGACGGATGTCTGCATCTGGGGAGACACGTAATCCTGGCTCTGTCACCACTTGTCCATCCACAGTGATTTCGCCTGCATGAATGAGATCTGCGGCACCACGTCGGGAGGCAATGCCACGTTGGGCTAAGATATTTTGAAGGCGTTCGAGGGTGTCCATAGGAAATTAGCGGGAGGGCTGGGTAGGGGGTGGCGTGCGCTTACGAAGCAGTGCCGCAACGCCCATTAAGAGGGCTGAGAGGGTGATAGAGGCGAGAAAGGCGGGAAGCATATTTTCTGCATCGTGGCCATAAACGCCCGCATAGACATAGGCAAGGCTAACGACGAGATTGCCCGCAAGTAGGAGTGGCATGCAACGGCGAAAGGGATATTTTGCAATTCCTGCAAGGAGGACTGACGCCTCTGCTAAGACGGGAACGGTGCGGAGGGCAAGGAGTAGGATGACCCCATGACGGCAGAGAAGGGCTTGGAGGCGCGGGTATTCATCTTTGCCGATGAAACGAATCGCCATCGGCGTGCAGAGATGGCCAATCCACCACCCAATCACGCAACTTGTAGTCATTGCGCTAAATGAAATGGCGAGTCCGCCCCGCCATCCAAAAAAGGCACCACAAAGTGTACTGGCCAGGCTGCTGGGGACTGGCAAAAAGATGTCAAGGGCTAACGCGGAAAAGAGTAGTCCTGCGAGGAGTCCACGGGTCGTAGTGTCGGCCGTTGCCATCGCTTTAAACCACGCATCAATCGCTTCTCCCCAAAGGCAGAAGGGGAGAATGACGAGAAGGGCTACAAAAAGGGTCAATAAAAGCGTACGCATGGATAAGGTTAGCGAGGTGTGAGGTGCGGGAGAGCGGATTACTCGGCAAATTCTGCCTCAAGGGCCGCATTAATCTCCGCCTGTTCGTCGTCTGTTAAGTTTTCCACAGGGGTAAGGGGAACAACACCTTTTTTCATCAATTCAATATTGGCGCGGCGACGGATGTACTCTTCCGTTTCCTTAGAAATCGTGCCACTTGCGGCAAGGGTTTGCTCTAATTCTTCTTGGGCACGCGCCTTTTCTTCTTGTTGACGTTGGACCTCTTTGCGACGATGTTCGACCAAACGCTTCAAGTATTCCTGAGGAGTTTCGCCTGTTGCAACGGCATCATGCAGTTCGTCAACACCCGCCTGAATAAGCGCTTCGCTATCGGTTTGCGGTTCTGTTTTTTCCTTATTGGGATTAAATTCTTTAAGGAAGTCTTCTGTTGCAATCTGTGGAATCGGTAAGGGGGGCGCTTCAACATCGGGCGGGAGGCTCATCTGCATCGCGATGAGTTGTTCTGCAAGGGAATTGGGACGCTTACGTTCAACTTCTGCCGCTTGAATTTCTTCTGCCTCCATTTCGGCTTCTCGCTGGGCCAAAAGTTCTGGCGTAATTGTTTCAATTAAGCCGAGGCCGAGCTTGAGGGTAAACATTACGCCATCACGACTAAATGTCGCGTACTCTTCATCAAGGTTGGAGAGTAGGAGGTTGAGCCCATTGGAGGTTTCTCCGTCAAAGAGCGTAATGTATCCAGGTGGATTGGTGCCGTTATCAATGAGTCCAACAGCTGTTCGACCATCAGGGGTGTAGGTCATTGCACAGAGTTGAATCTTAGCGGATTCTTCTTGTACTTTGACGGGGTCTTGCTCGGGTGCAGGCGCTTCGGTGTTGTCAACTTCAGCCGCCATTGGCCCAAAGGGTTCTTTGGTGATGATGAGTTGGTAGTATGATTTCGGCTTGTGTGTTACGTTTGCGAATAACGAAACACTTGCGAAGAGGAGTACTAAACAGGAAAGCAATTTCATTGTTGTGTGAGCAACGCTTTTTTAATGTCCGCTGCGTTCTGGGCATTTAGGATAGCGATACGTCTGCGTTCCGAACGGAGTGCCGTCAAAATGGCGGTGATAAAGGTCATGTACGGACTGCCAGGTGCGTCAGGCGTAAGCGTTAGAATGATAATTCTGCAGTTTTTCCCTTCCTCATCGTCAGAGAAGTCAACGGGTTCAGTCGTAATACCGATTGCGCAGACAAGGTTGTCAACTGCGGAGGTGCGCGTGTGAGGACAGGCGACGCCACTTCCAACGCCTGTCGGCATAATTTGTTCACGATGGAGCACTTCAGAGACCGCGCGTTCTGGATCTTTGAGACACCCAATCGTATGTAGGTGTTGCAACATCTCACGAATAATTTCATCACGCTGAGTGGCTTTAAGGCGATAGATAATTGCATCATCGCGGACGTGACGATTCAAGACGGCCAACTGCGTGCGCGTTTTTGCTTCCGTTGTAGTATCGTTTAAGGCGATGTGGGAGTCTTCGGTAATCGGCTTTCTCAAAGCTTCTAAGACGTCTTCAAATTCTGCAATGGTTTCCTTCATCACCACGCGGACAAAGGGAATTGCATCGGCTTTCGCAGAGAATGAGATGGTGTCTTCGGCAGATACAATGGTTAACACCATATCCGAGCGGCGTGCCTGGTAAAGACCCGCAGCAGGATCAATTTGGTGCGTAAAGAAACCTTCGTTGGAAAGCGTGTGAATGATACGTGCCATCATGTTGTTGGTCACCGCATGGTTGGGGAAGTGATAGACCGCGGTTGGGGCGGCATCTTGGTCTTCTTCCTTACGATGGCCACGGATTTTGTTGTTAAATGCTAAAACTAACAACGGTGGAGAGATTAAGGTGGTGAGCAGGGTCATTAGGATGGCCACGCCCAGAACTTCGTTGTGGCCATTCGCCGCCGCAATACCTGCAATGATTAATGCCACCTCTCCACGAGGAACCATGCCTAACCCAACGCGTAGCGCGCCCATTGGGGTAAACCCAAAGAGTAAGGTTGGGAGGCCGCATCCGATAATTTTTGCCAAAATTGCGATGACGGTGTAGATTACCCCTGCAATGAGGACCGACGGATTCATGAATTCGGTCACGTCCACCATCATACCCATGACAACAAAGAAGATGGGGACGAGGAATTGATAGAGACCATGCAGTTTTTCTTGAATCATGATTCCCATCTCGGTGCGCGAGAAGGAGAGCCCGGTGACATAGGCACCGATAATCATGGCAAGATGGACTTGTTCAAAGAGCCCGCCCACCATTAATGCGAGGCCGAGGGTAAGGACTGCCACTTCACCATGGGAGCCGCAGGGCTTGAGTAAACGTGCCAGCGTATGTGAGATGAAAATGCCAAAGGCGGTCGCCCCCAACCAAACTCCAAAGCTCCGAATCGCAATGCCACTGATGTGTGCCCACGAGACGCTCCCGCCAGATTGTTTGGCCGCAATCATGCCCATGCCGATGGCGAGCATGATAATGCCGAGCACGTCGTCGATGACGGCGCCCGCAAGAATGGTAACACCTTCCTGTGAGTCTAACTTCCGACGTTCAGAGAGAATGCGCGCCGTGATGGAAACTGAGGTGGCGGTGCTCATCACACCCATGAGAATTGACGTGGGGTCTGTCCATTCAAGCCCGATGACATAGACGCCCACCGCCGCACCGGTGATGTAGGAGACTAACACCCCGCCAATGCCGACGAGAGAGCCCACTGCAGAATAACGCATAAACATGCGCAAGTCTGTTTCTGCACCCACTAAGAAGAGTAGTACGATGGAGGCGACTGTGCACAGCCCGTAGAGTTCGGGAGAGACCCCGACAGGTGAATTGGCAAAGGATTGAAAGATCCATGAGTCCCAAACTCTACCGAGTGCAAAGGGGCCGATAATGATACCTGCGGTCAGTTCACCTAAAACACTTGGTAGGTGAAGTTTACTAAAGAGGAGATTGCCCATGCGTGCGGCAAAAATGATTGCGCCGACCTGCATGGCGAGCTCCATCATGCGATGGGTCATGTTGATATGTGCTTGACCTGCGAAAAGTGTACCCGCGGCGAGAAGCAGAAGGGAAAGCAAAAATCCTTTTTTCATACCACATATTGTATCAAATTACTTTACGCGTACGCGTGAAGCAGAGGTGAAATTCCTAGTTAAAAATGGAGTGTGTAGGTGTTTTTTTTGATGCGTCTAAAAATAGTTGTAGCGTGGGGCATTGAACATGGGAGGTGGGGAGGAGGGGATATAAAGAACGGGCGCATCGTGTGATGCGCCCGTTGAGAGGGAGGTCGCAAGGTTGCTTACTTGCCCGAACCTGCGCGGAAGACGCGGAGGTTAGTCCAAACACCCGTAGCGGTGTCATTGCAATCTTCCGACTGCTTGCTGAGCACGAAGCGCAATTGCTTTGCACCAGCAGGAATGTCTACGTTAATCAACTGCTTGACATCCTGGGGCTTCATGCCGAGGCGTTCAAAGATTTGCTTGCCATCGGCAAAGATACGGAAGGTGACCGTGCCTTCATTGCTGTTGCCCGTTTCCATACCTGCGTGGCCGAGAACCTTTTCCCAGGTGCCGTCAAGATCCATCGTCCATTCGGTACCAACGGTATTCTTGCGGCAGTTGGCGTAGAACTGACCATCAATTTCAAGGCGTTCATCGCCGATTGCACGTTCTTCGTCCGGCAAGGGGGTTGCCTTGGTGTCCTGGAGGATGTCAATTTCTGCCGCGGAGGCATAGTTTGCACCGTTCTGCGAGGACTTGAAGACGAGGCGGACATAACGAGCCCACGTGGTGTCAAAGGAGATCGTACGCGCTTCCACCTTCGTGAAGGGAGCGAATGCGCCTTCTGCCACCTTGGTGTAGTGGTTAGGGAAGCGTGCCACCCAGATTTCGTAGTCCTTCACAACGCCATTGCCGAGGTTTGCACGCGGCAAGTAGGAGACCGCATTAACTGCGTAGAGGCCACTCATATCCACATCAATCGTGTGCGGATAGTTGACCGGGCGCTGACCATCGTCACCCCAGTAGGTGTGCCACATGGTGTCTTCGGTGCCATCAAAGGCATTCTTTGCAAGGTTGTTGTTGGCCCAAGAGCTGGAGGTGACCACGAAGTCTTCCTTATCCAATTCGTTGGTGATTTCTGGCACAGGATAGGGCTCGGTCGGCGTAATGGTTGCTGCCAAGGCAGGATTGACCTGAACCAAAAGTTCTGCGGCCTTGCGAACCGACTGACGATGGAGCTTGACGCGCAAGACGCCATAGCGGTCGTTCGCATCATAGTACCATGCCTGACGCGCATTCTTGTAAATGACAGGATCGTTCACGCCGAGCACTTCTTCCTTGTTCAAGAAGACATTGATCGGCTTGGTGCGCATATGAATCTCAAATTCATAGATGCGCTGCTGAAGCATGCCATCGAAATCGCCCTTGGCGGGGTTCACGACTACACGGATGTCATCCGTGCCTTCGGTGTCGGGTGCGAAACATTCCACGAGCTGGGTGGAGTATTCACCCTGCTGGTAGGCACGGGTTTCACCATCGTCTTCATAGACGTTGAAGGAGGCATAACCCTGAGGATAGACGGCGAAGGTCAACGGATCCGGAGCCTTTTCGCCCATGCTCAACATTTCAGGATACATCGGAATGATGCTACCAGCCTTAACGAAGACAGGGAGTTTTTCCAAGGTAATCGGATAGGCGGCGAGGGTGGTCGGGCCCACCGTACGACGGCCATCATTGAAGTCAATCCAGGTGCCTTCGGGCAAGTAGATGTCCTTCTTCCAGCCCTTGTTCAACTTCATCGAGTTGTAGACCGGTGCGACAAGGATTTCCTTACCGACCATAAATTCGTACTGCGTTTCATCCGTCCACGTCTTGCGGTCTTCCGGGTAGTTCCAGATGAGCGGACGCACAATGGGTTCACCGCAGTCCCACGCATTACGCATGTAAGCATAGAAGAAGGGCGTCATGCGCATCTTCTGGAGAAGCGCCTTGCGGTTGAGCGACTTGTAGGGCTCTTCGTAGCTCCACGGGCTCTTGTTGACATGGCTCCAACCATTCATTACGTAGATGGCGGTCGTCCAGCACTTCCACTGGAGGTCGCGCAAGTAGGTTTCCGGGCTGCCACCGAAGATGCCGTCCACGTCGGTGGTGGCATAGGCCTGGCCGCTCATGGAGGAGCAGCTGAGCGTCGGGATGTGGTAACGGATCAAGTCCCAACTGCCATACTGGTCGCCCGTCCAGCAGATGCCGTAACGCTGCGTGCCAGCCCATCCTTGACAGGTCCAAACGAACGCACGCGCGTCAGAGTTCTTTTCAATGCCTTCTGCTGCGGAGCGGTTGCATTCCAAACCGTGCTGATAGGCAGGGCCACACCATGCCACGTCAATCTTCTGAACGCGAGAGCCAGCCGTGCCAACTTCCCAATTGATCAAATCCAATGCACCTTCCGTCCAGAGACCTGTGCGGAAGCCGAGTGCACGAAGCGTGTCAGCCGTATAGCCCAACTGCATGTGATTGCAACCATAGCCGTCATTGACGAGCATCCAGCCGCCCGGCATGTCGTTTTTGCGATAGTTGAGCGCCACCTTCATCGCATCTTCATGCGTGACTTCCTTGTAGGTGCCATCTTCATTCTGGACAGGGTCACGCGTATCGGGGTCGCGCGTCATGTAAGCATCTGCGTCGCCGAGTTCCAAGCCCCACATCGGGATGAAGTTTGGGCGGCCCGTGAATTCGGTGTAGAGGTCAAGCGTACCCTTAAAATCACCACCAATGAAGTAGAAGGCGTCAAAGCGATTTTCGCGATGCACGGTCTTCACCACAGAGGGGTCTTCAAAGTTGTAACGACCCACCGAGAAGGTATGACGCAACACACCATAACCTGTGTTGGTCATGTACCACGGTGCAGGGTTCGGGTGACCACCTTCGTCCCAATTGCCATCAGCGATGATGTCAATCGAACGACCCTTGTGGCTAAAGTAACCATTTTGTTGGCCGCCGCCGAAGAAGAATTCATCAGGATTGGTCTTCAGCGTCTGCGTCGTGGCCGTTTCGGTCAATTGGAGCGGTTCAGCTTCTTCGAGAATGACTTTACCCAAGACGTCGGTCACGGTTAAACGAGAGTCGGCCTTGTTAATGGTAACGACAATTTTGGGCGTCGTAAAGGTGTAGGTGCCCGCTGCGACGTCTTCACGGAAGGTGACACGGCTTAAGTCTTCAATTGCTTCCGGCAGTAAGATCTGTGCCTTTGCAGGATTGTTCAGCGGGTCCGTGTAATTGGCGGACACAAAGGTTTTCGTGCTACCATCTTTGTTCTTAACAGGATTACCACGGCGGTCACGATAGGGTTCAAAGACTTGCGGTGCCGCTAAGACACGAAAAACGTTAGGACGATAGAATTGCAAACGCAACGTGATACCGTTCTCTGTGACAAAGTCAAAACTCTTGGAAACGCCACTCTGCGGAACCATCTTAATTACCTTGCCAGGTGTAATCCCGACGGGTTTAAGAATCGCTTCGTTTGACGTAGTGGGCGCGGCCTGTGTTTCTGGTACAACAACAAAAGCACTCGCTGCGGTGAGCAATGCCAACGCAAACAGGGAATGTTTCATCCGATTTCCTCTCTGTTATGGTATGGTTAAATCAATTGAATACAGTATATCATATTTTTATTGGTAGGAAACGCCTCGTTTAAAGAGAGATTTCCAAAGGAGGGTACTTTTTATGGAAAGTCATGCAAGATGGATTACCACACGCATTGTTGTGACTTGAGTTCTTTAACCCTTTTGGAACTAATCTTGTCCGCCTTGTATCAATAGGGCACTTTTTAGGGGAGGCTCGTTCATGTGAAATCAATTGAAAAATGGGTGAGCGTTCAAGTGGATGGGGCGAATAGGGTTAATTGGGTGATCTCTCAAAAGGTTGACGATTTCCCAAAAGAAATAAAAATCAAGCGAAACTTGGTAAGCCGAGTTTCGCTTTGGAGAGACGGAGTTAGGAGAGATTAAGGGGGTGTTATTACTGAGTCGCGGGAGATCGCGAACTCAATCTTCGTTGAGTGTATATTCACCACCACCCAGTTTTGCG
The DNA here is from genome assembly GCA_017558005.1 of Kiritimatiellia bacterium. GTDB lineage: Bacteria > Verrucomicrobiota > Kiritimatiellia > RFP12 > DVOR01 > Spyradenecus. The sequence goes on along the minus strand of JAFYWN010000017.1, from coordinate 1,767 downwards.
ATTGTCTTGAGTGTTTCAGAATCAACATTGATGGCGATGCAATGGAAGGTAACGTCTTGTGGACGAGGGGGAAATTTTTGCTTCGCAGATTTGTTGGAGAATTTAAGCCCCGACTTCTGCGTACGGGGGGCGGTTGGCATTGCCCTTGACCAAGGCGCTGCAGCCCACTTGTTCTTCAGAGCTGATAAGGGCCCCTTAAAATTCTTTTTGCCAAAAGAGAATTTGGCAGCACTTCCTTGGGAGGTTGTTTGATACCACTTTTTGACGGATTGAATGACCGCATCTGCCATGTATTGGATGTCGTCGTCACCTAAGAAAATTGCATGCGTGGCGCCATGCTTAGCGACATAGGGCCAAAGTTTGTTGGAAAAGACCTCGTCAAATGTGGCGCTACCAGAGGGGGCAATCGCATTTAGCCGTTTAATTAGTTGCGGGAGAGGGAGCGTATTGTAGCGCGAAGCTTCAATGGTATAGAAGGGGGTAGGGTCACCGCCGGATGTCCCCTCAAAGATAACGCCAAGCGCAAAAGGTGCACCCGTTTTCGCCGACTGTTCTGCCATTGACTTGAGCATCTGCTCAACCTCTTCAATTAGAATGTCCCAACGTCGCTTGGGCTTTCCATCTGCACTTCTGACGGAGCATGACATTGATCCAGACGTATCCAAAATTAATACGACACGCGCCCCTTCTTCAGGGATTTGAATGCCATAGAATTGAATACCATACTTTTCAGATTGGATGCGCTGATGCTCCGCCTCGTCCATCGCCATCGTGAGCATCGCAACAAACGTGATTCCAAGTACGGTTATGAATTTGAATAAAGAATTCATCTCTTACCCCCAATCGGTTGGTATAAATTTAGCATAAGTTTGACAAAAAGTCTAAACGATATCCGCTTAATTTCATCTTTCGGGCTTTTACACTTCTCAAAAGTTTTAGAAAGGACAACGATATCACCTCGTAGCCCTCTCCTCGGCGGGCCGCTGTACTCGGGATACACCAAACAACGAGGGCACGCCCCCGCAAATGCGCCCCTGCCGCAGGCACGGGGAACACCCCCGAATGCGCCCCTTGATGAAGGCGCGGCCTCCCGCCTCTCCTCGGCGGTCTGTCTCTGCCTTTGTGACAGTTAAACCCTCGGCTGGTGAAGACTGCAGGCGACTTTCATGCTTACCTTCCAGACGGCCGTGAACAGTTAAGCCCACAAAGGTTCTGCGGCCATCGCTCCGCGAAGGCATGGCCCTCAAGAAGACCACACTCCTACAGTCCCACCGCCCCCCTGAGAAGCCTCCTTCGGTCTCCGCCTCTCCTCGGTGCTTCCTCTCTTTTCTCCTCGTGAGCACCAGTAAAAGCATCCGTCAGGATGCGTAGCGTGCAGGACTCAGTCCTGCCGCGATGGGCAGGGGCTACGATAAGCTGCGCTCTCACAGGGGAGTGGGGGCGGCCGAAGCCTCGAGCCCAAACTTCGCACTCCAAGCGCACGTAGTGAACGCCCTCATGTTCACGTTTTCCATTTGCACTCCAAGCGCGCGTAACAAACGCCCTCATGTTCACATTTCCCAACGGATTCGTCGCAAGACTGCCAGATGTTTTAAACGCAAAGGTGCAAAAGGGGTGAGGCGATGTCAACTGGAATGCAAGTTAAATCGCGGGGGGATATTGGAAAAAGGTTAAAAATCTTCATGCTGCCACCTTCTGTTTGAGTTGTGTAGGTCTTGGATAGTTAACGAGTTTCTCTTGGAGATTTTCGACTGCTTTTGATGTTAG
>JAFYWN010000002.1 GCA_017558005.1 Kiritimatiellia bacterium | reverse complement strand
CGGGCCTGTTGCAAGTAGAATCCGAAAAGGATGCTGTTTAATTACAAAGTCTTACAACTTGAGGGGATTGTGCATCCCCTCAAACACCCCACACTCCTTCCACACACCCCACGAAACTTCACTCATTCCTTGCTCGTTATCAAACGAGCAAGGAACCTTTTACTTAGCTTAACCACGCTTCAAAAAAATAACTTGACGGAATACATACTTGCGACTCGTGAAAGCCCTCCTAGCATAGCATCTGCTTCGCAAAAGCACGAGCCAGCATCCACGGGGCCGCAGGCCATCGCGCCGTGGTGCGGTCGTGCGCCTCGCGTAGTTCGCGGAAAAACCACCTGGCAGTCCTTTGCATAAGCAGTCCTTTTTCTGTGTAATTCGCGTATTTCGTGGTTCCTAAATCCTGTGCGCGAAAAGTTCACTTTTTTCATTTTTTCATCGATTTTTTGACTGTTGAAAACTTTTTTGAGTTATCAACAAGTTATCAACAATGCACATTTTTCGACGCAGTTTTTTGAAAATCTTTTGGTAGATCAACAGGTTTTCGCCACTTTTGCTCACATTCGCTAAAAATGCATAACTATTTGATAAATAAAGAGATAAATCAAAAATAGGGCAAAATTAACTCCGCTACAGCGGCTTCCTTGCGAAATTTTGGGGTAGAGGTGGTAGAAAAGTTATCAACAAGTAGCAGCTTTTTTGGGGAAAGCTAAAGCAATTTCGGGTCAATATCAGCGAAATTGGCGAGCAATATCAGCGAAATTCCCGAGCAATATCAGCGAAATTGGGTGAGCAAAGTCGCCGATTTTCAAGCGGAAATTTCGCCTACTTACCGCGACATTTTCGCTTACCTGGGTTGGTAAACTTGACTACTTGGCTCCGTTTTGTTACACTTTTAATGTGCGTGGAGAGGAGAGAATTGCTTCACCATAGTTTGGAGTTTTGGGGTTGAGTTCTGGGTTGGCGCCTGTGGTGCGAACGTCAGCCCTTCCCCATTTCACATTTTCACGCCCTTTACACTCCCCGTCTTGCGAGTAGTATTTTTTTTACGCAAGTACGCTAATCTTACAAATCCGCCACCTCGGCGCGAGAGGCGTTATGCTTCGCATTCCGCCTCCCGAGGATGACGGATTTGCGCTAGCGTTAGTTAAGATGGAGAGGGTGCGTTCCGTCGGCATACTCGGGGGAGAGACTGCGAAGCAGAATCTTCCTAGCGTCCGAGTTGCGCGACGGGAAAAACGGTGAGGACCCGCAGTAGGACGCAGTCCGTAGCGAGGAGCGCCGAATCCGTCGGCCATCTCCGTAAGGAGTGGCAGAGAGCGGTAGCGAACGTCAAGAGATAGCGTCCTCGCGTTAAATCTACATGCAGTCCTTAGAGGGCGAGCAGGAATCGTGGGGCAATATGCTTGCACGATGTGGCTTTTCTGCCTCAAAACGTACCTCAGAAGAGAATCTACTTGCATACCTTTAATAAAAAAGAGTATACTTCACCACCATGAAAACATTGCTCTCTTTTTTGATGACAATCTCCTGCGCCGCCCTCGTCAGCGCCGCAGATTTGTATTATGGTTTCTTTACCTTTCTTTCGGGAAAGGATACTAATGGCGTAGATCTCTTGCCTGTGTGTTATCGCTATACGGAAGATTTCATAATTGAGGAGGGGATTCCTGCAAGCAACGTTAATGAGCCGCTCGCAAAGAATGAAATTCTTCGTGTGTGCATTGTGCGTGATAAGCGTGGCACCGCAGTGGATTTTAATGTGCCTCCTGCTGTAGCTATTGATGCTGCAGGGCAATTGGTGTGCGCTGAGTGTGGTACCGCAAACTTCGCACAACACGATTCAGCATGTGCGGGGAATGCAACGGGTGCCAAGTGGCTTGATTTGAACTGGACGGTGTTTGGCACAACAACCTCTGTAACGGCAGAATATGCTACAGTGGGGGATGTTTTAGGTGTGCCATCAAACTTCCTCGCAAATGTGGGCACGTATAAGCAGTATGGTTTTCAGGTTTCCACTGATACAGATGTTGAGAAGGCAGATGGCAAGGCCCACAAAGTTTATATGTACCTCGTGGCACTGGATACGCGCACAGGCGAGGGCGTTTGTGAAGGTCAGCCGCAGCATGTGAAGGCATATGCGATGGCGCTTTGTTATGGTACTGAAGACGAGCCGTACGTAGAGCCGTCCCCCGCTTCTCCGTATGCGTGGTTGGTGAATGCAGGTGGTGGGAAGAGTATTTTCACCCCCTCTCCAGGTCGTGAATTGGCCTGGCAACCTGCCGCAGAAATTACTTCACTTGCAGTGACGCAGGATGGGGTGGAAAAGGTGCTAACTGGCGATGTTCTAAAAAAATATTTGACCCCCGAAGTAACCGCCTTTGCCCAGACAATTGTTGAGGGTAAACCCACCTTAACCCTTACGGCTAACGCACCTGATGTGCAGTACTACACCCTTTATACAAAGAAGACGTTGAGCGATGCATCGTGGACAAAGTTCGAAGAGTATGCAAAAACGCTTGACAATGTGGATGGAAAGTACTACACTCGTTTCCGTATTGATGGGAAAAGCCTGTCGATTCCGCAGGTGCATGGTGAGGCCTCTCGCTTCTATATGCTGCGCGGTGAGTGATTTAACTTGAGCCTTATTGAATAAGGAGATTTGAAATGAAAGCAACTCTTGCTACTTTGGCTTGCCTCTTGACTGTGGGCTTCCTCTCTGCCGCAGAAGTGACAGGTAATAATACTGCTGTCGTCATTCGCAAGGATGTCGTGGAATCCAACACTGGCTTCCAGTTCCTCTGCGTCCCCGTGGATGGCTTGGATATCGCAAATGGCACGCAGAAGACCGTAAAGTTGAGCACCTTGCTTCCCGCAAGCACCTTAACTGCTGGTACGAAGATTTCCTTCGTCGGTGGTACGTTGGGCGAGCAGAAGGCTTCGGCTACGGTGAGCGAAACCGAAGGTGTCAAGTCTTGGTCTACTGACTATGATCTTCCTGGTGGCCAGATTTATTGGTTGAATTATCAGGCTCCTGTTGTTAGCCAAAATGCTCGTCGTGGTGGCAGTGTGACAACCTATGCTCAGACGACGGGTAACGACACCGTGATTTTCTGCGGTCAGGATCGTGCTCGCACGACTGTAACGCCTGTGGCAGGTCAGGTTACCGCGATGGCAAACGACTCTTCTAAGGCGGTTACTTTGAAGGAGTTGGCCGCTAACCCTGGCGATTTGGACACCATTTTGGTGATTCAGAAAGATTCGAGCGATTACAAGCAGTACAACGCCTTCGGCAAGAAGTGGTACGGCCCGAACGGCGCAGATGCCGATGCTGCCGAAATCGCTCCTGGTGAAGCGTTCTATTACTTCAAGCGCAAGTAAGCGCTTGTGTTTGGGTGCTCGCCACGTTTAAGGAGATTTTATGCGGCGCTTTTTATTAGCACTTTTAATGACAACCGTGGTTGCCTCTTTGCAGGCAATCACGATTAACTGGCAAGTTGCCAACTCTGAATTTGCTTGGGCAGATGAAGGGGTTTCAACCTATCTCGTCTACTCTGAATCGGGTAACTTGAGCGCAGAAAATGTCTACACGAACAATTACGTTGGTTACAAGGTGACCGCAGGCTCTGCTGATGCTACAGCCGTAGGCGGTGCTACCGCGGCGGACTCTGGCGTAGTGAACTCTTACTGGACTCCTGGTTTCGGTTCTGCTGAAAATGGCACTGTGGGTTCAAAGGCCTACGTGAATGTCGACTTGGAAGGCACCGCTTTCGGTTCGGGTTACTTCTATCTCGTCGTCTTCCAGACGAATCCTGCTGAAGGAACGGACGCTTTGTACGCAGTGAGTAAGGCTGTCCCGTACACCGAAGGTGTCAATGCCAATGGTATTTATGATATCACAGTGAATGGTGATGCTCCTGAAATGGGTCAGTACATTGAGATCCCGTGGTTGGGTGGTACTTGGCGTGATGCTGTGGTTCCTGAACCGACTGCACTTGCATTGCTCGCTTTGGGTGTAGCAGGTCTTGCACTTCGTCGTAAGATTTGATAGACTACTCTTGATTTAACGATTTACTTTAATTGTTTAGAAGGACAAAAAAATGAAAAAGATGATTCTTGCTCTCGCTGTTGTGGCTTGTGCCGCAGTTGCTCAGGCAATCACGTTCAGCTGGCAGACTTCGTCGGCTAACACTTGGTACGACTCTACGTGGTCTTGCTCGTTGGTCTACGCTGACACCGCCACCTCTTTGGCAGACGCTGCAGCAATGGCTGTCGGTCAGACGGTTGCTGGTTACACCATCATCGCTGATGGCACTGAAGGTTTCTCGATTTTTGAACCTGGTGCTTATAACAAGGGTTACATCACGTCCAACGATGGCGATTATACTGCTGCTCCTGCTGGTACCTACTTCCTCATCTTCAATAAGGGCATGGATTACTACGCATCCTCCATTAGCGCTGCTGATGCTGAGGGCGCATGGACGGGTACCGCTGGTGGTTCGACAGTGGGCGAATTTGTGACCATTGACGGCTTCACCTCTGGCACTGTGGTTCCTGAACCGACGGCATTGGCCCTCTTGGCGCTCGGTGTGGCAGGTTTGGCCCTTCGTCGCCGCGCCTAATTGAGGCTTAAAGTACGATCAAAAGAGACGCGTCACAAACGCGTCTCTTTTTGTTTTTAGAGAGGGCACTGATGCGCTTTTTACTCAGAAGGGATAAGAGAGATAAAAGCGATAAAAGGGATTGCGCATGGCGTGGCTCACGGCATGCGCGCGATGCTCGCTGTTAACGGCGCTGGCGCACCGTGGTTAAGCGGCGCCGCTGGTGAGTGGCTTCGCCACGGTTGAGGGCGGCGAAGAGGAAGGGACAAAGAGACGCCGCCCTATGCACGGTTCGCGTAGCGCAAATCCGTCATACTCGGGAAAAAGCTTGCGTAGCAAGGTTTTTCATAGCGCCGAGTTGAGCGGATTTGTAAGATTAGCGACCTTGCGGAAAAATACATGCAGTCCTTCAAGGGCGAGCAGGAATCGTGGAGCGCTGAAGGCGCCATCGCGCCGCGATTAGCAAATTGGCAAGAGTAGCGTTTCCCGCTGCCCTTCGGGCCCGGGCGCATTTTGGCTCACGGAAAACCACCTGCAGTCCTACGCCGCAGAATCGGCCAAAATATGTTATATTGATAAAAATTATTTAAGAGGCTAAACGATGAGTTCTGAAAAGTACACACCTCCTTATAAAGTGAGCGGTAAGGCGATGAGTTTAATTGCAGAAATAGCAGCTGCGATTGAACGTTATCGTATTTTGCTTGAGGGACCAGATGGTATTCGTTTACGTAAGGTCAATCATATTCGGACGATTCGCGGAACGACGGCGATTGAAGGTAACACGCTCTCAGAAGAGCAGATCACTGCAATTCTTGCAGGTAAACGTGTGATTGCGCCAGCAAGAGAAATTGAAGAAGTTCGATGCGCACATGTAGCATATAGTGCTGTAGAGGATTTTAATCCTTATTCTATTCAGGATTTGCTAAAGGCTCATGCATTGATGACCCAAGGGCTTTTAGAAGACGCAGGTAAATTTAGACGAGGAAATGTGGGCGTCATGGGACGCGAAGGTCGCTTGGTTCATATGGCTCCACCAGCAGGGAATGTACCATTTTTGATTAAAGACCTCTTTGATTGGGTAGAAGAAAGTGAAGACCCAATGCTAGTGAAGAGTTGTGTCTTTCACTATGAATTTGAGTTTATTCATCCCTTTCTTGATGGGAACGGACGTATGGGGCGCCTTTGGCAAACCGTTTTATTAGGCTCGTGGCGAAATGAGTTTTATGGCACGCCAATTGAAAATATCGTTTGGGCTCATCAAGAAGAGTACTATCAAGCAATTAATGCCTCTACGCAAAGAGGAGAGTGTGGACCATTTATTGATTTTATGCTTGATAAGATACTTCGTACCTTGACGTTGAAGGGTGAAGTTGAGCAAATTACGGATGCAAAAACTAGCAAGAAAACTAGCAAGAAAACTAGCAAGAAAATTAACAAGAAAACGAGCGAGAAACTCGTGACTTTACTGCGCTCAATGCCAGATGCTACGCTTGCAGAGTTGGCCGATGCTACGGGGCTCTCGATTGCAGGTGTGCGATGGAACTTGAATAAACTGAAGGATGAACATCGCATTCAGCGCATTGGTCCAGATAAAGGTGGTCACTGGGAAGTTTTGTAAGGCGGCGAGGCCGCTTCAGCACCCGATGGCTAGTTTTGCGCAGATGCGCTTTTTTAGTCAGAAGGGACAAAGAGACCATCGTGGCTTCGCCACAGTGGCGCGTTTCGGGCACAAGGAGCCCTACAGTTCAGAGTTCGCTCGCTTCGCTTCCTTACAGTGAGAAGTAAGAAGTGAGAAGCGCACGCTGACGGAGCACGGATATGTGCCCGTGCGGAGCAGCGTGCAAGACTGTGCGACTCGTGAAACCCTCCTAGCACAGCATCCGCTTCGCAAAAGCACGATCAAGCATCCACGGGGCCGCAGGCCATCGCGCCGTGGTGCGGTCGTGCGCCTCGCGTAGATAGCGGTAAAAAACACACTGGCAGTGCATCATGCTGGCAGTGCTTGCTATTCGTAGACGCACGCTGACGGAGCGCGGATACGTGCCCGTGCGGAGCAGCGTGCAAGACTGTGCTCCCTCGTGGAAATCCACACATGCAGTCCTTCACATACATGGTTTTCAAGGGCGAGTTGGAATCGTGGGGTGCTGAAAGCGCCATCGCGCCACGATTAGCAAATTTACAAGAGTAGCGTTTCCCGCTGCCCTTCGGGCCCGGGCGCATTTTGGCTGGCGGCCCCCCTTGCAGTCCTGCGCGCAGCGCCTACTGGCTAACAACCACTAAAAGCGAGCTCTGCGAGCGCACTGGTCAATATGCGCCCGAGTGCGTAGCACTGCCAACCGCGGCGCAGCCGCCCCGTATTATGCCGTAGACAATCAGAATCGGTCGGATTTTCCTTCGAAAACCTCTTAAATCGGACCATTGAGGGGCCGATTCTATGCTACAATGAGTTTTGAATGCTCCGATTATGGAGAAGGTCATGACGCATTGCTGCCTTGCTCCTGTTCTATGAGCAAAACAATCTCTCTGCATTTAAACGCATTTTCTTGAGCAAGTAGCCTTCTCGCTAAAAGAGTATTTTTGACGGAGGTCTGTTCGGGCGCGTGTGCTCGCGGAAATCTTACACCTCAGTTCCTATGTCTTGCGAGTGGTAAGCGCTCGCTGACGGAGCACGGATATGTGCCCGTGCGGAGCAGCGTGCAAGACTGTACGACTCGTGAAAACCCTCCTAGCATAGCATCTGTTTCGCAAAAGCACGATTAAGCATCCACGGGGCCGCAGGCCATCGCGCCGTGGTGCGGTCGTGCGCCTCGCGTAGTTCGCGGTAAAAACACACTGGCAGTGCATCATGCTGGCAGTGCCTTGCTATTCGTAGACGCTCGCTGACGGAGCACGGATACGTGCCCGTGCGGAGCAGCGTGCAAGACTGTGCTCCCTCGTGGAAATCCACACATGCAGTCCTTCACCTGCACGGTTTCGAGGGCGAGCAGGAATCGTGGGGCGCTGAAAGTGCCATCGCGCCGCGATTAGCAAATTTGCAAGAGTAGCGTTTCCCGCTGCCCTTCGGGCCCGGGCGCATTTTGGCTCGCGGAAAACCACATGCAGTCCTGCGCCGCAGGGCCCCCTATACTCTAGCCACTAAAAGCGAGCCCCGCGAGCGCATTGGTCAATATGCGCCCGAGTGCGTAGCACTGGGAAACTGCGGCGCAGCCATTTCACTTTTGCTTGAATCTATAAAAAAGGTTTGTTATGCTTTTTCTTGAAAAGTGCAAACCGCCTTGTTAGAAGGGATTTTACTGAATGAAAACGCGTTTTCTTTTTGGGTTGATGGCAATAGGTCAGTTTTTTGTTACCGCTTCGCTCTCGGCGCAACAAGCGGTGTTGTATACCGGCAGTGATTGGTGTGATTCTGGGGTGGCGCTGCAGAAGATTTGGGAAAGCCCTGAATTTGTGAAGCAGGCAGGGATGCCGCTAGCGATTGTGGATGAACCCGAAGTCGTGACAGAGGCGGTTCGGGCGAAGTGGAAGGAACAGGAGAAGATTCGCTTTGAATTGGAAAATTACCCAGGGTTGGCGATTTTTGATGCGGAGGGACGTTGCGTCGTCTTAGATCAGGGGCTTTCGTGGGATTTGACGGCCAAGGATTTATTGCAACGGTTGGCGCATGGTCGTGAGCGTATTCAGCAGGTGAAGCGCTTGCTTGAAAAAGAGGGTGTAGAGGGGGCAGAGGCGGCAATTAAGTTGGTACTGCCTGATTTGGGGCTTGAGCGGACAAAGCGTCCGAATGGACTCAAGACGGCGTGGGATATCCTTGAACAACGTGACCCGAAGGATGAGAGTGGCATTCGTGCAGCCTTGAATTTTAAGCCCATCGAAACCATTTATAAGGTGCATGAGTTCGCGAAGAAGAAGGATTTTAAGGGGGGTGAGGAGTACATTAAAAATCTCCTCTCTCCTGCGGCAGAGAAACGACTCACGATGGACCAACGCCAAGGGTTGATGTTGCACACCTTTGTGCTTTACCAACGTGATGAGGCGCATAAGGCGGCCAATCTTGAACTCTTGCAGAGGGTGGCGCTTAAAGAGCAAGAGACGCACTTCGGGCAGGGCGCACGCGGGATGTTAAAGATGCTCGGGGTAGAGGAGGCGGTGACGAATTGCCGACCGGAGCCCTTGGAATTGAGACCGCGCGTGAGCGTGAAAAAGCCTGGAGCGGTGCGCTTGAAGAAAACGGCGAAAATCCCCGTCTTTGCCTATGCCGCCTCGGTATTGCAGCAAGACACGATTACAGAGATTTGCAGTCGTAAGGGGGGGCGGGAATTCTTGAAGGCCTTTTTGACAGATCGTGAATGGGCGGAGGACTTTTTTGGGAGCGGGCCAGCGAAGCCCTCTTGGGATGCGTGCTTCTTGATGTTGGAAGAGATCGCCTGGCAGGTGCCGTTGAAGGATCGCGGCTTGAAGAAGTGGGCGACGGCTTTGGCCTTGAATGCAGGAGAGGGAAGTCGCGAGGAGGTCTTGCGTCTGATGAAGGCGTTCTTCTACATCCGCACACGAAAGTTGCTCGCGCGTGGCGTAGAAAAATTGCCTGTGGGGATGATGCGCTATGTTTTGACGCCGCGACAGATTTCTGCTGAAGAGATGACTTGGCTCGCCAATACGCACAATGTGCCGCCGCGCCTCTACTCGGGGGTGTGTTGGTATGCGCCGTATCGCACGTACAACTTCTTTGATGACACGATTCAGGGGCCCAAGTATTATGTGCCGTGGGATCATGTCTATAACCGCCGAGAGGCGTCGCGCAAGGTGGGCGGCGTGTGCGGTTCGCTCTCGTACTATGGTAGTCTCGCAGCGAAGGCACACGGTTTGCCCTCTACACCGGGTGGCCAACCCGCCCACTGCGCCTATTCGCTCTTCGTGCCCTCGGAGAATTATTGGTGGCTCTGTTACAACGTTCATCCGTACACAGGGGCACACTTCCAGATGTGGCACTACTCCTTTGACTACTTGCCCTTGGCGGCAGATTGTTTCTTCGCGTCGGGGCGCCGAGAAGCTTTGCGCGCCTTCTGGCGGACAGAGGTGGAACGTATGGCGGCCGAACCCCAACCGCGCCGTTCGGCCATGACGTGTCAAATTTACTCCGACTGGAAGGGCCGTCAACTCCCCACGCCAGAGCAGATGCCCAAGCTCGCACGTACGGATAAAAAGGTGCGGGAATTTGATGTGAATCAAGGCGGCGATAAGTTGAAGGAATACGTGGTCTTGGTTTGGGACGGTACCTTTGAGATGGAACGCGCAGGGAAGGTGACCTTCGCTCTCAATAGTGATGATGGCTCTGAATTAATCCTGGATGGCGAAAAGGTGATTAATAATGACGGCCGCCATGGGATGATTCGCAAGGAGGCAACGCTTGACCTCGCCGCCGGAAAGCATCCCTTTACCGTGCGTTATTTCAATTATGACGGCGGACGTGGTTTAGACTTTGAGGCGAAGGCAAAGTATCCCTACAATGAGGCGGTCTGCACGGCCTATGCGCAAGCTTTGATTCATGCGCCCGTAAGTTATGACATCTTGTTGGCGTGGGAACAGGCCCTACAGCAGGCCGAAGATACGCCCGTCGAGGCGTGGGAACGCTTTGCCGAGGCCGTGGCGGGGGGACTCTCTGCGCATCCGCGCCCGGCATGGGATCTTTTGTTGAAAAATGCCCTGCCTGCAATTGGAAAGGCGCATGGGAAGGATGCCTTGGCCACATGGATGGCACGCTTCAACGAAATCATTCGTCAGGACGATCGCCCCGTAGCAGAGTTTTGCGACTTGGCCTCCGTGCTTAATCGTCAAGCGGAGTGTTTGGAGACGGATGAACAACGCTTCACCCTCTTTGAAGGTGCGCTGAAGGGGCAAGTCGGCACAAAGGATGCCTTTGGGATTGTCATGAAGTGGGGTGGCGCACGCTTCTTGAAGGATCCCGTGCAGACCGAACGTTATGTGGCAATCGTGCGCGAGGTTTTGCGTCAGCGTGGCGATGGCATTGATATGAGTAAGTTTATCGTTGGCGCCATTCGAGAGGCTGCGGCAGCTAAAAACTTGACCGCCTTTCATGGTCTGAATGATCTCTATGATGCACTGTCAAAGCGTCCAGAACGGGAGAAGCTTGATCTCTCCTTTGCGAAGGCTCCCCTCCTTTCGGATAAGGGGCTCTTGCGTATCTCTACCACGTCGAATTGGGACCAACCTGTCAACTACCGAACGGTTATTGATGGAAAACGGGCTGTGGGCAACTTCCATACAGCTTCTGAATCTGCGCCGTGGGCAGAAGTTGAACTGCCAGGCATGGCAGAAATCAGCGCCGTCTATTTGGAAAATATCCACTCGCAAAACAATTGGCGTGCCGTTCCCTTCAAGGTTGAAATCTCCGAAGATGGGGCGGCATGGCAAACTGTGGCCACGGCAACGAAGTCTCAAGAAGATTGGAAGTTGACCTTTGCGCCCGTGAAGGGACGCTTTGTGCGCGTCACTTGGACTGGCACGGAGGGTCGCACCTTCCTCCACTTCCGCAAATTCACCGTCCACGGCAAGAAACTCTACTAATTCTTCGACTGGACCTCGTCACTTTCTCTCCGAGCTGATGCGTGTGAGGAGTGATGGGACGGTGTGGATGCTGATGCGTAGATGTGATTGCTTCTTGCGGAAGGCGCTTAAGGGGCAGGACGCATGCGCGGATGAGGCGAATCGGAAGCATTAGGCATTCTGCGGATATGGAAAAAGAACGCGGGTAGGGGGGAGACTCCTATCCGTTTCTTTTTTTGTTGTATTGGCAACGGTATATGGCGTGGACGCAAGTAAAAGTTTTCTATTAAAAGAGGTGTTGAAAGGGGGGCGAAAAATGGTATCATATGAAGTGAGATGTGGATTGGAGCGAAGGCTCCGTTAATTTAACACAAGGATGCAAGCGATGGCTAAATTCAGGTACAAAGCAGTGGATTCGCAGGGCAAAGAGGTGATGAGCACCGTTGAGGCGGATTCGCAGGGCGCGGCAATTGAGAAGATTCGGGCGATGAAACTCACGCCGAAGGCCATCGGCATGGTGAAAGAAGATACGCCGAATGTCGCAGCTACACGTCCCGCCGCAAAGCCCGCAAAGAAGAAGGGGGGCGGCGAAATTAAGCTCCCGAAGTTCATGCGTGGCGGCGTGAAGACAAAGGATTTGATGATCTTTACGCGTCAGTTGGCAACGTTGGTGGACGCAGGTTTGCCTTTGTTGCGCGGACTTCGTGTGTTGCATCGTCAGACGACCAATGAGACGATGAAGGATGCACTCGCAGGGATGTTGGAAACGGTGGAGACGGGTAACACGTTCTCTGAATCGTTGGCAAACTACCCGAAAATCTTTAATAACCTCTACGTGAACATGGTGAAGGCTGGTGAAGCGGGCGGTGTGCTCGAAACGGTCTTAAATCGTTTGGCTGAGTTCATGGAAAAGGCTGAGAAGATTAAGAACAAGGTGAAGGGCGCAATGACGTACCCAATCGTGGTGTTGACTGCGGCGGTGGGTATCGTGGTGTTCTTGATGTTGGCCGTGATTCCGAAGTTCCAGCAAATCTTTGATGACTTGTTGGGCGGTGAAGGCATGCCGGCGCTGACGCAGTTCGTGATTAATCTCTCTGAATGGGTGCAGGATTACTGGTTGTTCGGCGGCGCGATTGTCGTGGCATTGGTGGTCGGTATCAAGATCTTTAAGAAGACGCCAATGGGCTCGTATTTGAGCGATGTGATTGCGTTGAAGGCTCCGGTGATGGGTGATTTGACGCAGAAGACGGTAGTCGCTCGCCTTACGCGTACTTTGGGTACGCTCTTGAGTTCGGGTGTGCCAGTGTTGCAGGCCTTGGGTATCGTGAAGGATACGACGGGCAATCAGGTGATTGCAAAGGCACTTCAGAGCGTGCATGACAGTGTGAAGGAAGGTGAAGGCATGACGGCTCCCCTCGGCGCCAGTGGTGTCTTCCCGCCCATGGTGGTCTCCATGGTAGAAGTGGGTGAAGAAACGGGTGCATTACCCGAAATGCTCATTCGCGTGGCGAATACGTATGACGACGAAGTGGATAATGCAGTGGCAGCCATGACGTCGATTATTGAACCTATCATGATTATCTTCTTGGCCGTGGTGGTCGGTGGTATCGTGATCGCCATGTTTATGCCGTTGATCTCGATTATCGGTTCGATTGGTCAGCAGGGCGCCTAAGGCGCAATGGTGTGCGGGCGTCTCGCGGCGCCCGCAGTTTCCCAGATGGATTCCATAGAAGGGATGGAGAAGATGAAGGATTGGATGGCAAGCGCAAAGCGCGGGTTTACGTTGATCGAACTCTTGGTGGTGATTGTGATTATCGGCATTTTGGCTGGTGGCATTTTCATGATGACGCGTTCGGCAAATACGAAGTCGGCTGAGGCGAAGACGATTGCGCAGGTGCATGCGATTGCAACGCTCCTGAATGAATACAAGGCAATCTACGGCGATTATCCGTTGGTGACGGATGCTGATGCAGAGGGGTATTCGAGCCTGAACTTCACCTTCTTGGTAAATAGTGCTTCATGTGATGTATGCGGCGCAGAGATGGTGAGGTATAATCAGGGCGATGCTTGTGCGAATGATGGCGTCGCTTTCGGTCTTTGCTCGCACTTTATCCCGCGTGCAACGACGATTCGCACCTCGACCTCGGGCACCAACATGGCAGACTATTACGAATCGCAGTATAAGGAACCTTCAAAGGGTTCGGTTTGGGAGAAGGAACTGAGTACTGCTTACAAAGATACCTACTGTGGTGCTTCTGGGCTTTTAAGCACGTTAAGTGCTCAAGAGGCGCGGGATTTGAATCTTCAGCAGATTTATCGCTCGTGGCGTCGTTTGAAGAATCAGGGCATGGTGTTCGAGACGGTGTTTGGTTGCGAAGAGTGTGACGTGGCACGTTACTCTGCCGGTGCAGAAGCAGATGGATGGGGCCGTGGGCTGCGTTATCGCAACGAAGGCGGCGCAGGCGAAATTGTTTCGGCGGGCGCAGATGGTCAGTTCGGCACGGCAGATGACATCGTGAGCGGTGGCTCGGCTGTGGATGAAGATGACGATGAATAAAAATAATTGCGAATAAAGGAGCTTTGTGATGCGTGGTTCTCTTTCTACCCTCCGTAAACGACATGGTTTTACCTTGATTGAACTCTTGGTGGTGATCGCCATCATCGGTATTTTGGGTGGCGCGTCTTTTGGCGGTTACCAACACTTCATTGAACAGGCACGTAAGAAAAACGCAACGGAAGTCTGCATGCAGATTAAGACGGCGTGGACGAATTTCCATCGTGAAATTGGTTTTTGGCCGGATGAGTATGGCATCGCTAGCGCTGGCGTGAAGCAGATGGACACGGATATGTGCCTTGTGCTGGGTAAGGCAAAGCTCTTGGACGTGTTTTACATTGATGATGATGCACGGAACAATGGCCTTAAGAGCAATAAGCAAAATGAAGCAGAATTGAAGTATGGTCTGCTTGATCCGATTGGTAAGAAGCGTTTTGATAATGGTCGTAGCGGTTCGCAGGTGACCGATCACCTCTATCAATTCGTCTTGGATACGAATGAGGATGGTGTCTTAGATGGCGCAGACGGCATGCCGGCGGCTTTGATTCGCGGTCGCACGATTCGCGGTGATGTGGCTGTGTGGTGTTGGCCTGAAGATGACGAACTGCGCAGCGAAGGTGAAACTTACGCGCAGAGTTGGTAACCGTTCATCTGAAGACGAGAGGAAGTAAGCGCAATGAAGCTGTTCTCAATGGTTGGTAATGCGGCAAAGCAGGGGTTCACCTTGATTGAACTCATGGTCGTGGTGGTCATCTTGGCAACGTTGGTGGGCCTGGGTGCGATCGGCGTGGCGAAGACCCTGCGTGGTGCAGAGAATACGAAGCGTACGTCATTCGCACGTACCATGACGAGTGCGATTGCGGCGTACAAGAATGAAACAGGCGACTATCCTGTGCCGTCTGATGGTAATCCTGACAATAAGAATGTGCTCACGTATGGCACGGTGGATTCCAATAATTCGATTGACCAGGGCAATGCGGAGGTCGTCATGTTGTTGCTCGGTCGTGATGAGTCGGGCGCACGTCAGTCCAATAAGCGCGCCTATATCACCGATTCGTCGATGCTTTATATTTGCCAGGGTCGTCGCGTGACGAAGTTGGACGAAGCCCTTGCGAAGGGTGGCATCTCTGCTTCGGATATGATTGGCTTCCCCATCACGATGGCGAAGACGACGAATAATCGTAAGAAGAGCCTGAGCAAGGCGCGCGCCTTTGCTCCCCTCAAGATTACCTTTGATTTTGACCTTGACGACTACAAAGTAACGGTGGCCGGCGAGGGTGATTTCAACAATGTGGTCAAGCTGAACTGATGGCGTCTTTGTTCGGCGGTAGCCTCGCGATCTTCCCGAATAGCGAAAAGGATTTACAGGCGATGCGGTTTTCTCAAAAACAAAATGTTTGCCCGCGTGCGGCTTCTCGCGCACGTGATGGTTTTACCTTAATTGAACTCTTGGTGGTGATGGGCATCGCGGCGCTCTTGATGACGCTCGCGGCGACCTCCTTCTTCGGCGCTTCGCGTCGGGATAACATTACGAAGAGTCGCGACCAATTCTGTGATGTGTTGCGCTTGGCACGTCAGCAGGCGAGTGTTTTGGGTAAGACGCACGTGGTGGTGTGTTGGAATGCAAAGACCAAAATCACCGTGGGTGATCGTCAGATTGCTGGTGGCGAGCAGGGGCGTTATGCGCTCTTTGAATACATCGGCAATGTGTGGCCAGATGGTGACAAACTGGCGGCGCCCTTTGGGATCCAACGTGAAGCACTCGGTTCGCTCACGAAAAATGCGCGTTTGATTAATATTAATGATCCGGACAAGGAATTTATGCGCGTTAAGCATGTGGCCAACGATGCGACGCAGACAAAAGAAGATCGAGAAGATGACGAAGAATCTGTCACGAAGGTTCAATTAGACTACTACGTGGGCGGCCAGCAACACTCCATCGACCTTAGAGGGGAAAATCTTTGGGTGGCGACACTGCGCAAGTCTTCGGGTGAAAGCAAGCCCTTCCCCTTGGGCGTTCGCGCCTCGCAGACCTATTCGCTTCCGAAGGACTATGCCTTCAATAAAGATCGTAGCGTGTTCATCTTTACGGCGGATGGTCAACTCGTCTCGGGGTCTGAATCCTCTGTGACGGCGAAGCATTCGGTCTCTAAGAATGCGGACAATGCTACCTTTACCGTGACCGTCAATCAGCAGGGCGACATTAGCAAGAAGTGAGGTCTCGCATGAAAAAACAATCCTTTTTGAAGCGTTTGCGTGCCGGCTTCTCCTTGATTGAAGTCAATATGGCGATTTTTGTGCTCGCAGGGGGCGCTTTGGCATTGCTCGGTCTCTTCCCCTTGGGGCTTCGCGAAAGTCTTGCAGCGCGGAATGAAATGCGCGTGGCAGCCTTCGCAGAACGCTTCATTAATGCGGCACGCATCGCCGCTTCGGATACAGAAAATGTGGCCGATGTGAGTGATTTGAGAAGTGCGTTGCAGAGTTCGCCCTTTAATTTCACGGTCATGGATGATGCGGGTGATGCCGATATGGAAAATGCCAAAAAGGATGACTCGGGCGTTTACTATCGTGCATGGGCATTTGAAGAAGATGGTTATGGCGCGGAGTATGGCGGCAAGCGGATTGTTCAGGTCGGCGTGCAGGTCACTGCAGAGAATGCCGAACAGAATAAGCGCGCCTTGATGGTGGCGCCGATGTACGTCGTGCGTGTTATTCTTGACGGCCAGGACTAAGGGGAAAGGATGACTTCGGTGAAAACGATTCACAAGCACTTGACTTTCCGAAATCAGTTGCGGAAGCGTGGTTTCTCTTTGATTGAAGTCTTGGTGGCAATGACGATTCTTTCGGTCATCGTCTTGATTGTGGCTGGGATTTTCCAACAGACTGGTTTGGCCTGGTCTTTAGGCTTGCGTCGCGCAGATGAGCAGAGCATGATTCGTGCGGTGGCAGGTGCATTGACGCGTGACCTCTCAATGATTGTAGACCCCGCAAACTTCGTGATTGGCGCGAAGGAGAGCGATGAAGGCGTGCGTAGCAGTGCCCTTTCTGAAGGCGGCATTGACTCTGGTACAGGTCAGATGGGCGGCGGTGGCGTCGACTTCTGGATCTTGAAGCCCGCGGATGACATCGCAGGTGATAGCGATGTCGCACGTGAATTGACCCATGTGGAGTATTCGGGTGGTGGCGGCTCGGTCACGCGTAAGGAGTCGGTCTACACCTCGGGTGGCGGTAGCCTCTCCTCTGGCAACGAGGCGCGATTCTCGTTGGGCAATGGCAGTGTGAGCTTTGAAACGTTGTCGGGCACGAATTATGATGGCTATGCCTCGCTCTACCAAGATGGCGGCATTAAAGTTGTCGTGAAACCTGCGACCCCAGAGACGATTAATGATTACGAAATTGCCGTTGGCTCTTGTGGCCCTGATGGAGAGTGGGGCACGGAAGATGATATCCGCCCGTGGGTGGAAGGCGAAGACCGCAAGTAAGCAGGAATCGGTCGATAGAGGAGTGGATAGCATGAACTTCGGACTCACTTTTACGCAACGCACAGCACGGTCGCTCCGTGCGGGCTTCACAATGGTTGAACTCTTGGTGGTGATGGCGATCTTGGGGATGTTGGTGGGCACGTTTGCGCTCTCAACAGGTGCCGCTCGCGAAAATGCCAAGGTCGTGAAGGCAACGGCTGAGAGCCGCGCCCTTGCGAATGCCATTCGTCTCTTTTGTATGACCATGACAGATACCGCTGTGGCGGATGATGGTGGAAATCCGATGTCGACGTTGGGCCTGAGCGATGGCGTTGTGGACGCGAATCCGACCTTAACGAATCTGCTGACCAAGCCCACCACGGCGAATGGCAACACGGTTTACTTTGAGGCAAATGATCGCTCGATTCGCGGGAATCGTCTCTGTGACCCGTGGGGCAATCCCTATAAAATTCGCGTGAAGCGCGTGAATATTGATGCGAAACAGGAGGAGGACTACGAGATTATCGTGCCGATTTCTGGACGTCATCGTGCACTTGAACCGCTTAATTGAACGCTGGAGAACCGCTAATGAAGCCCTTTTCCTCTTCTGATAACCGCGGCTCCGCACTCTTGATTGTGTTGGGGTTGCTCAGCTTCCTCATGATTAGTGCGGTGGCATTCTCAATTTCGATGCGCACGGAACGCACCGCTGCGGCATCCTATCGTCGTGGTCTTTTGGCACGAGAACTCTTAGATAACGCCTTTGTGGATGCCCGCATGGCTGTGGAGACGACGCTACGTGTTCAAACGACGTATGCCGGAGGCTTTGATGCGCGGAATGCCTCCACACGCACGGTGGAATGTTTGGCGCCCTTCCGCAATCAGAATGATGATCGCTATGGGCGCGTCTTAACTTCATTTGAGGCCAGCAGCTATGGCTCTACGGCAAACTTGCTGGACGAAGCTGTCATGCGTCACGTTCCGCCGTATGTGGCCCATGCGGTTTACAGTTATTTGGAAGAGGGCTCGTCCATTGGGAATGGCGAGGGTGAAAATAGCGGTTCATTGGCCTATGGTTCGGCAATCGATACGGTGGCTACGTGGAAGCGGATTACGGCGCACATTCCTGAATTGGATAACTCGAATGACGATATTGATGAAGCGGTGAAGCAAGAGACGGTGATTGGTCGCATGGCCTGGGCTGTGGTGAACCTCTCGGATTCGCTGGATATCAATGCATTGGGTTCGGCTTCGCAGTATCGTGGTATTGGTCTGACTGCAAATGACTTCGCCTTTGGTACGGCTGCTACGGGGAGTACCGCACCTCGGGATATTTATGATTTGGTGGAGACGGCGAACTCCTCTGAGGGAAGTGAAATTGCCGACTTGCCAGTCTTCTGTTCGAATGCGGATATTGCCCGCTACACCGAGCGCATCTCTGGTAGCACGCCTTTGGTGGTAGACAATGGGAATGAGTTTCCTTACTCGTGGCAGGATGCTGTGGCCAACGATGGTGAGGGGTTCTATTCTCCCTTCTCGTGTTATAGCTTTTGGCCAAATGCCGACCGTAAGGGCGAGGGTGCCGCAGATCGCCGTTCTGCGGGTTCGGATGCGCTTGCCACCATCTCGTGCGATGAGGTGAAGCAAGAGAGCATTCGTGATACGGGTGCGGCATTAGCTTCTGAAATTCAGTCGCTCGCAGGTAATGCCTCTTACTTGGGGAATGACGATGCGGCCTTGAACCTGGTGCGCATGTTGGTGGACTACATTGATAATGATAGCGAGCCCAACCACTTTGACACTAGTACGGTGAAGGAAATCTATAGCAACGCATTGCCCACCGTCGAAAATGTGCCGATGGTCTCTGAAGTGGGTTATGATGCCTCTGCTTGGAAGGATTCTCAGACGGAGAATGATCTCAAGGAGATGGTGGAAGATGCATTGAAGGGTGTTAATACGGCCTCTTTCGGAACGGTGACGAAGGCGCAAGATATCAAAACGAATTTGGAAGATGCCGAATTGAAGTTTAAGGTGCCGGTGGCGAAGTTGGATTTGGCGCTGCGTGCCTATTTCCCGGGCTTTGAGAAAGCGGAAGATTCGTATGATGTGACCCCGGTTGGCTTTGTGGGTCTCTGCGCCGCGGGTGATGTGGGTGGAGCTGCAGTTGAGACTGAAGGTGAAGCTGTCGCTACGGCCGAGATGAAGGTGGGTGGCAGCACGTTGACCGTGAACAATGGTTCGGACGTGTTTACGGGGGTGACTGGCGGCATTACCTGTGAGGCTAAAGGGGATTTGGAGGTGACCTTTAAGGGCGACAAAATTCCGGTCACCTATGAGATGCCCAGCGAAATTACAAATCCTGGTGTGACACCGCCTGTGCGTCAGAATACGACCTTCTCCTTCTTGGTGGATTACCTCTTCCGCGTGGACGTGACCAGTGGAAATGCTGTGGTGGATCGTGTGCCCGCAGACCAAGGGGTTACGGAGCGTGGCAAGGAGGATTATCCTGCTAATTTGAACGACCGCTTGGGTGAGAGCAAAATGCGGCGTTTGGATGCACAGTACTTCCGTGTCTCTTGTCCGGTGACGGTCTCCTTCATGCCGGAGTGGGAATTGGAAGCGGATGTGAATCCCAATGATAACTCTGTGGAGATCAAGTACAAGAAGCTGAAGGTCTTTGAGGACCAAATTGACGTGGCGATTGACTTCAATGCAGAGCTGAAGGTGGGCGGGTTGACGTTGCGCCCGAGCTCCGAAGAGAGCGCGAAGTCCTATCAAGCCCTCTCTCCTGAAAGGGGCACATGGTTCACGGTGGATCCGCGTTATAACTGGCTCTCGCCGATGTTGGGCTTAAAGTCTGCTTCGGCTTCGGGTTATGGCACTTCGCAAGCGATACGTCAAAACCTCTCCTCGCCGCATTGGCTCTTTACAGAGAATGAGTCTGTGCCCTCGGGAAGCGATGCCTCAAATGTGCAGCAGGACTATGCTACTGCGAATGATAACGTGGTACCCTTCTCGTGGGGCTTGACGGTGGAAGATATCCGTTATGGCCACAATGACTCGGGCCAGTTGTTGCTCCCTGGCGAAGTGGGCTTCTTGCCCGTGCCGCTCTCAACCTCGACGTGGCATCCCAACGAAGCGTATAATTCCAATACGATTGCTTCTTACTACGAGGATGTGGCGAAGGCCTCCTTCTTCCGCACGGTGCCGGTGGCAGACCTAAAGGATGGCGCCTTGGATTATGATCGCTACACACGGTTGGCCAACCTCTTTGGTTCGTTTGCGGGCGAAAACTTCCCCGAAGAGCATCGCGGTTTGGTGAATGTCTTTGCTGCACAGGATGACTATTACCTTGCGCAACAGTTGCGTCAGTTCGCCATGCTTGGTATTCCTGCATCGATTAAGCAGGCGGCAAAGGTGACCTTTGATCGTTTGAAGGCTGCAGAATCGGTGAAGCGTGCCTCTTCTGAGATGGTGGCGGACTTGGCTTCTACGATTGGTCAGGTGGATTTGGATAAGCTTGAGCCGCCGAAGTATGATGAATTTGTCACGGATTATCTCTTCCCCTTGCCGAAGGGAAGCCGTCGTGAGGGGCGTGATTGGAATAAGGAGCAGGAACTCTTCAAGGGTGGCCCCAAGGCTGTGCCGCAGCGTCCGAAGACGTTGGACTTCATCGTTCAGGATGGCATTGCGGGCGCCTCTTTCGCCGATCGCCTTGCCGCTTACAATGATGAAAAGGGCGCGGGAGATAAGTTGGGACAGAATGACATGACGACCTTGCTCTCCGTGGCAAAGGAGTGCTTTGGTGACCGTCAGCAACTCTTCCTTTACATCTTGCGTGCGGATGCGATTGCCTATGTTTCTGGTCGTGATTTGGCGAATTTCCGTCCGCTCTCTACGGCGCGCGCTGTGGCGTTGGTGTGGCGCGATGCGTATGGCGAATTGCCCGACCGTGTGATTTACTACCAAGTGTTGCCGTAAACTCGGCATGAAAGTCTTTGAGATGATGAAGAATTCTTCAGATGCAGATGAATTGACGCACGCACATGCCGCCGCATGCGATTGCGGATGCCATGACCACGAGGAGGAAACGTGGGGGCATGAAGGCTGTGACTGCGGCGAAGCGGATTGCGATTGTGGCGCAGAGGATGACGCGGGGG
Organism: Kiritimatiellia bacterium; assembly: GCA_017558005.1. Lineage (GTDB taxonomy): Bacteria > Verrucomicrobiota > Kiritimatiellia > RFP12 > DVOR01 > Spyradenecus. The sequence goes on along the minus strand of JAFYWN010000002.1, from coordinate 42,638 downwards.
ATGACTTTGACCTGCGCTATGTCAGCGATACGCAAATTGCGTGTTCGGCAGATGACCTCACGGATTTGCTCAACTTTGATGCAGATGTCGGCGAGGAACTCTATGAACGCCTCGGCTTGACTGCGGAAGTGCAGTCTGCAGATGAGTTTGATTACTTTACCTTTAAGGAAATCCTCCCCGGGCATTACTACATGTTGACCTTCCCGGCGGAGACGGATTTCACCGATTTTACCGTTGCGCAAGCCCTCTCGATTGAGGAGATTACCGAGCAGCGTTTTGAAGAGCTCGCTTTGGATGATTCCGAAATGGCGTGCGACGGCAATTGTGAGTGTTGCGATCAAGATTGTATTGGGAAGCAACCTGTTCTTTAATGTCAAACCCTTCAGAAAGGAAGATAACCACCATGCGTACAAAAATTGTCGCCGGTAACTGGAAAATGAATAAGCTCCCCTCCGATGCTGCTGCTTTGATCGGGGAAATTCGTGCTGCTACGAATGACGGAGATTGCGGCGTTGAAGTCGTGGTCTGCGTGCCTTACACCGCTATCACCGCTGCTGCCGCTGCCCTCGAAGGCTCTAAGATCGGCCTCGGCGCTCAGAACATGCACTGGAAGGATTCTGGCGCATACACTGGTGAAATCTCTGCCGGTATGTTGAAGGACCTCGGTGTGAAGTATGTGATCCTCGGTCACTCTGAACGTCGTCAGTACTTCGCTGAAACCGATGAAACCGTGAACCTCAAGCTCAAGGCAGCCCTTGCTGCTGGCCTCACCCCCATCGTTTGCGTGGGCGAAACGCTTGAAGAACGTGAAACCGGCAAGATGGAAGAAGTCATCATCCGCCAGGTCTCTGAAGACCTCGCAGGTTGCCAGGCTGACTTCTCTAAGATTGTCATCGCCTACGAACCCGTTTGGGCAATCGGCACCGGTAAGACGGCTACCTCCACGCAGGCTCAGGAAGTGCACGCACTCATCCGCGCCACCTTGGCAAAGATGAATCCTGAACAGGCAGACCTCGTCCGCATTCAGTACGGCGGTTCGATGAAGCCGGAAAATGCTGCTGACCTGATGGCAAAGCCTGATATCGATGGCGGCCTCATCGGTGGCGCTGCTCTCGTGGCTGACTCCTTCGCGGCAATCGTTGCTGCGGGCAAGTAAGCGCACGTCGCATCTCGATAAAAAAGAAGCCGTCCACTCGGACGGCTTCTTTTTTGTCTGTCGCGAAAAGTCTTCGCTTTGCGATGAGGAAGTGGGCTTACTGACGCGCAGAGAGCTTTTCCTTGACGATGGTCTCGGTAATCTGCAGCGTGGAACCCTTTGCCTTTGCCTGGCCGGGCAATTCATACATGAAGTCTTCCATGACCTGTTCCATAATGGCACGGAGACCGCGGGCACCCGTCTTGCGCTTGATTGCTTCGGCGGCAATTGCAGAGAGCGCCGCATCATCAAAGGCAAGCGCGACCTGTTCCATCGCGAGCAACTTCTGATACTGGCGCACGATTGCGTTCTTGGGTTCGGTCAAGATGCGCACCAATTCTGCTTCGGTGAGGTCTTCCATCTTGGCAATCACAGGGATACGACCCACAAATTCCGGAATGAGGCCAAAGCTCACCAAATCTTCGGGTTGCACCTTCGAGAGGATGCGGTCGCTTTCAGCGCGAGCATCTGCTTCGGAATCAACAAAGCCAATGGAGGCCTTACCCAAGCGATTCTTAATCTTTTCATCCAAGCCCACGAATGCACCGCCACAAATGAAGAGGATGTTGCTCGTATTCATGCGGATGTATTCGGCCTGTGGATGCTTACGGCCACCCTTTTCAGGGACGTGTGCCACGGTGCCTTCAATAATCTTCAAGAGCGCCTGCTGCACACCTTCGCCACTGACGTCACGGGTGATCGAGGTGTTTTCGGTCTTGCGTGCAATCTTGTCGATCTCGTCAATGTAGATGATGCCGCGTTCAGCTTGGCGCACATCCATGCCGCAATTCTGCAAAAGGTAGAGGAGGATGTTCTCAACGTCTTCACCGACGTAACCTGCTTCGGTCACCGTGGTGGCGTCTGCAATCGCAAAGGGCACATTGAGCATCTTCGCCAAGGTCTTGGCAAAGAGCGTCTTACCGCACCCCGTGGGACCAATCAAGAGCACATTACTCTTTTCAATTTCCACATCGGCAAACTCACCTTCAGACGTCTGATCCTGGGTGAGACGCTTATAGTGGTTGTGCACGGCCACGGCTAAGAGCTTTTTGACGCGATCGTGGCCAACGATATACTGGTCAAGAAAATCCTTAATTGCAGGAGGCGCAGGCACGGTCAATTTCGGCAAGGGCTTATTGGACTGCTTGGGCTGCACTTGGCCGTTTTCCATTGCCGCGATGAGTTCCATCATATGATGGTATTCGGGGGACTCTTCAAGGATATTGCGTGTCAATGTTTCAGCGCAATCACGGCACATGATGGCGCCATCCGTGATGCCCTGAATGCAATCTCGAGGCGAGACTTCGCGTCCGCAAAAGGAGCAAGTGACGAGATCATTCTCTTTCTTTCCGCGACGAGCCATAGAAACTCCTGATAAAAAATGCCACCTCAGCTGAGATGGCCTCTTTAAGAAAATTGGCGGAGAGGGAGGGATTCGAACCCCCGGTACCTTGCGGCACGCATGATTTCGAGTCATGTGCATTCAACCAGGCTCTGCCACCTCTCCAGATGGCACCCCCAAGCGGAGTCGGACCGCTCTTCCAAGGATGAGAACCTTGTGTCCTAACCGATAGACGATGGGGGCAGGAAAATGTTCTTGGTGCACCCGGTGGGACTCGAACCCACACGCCTCTCGGCATAAGAACCTGAATCTTACGTGTCTGCCAGTTCCACCACGGGTGCTTTAATGGTCGGAGCGAAGGGATTTGAACCCTTGACCTTTTGGTCCCGAACCAAACGCGCTACCAGACTGCGCTACGCTCCGTTCACATAAAGTGCGCATAAAGTAACAAATAAAAAAATAAAAAGCAAGTAAAAAATGAAAATTACGCCATAATCCTGTCGTTCCATCGGAATGTGTGCCGAGGAGAGTCTTGATTATGTCACACTTTTGTTCCTATGTTTCATAGAAATGTGCACCGAGGGGATTGGGCATAACAGTAAAAATAGGGAAGGTGTGCGGGCTAAAAGGAGGGCACAGGGTGAGGATGCTGTATGTTTCTTTGTTTCGGCGTTTTATTCCATCGGCAGGAACGAAAGGAATTCTCTATTATGCTTATGTGTTACCTCGCATCGTCAGCTTGTTCTTTTTCTTCCATCCCTTTCATCCCATTCTATCCCTTTTCTCCCTTCAAAATCTCTTACGCAGGTTTGTCACTTTTTCAAAAATTTTATCGTTTTTTTGCCTGTTGAAAACTTTTTTGAGTTATCAACAAGTTATCAACAATTCACATTTTTCGACGCAGTTTTTGGGAAAGATTTCGGCGAATCGGCCCATTTTCGGCACTTTTGCTCAACTTTGCTAAAACTGCATAACTCCTTGAGAAATAAAGAGATAAGTCAAAATAGGGTAAAATTAACTCCGCTACAGCGGCTTCCTTGCGAAATTTTGGACCAAGTGTGATAGAAAAGTTATCAACAAGTAGCAGCTTTTTTGGGGAAAGCTAAAGCAATTTCGGGTCAATATCAGCGAAATTGGCGAGCAATATCAGCGAAATTCCTGAGCAAAGTCAGCGAAATTGGGTGACCAAAGTCGCCGATTTTCAAGCGGAAATTTCGCCTATTTTTCGCGATATTTTCGCTTACCTGGGTCGGTAGAGTTGACTACTTGTCTCCGTTTTGCTACACTTTTAGTGTACGTAGAGAGAAGAGGGTTTCCAATTATGAATGATGAATTTTTAACTCGCCACTCGCAACTAAAAGCGAGCCCTGCGAGCGCACGGGCCAATATGCGCCCGAGTGCGTAGCACTGGGAAACTGCGTCACCGTCGCCTCGCATCTCCTAGTGCTTATAGTGTTAAAAATACATGCGGTCTCGCGCCGCAGGCGCTTTACTCACCACCTGCTACTTTCCACACGCTGCTGGGTTTGTTTACGTCGCGGATTGATTGAAGGCGTATTACCCTAAGGACACGATTTAATTTCAGGCGTCATTCAACGGTTTGTGTATGACGCATCAGAAAAATGCACATTCTTTAAAACATGCTTCACGCGCTCGCGCGTTATTTGGTATGATAATGGCACTATGCGCGTGCTGTATGTCTTTATTGACGGTGTGGGCTACGGAGAGGCGGGGGAGAAAAATCCCGTTTGTCCAGAGGTGTGCCCAACACTTTGCCGTCTGATGGCAGATGCCGAGCACTTGGACACTTGTTTGGAGGTGCCAGGGTTGCCGCAGTCTGCTACAGGCCAAGCAACGTTGTATACAGGCGTGAATGCCGCGCAGGTGATGGGACGCCACAAGGAGGGCTTCCCAGGTCCGACGCTTTGCCGCTTGCTTCAAGAGAATAATCTCTTCATGGAATTGCGTCGCCGTGGACTGCGCGTCTGTTTCTCGGACGCCTATTTTGCCGATACGGCAGATGAACTTGCCGCACGTCGCTTTAAGAGCGTGACGACCATTATGGCTTTAACCACGCCTGAGGTGATTCGTTACCAGAAGGATATGCTGGCTGGGCGCGCAGTATTGCACGATCTTACGCGTGAAGCAATCGTGCCGAAGGGTTTTACGGGGCCCTTGATTACGCCTGATGTGGCAGCGGAGCAAGTGCTTTCGATTGCTGCCGAAAATGATTTTACCTTGTTTGAATACTTTTTGACCGATATTACTGGCCATTCGCAGAACCGCGAACGCGCTGAGGTGGTCTTGCGATCCTTGGACACCTTCCTTGCGGGTTTGTTGCAGGGCTTGGATGAGGATACGCTTTTCATTCTCACTTCCGACCACGGTAATATTGAAGATTTGGGCACGCGCGGACATACTTTCAACAATGTCCCGCTCGTGGCCATTGGTCCAGAGGCTGGACAGATTCGCGCGGGCGCCACATCGCTGATGGATGTGATGCCACGATTGTTAAGGGTGCTTTGCCCACAAGGAGACGCCGACCGATGAAAACTGCAGTTACCTTATGCAGCTTACTGCTGACGCTTCCGCTGTTTGCCGCAGATTCGCTGACCATTAACAAGAAGCCGCTCGAGACGCCAATTACGGATGAGGCGACCCTTTCCATTGAGGGTACCCCGACTGTGCAGTCTGGCGCAGTGACTGTGCTGAGTGCAGACATTGTCTTCACCATTCCTTCAGAGTCGCCTGATTATGAGGCCGTGAAGGGGGAAAAGCTCGCATTAGTCGCAGATACAGATGGCACCATTTTAATCGCTGATGCGGCGCAGAATGAGGGCGCAGGCGGTTGGAAGGTGACGAACGTGAAGACAGATGGCGTGGCGCCAATTGCCGTCTATGCAGAGGGGCAATTGAAGGGGGACGTCTTGGTTTTCGCCGTGAAGTTGAATGATGATAACACCTCCTATGAGGTGAAGGCCCCTGATACGGGCGCAACCCTGGCCGCCGTGCAGACGGTTGGGGAGGGCACCGTCTCGAATTTGTCCATCGCCTTGGTGGATACGACGATTCTTCCCGGTTCGGCAAGTGAACCTCAGAGCCCTGAACTCATTGAGCACTATGTAACTTGGCTCAATGAATCCACGAAGGGGGGCGCGATGACGGGGACCGACGTCTCTTCCGAAGCGCTTGCGGATGCTTTCGCGATGAATACAAGCGGCACGCCCGCGTTGGAGATTGTGGCGATTGATCCCATTAATCGTAAGGTGACCTTGAAGGGCTCCACCACTACGAATGAGGGGACAACGGACGTCTCCCTCTCTTCAATCTATGGCACGATTTATCTCTCTTGGACTGACGCGCTTAATGGTCAGGTGACCGTGAGCAAGGTGGAAGCGAGCACGGTTGACCCCAATGACGCGAACGCAATTGTGGTTGATTTCCCCGAAGGCGCCAAATTCATAAAGGCGGCCGTTAGTCTCAAAGCCCCCACAGAGACCTCTCTTTAATTCCCTTATTTCCTTTTAACACCTAAACGAAAGTAATCCCAGAATTATGGATAACAAGAATAGCGCATACGCCGCAGCCGGCGTTGATATTGACAAGAAGATGAGTGGCATCGAAACCATCAAGCAGATGGTGAAGAAGACGGTCACCCCCGGCGTGATCGGCGGCATTGGTAGCTTCGGCGGTCTCTTCCAGAGCCCCGGCGCAGACACGATTCTCGTCGCCTCCGCAGATGGTGTCGGTACGAAGTTGAAAGTCGCCGCAATGGCTGGCCGTCACGACACGGTGGGTCAGGATATCGTGAATCACTGCGTGAATGATATTCTCGTGCAGGGCGCTACACCGCTCTTCTTCCTCGACTACATTGGTGCGTCGGTCTTTGATTCGGCCATCTTCAATGATGTGGTGAAGGGCCTTTGCATTGCTTGCGCCGAAAACAACTGCGCATTGCTCGGCGGTGAAACTGCTGAAATGCCCGGTCTCTATCCCGTTGGCGAATATGACCTCGTCGGCACCATCGTCGGTCAGGTGAAGAAGGACAAGGTTATCACGGGCGAAAAGATTGCCGTGGGCGACGTCTTGATCGGTCTTCCCTCTGGCGGTTTGCAGACCAATGGTTTCTCCCTCGCACGTAAGGTGGTCTTCGAACAGGAAGGCCTCAAGCCCGAAGATATCCTCCCTGGCACCGATACGACCTGCGCTGATGCGCTCCTCGCTGTGCACAAGAGCTTCCTCAAGCCCGTGCTCAAGGTGATGGATGCTGGCGTGGATATCCACGGTATGGCCCACATCACGGGCGGTGGTTTCTATGACAATATCCCGCGCGTGCTTCCTAAGAACGTCGATGTCACGATTGACTCTGCCGCATGGGAAGTGCCCCAGGTCTTCAAGTTCATCGGTGAAAAGGGCAATGTGGCGAAGGAAGAAATGTACCGTGTCTTCAACATGGGCATCGGCTTCATCCTCATCGTCTCCTCCGCTGACGCAGGTGCCACGCTCAAGGCGCTCGAAGAAGCGGGCGAACAGCCTGTCATCATCGGCGGCGTGAACCCCGGTCACAAGACGGTCCACGTCATCTAATTCACCCAAAGGGCCTTACGTCCTCCAAGGCGTCGGCACTCTTAACAGAATAACCATCCGTGAGGTACAGCACCTTGCGGATGGTTCTTTTTATCTCGCAGAGGCTTTTGTGGATCGGAGGCTGGAACGATATAGGTTGAGGTGATGCTACTTCCAACTTCGTTCTTAAAGCAATGTCTCTCCTGGAGGGCTCTTGGAGTCATCCAAGCGGAGGCGGTTCGTGGCCTCAAGACTGTGTCTCTTTTGGAGGGATGCTTGGAGAAAGCTTGTGTGGCTTGGAGGCTAAACATCGCAAGTGTCGCGCCGCTCTTGCTAAAGCGTGCGCCAAGGGCGGCTTAGTTGTTGAATCGGCGTACGCTCGTAGGTGAGTGATGTCGGGAGGTCGGTGGAGGGGGCTCGCCTTGTCGTAAGCGAGGGATGCGTCCCGTGTAGCGCAGGATGCGCCGCTAAGGGCGGCTTATATGCGCTTGTAGCGGCGCCTTTAGGCGTTGGCTTTCGTAGTCACTGGGTATAGGGACGCGGCACACGCAGCGCGTGGGGTGATCTTACGGATGGGATGTGTGGGGCACGTAGAAACAAAAAAGGCTCCGAGGGGAGCCTTTTTTAAAAGTGTTCGTTAATTTGCTATGAAGTGCGGGGGATTACTGTGCCTTGGCCGTGCATTTGGGGCAAATGCAAGGAGCCTTCTTTTCTGTGGCGGCGTCACATGCTGCGGCGGGAGCGGCGAGTTCGCGCAATGTTTCAGGCGTCAGCGACATCGGGTGCCCCTGCCACACGACCTTACCATTGCGAATAATCACAGCGTGCGGGATGCCGATAATCTTCATCTTCTGTGCGAAGCGGTTGTCCGTGTCAATCGCCATAGAGTAGGTCGGCGGAACGGGCTGACGAATGAAGAATTCACGCAGATTTTCAGGGGTTTTATCGCGCTGCAAGTTCACGCCTGCGATATGAATATTGCCACCTTTAACCGTGTTCCAAAGTTGTTCCATGTGCGGGATTGCGCGCAAGCAAGGACCACACCAAGTCGTCCAACACTCAAAGACCCACAAGTCATCGGTCGGCCACGCCTGAGGCTTTTCGCCCGCGAACCATTCGATGGGAAGTTCTTCTTTCGCAACGACATCGCCCAAGGCTGCCATAACAGGCAGCGCCAGCGCGCACAACAAGGCTAAAGCTAACGTTTTCATACTATTAATAATAGCACAAAACGTCTATTGAAAATAGACAATCAAACTTTTTTTGAAAATAATAGGCGAAGTTACAGAGCGCAGGGGAGAGGTATTTGTAACGTTTTGATGAAGGTGGTGGTAGAGCATGAGAAGGGATGAAGGTGACAGAGGATGAAGGAATGATGTGGGGGCTTGCGCCGCCCCACACCCCTCAGGCAGGGGCTTCGCACCCCTGCACCCGCGGCAGGAGTGAGTCCTGCACGCTATGCATTCTGACGGATGCTTTTACGGGTGCTCATGGGGAAGGGAAAGTGAGGAGTAAAGTCTACGTTTTCGTGTATTCATTTGCGTTCTTCACGCATTGCTGTAAGCGGTGTGATGAATGCGTCGTGCGGGGATAAACAAAAAGGCTACGCGATTGCGTAGCCGTTGAGATTGTTATGGGTGAGCGCTTGATTAGGGTTCTAATGGCGCAGCGGGCAAGCCCGAATCTAACCCAATCAGCGAGATGCCATAACGATTCGCTAATGCCACAACGCGTTCGCGATCAATCATGACCAAGCGCCCTGCCTGGAAGGCTACTGCGCTAATGCCACACTTCTTGCAGAGTTTAACCGTGTGTTCGCCGAAGACCGGAATGTCAAAGCGCATGTCATGGTCACGTTTGGCGACCTTAATCATGACAGAACCCTTCCCGCCGAGCTTTGCTCCGCGGCGTAGGGTGGCATTGGTGCCCTCAAATGCCTCAACGGCTAAGACCATGCCTTCTTTCACCAAAATGGTCTGACCGATATCTAAATCGCAGATTCCCATCGCAGCGCGATGACCGAAGTCAATGTCACTCTGTTCGGTAGGGGACGGTGCACGCGTGGTTAATAAACCTGCACCAGGGATTTGTTCGCCCATAAAGCACGATGCAGGAATTACCTCCACGCCAAGCGCTTCAATAGACTCAATGATTTTGCCGAAAATCGTATGCGCATTCTTAATGGGAAGCGAGGCTAAGAGTTGGCGCGTAAAGGCGTCAAAGCGCGTCCGGAAGAGTGCCATGGGGGTGATTTGTCCCACCAACATCATCTGCTTGATGCCACTTGAGGCGAGCCAATCCAAGGCGGTTTGTAATTCGCCGACCCCAAAGACAACCGAGCTATCCGCAAGCTTGAGCAATCGCTTGGATGCCATGCCACGCACGCCCGCCACGCATATCCGCTTTACGCCAGCGCGACGTGCCCCCTCAAGCGCATATAGCGGATACTCTCCGCGTCCTGCAAAAATCAATAACTCTTCGGGAATCATGGATGCTTCCACCTTCAAAACAAATCCGCCGCAACTCACAGCCGCGGCGGATTGATTTACTGAAAAATGAACACAATCTCGTTGTCCGCCACGCGATGGTTCATACGCGCGAGCCGTTCAACAAAATAGGGGGATGTCTTAAAACGATCAATGTTTCGTTTGGTCTGCGTAATCTCATCGCGGATTTCTTCAACCTCCGCCTGCAGTTGGTCACGCTGCGCAACATTAATGCGCCAAGCCCGATACTTCGGGATTGAACATTTCACTGCGATGGACACACTCACGAGCACGCCCATCGTCAAAAAACCAAACATCATTTTGCGCAAAAAGTCATTCACCTAAAACTACTCCATTCATTACCATTATGCACTTCCAACGTCGGAATGTCAATACTTTATCCCATCTTTCGGTCATTTAGTACGGAAAGAGCGATTGAAATGAGGGCTGATGTGGTTAAAATAGACGCTCGTTTGATACCAAAGTGCATAAAAACAATCTTCCGTTGTCGCATTTTAAAGGTGGATTTCTAACGTCAAGAAGCCCCATTTAAGGGGAGGCGCGAGCGAGGCGTTTTTCTGTTTAAGGGTAGGGATGGGGCAGGACAGATAGGATACACTTGCTTACGCGTAAAAAGAATGCGGCACCCAATCGGATGCCGCGTTCTTTTAATCTGCGAAGAGATGCTTAGTGCACCACTTCATAGACGTTCACGTCTTGGTTAGGACCTGCGGTAATCACCACGGCATCTGCTTCGTAGGTTACCGAGAAGGTGCCGCCCGTGACCAACACGTGGGTGTTAAAGGCATTGACAGGGGCCGTGAGCGAGATGCGGATGTTTTGACCCGCAGGGAGCGTATAGCTGGTGTGCCAGTCGCCATCGGTCATCATCGAGGGCACATTCGCTTCTGCATTTGCCGGGACGTCCACCTTGACCAGGTTCAACGTGACGGTAATCGGTTGATTCGAGAGGTTGATGTAACGAGCCGCATTGATGCCATCCTTCGGATCGATGTGGCGGATTTCAACCTGACCTGCAGAGTGGAAGACATTCGAACGATCCTGCCAAGTCTGGCCACCGTCGGTGGAGACTTGGAGACGACCAATCTTGGCGATTTCAGCATTGTCCAAGATGAAGTGCACCCAGGTGGCGGTGACGCCATTGGGCAAACGGATGCCAAACCATTCATTGGGCTTGAGTTCCTTCGGTTCATGCACCTTCGGCAAACGGACGTAGATGCCATCACGTGCAACAGCAAGGTTGCTGAGCGCAGGCATATTCGTGATGAATTCGTAGGTCTTGACGGACTTCTTCGGCGGTTCCTTGCCAGTGAAGTTGCGCCACACGCGAGTGTAAGCATGCATGGCGAGCTGTTCCACGAAGGGCTGGAGGACGAGGGTGGCGACCTTGGTGGGGTTCTTCTGGAAGGGCTTTGCTGCGTGCTGGCGGGAGATCTCGGTGCAGTAGACGCGAGCATTTAGGACTGCGCCCACGGCCTGTTCGGGCGGAAGTTCACCGATGAGGGCGAGCATCAACGTTTCACCCGTTGCGCCGAAGGATTCGAAGACCTGGCACCAATTAGTGACATCTTCAAGGAAGAGCGGATTCTTGCATTCCTTCAAGATGGTTTCGCCAGCCTTACGAATGGCGCGGAATTCATCCAAAACGCGATTGAAATCTTCTTCGGAGAAGGGTTCGCCCGCGGCGATAGCCTTGGAGAGGCGCTTCACCTGGTCGGCCACAGCGACCGATTCTTCACGACGATAACCGTGACCATTGGGGCCCTGGTCAGAGTTGTGCTCAGCGAAGACGCGCACAGCCTGGTGCACATAGGGGAAGAGGCGGGGGAAGGAGTCTTCCCAGGACTGCTTCGAGTCAAATGCCTTGGGGTTCCAACAGTAGTCTGCCACGCCGAAGAGCGGGATCTTGGAGGCTTCGGGCTTGTCCATCGGGTTGGAGACGAAGCCGCTGTAAAGGTCAGCGCATTCAGCTTCCACACCATAGGTGCGGCCGAGGAGGAGGTGAGCAGCGCGGCAGTAGTCTGCCACGGGCCAGTTCCACCAGATGTAAGCCTTGCGGCCGAGCTTGTTGTTGATCCACTGCATGGAGTCCAACGTAATATCGGTGCAGACCGAGTCGCCCGTCCACATCACCATGATATCTTCATCCAGGCCCTGGCCGAGGGTTTCGAGGTAGGTGCCACCCGACCACGCCTTGTTGTACTGGGTGGGGCAAATCAAGAGCGGCGTGACATCCTTCTTGACGCGAACGAAATGACGGTTGACATAGTTGAGCAATTCAACTTGCTTTTCAGCACGAGCGCCTTCGCCACCGATATCGTCGAAGAAGACGGCAAAGGAGCGCACGCCGAGCTTGTACATCATTTCAAACTTCTGCACGCAAGCCTTGATATCGGAGTCATCATGCCAAGAGATGTCACGGCCCGGATGCACGGCCCAGACGAAGTTCACCTTATTGGCCTTGGCGACCTTTACCAATTCTGCAATGCGGTTGGCTTCGGTGGTCGGATAGGGGTCGCGCCACTTGTTGGAGAAGCCGTGATAGGGGTCGTCCTTAGGACCATAAATGTAGGTGTTCAACTTCCAATCGCCGTAGAAGCGGAACTGGCTCTTACGAGCTTCAAAGCTCCAGGGTTGGCCATAAAAACCTTCCACCGTGCCACGGAAAGAGATGGCCGGCCAGTCTTTAATGGTCACTGCGCGATAGGTGTTGGAGGCCAAGAGCTGACGCAAGGTCTGCGCGGCATAGAAGAGGCCAGAGGCATCCTTCGCAGCAATGGCAATTCCTGCATCGGTGAGGGACAAGGTGTAACCTTCAGCAGGTAACGTCTCATCCATCTTCCAAGTCAACTTAAATGCGGCATCATCCTGCACCTTGAGGCAACCCTTTAAGACGCGCAAGGCATCCGCATCCAACGTATCAGCGTCGCAGATGGCGACTGCGTTGGGCTTCGGAAGGGCTGTTTCTGCGCCGAGTGTAACCTCTTGCGGGATGGGATAGACCTTCATGTAGGCGGGTAAAGCGTCCGCCACCAACAGCGATGCTGTAAGGGCAGAAAAGATTGTAAACCACTTTCGCATGTTTGACTCCTTTACTCGTAAAGTTTAGGACTTGTTTAAGAACGGAATAGATTAACACATTAATGAGATAAACGGAATAGGTCCTCGCGAATTATTTCGTGTGCGTCTTGGAGACCACAGGTGTGCGCTTCCGCTTCGTGGGCGCCTTTGGGGTTCCCTTGGAGGGGGCCTTTCCCGGTTTGGCGGCTGGTTTCTTCACGGCCTTTGCCTTCGCCTTGGCGGTGACCTTTTTGGCGGCGTTGGACTTCTTAGCAACCGTCTTTGCCACCTTTGCCTTTGCGACCTGTTTGGCCCCCGCCGTTTTCTTGGAGGGTGCCTTTTGGGGCTTAGCTTCAGACTGCTTTACTACCTTTGCCTTCGGCTTCTTTGCGGTTGCTTTCGGCTTGGCTGCGACCTTTTTGGCGGCGGTGGAGTTCTTTGCGACCTTTGCCTTCGCGACCTGTTTAGTGCTTGTCATTTTCTTTGTCGCGACCTTTTTAGCGCTCGCAGGCTTCTTCGCGGCCTTTGCCTTCGGTTGGGTTGTCTTCTTTGCGGTGGGCTTCTTCGCCTTTGCCTTGGGAGTGACACCGATAATCACTTGGAAGCCTAAAGCAGTGAGTTTGGCTTCAATGGTGGGCGAGGGGTTGAGTAGGGTGAGGGTGGTCGCCGAGAAGAGTCGACGGAAGGGGTAGTTTTTCCGCAGTGCATCGAAGTTTGCCTTGCGACGATCAACATTCCCATCGAAGGCGGCTCTAAAGCGTGCCGTGTCACCTTCAATATCACAGGTGGCTCGCACCGCGATGCGCATCACCGCCTCATCAGACTTGTCTGTGCAGTCAATCGTAAGCGTGGCGACTTCGGCAGGCGGGAATGCGGGCGTCTCACCCGGGTCCTTCCCAAGGAAGGCGCACGCGGCTTGGTAGACCTGTAGGGTGCCATTTGCCTTTCCCTCATAGGCGTGGCCTGCGATGTGCGGCGTGGTGAGTGCAGCGACGGCCGCGAGCTCTGGCGAGTAGTCGGGCTCTCCTTCCCAACAGTCAATTGCGGCATCAGAGAGCAATCCTGCGCCCAACATGGTTGCTACGAGTGCGTTGTCGCACACGGGACCGCGCGCAAAGTTGAGCAAGACTGCGCCTGGCTTGACCTTGCGTACGATGGGCCCTGCGAACATTCCCACGGTCTTATGTGGCCCCTCTTTGTTGAGTGGCACATGGAAGGTGATGACGTCAGCCTGCTCAAGGAGTTGTTCATAGGCGATGAAATCACGGGCCATAAAGTCGCCGTCTTCTTGACGCGGCGGGTCGCACCCGATGACCTTCATCCCAAGTGCCTGTTCGGCAAACTTCCAAACCAGGCGCCCAACGTGCCCCACGCCCACGATGCCGAGGGTAGCTCCCTGCCAGGAACGCTGTTGGCGTTCGCCGATGACGAGTAAGGCTGCGATGACATAGTCTGCGACGCTCTCCGCATTACACCCCGGCGCGGCGGCCACTTGGATGCCACGAGTACGCGTGGCGGCGAAGTCAATGTGGTCGGTTCCTACGACGCCACTGCCGATGAATCGCACGGGGGTGTTTTGGAGGAGGTCCTCATTGACGCGACAGGTCGAGCGAATGAAGAGGAGATCGGTTTTAGCAAGGTCTTTTGCCGTGAGGGAACGTCCCTCAATGGCCTTTGCCTTCCCCAGGCGAGGAAAGAGCGCCTCGCCCAAAACCATGTTACGATCGTAGAGGATGTTCACAACAAACCCTTCAATTGTTCGAGCGTGATGGTAAAGCCCTTGCCGCACATGTGACAGAAGATATCGTGCGGTCTGCCTTCGGCAATCATGGCTTCTAAGTCTGCCTTTGGCAGGGCAGAGAGCATGTTGATGACACGTTCGGAGGAACACGAACACGCGAAGGAGACGGGATGCTCCTGAATGTCTTCCGCGTGACCGAGCCCCAGCGCATCGGCGAGTTCCGTCAAGCCTGCGCCATCATCTAAGAGACGTAAGACTTCGGGCGCTTCAAAGCGTTTGCGGGTGCGGATAAAGGCATCGGCATCTGCTTCGGGGAGAATTTCACACATGAGCGCATGGACGCAAGAGACGTATCCATTCTTAGTGGCGCCAGAGACCTGCACCAAGGCGGAGCGTTGCAAAGAGGTGCAAAAATACTCTTCCAAAATGTCCGTAATGCTGATGCTCGTGTCGGAGGAGGCATTAAAGAGGGTGTTGGAGGCGGAGGTGCCTTCGGTAATCACAATGCCGCACTGCGCCTTTTTCCCGAGCGCACGCAAAAAGAGCTCTTCGTCAGAGCAGGTTGCCTCGTCCAATGCTGCGATGACCTTTTGGCGCGTATACCCACGAATGGTGAAACCTGAAGTGCACTCAATGGTTGCACCCCCGAGCAAGCCGTCAGGGAAAATCAACCGCAGGGAGATTGCCTGATTAGGGCGTTCAAGTAGCGTGCCTAAGAGTGCTGCGCCGCCTACGAGTTCGGCTTGGATGAGTCCTGCTGTCGGCCCACAAAGGTGGTTGCGTTCCAATGTTCGCGCGGTGTCGGTGACATTTGCAACGGTTAGTCGCGCCTGAATTTCGGGGAAATAACCCGTAACAATACGATCCAAAGAGTTCAAGACCATGGAAAAATCCCCACGTTTGGCGGGAGAATAAAAGAGGGTGAATTAACGATAAATCTCTGCCGTCCACTCGTAATCCGAGCTATACGGACGATTGAAGAGTGTCTCAAGCATGAAGTTTAAGATGCGTTCGCCAGAAAAGATTTTGTGATAACGTGCACGTCCTGCCGCCGCAATGGCCTGACGTTCGGTGTCATTTTGTTGGAGATGAATCAATTTTTCCACCAAGTCAGGCACGTCATGATAGTAGAGCACTTCCTTATCGGAGAAGAAGTCCTGCATCTGGTCGCCATCATAGACGGCTGTTAAGATGCCCGAACCCATCAAATGTGCGATGCGGTCGGAGGAGTACCACTTCATACCGAAGTAACGATTGATGTTGAGCCCCATCTTTGCGCTGGCGAGCAGATCGTCATACTCTGCACCACCCACGACTGCAGGACGATTTCCCATGCCAATTAATTCAAAGCGAATCGGCTTATCTGCCAGTTCTGCCGAGAGACGATTGACGAAGGCTAAGCGAGGATCGCCGAGGCGCGGTTGGCCTGCGTAAAAGATATCAAAGGAAAAGTCATCCGAAGCGCGCGTGCTATTGTCCAATGTTTCTAATGCGGTATCCGCGGGATTGGGCATATAGGCGACCACATTTTTGCCCGTCACGAAGGGTTTTAGGTATTCCTCTCCTGCGGTCGTCGCAAAGAGTGCATCGCAACTGTACATGCGTTCACGCATCTGTTCCTGCGGATGGGCATCGCACATGGGGTCCACATTGAAGTGGGCAATTTTCACCCCTGGCACCACTTCTCGAATCGCATCAAGGGTGCTATTGCGAATGAAGTCGCAGTGGCCGAGTAGAATCGCATCGGGACGGAAGTTCTTTGCCGTTTTGATAAGCGCTTTATTGACCAAGCGTTCGCCCAATGCACGAATGCCAAACCCCATATAGCGCGCCAAATCGCGGTCGGAGAATTCACACAAACGGTGATTGCCGCGAATCGCGCCACAGGCCAATGCACGGCCAGGGCCCATACGAAGCTTGCCATAACGGCGAATTAAAAGATTGTCAACTAAAAGAATGCGCATGGTGCGTTTCTCCTTTATCCTACTTCACCTTGTTTCTCGGTTGAGCGTGGAGGAAATCCTGGGCAAACGAGCAACCCCTCCAAGAGGGCTTCACCACGTTTGGTTAACTCGCCATGTTTGACAAAGGGTCTGCCACGGCGGAGTTCGGCGGTGTTTTCGGTCAAAATGGTCCCCGGCTTCACTTCAGCCGGCAGTTCACGAACAGAAAGGGGGATGCCTTCACGGGAGAAGGCGATGGCATACGCACGCTCCGCAGAGATGGTGGCGGGTGCGTGACGACGCAGGTAGGGCATGTGTGAACAGGTCAGGCGCAGCCCGCCCAAACGGTTGACGAGGTATTTCCCGTCAATCGCCACACAAAAGGCCTCTGGCTTCTTGGAGAGGTAGTCGTCAAAGTCAAAGATGCCCTTATGACGTTGCGCACCAAAGGCAACGCATGGGTCGATTCCGAAGAGGTTGGCGCCATTCCAAATGCCATGCTGTGGGTCAATCATGGGATAAAAGCTATTTTGCATTAACCCAATTTCAAAGTGCAGGTGGCTGCGTGCCCGTGGGATATCGGGGGTGTGCCCCATGATGCCAAGCACGGTGCGCGCAGGAATCTTTTCGCCCACTTTGAGCGAGGCGTCAACATGGTGGAGATGGGCGTAGAGCGTGTAAGCATTGCCAAAATCTGGAATTTTATGCCACAGCACCACGTAGTTGCCGTAAAGGGAGGAGTTTTTGGTGCAGTCGTTGATGTAGACGACGCGCCCTTCTGCTACGGCACAAACGCGATCATCGGGTTCGTCGGTGCGGCGCCAGGGTTGCACAGGGGCGATGTCAATGCCTTCATGGAAGCGTGGCGAACCATCGGCATATCGGCGCGTATTACCAAACATGCCACTCTCAGGTTTTCCCGTGCCCGTGTCCATAAAAATACCATCCCGGAGCGAACCGTCTAAGACTTGTTGGCCCGTGGGGGGATAGAGGCGAAGCCCACGAAGGGGTTTTGCGGGAGGGGCGCTTTGCGCAAGAAGTGGGAACACACTCGCGCTGAGGGTGCTCGCAGTCGCTTTAAGAAAATTTCGTCGCGTAAACATCTCTATTATTAAAGTATATCATAAAAGGACCTTTAAAAATCATTTTTTTGTAGGCGTTCCCCCTTTCGGCGAGGAGTGAGGGATGGTCTCATGGGGCCGGAGTTTTTAAGTTATAGGGGCGGAGTTCTGGTGGCGCTTGTGTGATGGCGAGGCTAAAGGAGACATGGAACGGTCGCCGATGAGAAAGGCGCCTTTTCTCGCCTCTGTGTATCCCGCAGGTTAAAGGTCTCAAGAATCTCAAGGACTATAGGGACTTCAACGCGGGGGTGAGGCTAGTGTAGGGTGTTTTCTCGCACAGGTAAAAGGACGTTAAGGACGCGGGATGTTTCTTGTGGTTCTTTTGCACGTCATTGATGTCTTTGGTGTCCTTGAATACATGCACGCGTTCATATTTTCAAAGGTTTTTTGGGGAAAGAAAACGACTCGCCCGCAAGTGCGAACGAGTCGTGTTTTGTGGGAAATTCCCGTTGGTCAATTAACCAATCTGGAGACCCTTTGCCTTCAACTGAGCGGCATCGAGGGCGTAAGCCGGATCGATTTCGATCAGGGTGTCTGCGGGGACCGTCACGCCGGCGGCTTCGAGCCATGCGCGCCACTTCTTCTGCAGGTCACGCTTGGTGGTCGCGGGGGAGTCATTGCCTTCGGCATTCTTCACAGGAGAGAATTCCTGTTCGCGGTCGAAGTCAAGGCAAGCGAGGGTCTTGGCGTTCGGGATGACGTCGAAGATGAACTTTTCGAACTTGTAACCGTTCGGCTTTTCGGGCTTAACGATTTCGCCTGCTTCATTGACCATTGCGATCTTCTTGAATGCGAGGTGGAGCGGCATGGCGCGTTCTGCTTCGGACTTCAAGAAGGCGTAGGAGAACATGTGAATTGCGGGCGAACCGTAGGCCAACCAGAGCGAGCCGTCGGCATTGGTGCGTTCCATCTGTTCGTCAGAGAGTTCAGAGTATTCCACCATGGCGTAGTGACCATCGCGGATCACCACCACGCCCATACCTTCATGTGCGTCACGCTTCTTGCAGACCTTGAGCGTCATGTCTGCGCCCTTGGCGGCGTGAATGCCCACGAAAGAGGGGTCAGCGATGGCAACCATCGGGTTGTCGACCTGGAAGAAGAAGACCTGCTCAATGCCACGCTTGGCCATGTCTTCGAGCGCACCCGAACGATCCAATGCAGCGAGCATGCCGCCGTGACCGTCAGGGCTCATGAAGATGTGACCGGGCTTGTCGAGGATAATCTTGCCATCGGTGGTCAATGCAGGCCACATGCCCTGCACGAAGAAGAAGACGTCTTCACGCGGCAAGCCAAAGTAGTCATTTTCTTCGAAGTGAGCGCGGGTCGCGGCATCATTCGTATCCGACGTCATGATGTAGAAGGGCACGCGCGTCTTGTAGGTGCGGTTCAAGCCGAGAATCTTACGCGCATGGAACCAGAAGAGCGAACGATCGGTGATGGGGCCGATGGGGTAGGCACCCTTAGGACCTTCATAACCGAGACGAGAGCCCTGACCACCTGCCACGAGCAGTGCAGCCACCTTACCAGCGGCCAAGAGTTCCTCACCCTTTGCCACGCAAGCCTGCAGTGCATCGCCTTCAGGAACTTCCACAGGGGCGGGTTCAAATGCGCCTGCGGCAGCGGCAGGAGTGCCCGCGTCCTTCAAAATGCCCTGCATGCGAGCAATCGCGGCGAAATCCAAGGTTGCGATCTGTTCCAACAAAGCAGTCTGTTCATCTGCATTGAGCTTATCCCAGAAGGCGAGCACATGACCCTGACCATTGGTTTCAAGCAGTGTTTTAGCGTCAGTGAATTCCATTGAATTTCTCCTTGAGTGTTGTGTGAATGAAGTTTATTGTTGGGCTTCCTGAGCACGTTGCTTCAGATAAGCTTCGACAAATCCTTGAACATACTTGCCGTCCATCATCCCCTGAACGTTGGCATTTTCATACCCTGTTCGGTGGTCTTTCACCATGGTGTACGGCTGGAAAACGTAAGAACGGATCTGGCTGCCCCAGGCGATTTCGCCCTTGTCGCCATAAAAACGTTCCATTTCCTTACGCTTCTTGTCCATTTCCAATTCGTAAAGTTTTGCCTTCAACACCTGCATGGCGCGCGCCTTGTTTTGGTGTTGCGAACGTTCCACCTGGCAGGCCACCACGATGCCCGTGGGGATGTGCGTGAGGCGAACGGCCGAGTCGGTCTTGTTCACCTTCTGACCACCTGCACCGCCTGCGCGGTAGGTGTCCACGCGTAAATCTTCTTCCTTGATTTCGATGTCCACATCATCGGAAATTTCTGCCACGACATCAAGCGAAACGAAGGAGGTGTGACGACGCTTTGCCGCGTCAAACGGCGAGATGCGCACCAAGCGGTGCACGCCACGTTCGGCCTTCAAATAGCCATAAGCATAAGCGCCCTTGACCACGAACATCACACTCTTTACGCCCGCTTCATCACCAGGCTGGAAGTCGAGCACTTCCACTTCGAAGCCCGCATCGTCAGCATACATCTGATACATGCGGTAGAGCATCGACGCCCAGTCACATGCTTCCGTGCCACCCGCGCCAGAGTGCAACGTCAAAATGGCATTGCACGAATCCAGTTTGCCGCAGAGCAGAGACTGCAAACGCAGCTTGTCTTCAATCTTCTCGGCACGATCCAGACTTGCCACAGCTTCTTCCGCCATCGTATCCTGTTCAGGACCCGGCTCCTCTGCGTCCGCCATCTCAAGTGCCATTTCTGCCTCTTCCACGGCAGAAACCAAATCATCATACGGATAAATGAAAGCCTTTTCGGCATTGCCTTCAGCAATTACCGACCGCGCCGCCTCTGGATTGTCCCAAAAACCTGGTTCTGCTTGACGCGCTTCTGCCTGCGCAAGGCGCTCCTTGCGCTCTTCAATCTTCAAATAACCGCGCATCTCCTCCACGCCGTTCTTCAACGTGGTAATGCGTGCAACAATTTCATCCCTGTTAAACATCTAAATAAAACTCCACATAGGTGCGTTCTCTATAAAGTATAGCACAAAAGACCTTTATGGAAATCACCCCTACTGTAAAAAACAAGCACACTTTACCAGATTTTCCCACCCGCCGTTGGTGAGGACTTTTGGCGGCTTCTAGCCTATCTCTCCTCTGCGAAGTCCCCCTGTCGCAGTGGGCAGAGAGACGATAAATACCATCTTCTAACTATCCGCTATCCAGAGTGGTACCAAACGACGGGGACGCTACGCTCCCCGTACCCCTCGTGCTCTTGCCTTTCTTTCTTTTCTCCTCGAGAGCACCAGTAAAAGCATCCGTCAGGATGCGTAGCGTGCAGGACTCACCCCTGCCGCGGTGGGCAGGGGCTACGATAAGCTGTGCTCTCGCAGGGGAGTGGGGGCGGCGTCGCCCCCACATCATCCCTTCTATCGCTTTTATCCTTTTTATCGCTTTTATCCTTTCAAAATTCCCTTACGCAGATTTGTCACTTTTTCGAAAAAATTGGCGATTTTTCGCCTGTTGAAAACTTTTTTGAGTTATCAACAAGTTATCAACAATTCACATTTTACGACGCAGTTTTTTGAAAATTTGTCGGCGATTCGGAGGTTTTTCGGCACTTTTGCTCAATTTTGTTAAAACTGCATAACTCATTGATGAATAAAGGGATAAGACGAAAATGGAGCGAAATCAACTCCGCTACAGCGGCTTCCTTGCGAAATTTTTGACCCAGAGTGGTAGAAAAGTTATCAACAAGTAGCAGCTTTTTTGGGGAAAGCTAAAGCAATTCCGGGTCAATATCAGCGAAATTGGCGAGCAATATCAGCGAAATTCCTGAGCAAAGTCAGCGATTTGGGGTGACCAAAGTCAGCGATTTTCAAGCGGAAATTTCGCCTACTTATCGCGAAATTTTCGCTTACCTGGGTCGGTAGAGTTGACTACTTGGCTCCGCTTTGCTACACTTTCAGTGTGCGTGAAAGGAAGGGGTTAATCAAGTGTCGTGACAGGCTTTGCCATCAACTACTTTAGACCTTAAGCTCAAAGCTTAGGGGTTAGGTTTGATGGGAATGGAGATATCTTCGGCGAGGGCTTGCCAGGCATCGGCGTGTTCAGGGGGATAGAAGAGCGTGCAATGCTTTGGAAGCTCACCATCGAGATCGTCGATCTCGTTTGGAGGGGGGCCTTTAAAGGTGACTGCCGTGAGGGCTTCGCATCCCATGAAGGCGCTTTGTCCGATGGTTTTAAGGTTGGTAGGAAGGATGACGTGGGTCAATTCAGTGCACCCTTCAAAGGCGAAATCTTGAATTGAAATGACACTTTCAGGGATATTAAAGGTGCCTTTTAGCGTGAGGGGCGCACGGATAAGCACCTTTTGTGCGGCGCTTTCATAAAGGAGTTCTTTGGGAGGATTTTCGATCATGAAATACACGTCAAAGGCCCTGGAATCAATGGTGGTCATCCCTTGAGGGAGGGTGAGGGGGAGGACTTTGGGGCAACCCCCAAAGGTGCCGAAGGGAAGCTTGGTGAGTCCTTTAGGAAGGTGGACGGAGGCCAGTTCTTTGCATTCGTTAAAGAGGCATATGCCGAGGAGGGTAATGCTATCCGGGAGGGTGATTTCTGTTAGGTGGGCGCAGTGCGAAAAGGCGAAGTCGTTAATCGTGGTAAGGCCCTTGGGGAGGGTGATGGTGCGCAACGCAGAACACCTCTCAAAGGCGCCTTCCTCAATGGTGGTGACGGTGTCAGGAAGGGTGAGCGAGGTGAGGTGGGGATTGCCACTAAAGGCGTTTTCCCCAATGGTGGTGACGCCTTCGGAGAGGGTTACCGTTGATAATCCTGGGGGAACACAAAGGAGTGTTTGGCCCGACTTGTCGTAGAGGAGGCCGTGGCGAAGGGTGAAGTGTGGATGGTCGGGGGAGAGGTGAAGGGTGGTCAAGTGGTCACACGCAGAGAAGGGGTTTTCAAATTCGGAGAGCGTCGTGGGAAGGGTGATTTCGGTTAAGTTACGGCACTTACAGAAGGCGTGGGTGTCAATTTGTTTGAGGCCTTCGGGTAAGGTGATGGCGGAGAGGGCCTCGCAGTTCAAAAAGGCGTCTCCTTCAATGGTTTCAAGCCCTTCTGGAAGGTGTACCGTGCGAAGCGCAGTGCTCTGGCTAAAGGTGGCGTATTGAATCGTTTTGATTGTTGGGGGAATTGTAATCGCGGTGAGGGCGGTACATTCACCAAAGGCTCTTAGTCCAAGGGTGGTGAGGTGAGGAGGCAAGGCAATAGAGGTGAGTGCGGTGCATGATGAAAAGGTGGCTGGCCCAATCGTGGTGAGGGTGCTTGGGAGAGTCACCTCTTTGAGGTTGCTACACGAAAAGAACGCGCGGCCATCAATCGTGGTGAGCCCCTCGGGTAAGGTGATGGTGGTGAGCTTTTGGCACTCCGAAAAGGCGTCATCCCCGATGCGCAAAAGGGTGCTTGGGAACACAACGGTTGTCAGGTTATCACAATTACAGAAGGCCTCCTCCGCAATGATGGTGATGCCTTCTGGGATGATGATTTCGCTTAATCCACCAGGGGCGGCATAGAGTGTTTTGCCGTCTTTACTGCAGAGGAGGCCATTGATGGCGGTGTATTTGGGATTGTCCGGGGAGACCTTGAACTCGGTTAATGCAACACAGCCGCGGAAAGGATTGCGCACAATCGACGTAAGGGAGGCGGGAAGGGTAATGGAGGTGAGTCCCTCGCAGAAGCCAAAGGTGAGCGCCTCAAGGGTCTCTAATCCTTCGGGGAGGTGAATGGCGCGGAGGTCTGTCCAATTTAAAAAGGCGCCGATGTGGATGGTCTTAATGGTTTCGGGCAGGGTGAGGGTGATGTGTTGTCCGTGATTTTCAGCCTCGCAACAAGAGCCAATGGCGAAGCGACCGATCGCGATTACGGGCTTGCCATTGATTATTTTGGGGATATCTAATTGGTCTGGGTGAGGATGTTGGAGTCCTGTGATAATGATGCCGTCCTCGGTGGATTTAGCTTCGTCATATTCGGCGGCATCTACCCACTTCCACTGCGCAGGCGTCGCGAGCGAGAGGGACGCGAAGAGGGCGAAGCAGAGAGTGAACAAGAATCTCTTCATGGCAAGCAACCTATTGGGGCTCAACGTCGTGCGAGGAGGCGATTGAGGAGAAGGTGAATCGGTAAAGGGGTGAGAATGAAGGTCGTAGCAAGGAGCACAAGTGTGCCGATGGCAAGCGGATGCCATGGGATGGCAATGCCGATGGGTAAGCCGCCAAAGGGCATCCACGCGAGGGTCCACCCTGTAAAGCCCCAACCCGCCGTGAAGGCAAAGAGCAATGCGGTGAGCAGTGCTGCAAGGGTGAGGAGGAGCATTTGCGCAAAGAGGAAGCGACCCATTTGCCCTTTCGTCATGCCAATGGCATGGAGGGTGCGGAGTTCATCCCCCATGACGCGGACATTCGCCGCCAAAAGGGAGATAAAGCCAGTGCAGAGGATGAGCAACGACCAGAGCGGGATGCGTGCGAGGTCGGCGAGGAGTTCATTACTATGTGCGATGGTTCCAGTGCTGATTTCGTCGCGCAGGTGGACTACTACATTGGCGGGGGCGGCAGGTTTTTGGCCAGGTTTGGGTTTGCCGCCAAAGGGCGTGGCATAGTGAGGGTGTGCGGCGGCATCGGCATTGGTAATGGTCTGGAGCGTCAGTTCGAGTTGGTCAGAGAAGGAGTAGAGCGCGGTGTCATCTTGCGGTGCTTCAGGGGGGAGCGTGGCCCAAAGGAAGCGTGGGCGCTTGCTTTGTTCGGGATCCCATGCCTTAAAGATGTCTGCACCCACAAAGACGGGACCGAGGGTGCCCATGGGGGCGCCATTGCGGGCGCGCAGTCGGGCACGGGCGGTGAAGAGGTGCCAATTGATGGCGCGCACTTCGGTGATGGTGAGGGGGAGATCAAAGGTCTCGCCGGCGCGATTTTTGCGTTGGATATAAAAGGTATCGCCCACCGTTAAACCTGTTTGACGGGCAAACATCGCCGTGACGGTGACGCCTGTTTCACCAGGGGAGCCCATGAGTAGGATGTTATTCTGCTTCGGCAAGATGCCGGTGCGGTCACGGATGGCATTCATGACCTTTTCATGCAGGCAGTACTGTTCAGCGAAGAAGGGGGTGAGGGTCACGCCATTGAGGGGGGCTTGTTGCAAGCGTTCGGCGCCCTCTGCGGAGATGCCGTCGGGCAAGAGGGAGACAATCGCATCTGGTAAATTGCGCGAGGGGATGAAGGGTGCGGTGAGTGAGGCGCCCCAGAGGTGGATGGCAAAGAAGGCACCGAGTCCTGTGGCGAGCATCATTGCCATGCGTGCATTGCGATCCGCAAAGCGCGTGAGGCAGCCTTGTAAGAGTTCGGGGCGCAGATGGAGGAGGAGGCCAATTGGTGTGGCGAAGAGGCGTTCGCAGGCCCAAAGGAGGGGGCGCACAATGCGCAATAGCCCCCAAACGGTGAGGGGCAACCCCATCAGCAGGAAGAAGGCGCTTCGCCAAAGAGGATGTGCCGAAAAGATGAAGGGGGTCGCTAAGACGGGCAGGAGCATCGCCGTCGCAATGAGGAGCGAGCGCAGGGGACGATTGAGCGCCGTGCAGGTGGGTAACGTACGGAATTCGCAGGGGGAGAGTGCGCGAATGCGACGCGTGGGTACAATGAGGGCGGCCCCCGTGGAGAGGGTGAGCAGAGCTAAGACGCCCACGGGCACTTGCCACCCGAGGTGGAGTCCATCGGGGAAGATGAGGGGACGCGTGGCAACGAAGGTGGCGAGCACGCCCCAGCCGATGCAGAAGCCAATGCACCCACCCACACTGGCAAGGAACGCGCCTTCCTTTAAGAGAAGGTGGACGAGTTGGGTCGCGGTCATGCCGAGGGCGCGGAGGCGGGCGTAGCGCAGGCGATTTTGTTCAATGCCGGCGCAGAGCGCATTGACAATCATGCAGAGGGTGGCCACGCAGGCAAGAATAACCAAGAGAGGGACTTGGCGAGAGAGACTCTGGATGGCGTCGGAACGGAGTTGGCGCAAGAGGTCTGCGCGGGTGATGAGGCGTGCCGAGTCATCATCAGGGGAGATGGTGCGCACCATTTGGGCCAGCGCATCTGGGGATCGGAAGGGTTTGAGGCGGATGAGCATCAGGTTGCATTGGTCTTCCGTATTGGCGAGGGCGGCGGCGTCTGCGAGGGTGTCGGAGGCGAACATCGTGGGGAAACCGCTAACGGGGCGGATGGTCTCGGCGAGATAACCGCAGAGGGTGGCCTCCATGGTACCACCAGGTGTGACGACTGGCAAGCGCGTGCCAATCGGGGGCGCCGCCTTAAGTCCCTCGGGGCCAAAGGCAAAGGGGCTGATGACAAATTCGGGTTCGGCGGCATTAGGCGTGGGCCAACGTCCTGCGGCGAGACCGTCGGGGTAAGGGCACTGGGAGAAATCGCGCACAGGGGAGATGCCACCGCCTGCGCCAGGGCCTTGTTGGGGGCGACCCTCAGGACGCCAATCGAGTCGACAACGGAAGACGGTGGTGGTGAGGCACGATTCAATATCTGGCGAGGCAAGGACGGCTTCGGCTACGGCCTGCGGAATCATTTTGATGGGCGAGGCGTGGGTGAGATTTTGATGGCCAGTCCCTTTGGGGGCGGCACCAGAGGCGCGGTTGGTGGCGACCCAACAGTCAAAGGGTTTGCCCATAGTTTCACTGAGAGGGCGGCCCTGCCACCACGTGGTGACCGCGAGGCCAAGCGTCCATGTGAGGAGGGCGGTGGCGGCGGCAACCCCAAACCCTGCGCATCCGAGGCGCAGGCGGTCTTTCTTCAGGGTGTTGCGGAAGAGGAGAGAGAGGGCATTCATGCCATGAGCTCCAAGTAACGGGCCGCAACGGCGGTGGCATTGTGTTCAGACGCAAAGGAACCCCGAATGACGCCATCTTTGAGCACGTGGACGGTCTCTGCGGCGGCGGCGACTTGGGCATCGTGGGAGATGAGGAGAATCGCGGTACCGAGTTCTTTATTCAGTCGTGTGAGTGTGGCACAGAAGGTGTTCGCAGAAGGGGAGTCAAGGTTGCCCGTGGGTTCATCGGCAAGAATAATGCGCGGCTCCATTGCAAAGGCGCGGGCAATGGCGGTGCGTTGGGCTTCGCCACCGGAGAGTTTTTCGGCGGGTTGGTCCGCGCGATGGGAGAGGCCCACGAGGTGCAAGAGCTTTTCAAGGCGCGCTTGCGGCAAGGGGTGGCCATCTAAGAGCGCGGGGAGGGCGATGTTTTCCGAAACGGTGAGCGTGGGGATGAGGTTGAAGTCTTGGAAGATAATGCCCACGGTGCGGCGGCGTAGGAGCGTGAGGGCTTGGTCGGAGAGCCCATTGAGGGTTTGACCTGCCACGGTGACAGTGCCAGCGTCTGCGGGGAGTAAGCCCGCTAAGAGATTGAGGAGGGTGCTTTTCCCTGAGCCAGAGGGCCCCATAATCGCGTGAAAGGCGCCCTCTGGGATTTGCAAGGAGATTTGTTTGAGGACATCAACGGTGCGGTTGTCGGCAGTAAAGGATTTGGATAATTGGTCTGCTTCAAGGGCGTACATAACATCTCATCCATTAAAAGTATAGGAAAGGCAATGAGGAGTTCGCTTTTATGGTAACAAAAACGGAGCAAACAGAACTGCATGCTCCGTGAAAAATGGGTTAGGTATCACTTGAAATTAGAAGCGCCACCGCATGAAAATTTCAAAGGTGCGGCCGTCATTTGCGAAGGCTTGGAGGTTGCGTGCCGATTCAATGCCACGCGTATCGAAGAGATTACGCAAAGAGAGACCGAAGGAGAGCGTTTCGCTAATCGGGAAGTCAATGGATGCATCAAAGGTGATGAGGGATTTGACACACTGATCTTCGCCCGCAGGTGCGCCACGGAAGGTCATCATCCATTCATCACGCCACCGCATCCCAAAGCCGAACACCGCATCGTAAAACCACGGCGCTTTGTAGCTCGTCCAGAGGGAGATAGCATTGGCGGGGTAACGGGCAAAGTGCAGTCCGCTATTGCGATCGACGTAGTGCGAATAGGCGTAGGCGGCGTAGATGGACCAGTTTTCGGTGATGTCGCCAGAGAGCGTGAATTCAAAACCGCGCGAAGAGGTCTTGCCATCAGAAGTGTAGTAGCCATCATCAGGGCCATTGCCCGCCACCAAGGTGGGCGCATTGCTCTGGTCAATCCAGAAGAGCGCAGCAGAGGCCCAGAGACGTCCCACGGGATTGACACGGATGCCAACCTCTTTCTGGACGGCGCGCCAAGTGGTGTCGAGATAGTCGCCACGGCCAGTGCCGGTGTTATTTGGGGTCGCCTTGTAGTTGAAATTGGGATTTTCAGTGATGGAGGCATTCGCATACAAGAAGGCTTTGCCCTCTTCAAGGATGTCATAGGAAAGACCAAAGCGTGGAGAGTAGGTCCAAGCGTGTGCGTGGTTGACGCTGTCGTGCCAATCCGCACGGATGCCTGCGAGCAAGGCCACACCGCGCCACTCCATGACGTCCTGCGCTTGGAGACCAAATTTGATTTGGGATTCGTTGGTCGCTTCAAGGGTGTCAAGGTCAACGGGACCCGCAGCGGAGAAGGCGCCTTTACCATTGTTGCGCTTATTGAAGAGATTGATGCCCGTCAGGAGCTTGTGTTCTACGTCGCCGGTATTAAATTCAAAGATGAAGTCTTGGCCTAAGTAGAGATTGCGCGAGATGCGGTCCCCTGCGGCCCATTCATAGAGACCACGGTTGGGAAAGCCCTTATTGGAGAAGGGGCCGCGGTAGCGATAATCGGTGTGCGTTTGGAAATAGGAGGCGCGGGTGCGCGTCTTGAGCCAATCGGTGAGATAGCCATCAAGGCGAAGGGTGCCACCGAAGGTCATAAATTTCATGCGGTCGCCAGGCTCGGTGTAGGTATCATCCCAACCGCTTAAGTAGGGCTTACCATACTGTGTGCGGATGCCCTGGTAGGCGGGTTGGTCACTATATTGATAAAAGAGGTCAACGCCCGCGATGAGACGTTCGGTAATCTGCCAAGAGAGGCTCGGCGTAGCAGAGAACATGGTGCCGTGACGTGCACCAGAGGGTGCCCAACCCGGTTCGCGCCATTCGTAGGCAAGGGGAAGGCGAACCGCGACGGTGCCATCGTCATTGATGCGGTTGACATCTGCCACAAACTTCATGCGTGAACCCGATGCGCGTGAATAGGAGGCGCGAATCATGAAGTCATGAAACTCCTCTTCAAAGGAGGCTTGCTTGGGTGTGAGTAGAATCGAACCGCCTGAGCCGCCCATATCGGTCATGGTACTATTGGTCGTTTGTGCGCCATAAGCGCCACCCACGGGACCCTTTACGATGTCGATGCGTTCCAAAAGTGAGGGGTCCATGTAAATAGCGGCGCCACCTGCGAGCGGAACTCCACCCATCAAAATTTCATTGCGGCCAAAACCTCGGATGGTGTAAGTGCCTGCATTGCGCGACATCATGGTCTTGCCACCTTGGTAGATGCCAGGCTGCAAGGAGAGGAGTTGGTCAAGGTCGGTGACGTTGCGCTCGCGAATGAAGTCTTCCGTGAGGGTGTCCACCGTAAAGGGTGCCTTTTCTGGTGGTAACTCCACAAGCGTGCCAGAATCATTTGTTGCAACGCGATACTTGGGCAAGGGCGCCGCGGTGATAACAATAACCTGATTCGTGGCGGTATTGGCGTTTTCTACCGAATCGGGCAGGGGCGGCATTGGCGCAGACGGAGGCGTGCTCTCCGAGTCAACGGAATGCACTGTCGCTGCAAAAATGCTGCTTGCCACCCCAAGTAAGAGCGTGGTAAGTGCAACGAATGTAATGCGTGCGTTGGGCATTCTAAGGGAACCTTTCAAGTGGTAATGTGAAGCAGTAAAATTGTTATGGCGCGAAATATTAGCAAAGACTAACAACTAGAGTCAAGCACTTTTTCCCGATGCAGACGCTCTAAAATCTGTATCTCTCTTCACTTAATCTTGGCAAGAAGAACTTTAAATGCCCCCAATGCAGGCGTACTAAAATTTATCTTTCTCTTTATTCACACCCTTATGGGATGCTAATGATTTCGCTCCAAAGGATTCGCATGGAAGGTTGAGGCGGCTCGCTCATCTATTTGGGGAGAGGTGATGCGCTTTCTTTATGCGTTAGAACGTTGAGCATGGTTTGCTTTTGAGCAATAAAAAAGAGGCCTCCGAACGGAGACCTCATAATAGCGTCTAAGCCGAAAATAACTTAGAGTGCTTCTGCAGCCTTAGCGACGAGGGCCTTGAAACCTTCAGCGTCAGCGATAGCAATTTCGGACAACATCTTGCGGTTGACCGTGATGCCAGCCTTGGTGAGGCCTTCGATGAAGCGGGAGTAGGTGGGGACCTTTTCGTTGGCCAAACCACGCACGGCGGCGTTGATACGAGCGATCCAGAGCTGGCGGAATTCACGCTTGCGGAGCTTGCGGTGCCAGGTGGAAAGGCGCTGGGCGCGATCAACGGCCTCGGTGGCCAAACGGAATTGCTTGCTGCGGGCGCCATAGAAACCACGAGCGAGTTTCAGGCGGCGGCGGCGACGTTCACGGGATGCAACGGCGTTAGTAGCTCTCATTGTTCAACTCCTTTGTGATTTAGGCCTGAAGCATACGAGCAACCATCTTCTGGTTGCCTTCATAGACAGCAGCGGAACCACGGAGATTGCGCTTGCGACCGCGAGACTTGTAGCCATTGAGATGGCGCTTACCAGCCTGTGTGCGCATTGCCTTACCCGTGGCCGACATTTTGAACTTCTTAGTCGCAGACTTTTTCGTCTTGATCTTAGGCATAATCCTGATCCTTGTTGTTTGCGTTAATCCGCGTCGGCGGCAGTCAGCCTGAGAGCCGTCTTCAGCGGAAAGTCCCATTAAAATAGCACAATCGGCACTTAAAAATCAAGTGTTTTTATCAAGCACTTTGCTAACACCGTGAGGTGTCATAGAAATGTGAACCGAAGGCGCTACGCCATGACCGCAAAACAACGAGGGAATTGTGGTTAACAAGAAGCGAAGAGAGGCGCGAGTAAAAGCATCCGTCAGGATGCGTAGCGACCAAACGGCGGGGACGCTGCGCTCCCCGCACCTCTCGCCTCACCCCCCCCCCCTGCCGCAGTGGGCCAGGGGTCACGATAAATGCCGTTTTCTAACCAGTCGCCACCCTGCCTCGTTCCCAGAGTTCTTTCTTTTCTCCTTGTGAGCACCAGTAAAAGCATCCGTCAGGATGCGTAGCGTGCAGGCCTCAGTTCTGCCGCAGGTCTTTTGGTGTTCAGCCAACGCTTCAATTCAACTCTATTGAAATACAGAACTCGTTTCGATAGGGTGTGGTTCTTTTATGGTTTGATTTTGGAGAAAAGTGGTCTTGTGTGAATGTCAACATTTCCACGTATCTACTTTTAATAAAGACGGTTGCAATGTGCTCTTTTTCGTAATGGCAGATAAATTATCTTCATTGTAGGATCGGAGTGCGAACGGTACGGGCAAATCGCGTAACGCGGTTCTCAATTAGTGTTAATACGCCTCATGATTGTGAAGTTGATGCTATGTGGGTGCTTTAGATGCGGAGGAGACGATTCGCTTGTGCGTTGTGATAGAGTCAGCGTTATGTGCGGATAGGCGTAGAAAACATTAGCATCGAGGTCGTAGAGGGGCAGGGATTTTTGAGTATTACCTTAATTAATAAATACGCGCGCGAGGAGAGTCCGTGAAAAAATGTGGGAAGTGATGATTTTCCGCTTGCGAGTTTTCGTTTGATTTAGTAAACTATGCGCTTCATTCAATTAACTGAATGCGTAGTGAACTTAAAATGACTCGTACGCTGGTAGCTAAACGTATGGGTCTCGGAGACTAAAAATGGTCAAGATCAGATTGCGTAAGACCGGCTGCAACCGTGTGGCCACCTACCGTGTGGTTGCTTGCGATGTTCGCAGCCCCCGCGACGGCAAATTCCTTGAAATCCTCGGTTGGTACGATCCCCGCAAGACCGAGAACAAGTGCGGCATCAACCTCGAACGCGTGGCTTATTGGAAGAGCCAGGGCGCTCAGGTGTCCGAAACGGTCGCTTCTCTCATCAAGCAGGCCCAGAAGGCTCAGGCCTAAGGCCGAGGAGAGACTGCGGTGCCCCTGCGCATCGACGTACTGACCGTCTTCCCAGGCATGCTGCAAGGCTTTGTCTCGGAAAGCATTCTCAGACGTGCGACAGCCATGGGTGCTGTGGAAATCCACGCGGTAGACGTGCGAGATTTCGCACATGACGTCCGCGGGACGCTCGACGATAAGCCCTACGGAGGCGGCGCCGGGATGTTGATGAAGCCCGAACCGCTCTTCGAGGCCGTCGAAAGCCTCCGCAAGCCAAATAGCCGAGTTATCGCAATGACGCCTCAGGGCGTCCCTTTCCGACAGGAAATCGCACGGCGGCTTGCAAAAGAGGAACACCTGATCTTCATCTGTGGACATTATGAAGGCATTGACGAGCGTGTGCTTGAAAGCCTTACCGATGAACAGATCAGCATTGGCGACTACGTTCTGACTAACGGGGCATTGCCCGCAGCGGTCGTCATTGACAGCGTCACACGCCTCCTGCCCGGCGTATTGGGCGGAGGAGCGGAAGCTACCGCGAAGGAATCCTTCTCCACGGAAGGATTGTTGGAGCAGGCACAGTATACTCGACCGCCCGTCCATCGTGGCAAAGGTGTACCGGAAGTCCTCCTAAAAGGCGACCACGCACGAATGGAGCGTTGGCGCAGAAACCAGATGCTTGACCGAACTGCTCGGCAGCGTCCAGATTTGATACACATTAAGGAAAACGACAATGATCGCGAAAGCCATCGAAAAAGTGAACGCCCTCACGGCGGAAAAGAATCCTAAGAAGAACCCGGAACTCGCCATCGGCGATATCGTCCGCGTCTACGTCCGCATTAAGGAAGGCGAAAAGGAACGTACGCAGATCTTCGCCGGCGACGTGATTGCACGCGACGGCAAGGGCATCACCGAAACCTTCACCGTCCGCCGCATCTCCTTCGGCGTGGGCGTTGAAAAGGTCTTCCCCTTCGCTTCCCCCTCGATCGAAAAGATCGAAGTGACCGGCCACGCTCGTGTTCGTCGCGCAAAGCTCTACTACTTGCGCAACCGCACTGGTAAGGCTGCTCGCCTCCGCGCGCTCTAAGCGCACGGCGCTCAAGGCGTCACAAAATTACACAAAATCAAAGGGTCAATTTAGCGGCCCTTTGATTTTGTTTGTTTTTTAGTCTCTGTAGGTGGCAGACGCTACTGCGGAATTGTGGGTGTGAAAACGGGGTGTGAAAACGGGGTGTGGCAGTCGAGGGGCGGCGCGAGGCGGAGGCGCAGGAGGAGGAGGAGAGGGGCTGCCGGCCTAAAGCATTTGAGCTGCATCGTATCGTAAGAACGCCTGCTTTACACGAGTACCTATGGCGCAAAAGGGATTTTTTCGCTATACTATTAGAAGTTAAGGAGTGCGTAACGTGGTTAAAGTGACTATTTGCATGGGTAGCTCGTGTTTTTCTCGCGGGAATAATCAGAATTTGGAAGCGGTTCGCAATTGGCTGACGGCAAATGATAAGATGGCGTCGGTCGAATTGAAGGGATGCCGGTGTGGTGGGCATTGTGGAGATGGGCCCAATGTGTGGATTAATGAGACGTGTCATAGTGGTGTGACACCGGAAGCGGTGCCTGCATTATTGGAAGCTGCTTTTGCGGAGGCATAAGACGATGGATGCGTTAGCCCCAGTTTATTCGGTGAATGCTCAGTGTCGCGACTGCTATAAGTGCGTGCGACGGTGTCCAGTGAAGGCAATCCGTGTGGAGAATGACCACGCAGTGGTTTCGCCAGAGGATTGTATCTACTGTGGCACATGTGTGGCGACTTGTCCGAACCATGCGAAGATGGTGCGCGATGATTTGCGCACGGTGCGGAATTTGGTTGCGGCACGTAAAGATGTGATTTTGTCTTTGGCGCCGAGTTTTGCTTCGGAGTTCCCTGGAGTGGATCCTGCGCGCTTCGTGACGGCGATGCGTAAATTGGGCTTTGCGCATGTGCGTGAAACGGCGGTGGGCGCGAATATTGTCTCGCGTCGTGTGGCGGAATTGATGGCACAGAGCCGCGCACATCGTCTGCAGATTTCCTCGGCTTGCCCTGTGGTGGTGGAGTTAATCCAACGCTACTATCCGCGTTTCTCTGCCTATCTCACACCTGTAGATTCTCCAGTAATTGCGCACTGTAAGGCACTCCGCGAGGAATTCCCTTCTGCGCCAGTGGTCTTCGCTGGACCTTGCGTGGGTAAGAAGTATGAACGCGATTTGCAACCCGAACTCTTGCACACGGCATTGACGTTTGAAGAGTTGCGCAGGTGGATGGTCTTGGCTGGGGTAGAGGATCCCAATAAGTTGCCGCCCGCAGAGGATTATAAGTTACCTGGCGATGGTGCATATTACCCGATTGAGGGGGGGATGCTACGCAGTGTGGAACGCAATTTCCGCGCGCTTGCTCCAGAGGGTGAATTGCAGCCGATGGTAATCACGGGCATTCAAGCCATTAAATCCATGCTTGAGACGCTTGATCCAAAGACATTGGAACAGCCCGTCTTCGTGGAGGCTTTGGCCTGCCCAGGCGGCTGCGTGTGCGGTCCGAAGACGCGTGTGCGGTGCGCTGCGGGTGGTTTGCTTGACTTATTGCGCCATGCGCGCTTGACCCAACCCGATGATCCGGAAACGTTCCCCGACATTGGTCGTCACTACCGTGCGGCGCAGTCCGAACGCAAGACCTTCTCAGAAGAGGAGATTCGCGCCACGTTAAATGCTTTGGGTAAGTTCAAGCCAGAGGATGAATTGAACTGCGCTGGGTGCGGGTATGATAGTTGCCGAGAGCTCGCTTGTGCAATTTTGGCAAAGAATGCAGAACCGCAAATGTGCGTGAGTCGGATGCGCCAATTGGCATTGAAGCAGAGCTCAGCGATTGACCGTGCGTTACCGTATGGCTTAGTGGTAGCAGATCGCCAACTTCGAATCATCGAATGCAATGAACGCTTTGCGACGTTGTTGGGGGATGTGGCGAAGATGGCCTATGAGGCCCACCCAGGTTTGCGTGATGCTGATTTGGGGCGTCTGATTCCTTATCCGCAGTTGTTCCAGAAGGTGTTGGAGACAGGCGAGGAGATTATTCGCCAAACGGTTGAGGTGGAGGGGCGTCTTTTCTCCCTAACGATCTTTAACGTGGATGTGCATGAGGTGGTAGGTGCACTCATCCTTGATATCACTGAAACCGAACAAAAGCGTTTGGCACTTATTGAAAAGGCTCGAACGGTCGTAACCAATACGGCAAAAACGGTTCAGGAGATTGCGTTCATGTTGGGCCGAAATGCTGCGGAAAGTGAGTTGATTTTGGACTCGGCCGTGGAGATGTTCGCTCCAATCGACCTGGAGGAACGCCTGTGATTGGCGCAAGCGAGGACCTTGTAGCGCCCGCACCGCCACCTTTCATTGAGGTGGACTGGTTTAATCGGCACAAGTTTCGCAAGGTGTGCAGTGGCGATATCTTTTTGAGCGAACGCCAGGCTGATGGTTCGGTGGTGGCCGTTTTAACCGATGGCTTGGGGAGTGGTCAACAGGCGAATGTCTGTGCATCGCTTACTGCCACGATGGCGATGGAGTATATGCGGGCAAAGATTGGCTTGCGTCGTGCGGCGACCCTGATTATGGACGCATTGCCCATCTGTCCAGATCGTCATATCACATATTCGACGTTTACCATGATTCATGCCTTCCCAGAGGGGGAAGTGCGCATGATTGAATACGAAAATCCGCCGGCGGTACATCTGCGTGGTACGGAACCACAAGAGATTCCGCGAACGGTTTACGCATTGCCACGTTGGTCAGGGCGTAAGCTTTCGTATTCAACCTTTCAGATGCAGCATGGCGATCGCCTCTTCTTCTGTTCGGATGGGATTACGCAGGCAGGCTTAGGCACGGATGGTTATCCCTTTGGGCAGGGATTGGAGTCGGTCGTAGGCTGGTTGCAAGAGGCAATTAATATCGCTCCAGATGTGGATGCGCAAGTCCTCTGTAAGGGTGCGGCAGACCGTGCAACGCGTCTAGATGGTGGCCGAGCAGGGGATGATACGACTGCCGCGATGCTTTACTATCGCGATCCACGTTTGACGCAAATGCTCACGGGGTGTCCCTTTGACCGTACGCAGGATGCCGCCTTTGCGGCCTTGGCAACGCAACCTGGCGTGCAGACCATCATCTCTGGTGGTTCAACGTCTGACTTGGTGGCACGTGAATTGAATCGCCCCATTGATACGCCGTTGACGGCGCTTGACCCTGAAGTGCCCGCGGGATCAGAGATTCCTGGGATTGAATTGGTCACTGAAGGGTGTGTGACACTCTCAAAGGTGATTGAACTCTTGCGAAATCCAGGCCCTGATGTGCGCGTGAATCCCGCCACGAAAATGCGTGATTTACTTCTGAAGTCGGATCGCATCTTTATTGACGTGGGTACGGCGATTAATCCTGCGCACCAAGATCCGAATCTGCCAGTGGCATTGGATATCCGTAGAAATATCGTCAAAGACCTCGCAAATGTCTTGCAGACGCGTTATTTCAAGGAAGTGGAAATAAAGTTTCATTAATGGGAGTACGTGAAAGATGCGTCAATTGTGCGTGACTCAATTCCCTATTCGTCGGAATATCCTAATCGCAGTGTTAAGTCTCCTGCCGTTAGTGGCGGTGGCTAAGGTGCCGACATTGAACCAACGTTTTACTTGCGATCAGTTGCAAATCCCCTTGCCCAAGAATGTTAGCCAAGAGGCGCCGCCTGCGGTGGAGACCTTTACCTACACGTGGACACGAGGCAGTAAGAGCGGCACGGCTGAACGTTATGATCCGCGTCAACTTTGGGAGGCGGAGCAGCGTCTCGGGAAGTGGTCTGATAGTGACGGAAACGTTTATGAGTTAGTCCAAGCCAAGAGTGTGGTGGATTCGTTCACGCGTGGCATTAAGACCGACTATAATCAGGTGATGGCGCACGTCTTGAAGGAGGAGTACGAAGATAATCGTCAGGCAGTGGGGAAGCTTGTGCGCAAGCGCTTGCCTCAGTGGTTGGAGGACTGGACGGGCAAGACCTTCTCTGCTCCGCAAAAGGTGAAGGGGATTGGTGCGGTGCGCGAGGCGATGTTCTGCGAGGCGCCGGGCATGGCCGCATTGATTTTCTTCTTGAAATCCGACCAAAACCAAGCTTATGCACTTTTGATCACCACGACAGATGATCCGCCAAAGGCATGGAAGGGTGCCCTGACGCGTGCCCTCGGTGGCATCGCCCCCGCGTCGAAGTTGAAGCCTTCTGGAACGGTTCAAGACGGGTGGAAGACGATGGAGCGTCCGCCGTATCGTGTATTGTCCAACCTTCCAAAGCAGTATGGGAAGTTTGTCTCTTCACTCTTGGATAGCATGATTGCCATGCGCATGGTTTATACGACGTACATTCCTGAACCGAAGAAGATGAAGGTGCCGCTCAGCGTGATCCGTGTCTTCGCTACGCCAGAGGAATATCACGCCTATTCTGGCGCGGGTGAGGAGTGGAGTGCGGGTGTCTTCTCAACGACGCATCGAGAGTTGGTCGTGCGTGGTGACATTGAGTCGGGCTCAAAGGAGAAGCAACGCGAGGAGATTCGTATGGTCACCTTCCATGAGGGCTTTCACCAGTATCTCTTCTCAATTACACCGCCAACGATTGATGTGCCGATTTGGTTCAACGAGGGCCACGCAACCTTTTTCGAAACGTTTACCTTAAAGACGGTCACAAGCGCAGGGAAGAAAAAGCCAGAAGGAAAGCCCAATCTCTCCTATCGCTTGGAAGAGGTGAAACGCGACCCACGCTTTTGTACGCCTGAGGGATTGGCAACGTTGATGTCATTTAGCACAGAGGTTTTCTATCACGAACGGAATCGCACAGCAGCCTACGCATCATCGTGGGTGCTTGTGCATTGGTTGCGCACTGAAGCGCCAATAGAATTGAGCGCCACGCTTAATCAGTACTACACACTCATTTATAAGGGTGCGACCCCTGAAGAGGCGGCAGAGAAGGTGTATCCTTCAAAGGTGTTGCAGCAAATTTCAGAGGGTTTGATGACGTTCTTAAATAGCCAAGAGTACAAACGTTAATACACCCTCTTTCTCACTCGCAGATTGAATAGGCATTATCCTATAGGAACCTCACTCATGTCACTTACCTCTCGTCGTGCATTTTTGAAATCTTTTGGACTCGGTTGTGCCGCCCTTGCGGTGTCGGGAAGTTTGCCACTGTCGGCGGCCACTCGGAAGCCTCGCAATATTCTTTTCATTCTTGCCGATGACTTGGGGTGGGGCGATGTGAGCTGTTATGGTTCGACGCCTGGGTTAACGCCTTTTATTGATGCTTATGCGCAACAAGGGGTTACCTTCACCGATGCGCATTCGCCTGCCTCAACTTGCACCCCGACGCGTTATGCCATCTTTACGGGGTGCTATGCGTGGCGTAAGCCAGGCACAGGCATTGCTCAGGGGGATGCGGCATTGTTGATTGATCCGCGCTTGGAGACGTTGCCGAAGGTGATGCAACGCTCTGGCATGGTTACTGGCGCAGTGGGTAAGTGGCATCTCGGCATGGGGCTTGGGCCAGGGAAGACGGATTGGAATAAACCCATCTCGCCCTCTGCCAACGCGATAGGCTTTGATTATACCTTCCTTATGGCCGCAACGGCTGATCGTACGCCGTGCGTTTATGTGGAGGATGGTAAGGTCGTGAATTTGGATCCGAATGATCCGATTGAGGTAAATTATCAGAAGAATTATCCTGGTGAACCCGATGGTGTGCGTGATCGTGCAACCTTGAAGATGGATTGGCATCATGGTCATAACCAAGCGGTAGTGAATGGAATTGGCCGTATCGGTTACATGAAGGGCGGCGAGAAGGCGCGGTGGGTGGATGAAGATATGGCAGATATCTTCGTTGAAAAGGCATGCGCCTTCATGGAAAAGAACCGCGAAAAGCCCTTCTTCCTCTATCTGGGCACGAATGATATTCATGTGCCACGTGTGCCACATCCGCGTTTTGTGGGTTCAACGCCCTTTGGGCCGCGCGGTGATGCCACGCGTCAGTTTGATGACTCGGTGCGGCGCGTGATTGAGAAGTTGCGAGCATTGGGTTTGGAAAAGGACACGCTAGTCGTAATTTCTTCGGATAATGGTCCTATGGTAAATGATGGGTATATGGATCAAGCCGTTGAGAAGTTGGGGGATCATCGTCCCGCAGCTCATTGGCGAGGTACGAAGTACACACCCTTTGAAGGTGGTCATCGTGTGCCGTTCATTGCCGTGTGGGAGGGGCAAATCCCCGCAGGGAAGCGCAGTCAGGCGTTGCTTTCTTTGGTGGATTTGGGCAACACCTTTGCCGCCTTACGTGGGGTGTCAATCTCAAAGGATGCAATGCCTGACTCCTTTGATGTCCATGAGGCGCTCTTGGATCCTGAAAAGCCATCGTCCCGTCGTGCGATTATCAGCCAGGATTGGTACATGAGTTATCGCGAGGGCGAGTGGAAGTACATTGTGCCGCGTCGCGCAGGGAATGCGCCGAGTACAAAGAACAATCCGTTGAATGGTGAATTGTATCACCTGACAGGGGATGCTTCTGAGACGAAAAATGTGATTGCAGAGTATCCCGAGCGCGCTAAGGCGTTATATGAAGCACTCTTAAAGGCTATTCGCGATGGACGGACCCGTCCATAAATAGTTGGCACTTCTTTCAGACACGTATTTCTTTCAGCAAAAAGGATCTGTGATGGCTATAATCGTTATCGCAGTAATCTACTTAGCCTTTTTTAGTATGGGGGTGCCAGATGGCATGATTGGTGCGGCATGGCCTTCGATGTATGGGGGATTTGGCGTGCCAATCTCTTATGCAGGGGGCGTAACGCTCTTAATTTCCGCGGGTACGGTTATTTCTGCCTTGAGCACGAATACATTAATCTCCCGTTTTGGTTCTTGGGCCGTAACGGTGGGAAGTACACTTTTAACTGCCATCGCATTGGCTGGATTCGCTTTGGCTTCGTCATATGCATGGGTGTGTTGTTTCGCCTTACCGTTGGGGTTGGGGGCCGGAGCAATTGATGCGGTGCTCAATAACTATGTTGCTTTACATGGCACGTCGCGCCAGATGAGTTGGGTGCATGTTTCATGGGGTATTGGTGCTACTGCAGGACCAAGCCTTTTAGGGTGGATTTTGGTTTGTGGAGGGCGTTGGCAGGAGGGCTATTGGAGTGTGATGGCGCTTCAATGTGTGATGGCTGTAGTGCTTTTCGTTTCGCGACCACTCTGGAAACGGGATTCGTTGACCGAAGACACGTGTCACACATCGGTTACCACGCGAGAGGCTTTGCGTTTGCGAGGGATAGGTTGGGCGATGATTGGCCTCTTCGCAATGCAGGGTTTGGAATTCTGCTCGGGTATTTGGGCGGGAAGTTATTTGCACCTTGTGCGCGGATTGTCGGTTGCAGAGGCGGCAAGGTGGGCGGCACTCTTTTACGGAGGTATGACGGTGGGACGCTTCTTGGCGGGGTTTGTGGCTGACCGCATGGGAGATAAAAGGATGTTGCGATTGGGTGCTGGAGGAGTGCTCTTGGGTATAATCCTTTTGGTCACGGCCACCAGTGTGCTTCAAACAAAAATAGGTTTGCTCGCAGTTGGCTTGGGGATTGCGCCCCTCTTTCCCTGTTTCTTGCATGCCACACCTTCAAATTTTGGAGCGCATTACACACAGGTGGTCATGGGGCTGCAGATGGCATGCGCTTATACTGGCGCTACATTGATGCCACCACTGCTGGGGTGGGTGGCGCAACGTACAGGGTTGGCCATCTATCCGTGCGTCCTTGGTGGCTTTTTGATTGTAATGTGCGTAGCTTTAGAATGTCTTAATCGACTTCGCGCTCAGGCGTAAAAGGAGCGAATCTCTTCTGCGTCAGAGAAGGGTGTACGCACGCCGTTAACTTCTTGATAGGTTTCATGCCCCTTGCCGGCGACGAGAATCACGTCGTCGGCTTGTTTCATTTCAAGGGCTCGACGAATAGCCGTACGGCGATCAACTTCGGTAATCGGCTTCGCAGTGGCGCTAAACCCAGTGAGGATGTCCGCGATAATTGCCTTTGGGTCTTCGGTACGCGGGTTGTCTGAGGTGACAAGGATTACATCAGCCACGCGTTCAACTGCCGCAGCCATCTTTGGCCGTTTGGTCCGATCGCGGTCGCCGCCGCATCCAAAGACGCAGATGAGACGGCCTGTGGTGATTTCACGGAGCGTTGATAATACATTGGAGAGCGCATCGTCTGTGTGCGCATAGTCCACAAAAACACCAGGGGCTGCAGATTCAAGCCGCCCCCATTTCGGACGAATGTTGGAAATCGCGCAGAGGATCGCATCAGTTGTTACGCCCAAAGCACGTGCAGCAGTGGCCGCACAGAGTAGGTTGGCGAGGTTGTAACGTCCGCAGAGTGCAGTGTGGAAGCTAAGCGTGCGGCCGGCAAGTTGGAAGGAGGCTTCGGTGCCATGCGCAGAGAAGGTGGCTTGAATCGTCGCGGGCGAGTAGGGGAAGAGACGCGTGTGGCCAGCAGTCTGGAGCTCGGTTAAAAGCCGTGCGCCGTAAGGATCGTCGGTATTAATGACTGCAGGGGTGTTGGGATGGTCGCGGAAGAGTTGTGCCTTGGCTTGGTAGTAGGCTTCCATCGTGCCGTGGTAGTCAAGATGATCTTGCGTAAGATTCGTAAAGGCCAACACGGCATAGTGGCACCCCGCCACGCGATATTGGTTGATTGCATGACTGGAGACTTCCATCACTGCAGCACGGCACCCCGCTTTCACCATCTCTTTTAGCGTAGACTGCAAGACACGCGCATCTGGTGTGGTGCAGTCTGCAGGAGCACTGTGTCCAGGCCATTCAATGGCCACTGTGGTGATAAGTCCTGGCAGAAGTCCGCCTTGGGCCAACATCTCTCGCAGGAGGAGGGTGGTGGTGGTCTTACCATTTGTGCCCGTGACACCGCAGAGGAGGAGCGACTCGGAGGGGGTACCAAAGTGTTTGGCACAAGCTTCGGCGTAAGCGAGACGTGCATTCGGCACACGAATATCACAGGACTCATCTTCACCCATAATGGTCGCTGCGCCTTTTTCACGTGCCTGACGGATAAACTGCGCCCCATCGACCTTTACACCAGGAATTGCTACAAACAAAGCCCCGGGAGTCACCAATCGCGAATCTGATGTCACATCACTGTACTGCATCTGCCCATACCTCATTTACCGCGCCCACTGCGCCGCACCGCCACTATTGTAGCGAGTTTCCTCGCCCTGCGACAATAAATTAATGCAATGGATTGTCGTTTGTTACAATCAGTTCAATGCGTACGAAATGTATAGCGTAATGTACGCAAAATTCCACAGAAGGCTGTTATTACAGACTTTTAGACTTTTAGAGTGTTTCAATGATGGGAAGAGGTGTAAGAACTGCGCAGCTTACACATGTACGTTGTGTGGACGCTATTGCGTTTTGCGGGGAGAGCGTGGGTAGGAAAACGAAGGAATAAAATCCATTAAAAGTATTGATATTAAAGGCTTTCATGGGTTTTGAAGGTGGCGCTTGATGCAGAATGGCGTGTATTTTGTGTATGGCAATAAATGGTGGACGGAAGCATTTATTCATGCCTTTTATACGCAATAAAAGCGAGGGTTTTAGGGTGTATTTTCGTATTTTGGATAGAAAAGGAGAGGTCTGCGCAGAATTTAAAATCCTTTAAAAGCCGATTATTTCAAGGTTTTGTAGAAATTGCAGGTGTTAAAAGGTAGGGGAAGGTCGGGGTGATGGAGGTGAAAAGCGGGGTGTTTTTGGAGAAATTTTGTCTTTCGCGAGGTCTAAAAGTGCATTTTATGGTGGGTGAAATTCGATAAAAGGCTGTTATTTCAATGTTTTGTGGCGGTTTGGGTTGGTTTTGTCTCTTGGGATGGGGTGGTGAAAAAGTGAGGATTTTTGTACGCAGTTTTTGCTTTGTTGGCGTGAAATTGGGCAAAAGGGCGATTTTATTTGTATTGAAAAATGAATGAGTTAT
>JAFYWN010000016.1 GCA_017558005.1 Kiritimatiellia bacterium | reverse complement strand
GCTCCTGCAGCGGCGCTGAATAATTATATCGCAGGTCAGGGTTTTGTCTCCGCAGATGAAGTAGAGGCTAAGATCCAAGAGTACATCGCTGACAATAACCTGAAGACGCCAGAAGAGGTGGAAGCGGCAATTGAAGCGCATATTGCGTCGAATGGCCTCTTGACCCCTGCTCAAGCGAATCAGCAGACGCAGGATTACATCGTGGCGAATAAGCTGAAGTCGGAACAAGAGGTGGCCGTTGCAATTGCTCAAGCGATTGAGGAATATGTCTCGTCTAATGGTCTCTTGACCCCTGCAGAGGCGGAACAGCTCGTCAAGGATTACATTGCGGACAATAAGCTGATGTCCAAGGATGAGGCTAAGCAGGAACTTTTGGATGCTGACGAAGTCTTCACGGCGGATG
The DNA here is from genome assembly GCA_017558005.1 of Kiritimatiellia bacterium. GTDB lineage: Bacteria > Verrucomicrobiota > Kiritimatiellia > RFP12 > DVOR01 > Spyradenecus. The sequence goes on along the minus strand of JAFYWN010000016.1, from coordinate 34,046 downwards.
AGATGAAGGCTTTGGTCTTAGGTGCGCCAGTCATTCAGGTGAAGGATGGCAAGGCGACCGTGAGCATTCAGGTACAACGCGCCTCCGAACTTGATGGCGAATGGGAGGTCGTTGAGGACGGTGAGGTCTCGGTGGAGATTACACCGAAGGCCGGTGAAAAGGCTGCCTTCTATAAGTTCGTTGTGCCGAATGAACAGTAAGGTTCATTTTTAGGTGAAACAATCTCACGCTCGAGCTTTTCTCGAGCGTGAGATTGTTATTGGGGTGCGCGTGCGTTTCGCACGCACGCAGAGAAGGCGGTTTTCGCAAAACCGATAAGTAGGTCCAACAATGGACCTGCACAGGACACGTGCTCATCTTAAATACCGCATCCTAAGCATAGAAGATGCGCTCATCTTGAATGTAGTCTTTTTCATCCTAAGCGCGGTACTCTCTTAGAGAACTGGCTTAGGTAGTATTTTCATATTTTTACACTTCTGCATTATTAAGCTGTAGGTTCGGGGGCGGTTTTGTGTCGGTCCATTCTTGGGCCGACTTTCATATTTTTGTACCATCGGTGCGCGATACCTACCATCCAGTCGCACTTACAGTATAGAGAAGGGGGGGGGCACAGAGGCCTGTAGCGGTCGCATTGTTGGCACCCGTTGCGTAGAGGGGGAAGTTTTGGTATAATTCGTTACCGTTTTGCGTCAGTAGTGACGCGTCAATCATCCAAGTTAAGGAAGTTGCTATGCCAAATACCATTTTGATCGGTTCGCAATGGGGCGATGAAGGCAAGGGTAAAATCATTGACGTTTTGACCGCGCAGGCGGATATGATCGTGCGTTATCAGGGCGGTTCGAATGCCGGCCATACGGTTATCGCAGAGGGCGAAAAGCGCGTGTTGCGTTTGGTGCCGTCGGGCATCTTGCACGAAGGTAAGGTGTGCGTGATCGGTAACGGCGTGGTGATGAATCCGTTGGATTTGATTGATGAAATCGAAATGCTCCGTAGCACGGGCATTGAGTGCCAGGGTCGCCTTTATATCTCTACGCGCACGCAGATGGTGATGCTCTATCACCGCGCATTGGATAAGGCTGATGAAGCGGCTCGTCCGGTGGGTAAGAAGATTGGTACCACGGGTCGTGGCATCGGTCCTGCGTATGCGGCAAAGGTCTCTCGTACGGGTCTGCGCTGCGGTGATATGTTGATCCCCGAATTCCCTGAATTGGTGCGCGAACAGGTTTTGGAAACGAATGCGAAGTTGGCCCAACTCAATGCAGAGCCTTTGGATGCAGATGAGATGGTGAAGACTTACATTGAGGCGGCTGAAAAGCTTCGCCCGTACATCATCGATACGATTCCTTTGATTCATAAGGCCGACCGCGCAGGTCAGTCGATCCTTTTGGAAGGTGCTCAGGGCACGATGCTGGATATCGACTTCGGTACCTATCCCTTCGTGACGAGCTCGAACCCCACCTCGGGTGGCGCGTGCATTGGTTCGGGTCTCAGCCCGCGTCGCATTGATCGCGTGATTGGTGTGATTAAGGCTTACACGACGCGTGTGGGCGAAGGTCCTTTCCCGACGGAAGATTTCGGTGAAGTGGGCAAGACGCTCGCAGAACGTGGTCACGAATTTGGTGCGGTGACGGGTCGTCCGCGTCGTTGCGGTTGGTTCGATGCTGTGGTGGCACGTTATGCTCAGATGGTCAACGGCGTTGACTTCTGGACGATGACGAAGCTTGACGTGATGGATACGTTGCCTGAAATCAAGATCTGCGTGGCGTACGAACTCGATGGTAAGCGCATTGAAGATATGCCTGCCTCGGCAGCGGAATTGGCTCGTTGCAAGCCGATTTACGAAACGATGCCGGGTTGGTTGGAAGAGACCTCCAATGTGACGTCGATGGATCAGCTGCCCTTGAAGGCGAAGGCTTATGTGGAACGCCTCGTGGAGCTTTCCGGTGGCCGCTTGGGCATTCTCTCTGTGGGCCCTGCACGCGAATCGACCATCCGCGTGGGGATCTAATGGAGCATTTGGCGATTATTATGGACGGAAATGGCCGTTGGGCGAAAGCCCGCGGCCTTCCGCGTTCTGAGGGGCATCGCGCAGGTGGCGAAACGGTGCGACGAGTGCTTGGTTTTTGCCGTGATGCGGGGATTCGCTATCTGACTTTGTATGCGTTTTCGGTGGAGAACTGGAAGCGTCCAAAGGAGGAAGTGGATGCCTTGATGGGATTACTCGTGGCCTATTTGGCGGGCGAGGAATCGATGCTGCACAAGCATCAGGTGCGCTTACGCATTATGGGGCAGAAGGATGATTTGCCCGAGGCGGTGCAAGCAGAACTCGCTCGCGTGGAAGCGGCAACGGCGCAGTATGAGCGTCAGCTCATTCTCTGCTTGAGCTATGGTGGCCGAACGGAGATTGTCTCGGCGGCAAAGCGCTTAGCCAAAGCCGTGGCGGCAGGGGAACTTGACCCTGAAGCAATTGATGAGGCGACATTTACTCAACACCTTTACTTGCCTGATGTGCCAGATCCTGACTTGATTGTGCGCACGAGTGGCGAAATGCGGTTGAGCAACTTCCTCCTGTGGCAGGCAAGTTACGCAGAGCTCTACGTGACGCCCGTCTTATGGCCGGATTTTGACAAGGCAGATTTTGATGCGGCCCTGGCTTCCTTCGGAAAGCGTGAACGTCGTTACGGAGGCGTCTAATCGCAGAACGGACGGCTAAACACCATTTGGGTGAATAATCATTGGGACTTTCGTGCACATTTGCAGGAAAGTCCTTATTATTTTGATAGGTTTTTATTGGAATCTTTGCTATACTGCTGGAAAGCCTCTATTCAAGGAGTGAAAATGGCGGATAAACAATCTTTGGCATTTTTGAAAGAACTGGTGGCCTGTCAGTCCCCCAGCGGCTTCGAACAAGATGGACAGCGCATTATGGCGCGTTATTTGAAGCAGTCTGGGGTGGAGTGTGCATTTGATGTGCATGGTAACCTACATGCAGTGCTTAATGAAGGCGCACCCGTGAAGGTGATGCTTGAGGCTCACTGCGATGAAATCGGCTTTTTGGTTTCGTACATTGATTCGAACGGCCTCTTGTGGTTGATTCCCAATGGTGGTGTGACGGCGCAGACGGTCTTGGGTGAGCGTTTAATTATCCAGGGCAAGAATGGCCCAGTGCACGGGGTCTTCGGGGTGCGTCCGCCCCATTTGATGTCCTCTGCTGAACGTGAAAAGGTGGCGCCCAAAGAGGTGACGGATTTGCCCGTGGACATTGGGGCTACGTCTCGTGAAGAGGCAGAAGCCCTCGTGGCACTCGGAGCGCCCGCCGTGGTGGATGCAGGGTGGTTCCCGCTCGCGGGGGAGCGGGTGGCCTGCCGTGGATTCGATAATCGCATTGGCGCGTATATCATCACCGAAACGATGCGCCGTTTGGCTGAGCAACCCCTCGCACCCTTGAATGTGGCCCTGCATTTGGTGGGCAGTGTCCAGGAAGAACTCGGCTTGATTGGTGGCTCCAATGCGGCAAAATTGGTGCAACCCGACATCGGCATTTGCGTGGATGTGGGCTTTGCCACGGATGTGAACCCTGCGGATTGTCGCAAGATGGGCGATGTGAAGTTGGGCGGTGGTCCAATCATTGGCACGGGGCCCTTCTACAATGCGAAGCTACGCCAAGCGCTGATGGATACGGCGAAGTTGGAAGAAATCCCCTTGCAGGTGCAAGTGCGTGCGCGCGCTTCTGGTAATAATGCGTATGCGATGCGTATGGCGGGGGGTGATGTGGCGGTGAGCTTGATTGGCATCCCGCTGCGGTATATGCATAGCCCGGTGGAGACCTTGGATTTGAATGATGCGGAACGTGCGATTCGTTTGCTCTGTTCCTTCCTCGGGTCGCTCCCTGCAAACCCAGACTTGACGCCCACGCTGTAATTTGAATTTGTCAATTGAGTAGTTGATTTCAATCAAAAAGGAGAACTCCCATGACGGTGAATCCTGAGACCTTACCTGATATTACGAAGGACCCTCGTGCTGTATTGGCCATTAAGGCCGCACTGAAAGAAGATATTGGCGCTGGTGATGCGACAACGCTCGCCTTAGTGGGACCGGATATCTTGGCAACGGGAGAAATCCAGGCACGTGAGGAATGCTGCGTGGCGGGCTTGAATGTGGCGCTGTACATTCTCCAGTTGTTGGACCCGACGTTGACCTATGAGATTTTGATTCCCAATGGTGCAATCGCCCCGAAGAATAGCGTGCTCGCTCGCTTCACGGGTCGTGCACGTGCCATTTTGACGGCAGAACGTACGGCGCTCAACTTCATTCAGCGCATGTGCGGCACGGCCACCCTGACGCATCAGTTTGTGGAAGCTGTGAAGCCCTATAACTGCATGGTGCTCGACACCCGCAAGACCACTCCGTGTTTGCGCGTGTTTGAGAAGTTTGCGGTGCGCTGCGGCGGCGGCACGAATCATCGTTTTGGTCTCTACGATCGCGTGTTGATGAAGGATAACCACCGTCACCTCTGGGCGGGTGGCGACCCGAATCGTTTGGATCTTGCAGTGGAAGCGGCACGTAAGGCATATCCTTTGTTGGCCGTGGAAATTGAAGTGGAGAGCATTGAAGAATTGAAGTCCGCACTGAAGGCAGAGCCTGAGTGGATTATGCTCGACAATATGCCCTGCGATATGATGCGTGAATGTGTGCGTATTACCCGTGAGGCAACGAAGGTCACGAAGTTGGAAGCATCGGGTGGCATCAATCTTAAGACGGCGAATGCCATCGCCGCCACGGGTGTGGATGCATTGAGCGTGGGCGCTTTGACGCACTCGGCGCCGAGCATTGACTTGGCCCTTGAATGGAGTGTCATCTGATGCGCTTGGTGTGCATCGATATTGGCAACACCTCCGCTACGCTGGGGCTTTACGAAGACGGCGAAATCTCGCGCGTGACGCACATCAATGGGGGCATTCGGAAGAATCCGGAGGCATGCTCAGATATGGTGCGTTTGATTGCCGATGGTGGCGTAGAGGGGGTGTCAATCGCTTCAGTCGTCCCTGAGGTCAATAGCAAGTGGCGCCATTTAATCCATGAAACATTGGGTTGCGTGCCGCGCTTTGTGACCTCGGAGAGTCCGCTGGGTTTTACGGTAGATTATCCGTGTCCAGAGCGCATCGGTGCAGACCGTTTGGCCGATGCGGCGGGCGGGTTGGCACGTTATGGTGCGCCACTCATTGTGGTGGACTTTGGTACGGCACTCAACTTTGAGGTGATTGATGATCGCCCCGCCTATGTGGGCGGCGTGATTACGCCTGGGCTCCCCTTAATGACGACCTATCTCCACGAAAAGACGGCGCTTCTGCCGAAGGTTGAACTCGGTAATACGGAGACGCCAGTGGTGGGGAAATCAACCGAAGAAGCGATTACCTTGGGTGCGCAGGTCGGCTATCGTGGCATTGTGCGTGAATTGATTGCGCATTTGCAACGTCCCTTTAATGGGAAGGCACACGTGGTCGCAACGGGTGGTTACGCAGGTTGGGTCTTAAACGGAAGCGATTTAGAGGTCGCGATTGATCCGACATTGACCCTCTTTGGCCTTGGGAAAATCTTTGAAAACGGCGGTGCCGACTAATGCTTTTTTCACTTGTTCATGCCTTCTTAATCTTCTTCTGCGTGGTAATCATCGTCCGATTGATGTTGCCCGCGCAGTATGCATTATTAAATCCCTACGCTGCAACGCTGGATAATCTCTTGGCGCGCCTCTTAACCACCCTGCGTCCAGCCTTGCCGATGCCTCCCAAACCATTATGCGTGGTGCTATTGGCATTGGCGCTCTGTGCAGACGCAGTGATGTTGTCGCGGATGCACGTAAATGCGATGGCGGTGAATCTCTTTGTGGCGTATGCCTTGCCTGCGACCACCTTTAAAAATTGGCTTCTCATTGCGGTATTGGGACTTTTCCGTCACTTTATCATCTTGTTGGCGGGGATGTTGGTCTTACAGGTGTGGCATCGCTCGAGGGTATTGCCTGGGTATTCAGGCGATTTATTGCGGTTGGCACTCTTCCCGGTGGGGCGGTTATCCTTGGCGCTTCAGTGGGGCATTCTCTTCGTTGCGGCAGCCTTTTGGGCCTTTTTGATGAATTGGCATGCGGAAAGTGTGACCTATCCCTTTGAGAACTTAGAAGCGCTCACAGGCATGATGGGGGAACTCTCCAAAAAGATGGCCCTCTCCAATCTGGTGCCTGGCTTGCGCTTTGTGGCGGTGACGGGGTTAATCGTCTTAGAGGTCTTTTCAGAATTGCATGAATTGACGGTGACGTTGATTCTCTTCGCCATTCTCTGTGCGCTAACGCGGCATCAATCGTTGTCCTACTTCCTTAAAGACATTTTCCGTCTTCTCAAGGGGCCTTTGCCAGAATTTCGCATGGGATTTCTCTATCTCACCCCGATTTTGATTCTCTTGGTTTGCTCGGCGGCAGGGGGAGTCTTGCAAGCGCTCTTCATGATGTTGATAGAAGTAATTGCAACGGTGGGAGGTCTTCATGTGGTGTAGTCCGTGGAAGGACGGATGTGCAATCACGGTGAAGGTCACGCCGAAAGCGTCGCGTAATGCGGTATTGGGCGCGGAGGAAACATGGTTGCGCGTGGCTTTGACGGCACCGCCCGTGGATGGTAAGGCAAATGAGGCGGCGCGCCGCTTTTTGGCTGAAGCTCTCGGCGTTTCAAAGAGTGCAGTCTCCTTACTCTCTGGGCAAACGGCGCGCTTGAAACGTTTTGCCGTGGCTGGAATGCCCCCCGAACAGGCGAAAAGCATCCTTTTGCCTTAACCGCTCTTCTTTTTTTGCTATAATCCCGACACTTTTTTGGAGGTACTATGATTCTTAGTAAACTTGCTTTAACTCTTACCGAATCGGATATCAATAATGGTCTTTCTGCGGCATTTGCAAAGATGGCTGAAACCCACGGCGAAATGCTCAAGAAGGTGAAAGACCCTCAGGTGACCTTGAAGGATGGTCTGTTAATTTTCAAGTGTAAGGCCTCGATGGGCTTTGTTCCCTTGCCGGTGGAAGCGCAGTTGCGCTTGGCTCCTGCACAGGATGGCGCGGCCTTGGATATCACCTTGTCTAAGCTCTCGATGGCAATGATGGGTGGCGAAGCAGGGGCTGCTGCCGCCATGGGGCAACTCGCCACCGCAGTGGCAGGTAAGCCGGGCTTGAGCGTCAATGGCAATACGTTGACCGTGGCCATCTCTGAACTCGCAAAGTTGCGCGGGATTGGATTGCAGGGTGCACTCAAGGATATCGCCATTGTCAATGGCACGATCTCCCTTGATTTCTCGTAAGGATGCTTCTTGCTACATTTCAAAAGACCTCCGTCCGCGGAGGTCTTTTTGTTTGTTTAAAGTGCTTTGCGCAGGAGTGGGAGTGCGTTGTGAATCGCTCAGGGTAGGGAAAGAAATGGGGGTGGTTTTGCAAAAGGGCGGTTTTTGGTATAATGTCTGACCTATGCAATTAAAAAACCAGTGGACACTCTTTAAAATTTTTGACATTCCTGTCAGGCTAAACCTTTCGGTGGTGCTTCTGGCGGCGTGTTTAATCTACTCGTTTTTTGATTTCTCAATGCCGCTCTTTTCGGTTGGAGTCGGACTCTTTATCCTTGTTTTTCTATTGATTTCGATTCTTTTACACGAGTTGTCGCATAGTTTAACGGCGATTGCTTTTGGTGGGCAGGTGCGCGACATAACCTTACAATTATTAGGTGGGTGTGCCGCAATTACACGGATGCCAACCAAGCCGTGGCAGGAATGGTTGATGGCTTTCGCAGGGCCGTTGTGTTCATTTTTGATTGCGGCGGTGGCGGTATTTGGCGCTACGTACTTTGGTGGATGGGGAGAAAGAGCTTTAAGCCCAGAAGGTGAAGTGGTGGTCGTCTTTTATCCCAACTTCTGGTGGAGTCTCGTGGCGATGCTGAACATTGGCTTGGGGTGTTTTAACCTCTTACCCGCGTTTCCGATGGATGGTGGGCGCATGTTGCGTTCGGCGTTGCAAATGTTCGGGAAGTCAAAGGTGCGTGCAACGGAGTGGGCGGTTTTCGTGGGCCGTTGCTTTGCTGGGTTGTGGGTGGCTTTGGTGGTTTTGGATTTTCTCTTCAATATTCAGGTGCCGTGTCCCTCTTTTTTCCCCCCATTGGGCACGTATCTCTGGAATATTGTTTTTGGAAGCGGCGGAGTGATTCGCCTATTGATTGCTTATATGATTTGGAAATTCGGCCAACGCGAATTGGAGTATGTGCGCGTTGAGGCGGAATACTATGGAGGATGGCGATGAGCCTTGCAGTTGGTATTGTAGGTTTGCCTAATGTGGGCAAGTCGACGCTCTTTAATGCTTTGACCCGTGCGCAGAATGCGGAAGCGGCAAATTATCCTTTCTGTACGATTGAACCGAATAAGGCCACCGTACCCGTGGCAGATGCGCGTGTGGAAAAGCTCGCAGAGGTCTGCAAGAGTGGTCGCATTCTTCACGCCACGGTGGACTTTACGGACATCGCAGGATTGGTGCGTGGTGCATCGAAGGGTGAAGGTCTGGGTAATCAGTTCCTGGGCAATATCCGTGAGTGTGATGCCATTCTCGAAGTGGTGCGTTGCTTTGACAATGATGACGTGGTGCACGTGGAAGGTTCGGTGGATCCGATTCGTGACATCGGCATTATTGAAACGGAACTGGTCTTGGCAGACTTGCAGAGCTTGGAAAAGCGTTTGGACCGCTTGAGCCGTCAGGCGCGCGCTGATAAGTCCTTGGCGAAGGAAGTGGAGGCGATGACCAAGCTCCAGCAACACTTGGATGCGGGCGAACCTGTGCGCACCTTTGTGTGTGATGACCCAGATGCCATCGCGCCGTGCCGTCGTGACTTGCACTTCTTGACCGATAAGCCTGTGATTTACGTAGCAAACGTGGGCGAAGATGACCTCGGCGGTGAAGATAATGCACACGTGAAGGCGTTGAAGGCTTATGCGGCTGAACGTCAGTGTGACACGGTGGTGATTTGCGCCGCAATGGAAGCCGACTTGGTGGGGCTTTCGGAAGAGGAACAGCAAGACTTCCTCGCTTCGTATGGCTTGGAACAGTCGGGTCTGGATGTTACGATTCAGAAGGCTTATCACACGTTGGGCCTGCAGAGTTATTACACGGTGGGGCCGATGGAAGCGCGTGCCTGGACGATTCGTCAGGGCTGGACTGCGCCGAAGGCTGCGGGTGTGATTCACTCTGACTTTGAACGTGGCTTCATTCGCGCAGAAGTAGTTTCGTATGATGATTTTGTCACCTTAGGGGGTGAAGCACATGCCCGTGAAAAGGGCTTGTTGCGCGTGGAAGGCAAGGATTACGTCATGCGCGAAGGCGATGTGGTGCACTTCCTCTTTAATGTGTAAAGGATTTTTGTTTTTATGTCTACGAAGTATTCTCTTCCTCATGGTGTTTCCGCGTCGCCGTTGTTTATGCGGAATTTGATTGTTTGGGGATTGCCGTTGCTCGGATGGATTGTGCTCATTGTTGCATGGTTGGCCTTTTCAAGTAACGAAGCGGAACCCGAAAATAAGCCCGAGGTCACGCAAGAGCAACCCGCAACGCCACCTGAAGCGCCTGCGGAAAATACCCCCGCACCTGCGCAACCTGATTCTACGACGACGCAAGAGACGGCGGCTCCGACGAATCAATCCTCTGCGTTGAAGACGCCCTATGACTTTAAGGGTGCCGCAACGCGTCTGGATTTGCCGAAGGAAATTGCGTGTAACACGGGTATCCTCGTGGATCCCGCCACGCGTAAGGTGCTTTGGGCAAAGAGTGCAGATCGTGCAGTGCCGATTGCCTCAATGACAAAGATGATGACGATGTTGCTCGTGGAAGAAGCAATTGCACAGGGGAAGATTTCGCGTACTACGAAAATTCCTGTGACGGCGGCAGCAGCAGAAATCGGCGGGTCTCAGGTTTGGTTGGATCCGCGTGAAACGTTTGCGCTGAATGAGCTCTTGAAGGCGATTGCGATTAAGTCTGCGAATGATGCCGCCTATTTGGTGGGTGAATACCTTGGCGGTGGCGATGTGAACTCATTCGTGGCGCATATGAATAGCCGTGCACGGGAATTGGGGATGAATCACTCCTCATTTTATGACACCCATGGCCTCGGTGATAAGCAGAAGCGCAACAACCTTTCTTCTGCCTATGACATGGTCATTTTGGCGGAACGTCTCTTGGACTACCCTGAAGTGATTAAGCTCGCTTCGACGCGTATGGACACCTTCCGCAATGGAAAGACCGAGCTGCGCAACCATAATAATTTGGTCTTTAATCGTGTAGCCGGCGTGGATGGGATGAAGACGGGCTTCACGAAGGCAAGCGGTTTTTGTGTCACCTTTACGTGTAAGCGCGGTGGCCGACGTTTAATCGGATGTGTGACGGGCTTTAAGTCCGCGAAGGATCGCGACATCTTCTGTCGAGCATTGTTGGACTGGGGCTATCAAAAGCCCTAAGCATAGGAGGGGAAATCGATGCGTTTCTGCTTAAAGATGAAGATGAGTTTCCTTGGGGCAATGGCGTTGATGATTGCCTTGGGCTGCGCAGGATGCGCGGCAGAGACCGTAGCGGCGCGCATTGCCTCGCGTCAAGAGACATTTGATGCGTACGACGTGGATACAAAGGCACGTTTGCAACGCGGGCAGATTCGAATTGGCGATGACACGGATGCCGTTTGGTTTGTCTACGGATCGCCAACGCAGAAGATTCGCCGTACCGATGCAAATGGGCTTACCGAGGTGTGGATTTACAAGATTTTGGGTTATTCCGACCGCTTGAACCATGCCGTGCGTCCCGTCTATCAAGATGTGGGTGGTCGTTTACGTGGCAGTTACTACATTGATGACACACCTGAATACGAGTGGAAGGAAGTGCTGCGTATTGAGTTCGCTAAGGGGCGCGTTTCTGCCGTTCAGTTTAGCGAATAATGGTTAGCAATTAGCTCAACGAATTGGAAGCGGACGGTGCGTGGCATCGTCCGTTTTTTAGGTGCGGATATTTTCGAATGTAGTAGGGAAAGTCATAATAAAATGGAAACGTATTCTGCAAGATATGGTATACTGTGAGTAGTTGAGGACGCTATGGATACTAATTTGCACTTTACTCTTCCGACAGAAGTTTTTTCCGGGCGCGGTTGCGTGGCAAAACAGGCGCAACGTTGGATGCTTGGACGTCATGCTTTGATTGTTACAGGGAAGACGAGTGCGCGTCTTTCAGGGGCATTAGATGATGTGTGTGCCTGTCTTGATGCCCGTCAGATTCCCTATGTGACCTATGAAGGCATTTCTGCAAATCCTGATGAGACGCAGGTCTACGCAGGTGCGGCAGTGGCGCGGACGCGTGGGTGTGATTTTGTGATTGCGATTGGCGGAGGGTCGGTTTTGGACGCCGCGAAGAGTATCGCATGGGTGGTGGCAAGTGATGTGCCCCGTGAGGCCTTTTTCAATGGCGTACCTGCCACGGACCCTGTTCTGCCCATCGTGGCAATCCCGTTGACCTGTGGTACGGGAAGCGAAGTGACGCAGTATTCCATTATCACAGACCATGAGGCAAAGACGAAAAAGAATGTCTCCTCGGCGGCATTTTTCCCAACGATTGCCCTCCTGGATGCGCACTATTTGACGAGCCTCCCGAAGGATGTTTTGTGCGACACAGCCTTAGATGCGCTCTCTCATGCGATTGAGGGGATCTACTCTTTGAAGGCGGACTGTTTTTCGCGCGCACTTGCCGAGACGGCAATTGGCGTCTTGATGCCAGAATTGGTGCGCATGGCACATGGTACCTTTGTTAATTTGGCGCAACTTCAGTATGGCTCTATGGTCGCAGGCATGGTCATCGCACAAACAGGCACTGGACTGGTGCATGCGATGGGGTATCCTTTGACCTACTACAAAGGGATGCCGCATGGCCGCGCAAATGGCGTCTTGTTGGCGGGTTACCTCACCTTTATGCAGGCAACCTGTGCCTCTTTGACGGAACGTATTTTGGCGGCGGCAGGATTGAGTATGCCAGAAGAGTTGCAAGCGTTAGTTGATACGCTGCTGGATATCCAGGGCTGCTTCCGCGAGGCACCGACAGAGGAAGAATTGGAAGTGTTTACAGGTGATTCGCTCCGCTTGGAGGTCGTTCGCCGTTATCGCACATTGCCTTCGCCTGAAGAGGTGAAAGATCTTTACCGCATGGGCTTTTAATGCCGAGCGGAGAACAATTTGAAGTAAAACAGTTGAAGGACTGATTATCATGGAAAAAGTAAAAGGTGTTTTGAAGCGTGAAAACGCATTTCGTGAGATGACCGAGGCAGATACGCTGGCATGTGAGGCGTACGCAAAGGACTATTTGGGTTATCTCGGCATTGCCAAGACCGAGCGTCGTGCTTATGATGAGGCGGTGCGTCGTATTGAGGCTCTCGGCTTTAAAGAGCTCTCGACGATGGCAACCCTGAAGCCCGGCGACAAGGTCTATCGTGGTTATCACGGAAAGACGTTGATGGCGGTCGTCATTGGTGAAAAGCCTGTGGCAGAAGGCATTAACGTGATTGGCGGTCACACGGATGCGCCGCGCATTGACATCAAGCCGGTGCCGGTTTGCGAAAAGGGCGGCTTGGCCTATTTTGATACGCACTACTACGGTGGCATTAAGAAGTTTCAGTGGGTCACACATCCGCTCGCCCTTTACGGGGTGGTGGTGAAGCCAGATGGTTCGAAGGTGGAAATCGCGATTGGTGACCAACCCGAAGATCCCGTCTTCCAGATTACGGACGTATTGCCGCACTTCGGTGGTGAACAGTCCGCAAAGAAGCTCGGTGAAGCCTTTGACCCAGAAGATATGGACATCTTGGTCGGTTCGCTTCCTGTGGCGAAGGATGAAGATGACGAAGATATCAAGGATAAGGTCAAGCTCAATATCTTGCGCATCCTTGAAAAGACCTACGGCATTACGGAAGAAGATCTCGTCTCTGCAGAATTGGAACTCGTCCCTGCAGGGATGCCGCGCGAACTCGGTTTGGACCGTTCGATGATTGCTGGCTATGGCCATGATGACCGCGTCTGCGCTTATGCAGGTCTGCGTGCATTGATGGATTTGCCCGCAGTGCCGTCGCGCACGGGCATGGTCTTGCTCTGCGATAAGGAAGAGATTGGCTCTGTCGGTGCCACGGGTATGGATTCGACCTTCTTCGAAAACTCTGTGGCAGAATTGATTGCTCGTCAGGATCCTACGGCGGGAGATATTGCGGTACGTCGTGCATTGGAAGCGAGCCGCATGCTCTCTGCTGACGTCTGTGCTGCAAGCGATCCGCACTTCCCGTCCGCAGATTCGCCGAACAACATGGCGAAGATGAATGCGGGTGGTTGCATGATTAAGTACACTGGTGCACGGGGTAAGGGCGGCGCATCCGATGCACGCGCTGAATTTATCGCAGATCTCCGCCGTATCTTTGCGGCGAAGAATGTCGTTTGGCAGGCAGGCGAATTGGGTCGTTGCGAAAAGGGTGGCGGTGGCACCATCGCACTCTACATGGCACGTTATGGCATGGATGTGATTGACTTCGGCGTGCCGTTGTTCAACATGCACGCACCGTGGGAAACCGCGACCAAGTTTGACTGTTACATGACCTATCGCGCCTACAAAGCCTTCTTAGAAGACTAAGCGCGAAGGCTTAAAGATGCGCCCGCCAGTCGGGCGCATTTCTTTCATCGTCAGCCTTGCGAAGGAATACGTTTCAAGAGAGAGGCGATATGGCACAGCAGCTGTTATTAGTGGATGATGATCCCAACATTCGGATGATGTTGGGGGATTTTCTTGTGGCCGAGGGCTACGAGGTGACGTGTGCTGAATCCGGCGAGCGGGCGCTTCAGGTGATGGCAGAAAGTTTGCCAGATCTTGTCATTCTTGATATGGGCATGCCAGGCATGAATGGGACAGGGTTCTTGGAGCGGATTACCGATAAATTGGGTCGGACGCGTGTGCCAGTTTTGGTGCTTACAGCGCGCGGGGACATGGCAGAGTATTTCGCAGATAAGCGCATCGGCGGCTTCCTGACGAAACCTGCGGCGCCTGATGAACTCTTGGCCGAGGTGCAACGCATTCTCTTCGTGGAAGGGGATTTACCAAAAGAAGATTTGCGCGTCGTCGGTAGTGACGTGAGACGCTTGGTCATTTTGGCTGAAATTAATGCCATTCGTGCGAATGCGCTCTGTGAATCTTTGGCAAATGTGGGCTTCTCGGTAGAGGTGGTTCATACGGGGGCAGAGGCGGTGGAATCGGTGATTGCACGGCGCCCTGCAGGGCTTATTTTGCCCTTGGATGCGGAAGAGTTGTCGGCAGATGCCGTGCTTGAAATCTTGCGTAAACTACCGAGTGGGAAGAATCTGCCTGTGGTGGTTTATGCCGCCGAAACGAAACCCTACGTATGGTCATTCATTGATCCGCGCAATGTGGCTCGCGTGGAGGGGCGCAAGGGGCTTGATATTGCCCAGGCCGCCGTGGATATTATTTGCTAAAAGGGGATCAAAGAGATGCGTTGTCCAAAATGTGGAAAAGATAACAATCGCGTCATTGATAGTCGCTCTAATACCGACCGCACAGCAACGCGTCGTCGTCGTGAGTGCTTGATTTGTGGTGCGCGCTACACGACCTACGAATATGTGGAACACATTTTGCCGCGCGTAATCAAGCGTGACGGATGTCGTGAACTCTTTGACCGTTCAAAGATGGAGCGTGGCTTGCTATCGGCATGTCAAAAACGCAAAATTCCAAGCAGCGCCATTAATCGTTTGATTGACGAGGTCATTTTTGAATTGGAGCACATGAATGATTCAGAAGTGCCGACGGAATTGATTGGTAAACTGATTATGGAGCGCTTGAGAAAGTTGGACGCTGTGGCTTACGTGCGCTTCGCATCAGTGTATTCTGCGTTTGATGATGTCCAACAATTTATGGCGGCCGTAAATGACGTCGGGGCAGGGGAAAAGGCTGAAGAAAAGACGCGTAAACGTCGAAATAGCAACTAACCCTTCCCCTAAAAAGTAAAAAAGATTGCGGTTACGGTAAGAGATGTGCTACTATACGTGGACTTTTGGTGGTAGTGTCTTGGAATCCTTTACCCTAAACACACAGACTAACCAGTAACCCCACAAAAAACATATAATCCCGCCCTGTTGAGCTTCGGCTCAACAGGGTTTTTTTGTTGTCAATTTCAAGGCGACGGGAGAGGGGTGAAAGAGAGGGAGAAATGTGCTTTAAGTTGTAGGCAGATTTAGATGAGATTTCGTACCTTAATAAGAACACGAGCGCGCGCCTTGTGGTATAATGTGAAACGATTTAACGATGATAGAATTATCAACGATTAAGGAGTAATAAAAAATGAAGAAAACAATGTTTTTCGCTTCTACGATGATTGCTGCTGTGGCGGCTTTTACGGCAGGGTGTGAAAAGAATGAAGCAGAAGCGGCAGACCAGAACGCGACTGCTGCACTTGAAGCGCTTGAGATGCCTGCGGGTGTGCAGAGTGACGTGGTTGCGTTGCCCCCTCCGCCCAAGGATACCGATGTGATCGCTTCGGTTGGCGATGCCAAGATGACCTGGGCTGACCTGAATAAGCAGGTCGATGAAATGATTACCATGGTGACGCAGTACTCGGGTCGCCCGATTCCCTCTGAAGAATTGCCCCAGGCGAAGCAGGAATTCCGTCGTTCGCTCGTGCAGAAGTTCGTGGTGGAAAATGTGATTACGCAAGCCGCCGCCAAGGAAGGCGTGGTGCTTGATGATGCTTACCGTGCCGCAGAAATCGCTGCTATTGAGAAGGAAGCGGGCAAGCCTTTCGCTGAATTGTTGGCAGGTCATCCTGCTGGCGCAGAACGTGCGAAGGAGATTGTTGAAAAGGGTATGCTCGAAAAGCGCCTTTTGGACGAGAAGGTCTTCGCAAAGATTGTTGTGACGGATGAAGAAGTGCAGGCCGCATTGGATAAGAATGCCGCTGAAGTGGCACTTGCCAATGAAACGATGGCTGATTATGCCAAGCAGGTGGCTGAAAATCCTGAAGGCTTTGAAGAGTTGGTGAAGGCTAACTCTGCGGTGAAGCAGCAGATTGAACAACCCGAAGAGATGATGTGTCACCTCTTTGGTGAAGCTTGGCCTACGATTGATGCTACGCAGATTGGTGCCGTGACGCCTGTTTTGGATCTCGAAGGTGGTAAGGCAATCGTTAAGATGCTTTCCCGTTCGGCCGCGGAACAGGTGGATGCTATCGCTGCAAAGGCAAAGATTGATGCAATCCGCGAGCGCTTGCTCAAGGGTGAAGACTTCGCCGCTTTGGCCGCTGAAAACTCTGACTGCCCCTCTGGCGAACGCGCCGGCGGTGACTTGGGTTCCTTCGGTAAGGGTGCAATGGTGCCTGAATTCGAAAAGGCGGCCTTCACTCAGCCCGTGGGTGAAATCGGTGAAGTGGTGCAGACGAACTTCGGTTATCACATCGTTAAGGTGACCGAACGCAATGATGCTGCGGGCACTGTGCGCGCATCTCACATCTTGGTGAAGACGGGTGAGGCTAAGCCTGCCACGGTTTCCGTGTTGGCTTTGATTGTGACAGCACCGAAGCAGGTCACCGCAGCAGAAGTCCGTGAGAATGCAACGGAACTCCGTAAGCGTCAGGCTGCGATGGAGTATTTCAATGCTCAGCGTAAGGCATTGGGGGTGACGAGCACCTTGTTCCCTGAACTTGCTGCTGACCCGACGACTCGTTAATCCACAGTAATAATGCCGCCCCGTCGCGCGACGTGGGCGGTTTTTTCGTTTTCAATGTCACATCGTAAACACAATCAAAAACATGCTTCAACCGCCTCCAAGAAGCCTCTCGCTTCAGTGGCGCAGGAGGGGATTCCGCAAATGGTAAACGTTGAGACTGTTGCACCGACTGCGGGGACACTTCTCCCTGAGGAGGCCGTGGAAAAGTGGAATGGTTTTTGGGCAAGCGTCTTAAAACGTAAGATGTTTCCCTTGCCTGCAGTTTTGTTGGCATTCCCTTCATTCACGGTTCTTTTTGCATCGATTGGGTTTCTTTTCGGCTTTGGGATTTCCGCGACTTATGGAATCTTGGGGTTGTTAGGCGCGATGGTGCTTGCATTGGTCGGCGGTGGCACTTATCGTGATGGCATTGTACGAATTGGTTGGTTTTTAGGCATTGTACTTTTGGTCTTTGCAATTGACCAAAGCTTTATCTTCTTCTCGTGGTGGGATGCGCAAGCATACCATTTGCCGGCCGCAAAATTTTTGTTGGATGGGTGGAACCCTGTCTTTGATTCCACGCGAGACCTATTGTTGAAATCAACAGGTGCCGATCCGCTGTGTTTCAACAGTTATCACACGGCCTACTTGCCACGTGCAGGGTGGGTGTGGAGTGCTATCACGGCGGCAATTACGGGTAATCTTGAATCGGGTGACACCTTGATTCTTTTGACAGGGGTTGCATTGGGCGCTTTAACGTGGCAGGTAACGCCGCTCCTTTTCGGGCAGGGGCGTTGGAAGCGCTTTTTCTTCGCATCGCTCACGTTGTTGTCACCTGGGGTGGTGGCGAGTGCTTTTTGTGGTGCACAGGATGGTTCGTTGTATGCATTGCTCTTAATTGCAATGTTGTCGGCCTGTGCGTATCGTAAGACTGGTGCAACCGTTTGGTTGACCTATCTCTCCATTGCGCCTGTGTTAGGGTGCAACTTGAAGTTTACTGGTGCAATTAGCTTGGTGATGTCTGCAATCATCTTCACCTTGCCAGTGCTCTGGGGTGCGGCACGAGGGAAATTGCGTCCGAAGGCATTTTGGAAGTGGGCGGCTGCCAATACGGTTGGGTTTGGCTTGGCATTATTCGTTGGGTTCTCGCCGTATTTGACGAACTGGGCGAACCATGGCGGTCCCTTCTATCCGGAACACAGTTTCTCCAAGACCGAACCCCTTCCTGCAATGACTGCAGACTTCGATCTCTTAAACGATGACGCCGCCGCGATGGGATACTTTGGGCGAGTGACGAATGCGTACATTTCAAAGTGGCTCGCACACCGATACTATGAATGGAAATTGGGGAAGAAACCCTTTAATCCCGTCTTTCATTTGGACCAAGTCAGTGGGCTTGGTAGTGGATTCCGTGTGGTGATGTGCCTCACCTTACTCACGCTTTGTTTTACACGACGATGCGGTACGCCATGGTTGCTCCTCGCCCTCCTTGCGACAAGCTTTATCCAACCCGTAAAGACGATGGGCTATGTGCGTTATGTGCCGCAATTTTGGATGTTCCCCGTGATCGTGGCATTCAATGCTATGACGGTGAATATCACGCGCTCGCCATGGATTGGTCGCACCTTAGGCATTGTGGTGACGGCAATCTTGGCCACCATCACTTACGTCTTTGCAGTCGGTAAATTGATTCATGCCGTGGGGATGAGCAACTACGCCCTTTCGATTGTGGAGACCATGCAGTCGGAGAAGGCACCCAAGGCTTATGTGCTCTCCTTGCATGATCGTTATCGTGAAGATGGACGTTGCCTCGCGGCATGGGAAACGCTTCCTCGTGATATTCCCGCACCGCATGTCTTTGACACCTACTACAAAACGATGCTTGCGGAATGCGAAGTGGACAACGTCGCATGGCAGACTTCTGCCCAAATGCGTGACTTGCGTGCCGCGGGGATGCCGTGCTTCTACTTAGGGGAACACATGTGGTATTGGCCAGAGGATCCTACGAAAATCCGCCTCCCGAATATGCATTTCTATGCAGGCCACCCGCGTAAAACATTTACGGCAGGAAATATGTGGCGAATGACGTGTGACGTGATTCCCTCGTTGCCAAACTATTTTTGGCGAATTGGTAAATTCCGTTGGCATGAGTTTGCGAAACAGTTGAGCGGAGAGTAATCTTGGCGGAAGCATTAGAAAGCAAAGTCACAACATTGACCTGGTGGACCTTGGGTGCACTGGGTTTGATGGTACTTTGTTATCTTGCCAATGCACTGCTCGGTCCCTTGAATCAAGATGAGGGGTGGTATCTTTACGCGGCACGTCTCATGACCGAGGGTGAACTCCCACACAAAGATTTCTTTTTTACACAGGGTAAATTGATGCCTGCGGTGTATGCGTGTTTCGCATGGTCATGGTCGGTTGCTGGTGTCTTGGGGGGGCGTCTCTTTACGGCGGTACTTTCAAGCCTTGCCCTTCTACTGGCTTGCCGAACGATTCGTGGCGTACTGACGAAGGCGACAGACAAAAAGGTTGCTAACTTGGTCTTTTTGGCGCTGACAGGGGTGAATCTCTGGTATACGTATTTCACGACAATTCCAAAGACTTACGGCTTATGCACCTTTGGCATTGCGCTTGCGCTCTATCTTTTGCGAGGCCGTGCGTCTGATCAGATGCAAATTTGCGCTTGGCGAGCTGCGCTCTCAGGCATTGTTTTGGCGGCGTTGGTAGATGTGCGCTTGTCGATGGGGGTGCTCTTGCCAACGGTGGCGATTTGGCTTTTGTGTCATCGTCATGTGGTTGGACGCTTGACGTGGCTCGTCTTCTCTGCGGCGGCGGGCGGAACGCTATTGGTGCTCTTCTTGCCCGAGGTGTTGTGTTGGCCTGAGGCCTTTTTTGAAGCGCAACGTTTCCATGCGGCTCGTGAATCTATGGGATTCGTGGGTGTGATTGGATGCTTGGCGCGTCTCTTACGATTCAATCCCATCTTTTGCTTTATCGGCGTTCTAATTGGGTGGACGTGGTGCACGGAGAGGGCTGCGTTTAAAACGTCAACCCATGCGCATCTGCTTTTCCCAAAATTGTGGTTGATTTGCGCCACAACGCTAATGATGGTGCATCTCCTTGCGCCTGTTCCCTATGATGACTATCTTGTTCCGGCGGTCTTTTTGGGTGCGATGGCACTCGCGGTTTTGACCACAGAGTTGCCCTTTGATTCACTCAAAAATGCCTTGCCAAAGGTGCTTTTCCTCGCTGCGGCTGCCTTATCCATCTGTGCTTCTCCGGTGGCACAAGATTGGGTGATTGCAGGGCAGGATCGTTTTTGGGTCGTTAAAAAGCCTGCGCCCGACATTTTTGAGCTTCGAAAGGTGGCCGCTCAAGTTCGCGAAGCGGCGGAACGTTTGGGTGAGGATACGATTTGGACACAGGATACGTATCTTGCCGTTGAGGCGGGATTACGCGTGCCGGCAGGGATGGAGATGGGACCTTTTTCAAAGCCGACCCAACTTAAATCCTATCCCAAACTTGCGGCATGGAGTGGATACACCTACGCTTTATCATATCCTTCGTTAGCGCCTGATCCGATGAGTGAAACGAAACTGAATGCGCTTGAAAAAACCTACGGACGTCGATTGTTGACGCATCCCCAGTTTGGTCAGGGATGCACGCAACTCGTTGTGGCAGAGAGGACAAATCCGTGAAAAAGACAGCTTTACAATGTTTAGGTGCGCTCTTGGCAGGAGCCTTGCTGGCCTCCTTGTGGGCGCCATTTGAACAAAACGGCAATGTTTGGTTTGCCTTGGTGCCCTTGTTGTTGACCCTGCGCGGTGTGTTGAGTTTAAAGCGCGCCTTCTGGTTAGGCTGGTTAACGGGATTCGTCTCGTGGTGTGTGCAGTTGTCGTGGATGTTTTGCTTGACCGATAATGGCGGTCCATGGCCACTGGTGGTGCCCGCATTATTGGGTTTGAGTGCGGTGCTTGCTGTGTATGTGGCGCTCTTTGCGATGATGGTCGTGGCAGTTCGTAGACGCATTGCCCAGCAGCCCGGCATTGGGCGCATCATCACGGCGAGTGTGGTGGTGCCAGTACTGTGGGCGGCTTGTGAAGTCTTGCGTGCGACGCTTTTTTCGGGTTTCGCGTGGAATCCGTTAGGCTTGGCTACGGTGAATCAAATGTTACCCGTTGCACAACTGGCGGCAATCGGGGGAAGTTGCCTCGTGAGTGCATTGGTCATCGCAATTAATGAGGCGATAACAACAATTATTGAGCGCTTTTGGTGGAGCGTTACCCATCGTTCGCCCACGGCTCGTTCGGAAAAGGTGTTGCTCTCCATTGAGAGTTCGCTTGCCTTTGCCGCGCTTTTGGTCGCCTTTTTGTTTGGTTATTCACGCATGAATGCCTATGATGCCGCTCCGAAGAAGCGCGATGCTGTGGTTGTGGTGCAACACACCACCACGCCTTGCATCTTTAAGGCAGGTGCAGTCGTCCCCATGGTTTGGGACGTAGGGGCGTCATTTTCGGACATCATTTCTTTCTTCAAGGCGGATGTTTGGTTGTGGCCTGAAAGTGCAGTGGTTCACTTCTTGCCGCATCGTGGGGTAGAGGGCTTGTTGACCAATTTGGCATGCAACGCTCATACGCCGCTCTTTGTGGGTGGTTCATACCAAACGCCGACTGGGGGCTACTACAATGCGGCGATGTTGTTTACCGAAAAGGGTTTGGATCAGATGCAAGTGTATGCCAAGCGTCACCTCGTTCCATTCGGTGAATATATCCCCTTTGATAAGCAGATTCCGGCGTTGCAAAAATTGGTTCCCACGGGTTTCTCCTGCGAACCAGGTGATGCCGTGCGTGTCGTGCAAGTGCCTTCTGGTTTAAAACTTGGTCCCTTGATTTGCTTTGAAGATACCGTTGCCTCGGTGGCGCGCGATTCGGCATTGGCGGGGGCGGAATTGTTAGTCAATATGAGCAATGATGCGTGGTATTCGCCCTCGGCAGAACCCGCGCAACATGCCCAGCAGGCCATTTTCCGTTGTATTGAAACGGGTTTGCCGATGATGCGTTCTACGAATTCAGGGTTGAATACCGTGATTGATGCGGTTGGTCGTGCGCAGGTGATTGAGCCTGGCTCTTTCCCAACGCGAGTCCCTGTGACAGAACACCCCTTCGCGTCCTTTTACTTGCAGTGGGGCGAGCTTGTGTTCGGTGCACCCTGTGTGGTGTTTTTGTTGATGCTGTTGTTTGCCTTAGCAATGGAGCGGTGTAAGATGAAAAAAGTAACGATGGCGGCAGTATTGATGTTGGTCTGCTTCGCACCAGGAAAGCTTTGGGCTGGAGATGAACTCTTACCAATGGCAGAGATGGCCATGGATGATGGCAATGTCTCGCTCGCCGAACGAACCGCCCAAACGGTGTTGACTAAACTGGGTTTGGCGCCAGAAGAACGTGCAAAGGCAGAGGAGGTGCTCATTCGTGCGGCGCTGAAGCGTGGCGAATGGGAGAATGCTTTGACCCGTATTGAAGCCTGTCCGGAATTGCCCGCAGATCGCCGACTGGCCTTTCGCTTGGCGGCATTGAGTGGTAAGAAGGATTTCGCTCAGGTGCTGAAGGAATTTGACGAGGCGCAGGTCGCCACAGACTCCATTTGGGGTGTCACCGCTTTACGTTATGGTTTGCTTGCAGCACAAGAGCTCGGCAAGAAGTTGTTGGCCGCAGAACGCTTCTCAGATGTGCAGAGCGCTCGTGGTGCAACGGATGTGATCCGCGCAGAAAATGCGCTCGCATGGGATGCCTACTTGCCCAATGAAGCCTCTCGTCGCGCCCTTTTGGAGGCGGCGGCAAAGGCTGACCGAGGGGGAGTCTTCTTGGCTTGTGCGTTAGCCTTGCCCACGGCTTTCTCTGCTTCCGACCCTGGTCCCGCCTTGGCCTGTTTGAGAGAGTTGCTCAATTTGAAAGGACTTTCGTCTGGCGTTGAAGCGCAGCTCGCTTTGGCCGCGGCAGAATTGGCGGTGGATGTAGAAGAAAAGGTGCTCTTTGCGCGTCGTGCAGTGGCTGTAGCGCGTGAGGAGCGGATTCGTCAAAAGGCATTGTATGAATTGGGTAAACAGCTTTGTGCCAATCCGTTGACGCTTGAGGAGGGCGTTTCCTTCTTGAATCAGGCGGTGACGTTGAACCCCTCAACGAAACTTGCGCCCGAGATTCAGTTCAAGATAGCCGAAATCCTTCATGCATCGAGTGATTCGCAGGCGGCGTTAAACGCTTACAATCGTTATTTGGAAAGTTATGATGTGCCCGTCTTTGCGGTTCGTGTCCGCCAGGGTAAGGGACGCTTACTGGTTGCGATGGCACGCTTTGACGAGGCCTTAACCATGTTCTTGGAAGCGGCAGAATTTGCCACTGAGGTCTCGCTCAAAACGGCACTTTTGCTTGAGGCAGCAGAAGCGGCTACCGCCGCAAAGCGTTATTCGAGCGCGATTGAAATCTATCGTGGGTTGCTTCGTGAAGGTGCTCGCACGGGCATTCCGCTCCGTTTGGCACGTTGTTTGGAAGCTTCTGGAGATAAAGAGGGCGCACGTCGTGAGTATGCTGCGGTGCGTGATGATGTCTCCTCCTCAGAACAGGATGTCTTTACGGCGGTGATGCGTCTGGCGGGGATGTTGATTGAGGAGAATCGCGTCATTGATGCGATTGCGGAGTATACGCGTTTGAGCGCCGTATTGACGCGTGAGGAATCGAAGTGCTCGGTCCTGCTCGAACGTGGTCGTGCGTATTACAAACTTGATAAACTCCAGCTTGCCATTGAAGATTTTGCGAAGGTGAGTGAATCGAATGCCTCAACTGCAGAGGAGGCGCGCTTCTTCTTGGTGCTTTGTTATTACCGCTTGGGCGAAGATGAACGTGCACGTGAATTGGCTCAGGCGTATGTCTCGTTGTACCCAGAGTCTACACGCATTCCAGACGTGGTGCTTTGGCTCGCGAAGAGTGATTTTAATCGTGGCGACTATGCGGCGGCGAAAGAGGGCTTTTTGGACTTCACGACGCGTTGGCCCACGGATGGACGTGTTGCAAATGCACTCTATTTAGCGGCACGTGCTGCCTATCAGAATCAGGACTATGCCGCCGCGGTGGAATTGATTGGTCGGCTTGCGCGCATTATGCCTGATTCGGAGTTAATTCCAAATGCACAGTTCCTTCAGGCACAGGCTTTGGTAGAACAGGCTCGCCATGCAGAGGCGCGTGACTTGTTAAATGCGCTTGTGCGCCGTTATCCGAATGCAGAATGGATTGCCGAAGCCTATGGATTGCGTGGGGATTGCCTCGCCTATACGGCGATTGATGATCCCGAACGTTACACGTTGGCATTAGCTTCTTATCGTGAAGCAGTGCTTCGATTAGAGGATGATTTGGATATCTCGCTGATGTATCTCTTCCGTATTGGACGTGTTTTAGAGCGTCAAAATCGTCGTGATGACGCCGCCGAACAGTACACTAAATTGATTTATCGCGTCTTAAATTGCCCCGAAATCTCGACTGCAGGCAAACAGTGGTTCCAGAAGGCGTTGGTGCGTCTGCGAACGCTTGAAGTTGCTCGCGGTAATCTCGCCGCGTTTGAGGCACTGTTGCATCGCGTTCGTCGTGCGCAGATTCCCGATGTAGAGTTACCCTAATCTTGGTTTAACGTTGACATTTATACGAAATCGAAAGGTCAATGGTTCGTATGAGCCCTATTTGTAAACATGTTGATGCGCTGACAGGTTATACACCTGGTGAACAGCCTCGCTTTGATGGCATGGTCAAGCTGAATACAAATGAAAATCCCTATCCACCATCGCCCGGAGTCCAAGACGCTTTAAAGGCATTTGATTGGGAAAAGTTGCGCCTCTATCCTGACCCCGTCTGCAATAAAGTGCGTGCATTGATTGCCGAACAGAACGGTTGCACGGCAGATCAGGTCTTCGTTGGAAATGGTTCTGACGAAATCTTGGCATTGTTTACGCGCGCATTTGTTGAGGTAGGGGGAAGCATTGGCTACTTTGATCCCACCTATTCGCTCTATTCGGTCTTGGCCGCCATTCGTGATGCTACGGTGAAGCCTTTCCCCTTGAATGACGACTTCACCTGCTCAACGCCGCCTGCAGATTACGCTGATGCGTTTATTTGGACCAATCCCAATGCGCCCACCTCCTTGATGGCCGACCCTGAGATGATTGCCGAGTTCGCCAAATCATTTAAGGGTGTCCTCTTAATCGATGAGGCCTATGCCGATTTTGCCCCTGCGAACTGCATGGCTGTGGCGACGGCTGCAGAGAACACCAATACCTTAGTCATGCGCACGCTCTCTAAGAGTTATTCACTTGCAGGCATGCGTTTCGGTTATTGCGTTGGGCCGAAGCCGCTCATTGATGCGCTTTACAAGATTAAAGATTCTTACAACATGGATGCCTTGGCGCAGGTCATCGGTTATGCCGCATTAGCTGATCAGGCGCACATGAAGCGTAATGCAGAGGCAATTATTGCGACCCGTGTGAACTTGGCAGCAGCGCTTACTGCACGGGGCTGGCAGGTTTTGCCTTCTGCGTCAAACTTCCTCTTTGCGAAACCGCCCGTGGAGGCGGCGACCCTCTTTGCAGCCTTGCGCGAACGCCACATTTTCGTTCGCTATTTCCCTGCGCCGAAGACGAAGGACTATCTGCGAATTACGATTGGTACCCCCGCAGAAGTCGAAAAACTCTTGGCCGTGCTTGCCGACTATAATGCTTGATTTTGGAGATGAACATGCGTACAGCTGAAATTCAACGTAAAACCCGTGAGACTGACATCGCTTTAAAGTTGAATCTTGATGGCACCGGAAAACATTCGATTTCCACTGGGATTGGCTTCTTTGATCACATGCTTGAACTCTTCGCCCGTCATGCATTAATTGACCTTGAGCTGACGTGTAAGGGGGACCTGCAGGTGGATTATCACCACACGGTTGAAGATGTGGGCTTGGTGCTCGGCTCTGCATTGGACCAAGCTCTTGGGGAACGTCGTGGCATTACGCGCTATGGTTCCTTTATGTTGCCAATGGATGAAGCGCGTGCTGATGTGTTGGTGGACTTGGGTGGCCGCCCTTACTTGGTGTGGAAGATTTCCCACCCCGAGCAACATATCCGCGACTTCAATGTACAGTTATTAGAAGAGTTTATGCGCGCCTTCTGCACGAATGCCCGCATGAATCTGCACGTTGTCCAGCCCTACGGTGCAGAGGTGCATCACGTTTATGAAGCCGTCTTTAAGGGACTCGCCCGTGCATTGCGTATTGCCGTGGCGTATGATCCGCGTGAAACCGGTATCCCTTCTAGCAAGGGCACCCTCTAAATCGCTTCTCTTTTACGAATCTACTTTGGATAAAACAATGGTTATTCTTCCTGCAATTGACCTGATGGACAACTGTTGCGTGCGCCTGCGTCAAGGCCGTGCCGACCAACGCACCATTTACTCTGATAATCCCGTCGCGCAAGCCCAGAAATTCCGCGCAGGTGGCGCCGAACACCTTCATGTGGTGGACTTGGATGGCGCCTTTACTGGCGCACCTAAACATACGGCTGTCATCGCACAAATCGTCCGTGAATGTGGACTGAAGGTGGAGGTAGGCGGTGGCCTTCGCACGGATGAAGCCGTGGCAGAATTGATGGAAGCGGGCGTTGCTCGCGCCATCATCGGCACGCGCGCGTTGGAGGATACCGAGGCTTTGGCTCGTTGGGTGAAGCAATATGGCGAACGTATCGCCGTGGGGATTGACGCACGTGACGGTTTTGTGCAGACGCGTGGATGGGTTGAAACCTCATCGGTGAAAGCCACTGATTTGGCAAAGAAGGTCGCCGACATTGGGGTTCAAACGATTATCTATACTGACACCGCTACTGATGGTATGCTGGGGGGTACCAATTTGCAAGCTATGAAAGCGATTGCAGAGGCGGTCCCTTCGGTGAAGATTATTGCCTCTGGTGGCGTTTCCTTGCCGCAGCACGTCACCGATTTAATGAATCTCGGCTGTGACAATCTGTGGGGCGCTATCGTCGGTAAGGCGATCTACGAAGGGGTGACCACCCTGGAAGCCATGCTTGCCGCCACGAATGTCTAACCTGTTTTGTGATGATGTGACTCCTATGAATGACGCTCCAACGATTTTCTTTGATTTAGATGGTACGTTGATTGATTCGCGTAAGGATATTGCTAATAGCGTGAATCTGACGCGTGCAGATTATGGTTTGCCACCATTGTCATTGGATTCCATTACGGGGATGGTGGGGAATGGCGTCCGTCAGTTGCTCTTGCGGGCGATGCCAGAGCATGAATCTGAAATTGAGGCGTTGTTAGAGAACAATCGTCGCCACTATACTGCGCACCCAGTGGTTCATACAACGATGTATCCTGGGGTGCCCGAAGCACTCAAGGCCTTGAAGGAAATGGGATGTCGTATGGCGGTAACGTCCAATAAGACCTCTTCATTGATCCCGCGCATCTTAGAGGGCCTTGGGATTTTGCATTACTTTGACGTGACCGTGGGGGGCGGCGATGTGCCAGTGTTGAAGCCTGATCCTGGCTTGCTCTACTTGGCCGCCGAACGGATGGGCGTGCAGGTGCGGCCAACGGACTGGGTCGTTGGTGACCATTACACGGATTTAGAGGTGGGGCGTCATGCTGGCGTTCAGGTGTGCCATTGCGCGTATGGCTTTGGTAATCCGCGTGAAGAACGCTTCGATTTGCGCGTAAAGGACCTGCGTGATTTCGCAGATGCATTGCGAAAGCGCGTGTAAGATTGGGCGCTAAAGAGATGAAAGTGGTACAGATGATAAGGCGACTGTGGTGCACGTGCCGCGCTTGGCTGGTCGGCGTCGTACTATTGGGCGCTGTCATCGCCACGAATGTGTGCTTTACGCAACGCGCCATCCCACCGACTACGGGCACGGACTCGCCCACGCTCTCGGCGGTTTTGGTGGCGTTAGGCGGATGCAGAGGCATTATCTCTGAAGTGTTGTGGTGGCGTATCGCAGATTTGCAACGTCAAAATCGTTACGCCGAATTGGTGCCACTAACCGATTTATTGGTGGCATTGGATCCCGCCTCTGCCGACACTTGGGTCTATAACGCGTGGAATCTCTCCTACAATATCAGTGCGGCGCATCAGGATGCGGATGAGAAGTGGTATTGGGTGAAGGAGGGGATTGCGTTGTTGGAACGTGGCCTCCGCGCCGCGCCACGTGCTGAGCCTGTCTTGCGCCAGTTGGGATGGATTTTTGAAGATAAGTTAGGTGGTTCATCAGATATCGCCGCACCGTATTACCGAGCGCACATCATGGATTTGGGGGTGCCAAGTGATGCCACCGCCTTTGCCACGGCCACAGGGGTGACGCCGAATTGGCAAGACCCGTTCGTGCGGGCGCTCTATTGGTATTGGCGGGCGGATCATGGACGGGATATGCTGCGTGTAACGCTCGCCTTGGTTGCGAATCGTGATGAGGCGGCATGGCTTCCCTTTTTAATCCAAATGGCACGAGCGGAATGGGAGGATTTAGCCCCTCGCCAACGTGATCAAGTGGTTCATTTCTTCCGTCAATTGTCGGGGACTCATGCTGCCCACCCGGCAATCCAAGCATTTTTAGAGGAGGTTTCACCATGATTCGAAATATTGGTGAGATGGTCATTGCGTTTGACTGTGAGTGGATTCCAGATGCCGATGCGGCGCGCTTGATGTTTCCTGAGGCTGAGGGGCTACCTGATGAAGCCGCTTTAAAGATGCTTTGGGCCGCGAATGGGGCGACGGAGGAGAATCCGCAACCCTTTGTCCGCTTGATGCAGAGTCGTGTCGTCTCAATTGCAATGATGATTCGCGAGGAATTGCGTCATTTGCCAGAGGGGGAGCGCGTCAAGGTGAAATTAGTTTGGCTCCCGAAGATGCCTGAGGACCCTGCGCATCGCGATGAACGGAAAATTGTGGGCGGCTTCCTCTCTGCTGTTGGCGCGAAGCAACCCCAATTGGTGGGCTTTAATTCGCGTAATTCGGATTTACGCATTCTTGCACAGCGTGCCTTAGCATTGGGAATTCCCGCGAAGGGATTTTTGAATCGTCCTGCCAAACCTTGGGAGGGCGTGGATTACTTTGGGCGTGATTGTGACGCGTCGGTGGATTTGATGGAGCTCATCGCTGGCGGTTTTTCTGGACGAAATGCTGCCGTGAGTCTGCACGAAGCGGCGACGCTTTGTGGCATCCCGGGTAAGTTTGATACGCATGGGGACGCTGTTTTTGAAATGTGGCAGCAGGGGCGTTACCGCGAAATCGTGGAGTATAATTGCTATGATGCGATTACAACTTACCTCTTGTGGTTGCGCTTAGCATGGATTTCGGGTCGCTTTACCACCGATGAATACGAACAAGAGCAACATCTCGTGCGCGATTACTTGATGGAACTTTGTGAGCAGCCCGAGACCGCCTTCCTTGAGGCTTACATTAATGAATGGGATCGTCTCTTGGCGATTCGTGAATCGTAAGCCGATTAGTGGAGATCGCGATGCTTGAAAGAATTGAAATGGGAATCTTTTTGGGTGGGGCCGGTCTCATCTGGATTCTCTTTTTGATGATTTTTATTCGCATTGCGATGATTCTGTTTCGCATCATTTATTTGGCAATTGCCTTGCAGCGGGCTCATCCGAATCGTCTGAAAATGGACTGGACTTCGCCAAATCTTGAGCAACGCTTGTGGATCTTCAGACAGGCAAAACGTGAGGGCTTGTATGATGAAAAGACAAATCGCTTGCGTGAGCGCCTTTGGAAGGCATTGCAATTCCGTTTAGAACGTCTGCAGGCGGTGCTCTTTGGGATTCTCGCAGGATTGGTCGTGATGGGGGCGATAATGGCGAAACACTGGGCGCCGTGGTTGATGTTGCTCTTTTTCTCGTTCTTTGCGTGGGGCTTTTATGTTCTCATGCGCAATGCTCGCTTGCGCTTATTGAATGTCTTTTCCACGGAAACTTCCCTTTGATTTTAAAAACTCGATAGGATTGTATTGGCTATGTTTGCTTTTCCTTGGGCCTTTCTGTTATTGTTGCCATGGGCAGTGGCATGTTGGCGTGTGTGGCGTTCTGCTCGCGCAAAGGGCGTAGTTTTCGCCTCAGCTTCAACCCGTTTTACCTCCTTAAAACCCTCTTGGCGCCAACGCTTGTGTGCGTTTTTGCCCGCGGTCTTTCTCATTGGCGCACTCTGTCTCATCATTGGTGCGGCGGGTCCGCGTTCGCTTTTGTCGCGTGAAGTGCGTTCTGCTGATGCCTTGGCAGTGATGATGACGGTGGATGTCTCTGGGTCAATGCGTGCACTTGACCTCAGTGAGGGCCGTCATGATGTCACCCGTTTGGATGTGGTGAAGCGCATTTTCCGTGAATTTGTGGAGCAGCGCCCCGAGGACTTAATCGGTTTGGTCTCCTTTGGTGGTTATGCCAGTGTGCGTGCGCCGCTTACAGCCGACCATCGTGCGCTCTTGCATACACTCTCTGGGGTGACCATCCCTGGTGAACATGGCGAGGTGGATAATCGTGGACGGCGGGTGACGAGCGATGAATTGCAGACGGCTATCGGTGATGGTCTGGCGGTGAGTTTGTTGCGTTTGAAGGATGCCGCGCCGAAGACAAAGGTGGTGATTTTGCTCTCAGATGGTGAGAGTAATGCAGGTGCAGTAACGCCGATGGAGGCCGCGAAGGCCGCGGCAGACCTCGGGGTGCGCGTCTATACCATTGGGGTTGGCACCACGGGCTTGACGAAGGTGCGTGCACGCGATATGTGGGGAAAAGAGGTGTTGGCCGATGTCCACATGACCTTGGATGAAGAGACGCTAAAGACAATCGCAGAAACCACTGGGGGTGAATATGCCAATGTGCGCGAACCAGAGCAGTTGGCCGCCTTCTTAAATCATATTTCTGAACTTGAAACAACGCGTGTCGAACGTCAAATTTATGCACGTTATGCCTCGCATACACAGATTTGGTTGCTCATCGGCGGGGGATGTTGCCTTTTGGCAACGGCCTTATTGATGGCATGGATAAGGAGACCGGTGTAATGACCACGGAATCTGCACTTTCTGAAAAGGAGCTTGCCGCCGCTTTTGAATCCGTCTTAACGGGGATTCCCATAAAGTCTTTGGAAGCGTTTATTACGCAAGCGAAGCTGGTCGCGGGCGGAATGCGCTTTGGTAAACCAGGCAATGATCTTTTTATTCGTAAACTCATCTTGAATGCCTATGGTGGAAAGTTACTGAAGTATGATACGACGTGGGCGACATTGGTGCGGACTTACATGCCTGAGGCGCGCCTACTCACCATGCTGTCGTCTGAAGAGTTGACGCGTCGCCGTGCGCAATTCACCGTCTTCTTTGGCAAGGCGCGCCTGATTCTGGCATTGTTGGTAGACACCCGCGAAGAGATTCGCACAGAGGCACTTAAGTGGATGGGCGAATCGGGGGCGGAGTTGCCAGATGAAGCAACCGCACAGTCCTTGGTGCGCGAGGCCTTTGCGCCTGTTGCTGAGGCAGGGAAGGGTGCTGCAGAGGGCGTCGGCAATAAGCAGTTGCGCACGGAACTCTCCGAGATGAAGCAGAAGCTTGAGGAATTGGAGAAGAAGGCGAAGCGCGAACGCCGTGCCTTGGAGGAGGAGCACTCCCGCACCTTGCGTGAACAAAAGGATCTGTTGGCCTCAAAGGATTTTGCGATTGATGATGGCAAACGGCGCGTAGCGGCCCTTGAGGGGCAGTTGGCGCGTGAAAAGGCGGCGCTGGATCTGCATGTGAATGAATTGCTCGCGCTACGCAGGATTGAACTCTTTGGGGGATGGTTAAAGCCCGTGTTCGCCGTGGAAACGCTTTTGGAAGAGGCAAAGGCTTTGCCCCTTTTGGAGCGCGCGGAGGCGATTCTTGAGGCGCAGCGAAAGGCCGACCGTGCCTCGGCGCGACGTCATGAGGCGGAGGCGCACCTAAAGGCGCTCGAAGCAAAGCTTAATCAGGTGGAGCACACCCTCGCATCTGCGCAGTACATCTTGCCGGAAATGCTTGCCCTGCGGGATGAATTGCAGACTCAGTGTGAAGCGTATCGTGCAGGGTTGATGACCGAGTTGGATGCCTTTTCTGCAGTGGCGAAGGAGCTCGCCGCCCGTATTGATGCCACGACCGAAGCAGATTATACGCCTGTGCGGGATTGGTTGCGCCTGAGTAAGCAACTCGGTGCTATCACCCCCACGGAGGCCAAGGCGCTCTACGAACGCTTCCACCGTCGCGCAACGCAGTGGGCGGATGCGAATCCGAACTTTAAGCCTGAAGATGTCGGCCTTGATACCGAAACGGAATCGGATGCCATTCGCCGTCGCAATCCTGTGCTCGCCGCCGCACTTGCTGGTCAGGGTTCGATGATTCTCTTCTTGGATGGCCACAATATGCTCAATGGCCTTTCCCGTTATCGCCAACGTCGCAGTGGGAAGCCACAGACGCACGAGGATGCCCGTTCGCGCTTAGAACGGGATATGAATCGTCAGTTTGAGCATCTGCCTCTGGTTTCGGTTAACTTGGTTTGGGATGGTGGTGAGCAGACTTCGCACAATGAGGGCGTCGTCTTGGTGCACTACTCGGGTGGCTCTGGCGAACATCG
This sequence comes from Kiritimatiellia bacterium, assembly GCA_017558005.1. Lineage (GTDB taxonomy): Bacteria > Verrucomicrobiota > Kiritimatiellia > RFP12 > DVOR01 > Spyradenecus. Next base: position 1,598 of record JAFYWN010000016.1, on the reverse strand, counting down.
CGCCGATCGTTACATCGTTAATCAAATTGATTACGTCAAATCGCTCTCTGACACTCCCATGGTCCTCGTGACAGATGACAATGGCTTTGCTGGAGAGGCCGCGAAACGTGGCGTGCAGATTTGCAAATTACATGACTTTGAGGCCTTTTTGGATGTCCCGCTTGCCTAAGCTCACCCCTCGTGCACTTGAGATTTTAGCCTGCCGTGATACGCCCGAGTGGCACTCATGGCAGTGGCAAGTCGCCCATACGCTCTCGGCAAAGGAGTTTGGGATTGAGGATCATTCCGCCTTTCCGCTGCGCGTGACCCCGTACTATGCCGCGCTTGCAGAGTTGACAGTTGCCGAGGATCCAATTGCGCGCCAATTCCTTGTCGCACCAGAAGAATTTCTCCCCGATGATTATTCACCAGACCCCTTTGGTGAAACCGCTCATGCCGCCATTGCGCCCGGGATTAAGCAACGCTACTCCGACCGCATCTTGGCGATGATGAATCTGACCTGTTCCACCTATTGCCGTCACTGCACGCGGCGTGGACTCTTGGGCGCCGCCTGTCGTGCTGACCTTGATACCCTCGTCGCGGCGGTCAAAGCGCGCCCCTCCGTGCGAGAAGTCTTGCTCTCGGGTGGTGACCCCTTACTCTTGCCCGATGAAGAGGTGTTGCGTTGGGTCAATGCACTAACCGCTTTGCCGCAGATTGATGCCGTGCGCCTCTGTACTCGCACCCCCGTGGTGTTACCCATGCGATGGACCGACGCCTTGGTGAAAGCGCTTGCCCAATCAGGGCGTGTATGGGTGCAGACCCAGTTCAATCACCCCCGAGAATTGACCCCTGAAGCAGAGCAGACCGCCGCACGATTAGCGAATCATGGGATTCCTGTCTCCAATCAAAGTGTGCTCCTGCGTGGGATTAATGATGCCCATGAGACCATGGCCACCCTCTGTGCGGGGTTGCAACGTCGCCGTATCCGCCCATACTACATCTTTTTATGTGATCCCATCTCGGGGATTAATCACTTTAGAACCACGGCAGAATCGGCGCGCGCCTTGCGTCAATACCTTCTCAACCACCTTGGCGGCCTGGCCTGTCCCCGCGTGGTAGCTGACCTTCCAGATGCCACACACAAAACCGATCTCTAAAACTGCGAAGGGTTTAATTAGGAAGCATTGCGCTTTTCGTAACACTGGGCTATGCCCACGAAAAGCCCACGTCATCCTCTGATCTTCTAACTAGCCGCTATCCAGTGTGGTACCAAACGACGGGGACGCTGCGCTCCCCGTACCCCTCGCACCCTTGCCTTTCTTTCTTCCTTTTCTCCTCGTGAGCACCAGTAAAAGCATCCGTCAGGATGCGTAGCGTGCAGGACTCAGTCCTGCCGCAGGGGTGTGGGGGCGGCGTCGCCCCCACGTCATCTCATCTATCCCATCATCCCTTCTATCGCTTGTATCCCTTCAAATTCCCGTGCGCGAAAAGTTCACTTTTTCAGAAATTTTAGCGATTTTTCGCCTGTTGAAAACTTTTTTGAGTTATCAACAAGTTATCAACAATTCACCTTTTTCGACGCAGTTTTTTGAAAAAATCTCAGCAGATCGGCGGAT
>JAFYWN010000015.1 GCA_017558005.1 Kiritimatiellia bacterium | reverse complement strand
TGTTATGAGAATACTATGAATCGGCGCGCCCTACAAGCCCCCTCGCGAGGGGGCTTGTAGGGGCTTTCTTTTAGACGGGCTTCCGTTCTTCAAACATCTTTCCTTCCAAAAGTAATTTACAGAAAGAATGTTACACTATCTATTGAAGAAATGAAACCCAATGGATTTGACTTTGAAACCCAATGGATTTGACTTTGAAACCCAATGGGTTTGGCGGGTAAGTCGGCTTGGATTGGGCTGGTGTTGGGTGCGGAAAGGGTGGGATTGTCGCGAGGAAGAGGCGAGTGTTGCCTCCCTTTTATTAAGGATAGGGGATTTTTGGGGTGGGGCTTGGGAATAATTGTGCTCAGTTAATGGGCATAACCGATAAGCGGTTGCGCAGGTTTCATTTTTAACCCTACGCAGAATCGGTACGTTACCCTCAAGACGAGGGTGTAAACGAGGTTATTTTAATTTTTTTCAGAAACCATAACCTATTGAAATTACAATAGATTATCTTCTTTTCATCACACCTCAGGATGGGTATGAATTAAAAAGAGGTTGCAATGCGGGGGGGGGGGTACTATAATAGCCATTGTCCTTTGAATAGTAAATCGGTGTTTGCAGATTCTAGGAAGAGGTATTTTTTACGGCATCTTTTGTATAGATGTTGCGAACGAAAGGGTTCGATAATGAAGAAAGCAACGATTATTACGGGTATTGCTCTTGCTGCGTTGATGAGCGGCTGTGCGGCAGTGAATCCGTTAGAAGTTAAACAAACAGCACGCGACCTTCAGAAGGCTGAGGATGTAATTACTCGTCCGCTTCCTGAATCGCGTTATAAAATTGCAATTTTGTCGAAGTCAATCAAGCACTCGTCTGATCCGTCAAATGATAATTATTTGGCTAGCGAAATGGAAAGTGCTCTTGCTACGAAATTGACGGGGCTTGGTTGGTTCGATACGGTTGATCGTAAAAATGGTATCGCTATTGTAAGTGAAGCGATGCTGTCTGGTAACGAGGATGAAATTCCTGAAGCTCAGTTGGCACTTGTGGCAGAATCGTCTGTTACGTATATTGCTAAGCAGGGTTGGAAGCGTACTGCATATGCAAGCAAGGCTCGTGGAGCAGAGGTGATTACCGATTTCCGTTTGATTGACTTGAGCACGAAGGAGCCAATTTTGGTGAAAAAGTATCGTTCGGCTATTGACGATACCGCAAAGGGGGCTGCTCGTGAGGCAATTACGATTGCTGCAGCAATGAATGCGACCAAGTTTGCACAGACGATAGCATCTCGTTTGTTGCCGGAAGGTAAGGTTATTCAAACCCGCGGCGATGGTAAGTATGCACAGATTTCGTTGGGCAAGAACTATCAGTTGACGCCTGAAGTCACGCGTTGGGCTTGGTGGCCTTACAAGTTCTTGCCTCTTTGGTATGTCAAGGAAACCGTTACACCTGCAACCACTGTTGACTTCGTAAAGATTGAGAAGGAAGGTGATGCTTATAACATTCTTCCTCCGTTTGCGAAGGGTAGCGTGATTAGCTCTGAGTTGAAGTCTGCTTGGATTGAGATCGAAAATTCTGAACTTGCAAATGTCTTCCGCGAAGACAAGGTCATGGTGGCAGAGCCTACCGCTGATGTGGGTAGCGATCTTTAATTGCTGAGGTGACTATGAAATCGAGAATTGCGATTCTGTTATTGCTATTGACATGGTCAATTGGGGCTACGGCGAAGCCTGTTGTTGCAATTGGCGAATTTGAGCATCGTGTTCGCGGTGGCTCTTCAACGACGCATGCAGAGGTATTAAAGGATCGCATTCTCGATCTCATCCATAATTCCAACAAGTTTGAGGTGGTTGAACGAGATCGTTTAAAGGATTTGTTAAAAGAGATGCAGCTTGTTGATGCGGGAATGACCGAGGGAGATGCTCCAGAGTCAAACCGTTTAAAAGCCGCAGGATTTCTAATTTACGGCTCAATTTTGCAGAGCAGTCTTTCGGTGAGTTCTACCGCCGATGGCAAATATGTTAAATCCGTATTTGAAGTTCAGATTCGATATAGTGATGGGCAGAGTGGAAAATTGCTTGCAGTAAAGACGTGTAAGGGAGATGTTACAAGGACGTTGCTTCCTGGGGAAGATAATAAGGTTAAAAAAGATGCACTTGTGGCTGCGATTCAAGACGCTGCTCTTCACGTTGTGAATGGCTTGGTTGATGTCGCGATGCCAATAAAGGTGGTGTCGGTAAATGACCGTTATATTACGGTTGCATTAAGTGAAGAGCAGACCTATGTTGGGGAACAGTTTGAGGTGTATGAGTTGGGTGAAGAGTTGACGGACCCCGATACTGGCGAGGTGCTTGGGAACGATGAAGAGCGCATTGGTTTAATTGAGGTCGTACGCACAGGTGCAAAATTGACACGTTGTAAACCATGCGAGGAGGGTGTTTTTCTTGAAGATTTTGACAAGGGTATGGTCTTGCGCCGTCTGACTAAAAAGGCTGTTAAACAGCAAAAGACGAAGCGTCCCAAGCAGAGTTCATTAAAAATGCTGCGTTAACAAAGGATGGTTACGATGCGTTTACTAGGGTTAATTTTGTTTGTTGGGGTCTTTGCCTGTACATTAAACGCAGGGAATGTGCCAGAAGAGATTCGTGAAGCAATTCGAGAATTGCGAGAAACAGAGGGTTTTTCAATTGCAGGACACTCAGCTGAAGCAGGTGTTTTTGTTGTAGGTATTGGGCGGTGCTCAATTGAAGAAACTAAGCGTAAATCGGTGAGTACTGCACAGAAAGTCGCAAACACACGCCTGAAAGAAGTAATTGCATCTTTTTTTGGAACTCAAATTGAATCCACAAAAACGTATAGTTATGAAGAAAAGACGAATGGTGATAAGAATGAGGTGAATGAATATTTTGCCTCGTTGACGAAATCGCAAGTTAAGCAACTCTTGAAGGGAATACAGTTTGCGGAACAGCATACCACGCAAGATGGAGTTGTGGAGGTCGTAGGCTTTGTGACGAGTAGAATGATGGATGCAAGTGGGGAGCTTGAAGGTGCTCAAAAGGCTTGGGGCGATAGAGGTGTTGTAAAAGCCACAGGTGTAGATAGTGATCGTCGAAAAGCAGAGCAAGAAGCATTACGTTCTGCAGTTGAACAGGTAGCAGGGACGCTTGTCGTTGGAAAGACAACGCTGAACGAGGAGGATGATCTACGCTCTCGTTTGGCGACTACTGCATCGGCATTGGTTGAAGAATATCGCATTTTGGAAGAAAAGTTTCAAGATGGGCAGTATTTTGTCGTTGTTGCTGCGCGAGTCTCAAAGCGTAAGATTTATGAGTCTTATCGTTCTTATTTTAAAGCACTTGATAATCCAACGTTTTATTTGAATGCAAGTGATCGAGAGTTGGCAGATGCATTTAAGCGTTATTTTATTGATAAAGGCGTGGCGATTACGGAAAATCTGTCGGAAGCGAATTACGTAATTCGCTTAACCGGTCGCTTTGTTGAACGTAAGAACCCTATATTAGATTCCATGGGGACAACGCTTACAATTACATTGGAAGTGTGCTCAACAGATGGTAAAACGACACTTTTTCAACTTCCAACAAAGCGTTTTTCAAAGGATAGTGAGATTTTAACTCAAGAACAACGTCGCGATGAGGTTGCGAATCGCGCATTTCGTGATCTTAAAACGGAATTAGACGAAGCGGTTCATCAGATGGTTATTCGCATGTTGGATAATGCTGAGTGATTAATAAGGAGATTAAGGTATGAAATTAGCGCGACACAACGGTTCGTTTTTGTTACTAGGGCTTCTTTTGACAAGTGTTCTTGCGTTCGCACAGACGACGCAGCCATCTTCTCAGTCCCCTTCGACAGTATTAGAGATGATGGATGATTTCCTTCTGGAGAAGGAGTGGGGGCTTGGCTTTAACGAATTGAATGGAAAAACGTTTCTTGTTGCGCAAGGTACTGCGGTAATAGGAGATGCTCGCGATACAAAAATGTATGGGAGTGCGCGTAAAAATGCCTATGACCGTGCGATGTTAGTCGCGAAACAAAAGGTTGCTGAATATTTAGCAACGGAGATTGCATCAAATCCGCTAAATCGTTGGGGGGCTCCTTCTTCCAACTCTGTTGGTGGAATTTTGTTAGAACGTGTGATGGCCGATATTAAAGCCGATTTGTGCGCAAAAGGCGTTGATTTAAATGACCTTGAAGGCACGGCTGGGAATGAATTGGCGAAAGACCTTGTCCGCAGTGAACGTTATTCCAAGATGATTAAGATGGTTGCGCAGGCAGAGGTGCTTGGCGTTCAGGCTTTTTGTACGTTTGAATCCGTGAATGAATCGGGTAAGCCCGAGATGGGCGTGATTGCGGTTTGGAGTCCTCGCTTGCACGATATTGCATCGTCAATTGCTACTGGTTTTATGGTAGAGCCTGGGCGGGCAAAGGAACGTATCGCAAAGCAAGTTCGAGCACCAAAGGAAACACTTTTATCCTCTTATGGCGTTAGACTTTTTGCAGATCAGAACGGCGACTGGGTTCTTGTTGCCTATGGTCAGGGTAATAGCGATGATGAAGCACGCTTGCATGCTACGAGTATGATTCGCGAATTTGCAGGTGAAGTTGTGGCGGTGGCGAGTGCATCTTATAGTGCAGAAGCATTTCAGGAATATGATGATGGAGCTGAAGGTTATTCTGCTTTGAATGCTTTTTATAAACGAGGGATTGCAGTCGCAGAAACGATGACGATTGCAGGGATGACGCCGGTTTATGAAACTCGAATTAAACACCCCATGACAGGGATGGTCGTTAGCATTTGTGTTCAGTCGTGGTCAATTAAACAAGCTGCGCTCGCTATCGAAATGATTTCAAGCGGTAAGGGTAAGTTTAAGGCTCCACAAGGGTATTCAAGCGCAGTTGGAATGCCTGGAGATGACTCTTCAATTCAGTAATTTTGTTATGTAAAACAAAGAAAAGAAAGGAATACTTCCATGAAACACTTACTTATTGCATGTGCAGCAGCTTCAGCATTGGGCTTGGCTGTAGCGCAAGATAATGTTGTCGCGTCTGAAGCGATTGCTCCAGAAGAAACCGTGGTTGAAACTTGCCAGGTTCAAGATAAAGACGTTCAGGAAATGATTGACGCTTATCTTGCCGAAAAGGGATGGTCTGGCGGGTACAACACCAAGAAGAATGGCGATGTATTTTTTATTGCACAGGGGTCTGCGGTTGTCCAAGCTCCTGTTAATGGCGCGAATTACATCGGCTCGCGTATGAATGCGTTTAATAAGGCGATGCTTGATGCAAAGAAGCAGATGGTAGAATACCTTGGGACGGAAATTGCCTCTGCGACTGTTCGCAGTTACCAAGAAGGTGAATTCCCATCTCCTGACGCGGTTAAAGAATCTGAAGATTCTACTTCAATTTGTGGCAAGGTAAAAGCATTGCTTCGCGCGAAGTTGGATGCTGCACTTCGTAGCGAAGGAATTGATCCTTATGCCGCTGGCGCAGAATCTGCTGACGCTGCTAAGAAATTGCTCGCAAGCGAACAGTTTTCAAAGACAGTCAAGTCGTGCGCTGAGGGCTATGTGATTGGTCTTCAGGCGATTTACACCTGTGAAGGCGGTGCGAGTGGCGATAAGGCCGAAATTGGTGTAGTTGCCCTTTGGAGTGAGAAATTGCAGCAGATGGCTACGTCTGTGATGACGGGACAGCCTGTTGCAGGCGTGGCTGCGAAGAAAAAAGTGATCGAGCAAATCGCAAAGGATCCAGGTGCATTACTTTCGACCTTTGGTGTGCAGCAGAAGATTGATGAAGCAGGTGACTTGGTTTTGGTTTCCTTTGCGCAAGCAGGCGGTGTCTCCGAGTCGAAGATGGCTGCTAAGGGTGCTCAAGGAAAAGCTAAAACTCAGGCAATGGCGTTACTTCGCGAATTCGCCGGCGAACAGGTTGCGGTCGCTACGGATATGCTCAACGCAGAATCAACCGAAGAGTTTGAAGATGCTACGGAAGTATATCAAGACACAAGTGCATACGCTGAGAAGGTGAAGGCAGTTGCCGAGAAGATTGACATGGCGGGCATCTCTGTTATTCGTACATGGAAAGCAAAGCATCCGTTGAATGGTCGTACCGTTTATGGTTGCATTTGTGCTTGGTCGCCTAAGCAGGCAAATTTGGCTACAGGCTTGAAGAAGCGCATGGCCGATACGCCCCGTCGACCTGTGGTTAAGGCAGAGCCCGCCCCTGAAAAGGCAAAGGCTGCAAGTGCAACAACGAATAACGCACCTGCTGCCCCTGCAAAAGCTCCTGCAGCAAAGAAGGTGAAGGAACAGCCTAAGCCGACCGCCGCAAATTATAACGCAGGTGGCATTTCGGGTGACGAAGATGCTTTCTAAGATCATTGGAAGTTTTTTTCTAGTGATGTTCTGTGTGGAGGTCGCTTGTTCGGCCTCCGCACAGGAGTTGTTCCTTGCCAATCAAGAGTTGGTTTTAAGCCAAAAGGCAACGTTGGTTGAGGATATTCTTTTCGTGGTTGGGCGTGTGAAATCGAATAGTCGGCTGGGGGTTCCTATTGGATTTGACAAGGCTGCGTTGCGGGCATATCAAAACGTTGATTGGTTCCTGTTTAAGAGTGCGCCATGGCCATCGCTTGTAAAGGAAGATGAGTGCGCTATTCTTTGGGAAATGTATCGGTCGGCTGCCCCGTTTAAAGTTAAAGTAGAAGGAGCAACACGCCTCCTTGAATCGCGTGATGCAAATGATAAATTTACGGTAGTTCTTGCAATCCCGATAGAGGAAGTTAAGAAATTGCAGCGTGTATCTGAAGAAGAGCTTTTAATTTTGCTTCAACATTATCGGTCGTATACAGACGTTATACTTAAGGAAGATGAAAAAGCGATTTTGCAACTTAAAGAATAATAGAAAAGTGTGAGTGATAAAATGATTTACGATAAATGTACATGAGGTGTTGGAGATGGTGGACGTGGGGAGGTTTTAACGAGAGCGGATGGTACGAGAGACTTGATCTGTACTTACATTAACACCGCAAAGTTCATGAAAAACATCCTGAATCTTCGGGTTGAAACACCCTTGATGTACATTTCAGCGATTGCCATTTTAAAGGCGCGATCGCTACGAATACCACGAACAAGACTTGACGGGTAAAAAGGTTCTTCAGATCCACGAACTTGTGGAATCTTTAGTTTTAACATCCCCGCTGCCGTTTTAAGCGTCTTAGGCTTAAATCCATTTGTGTAGCCAGTACGATGTTCGCTCCGTTCATATGAATAAGCATTCAAATGCAATTCGCGTTCAAATTTCATCGCAAGATTGTACATCTTACCCATGACTTCAAGAAAAGCCACTGTGCCATGAGTCATTAAACGTTGCGTAATTTCCATGAGTTCGCTAGTATTTAGTGGTGTCGATTTCATAGTACCTCCTGTTTTGCTTTGGTTTATACAAGAATACTACGAATCGGCGCGCCCTACCATTCCCCCTCGCGAGGGGGGGGGAGGTGTTTCCTTCAGGGTACGTCCTGTCTCCAAGACCTCTTCTCCTCTGAAATCAATTTACAGAAAGAATCATACACTATCTTGGAAGGTTTTGTAAAGAAGAAGGGTGGTTTTTGCTCCGCCGTGCGCTGAGGGTTTCTGCGGCTTAGGGTAGTGGGGGCTGTGCTTTGGGGTAGAATGTGCAGGCTTCTTTTCGGCATTGATTGTTGAGGTGTGAACGGGAACACACGATAGGGCCGAGGGTCAAGGTGATGCCGAGGTGTTCTTTTGTGAAGTGGACAGCCTCGCGGATGGCAAGATAGGTGTCTCGTTTACAACAACGCGGTCCACCATGCTTTCCAATCGTCTCCAATGCTCGCGCCGTCATTTGATTTGAAAGCCCCCATGCGTTCGTGGCAAGTGGGGTTGATTTTAAGGCGATGGCAAGGTAGATGCCAGTGCTGATGCCGGCGCCACAGGCTCCCCAAAAACCGCACACGCCGCCAGGAACTTGCTTACCGCGCGTTTGCATTTCATAAAGGGCAGAGTTGAGATCAAGTTCGCCCCCCGCATTATGATAGGCTGTAAGAAGTGCGGCCCCAACCATGATGTGGTGTTCGGGGCCATGCATATGGCAAGAGGGGTGCGCCATCATGGCTTCAACAATCTCAATCGGATTGGTGGATTGCGTATTGAAACAAATTGAAAGAAGACTATCCATCCCGCTCGTGTGGCACGCATCGCAAACGAAATGGCCCTTGCGGCAGCGCGTATGGCTACGGTGCTTTTGATGGCAAAGTTCACACTCCATCACCTCGTCGGAGTTCAGATATTCAAGCGGAGCTTTGCAAATCAAACATTCTTCATTCATTGAAACGTCTCGTCAAACACAAGTGACAGGAATTAAGCTGACAATGATTATACGGAATTTTAGCGCCATGTAGAATACATTTGACCGATATTATTCTTAAGTGAATCCTCTTGAATCTGCTATGAAATAACGTAAAAGTTACTTGCGCGAGAGAGGAGGGTGGGCCGCATTGATTGTACTTGCTCCCTACCTATTATTAATAGTAGGAAGCGCGGTGGCAGATTGCGCAAAGAGGAGCAGTGCAGAAGGAAGTGAATAAAAATAGCACGATGCACAGAAGCGGGAGCACTAGGTTGGCGCGGACGTGTGAAATAAAAATGCTATCGCGTAAGGGACCGCGAAACGCTGCGCGAAAAGATTTAATGAAAAGGTGTGCAAGTGATGAATAGGTGCGTTGAGTGCAGGTTTTGTGAACGCAGCCTCCCATCCGCAAATCCCGCCGAGAATTAATCAATAGGCGCCTCGTCTCTGCAAATATGGATGTGTAGGTGCACCTTTAGGGCTACGCAGAAAAGGGGAAAACATTAAAAAATTTTTCTTTTTTTATTTTTTTACTTGACGGCAAGGGAGAGGGTTTGTTATCTTACCGCCCGTTTTGCGCCTACGTAGCTCAGTAGGTAGAGCACTTCCTTGGTAAGGAAGAGGTCGCCGGTTCGATTCCGTTCGTAGGCTCCATAATTTCCCGCGCAACAAAAATACTTGACTCTCACCCCGAGGGTGTGGTATAGTTGCAGGACTTTCTTCGGATAAGTGTTGTTTCAACAGGTATCTGAGGGACGCAAAAGTGCCCGATAGGGCGCGTTTGTGCCTACGTAGCTCAGTAGGTAGAGCACTTCCTTGGTAAGGAAGAGGTCGCCGGTTCGATTCCGTTCGTAGGCTCCATAAACACAGGTTAACACTCACCCCTTCTGTTCACAGGAGAAGAGAAAATGGCAAAAGAAAACTTCGAGCGCGGCGATAAGATCCACGTCAACGTTGGTACCATCGGTCACGTCGACCATGGTAAGACCACGCTCACCGCAGCTATCACCCACGTGCAGGCTCTCAAGGGCCTCTCTGCTGAAATCAAGTACGACGAAGTGGCTAAGGCTTCCGAATCCGCAGGCCGTCGTGACGCGAAGAAGATCGTGACGATCGCAACCGCTCACGTTGAATACTGCACCCCCACTCGCCACTACGCACACGTCGACTGCCCCGGCCACGCTGACTATGATAAGAACATGATCACCGGTGCTGCTCAGATGGACGCTGCAATCCTCCTCTGCGCTGCTGATACCGGCGTGATGCCCCAGACCCGCGAACACGTGTTGCTCGCTCGTCAGGTCGGCGTGCCCAAAATTATCGTTTTCATGAACAAGATCGACCTCGTCGATGACGCTGAACTCCTCGACCTCGTCGAAATGGAAGTGGCCGAACTTCTCGAAAAGTATGGCTACGAAGGTTCCCCCATCGTCCGTGGTTGCGCTTATCCCGCTACCCAGGCCCAGAGCGCTGATGACGAAGCTTGCAAGTGCATCACCGAGCTCATGGACACCCTCGACTCCTACATCCCCGATCCTGTCCGCCTCGTCGACCAGGCATTCCTCATGCCGATCGAAGACGTGTTCTCGATCGAAGGTCGTGGCACCGTGGTGACCGGCCGTGTTGAACGTGGTACCATCAAGGTTGGTGAAGAAGTCGAAATCATCGGTATTCGTCCCACCCAGAAGACCACCGTGACTGGCGTCGAAATGTTCCGTAAGCTCCTCGACCAGGGTCAGGCCGGCGACAACGTTGGTTGCTTGCTCCGTGGTACCAAGAAGGAAGAAGTGGAACGCGGCATGGTGCTCGCTAAGCCCGGCTCCATCACTCCTCACACCGAGTTCACCGGCGAAGTCTACGTCCTCACCAAGGAAGAAGGCGGCCGTCATACTCCGTTCTTCAAGGGCTATCGTCCTCAGTTCTACATCCGCACGACCGACGTTACCGGTGACATCACCCTCCCCGAGGGCACCGAAATGGTCATGCCTGGCGACAACATCAGCATCACCGTGAAGCTGATCGCTCCTGTCGCTCTCGAAGAGAAGATGCGCTTCGCTATCCGTGAAGGCGGCAAGACCGTCGGCGCTGGTACCGTGAGCTCCATCATCAAGTAAGTTCTCTTCCTGTGAACAGCGAATCCCCGGGGCTGGGTTAGCCCCAGCCCGGGGATCCTTTTACAAGAACGAGAAGAAAGGGATCTTAAAATGCCCCGTGAACTCGCGATTCTGGCCTGCACCGAATGCAAGCGCCGCAATTACACGACTACACGTAACAAGAAGACGCAGACCGAGCGCGTTGAGCTCATGAAGTTCTGCCCCTTCGAAAAGAAGCGCACGCTTCACCGCGAAACCAAGTAAGGTCAGCGGACCCATTTGCCAATAGGGTGGTAGTTCAATGGCAGAGCTGCGGTCTCCAAAACCGCCAATGGGGGTTCGAATCCCTCCCACCCTGCCATAAAACCGGATCAAAAAGCCATGTTGCAGAAGATTAGACAATTTCTCGCTGAAGTTGCGTTGGAAGGCAAGCGTATTCACTGGCCGAACCGCCGTGACCTCGTGGATTCTACGCTCGTGGTTATCTTTTTCATCGTCTTGCTCGCAATCGTGATCATGTTTTGCGATGAAGTTATCCGGAGATTCTTAGCCATCGTGTTGGGCTAAGAATCGCCTTTTTGACGGAAGGAGTTCGCAATGGACGACGAAATGCAGAAGCAATGGTATGTGCTGAAGACCCTCACCGGTCAGGAACAAAAGGCGCAGCGCCAAATCGTCGCTCAGGCTCGTACCGCTGGTATGTGCGACTACTTCGATATTCCCGTTGATCCCGCCAAGGGTGAAACGCTCAATGACTTCAACGTGGTTGTCCCCGTTGAGAAAGTCATGGAAGTCAAAGAAGGCAAGAAGCGTATGATTACGCGCAAGGTGTGCCCCGGCTATGTGATCGTCCGTATGGCGCTCTATGCCGATGCTGCACACAAGCAAATCAATCAAGACCTCTGGCAATTCATCCAGCGAATCCCTGGCATCATCGGTTTTCTCGGTGGCACCACCACGAAGCCGCGCCCGATTACGGATGTTGAAGCCGACAATCTTCTCCGTCGTCAGTCTGCTGAAGAAGCGAAGAAACCTCGCCTCAAGGTGAACTTCAACGTTGGAGAAACCGTTCGTGTCAATGAAGGGCCCTTCATGAACTTCAACGGCACGATTGAACAAATCGATCCTGACAGCGGACGACTGCAGATTTCCGTCTCAATCTTCGGACGCAGCGCCCCTGTTACACTGGAATACTGGCAGGTGGAACGTATCACCGACCACCCCGAGGGCGTCTAACGCCCTCTCGCTGTCTTACAGTGTCACGTTGACGGTCGTGCGTCAGGACCGGGTTAGGATCCCCGGGAGCGCGACATAAAACAAAAGGACCATTACCATGGCTAAGAAAGTCACCGGGATGATCAAGCTTCAGATCCCTGCTGGAGCAGCAAATCCCGCACCGCCCGTCGGCCCCGCTTTGGGTTCCCAGGGTGTGAACATTATGGCGTTCTGTAAGGAATTCAACGCCAAGACTCAGGACAAGGGCGGCATGATCATTCCCGTGGTCATCACCGTTTACGCTGACCGTTCTTTCACTTTCATCCTTAAGAGCCCGCCCGCTTCTGCTCTCATCAAGAAGTATGCTAACGTGGCTAAGGGTGCTGGCAAGCCCAACTCTGAAAAGGTTGGTAAGATCACCCGCGCTCAGATTGCCGAAATCGTGAAGATCAAGGCTAATGACCTGAACGCTACCGATCCTGAAGCTGCCGCTCGTATGATCGAAGGCACCGCCCGTCAGATGGGCGTTGAAGTCATTGACTGAGGAGTTTGAGCATCATGGCAAAGCATAGCAAGAAGTACCAGGACGCGCTCAAGCAGGCACCTAAGGCTGCCATCTCCCTCGAAGAAGCCGTCGCTTTCATCAAGGCTCATCCCGGCGCCAAGTTCGACGAAACCGTCGACGTGGGCTTCCGTTTGGGCGCAGACCCCACCAAGAGTGACCAGGCCGTCCGTGGCGTGGTGCACTTGCCCCACGGCACTGGTAAGCACGTCCGCGTGATCGTGTTCGCCGCTGGCGACATGGCTGACGCTGCTAAGGCCGCTGGCGCTGACGCAGTGGGTCTCGACGATCTCATCGAAAAGGTGAAGGGTGGTTGGGTCGATTTTGACGTTGCCATCGCTACCACCGACGCAATGAAGCAGGTGCGTACCGTCGCCCGTGTGCTCGGTCCCCGTGGCTTGATGCCTAACCCCAAGACTGGCACCGTGACCGATGACGTCGCTGCTGCTGTCAAGGCTGCTCAGGCAGGTAAGGTGGACTTCCGCATGGACCGCACCGGTAACGTCTGCGTTCCCGCTGGTAAGCTCAGCTTCGAAGCTGACAAGCTCGTCGACAACATCCGCGCCATCATTGACGCTGTGGAACACGAACGTCCCGCAGCTGCCAAGGGCATCTTCATCCGTAGCTGCACCATCAGCCCCACCATGGGCGTCGGCGTGCGCGTTATCGTGAAGGAGTAAGACACCATGTCCAATCAGAAGAAACGCCCCGAAGTCGTCGCGATTTACAACGAAGTCGCCAATTTCATCTCCGGCAAGGAATTCTCCTTCCTCATCAACTTTGGCGGTTTGACCGTCGCTCAGATCGCTGATCTGCGCGCTCAGCTCGCCTCCAAGGGCGCCGCAATGATGGTGATCAAGAACACCTTCATCGCTAAGGTCGCCGCTGATCAGGGTATCGAATTCCCCGAAGGCATCCTCACTGGCCCCACCGCTGTCATCACCGGTACCGGCGATATCGCTGACACCGCTAAGACCGTGGTTGACTTCGTGAAGAAGAACGACAAGGCCTCCATCAAGGCAGGTCTCATGGAGAAGAATGTCATTTCCGCCGCTGAAGTGACCACCCTCTCCGAACTCATCTCTCTCGCCGCCCAGCAGGCTCGCTTGCTCGGCACCCTTCAGGCTCCCGCCTCCCAGATGGCTCGCGTGTTGCAGGCCAAGGTGGACAAGGAGAACGAAGGTGGCGCTCCCGCTTCCGCCGAAGGTACTCCCGACGGCACCCCTGCGGCCTAAACAGCCGTGTTGTAAAACCGTCTCAGGTGAAGCCGCTCTATTTCGCCGCGTAGCCTGAGACACCCTCCTTCCAAAGCTTAGACTTTGGGCGGTTACACAAACAAAGAAAGAAGAATACCATGACCCAGGAAGAAATCATTGACGCCCTCTCCGGCATGACCGTGCTGCAGATCGCTGACCTCGTTAAGGCTCTCGAAGAAAAGTGGGGCGTTTCCGCCGCTGCTCCCGTGGCTGTTGCTGCCGCTGGCGCTGCTGCTGCTCCCGCTGAAGAAAAGACCGAATTCGATGTCATCCTCGCTGAAGCTGGCGCTAACAAGATCGCCGTCATCAAGGAAGTCCGCACCATCACCGGCCTCGGCCTCAAGGATGCTAAGGACCTCGTCGAAGGCGCTCCGAAGCCTGTTAAGCAGGGCATCGCCAAGGACGAAGCAGCCAAGATCAAGGAAGCTCTTGAAAAGGCTGGCGCTAAGGTTGAAATCAAGTAAGGTTTCCCTTATCCGATCCCGAAAAGCCTGTGCGAAAGCGCAGGCTTTTCTTTTTGTGGGAACGCCTGCAGCGAATGAACCCGCCTGTGGCGGTAGGAAAGGGGTGCCTGCGCCGTAGGGCTGTGTGAGTGGCGAGAAGTAAGAAGTGAGGAGAGGGGAGGAAAATGTGGGGCTTGCGCAGCCCCATGCCCCGCGGCAGGACTGAGTCCTGCACGCTACGCATCCTGCGAATGCTTTTACTGGTGCTCACGGGGGGAGTGGTGAGAGAGAAGTGAGGAGTAAGGAGTGGGAAGAGAGGAGTGAGGAGAAAGGTGAGGCGTAAGAAAAGAAGGGGAGAAAAGGAGGCGGTGTTGAAGGTTGTCTGTTTTTTTGTCAAGGGGGTGGGTGAAAAAAGTTAAAAATATTTTTTGGTTGATTTGGGTGTTTGTTGCTTTGTTTTGGGTGTTTTTTAGGTTGTTTTCAGCTTTTTTGTGGGCTGTTGGTTTTTGAGGTGTTGCGATTTTTTAAGAATTTTCCACGAAAAACCACAAAGAAGCGCTATATAGTGGAGGCGTGTTTAAAAATGTTGACGTGATGTTCAGCGTTTTTGAATGCGTCTGAGTGTGAGTTTAAACGAAAGGGTATCGTTATGTTTACGATTGATGATGCGAAGCGGATGTGTGCGCTTTATGATGCGTCCATACTTTCTGATATGGAGCATCGTGAGGGGCAGGAATTGTATAGTGAAATGAAGTGTCTAATGGAGCGCTTTGCAGATGATGTGTTGCAACAGGTACGCTTGGGTTCGCTTCGTAAGAATGCGGTTTATGGCAATTTGATTGATCATCCAGTTGGGTTTTCTTTTGGCTTTGCACCAGCCGAGGGTAAAAAGGGACCTTGCTTGTCGGGAAAATTGTACACTTCAATTTATGATGGGGATTACGAGGGGATTAATCAAGCGGGATATGCCTATTTTGAGTTGCCTTGTTTTGAGGAGGAGGTTATGGAGGCGCTCAAGCCACTTTTTGGGCGTCCGTCGCCAAATGGAGGAAAACGTTTTTTACGTTATACGCCTCCTATGATGCCACCAGAGAAGGTGGATGCTTTTTTTGAAAAGGAGTATCTTGAGATTGATTGGGATACATATGGCTTGACACCTGAAAATCCGATTTTGTTGACGCGAGTCTCACATGCGTACACGTATTTGAAGTCACTGTTATTCAGAGGTGCCTCGATTTGTTTTCATCGGGTGGGCTCAATGAGTGTGATGGGTAAGTCGCATCCTGTGGACAAGTGGATTATTTGCGTTGATTTAGAACAGAAGGATTTTGGTGAAAATGGGGAGTCTTTTCCATTTACATTTGTAACGCTTTATACGTATTCCTACCATGTGACGTCATTACTGACAATTCCACCAGCGCGTGGACGAGGCTTTGAGATGAATCCAATGTGTATTGAGACGTATTGCCCATGGGAGGATGAGGAGTTGGCCTCGCGAATGGTTGCATTACGTAAGGAAGAAGAGAAGACGCGGGGTGGGGTGACCTTGTGTGAAATGAAGGGATATGACCATGAACCGGATGTGAAAGAGGTGAGTAAAACATTAATTGAAGATTTGGGCGGTATTGAAGCATTGGAGGCGAATACGGAGAAGGTGGCGTATCTGTATGAAGCCTGGCAACCGCGTTTCAATGAATTCATTGCACAAAATCCGCTTTTAGCGTGGTGTGTTGGTATTGAAGCAGAGGTCGTGAAGAAACTTCGCTTGTTAGATGTGGAAGACTTATACAAGATTGTCTATGAGAGCTATGTTTGCCCATGGAATTATCTTGATCTAGATAATGGCTTGATTATTTCGCTGGATGAAATTGGTGAGCTTGCTACACGTCTTGATCTTTCTCATAAAACATTAATGGCGGCGGCAGCACGCATTGCGCAGTATTTGGCAGAAAAGGGTGTTTTCCCGCTTACGGGAGAAGAAATGGAGCGCTCTACACTTGAGGCGTTAAAGGCACGTTTTGAGGTGTAAGTTTTGTGATTGCCTTTAGTTTTGAATTGCGAAGAAGGAAGCAGATATGACAAACGAAGAATTTACAGAAGAAGTGTTGCGTTATCTTGCGATGAAAGGTGTGGATCTTGAGGGAAAAGATTCATGGGGATGCTCAAATGCAGATCGTAATCGCTGGTGGGGGCCCTTTTGTGCAGTTGTGAGTCGCTACACGCATAGTAAACTGTCTGTGGGTGAGATTATGCGCACAATGGAACAACTTTATGATAATCCTTGGTTACATTTAAATGGATGCGCTTGGGGAGCGTATCCAAATACAGGGGTGATGTCTAGCAAAATTTGTCGTGTATTTGAGGTGATTGAAGAAACCAAAGGGAAACTGACGGAAAGTGAAAAGGAAGGGTTTGCCTTTTGTGTAATTTACACCGAATGTGAGAGTGGGCATGATTACGAAACTTTTTTCACATGCCCTGTTGAAAACTTTGAGTCTTTTGAGACGATTGATTCTACGTTTCAGTACTATCACCGTAAATGGTATCCATTTAAGACTATGAAACAATCGACAGTAGTGGATAACCCAAAGGAGGAAAAGCATGATGCATCATGTTTGTTAAGGTGAGAAGTCGTGATTGTTGTTTGTTGTTAAAGTGAAAGGATAAAAAGATGAGAAAGATGGGTGATCCGAGTCGTTTACGAGGTTTTGCTGGTTTTGTTGAGCCCCAATTGATGGATTTGGTAACTGAATTTGTTGCGAGTGGGAATGAACAAGACTGTCAGGAGTTAAAAGGATTTCTTAAGGAGCGTTTAAATAAGCGGAAGATTTGTGCAGTTGATGCACTGCCTGTGCTTGAGAAGCCAAATAAGAATTGTCTTGCTGAGATTCTCTTCGTGATTGACCAAAGCGGTTCTATGGGTGGAGAGGAAACGGAGAAGGCCGTGGTCGCTAATTTTAATAAGGTGATTGCGCAGCAGCGTGCCGAAGAGGGCGATGCTGTGGTTTCGACCGTATTGTTTAATACGCAAATGGTTACGATGTATGAGTCGCAGCCTATTGCTGAAGTGAACGAATTGGAGCGACGCAATTATACGCCTGCTGGAGGTACGGCATTGTTAGATGCTGTGGGGGCCTCCATTGAGCGCATTTGTAAACGTCAGGCCGCCTTGCCCGATGCGGAACGCCCAGGAACTACGATTGTTGTTATTATCACAGATGGCGAAGAAAATAGCAGCCGCACGTATACGCAACCGATTGTGAAGCGCATGATTCAGACGCTCCAAGAAAAACATGGTTGGGATTTTCTGTACTTTGGCGCGAATGTAGACCACTTCGCAGAAGCGCATAATCTCGGAATTGATGTAGAAGATTCCCTCTCTTTTGATGCGTGCGAAGAAGGAATTAACTTGTGCATGGCGGAATGTAACCATCGTGTGAGTTACCGCCGTGCAAGGAAACGTCTTACAGGACGAGTCGAATAAGGGGAAAATTATTTGGCGTCTTAGGGGTAAAAACTACCTCTAAGACGTTTGACAAATGATACCCCTTGTTCTACAATTCATAATAGAAAGGTGAATAGTATGCGTTTGACCTCTGAAGAACTAAATCTCCTTCCATTATTGACTCAAGTTATCACCCTTGAAGACGTTTCATACGATGAGCCCATGGAGCCAATCGTTTTGAAAGAGTGTAAGGAGGAGTCGTCTTGTGCGGATGTGCCAAATATTCGCTATAAATTCTCTACACCGCCTCCATTCTCATCAAGAGATGTATCGGAGAGGTGGTCACATTCGGTTGAACAACCGTTAGAGAAACAGAAGCGGATTAAAAAGGCGAAAACACCAGAGATTGATTTTAAGAAATTTAGTCTTGAAGAACTTTTTGAAGCTTTTTACGATATTCTGCCCATTCTTTCTGAGCGCGAACGTCACATCCTGTTCGCGCGTTATAGCGAAAAACACCATCGCACACTTCGGGATCTTGCCGAAGAATATGCCATCTCTCACGAACGTATTCGCCAGATTGAACAAAACGCCCTCAAAAAACTCCGCCAAGCCCTCAACAATAAATTCTCAGAAAAGTAAGAAAGGGGAATAGAGATGAGTAATAAGCTGCCTGATTTTAAGGATGGGGTAATGAACTTAAACGGACGGGCTAAAAAGACCTTTTGCTTGATGCTCAAAGAGAATGGAGAAGCTTCAAATACGTATCAGATTGCTGTCTCGGCAGGACTTATTAAGTATGGCGAAGTGCGTACTTTTGAGAATCGAAATTATTTTAATGATGCGTTGGTGAAGAAAATAGAAGATCGCGAAGCCGTATTAGGGCTTTGTGCCTTATATGCGAGAAAAGGGTGGGATTTTAAAACGTTTCTTGAAGAAAAAATTAGGCTTTATATACAAAAATATATGTATTTGTTGCCCAATACTGCCGAAAGTATTATCCAAAATTGTAAAACTGTCGAGGTGGATTTCGTGCATATTTTGGAAGAAGAATGCGAGAAAATAGGACGTGAAGCTCAAGAGGCTTTTGCACGATGGAGAACACTTGCAGGTGGTGAAGTTTATACAAATCTTGTTTTAGCGGTTCCCCATGCGGTGAGCAAACTTTCGTTTAATGAACTTTCTCAAAACGAAAAGGTACGAATGGAAGTGGCACGATGGACAGATTGGTATACAGATGAACTTTTTGATGTGAGGCACGAAAGAATCTCGTGTGTAAAATTCCCCTATTCGCGCATTGAAGTAGATGCAGAGCGCTTAAAAGGGGAGGTAGATCGTATTGCGGCTTTTCGTTTAGCAGAAAAGGGTGGGGTAGTAAAAGAGGTTTCTTCGCAACAATGGAATAAGTATTTGGCGGCTTGGTTTCGTTATCGAGTGGAACTACTTGAGGCTGTTGCACTAGGAGAGAAACCATTAATTATTGATTGTCACTCGTTTCCTGCGGATTTAAATCCAGAGATAGATGTCTGCCTTGGGATTAATGATGATGCGACGAAACCAAGTGATACGGTGATTAATAATGTGAAAGATATTTTTGAAGAGGCTGGTTATCGGGTGGCATTAAATATCCCTTATTCCAATACGATTGCTCCTGTAGATTATCAAGGCCATTCATTGATGATAGAACTGAATAAGCAGACGTACATGGATGCTAGTTCTAAAAAGAATCACACTGCATTTGAAAAGATGCAAGAAACGCTTTTACATGTGTATTCGTATTTATTAAATGAAATTGTTGAAAATGGAGAGGAGGTAGATGAAGACAGTTGTCACTCTGTGTGTCCAATCATGAACACGAGCCTTCAACAACTTCGACTTGAATTTGAAAGATCACACAAATGCAAGTATTGTTCTTTAAGTTACACTACGAAGGAGGAACTTGAAAGACATATTAGGGAAATTCATGATGGATTAAATACAGAGTTAAATGGTATGAGTGCTAATGAGATTGAACAGCGAAAGCAAAGGAATCAGGCAAAATTAGTAGAAAATAAAAAATTGACACTTAAATTAAGACGCCTTCGTGAGAATGGACGTGGAGGAGTCTTGAATTAAGAAAATCGGATTGGAACCCCTGCTTGAAGCTTTATACGATGCCCTGGCGCAACTCACACCACGCGAAGTTGATATCCTGAGAAAGCGCTATTCCTTCTCAAAGGGAGAGGCATGGACACTTAAAGCCCTGGGTGACAAGTACGGCATCTCCCGTCAATGCGTCCAACAAATCGAACGCAATGCCCTCAAAAAACTCCGTCAAGCCCTCAACGACAAATTCGCTGAAAAGTAAGAAAGGGGAATAGAAATGAGTAATCACGAGAGGATGAATTTCTTTAAGTCATTGTTTTTGGATGCTACGGAAATGCCTGAGGTTAAGCATTGCCAAAATGTAATACAGATATTACATTATAGCTCAACATTATTGATGTTGGGAAAGCAAATGTTAGAGAGATCTTTAGAGATTATTAAGCATTTTAAAGAGAATGTCAAAGATATTGAGGTTAAAGAAACGGGATTGAGGGCATCGGTTTTTAAAGCCAAAGGAGACGAAGAAGCCGCGTTACTGCGAAGTGATCTTCAGACCTTTAAACGTAAGGTGGCAAAGGAAATAAGAAGATATAAAGAAGAGCTAAAAGAATTAGATGAATGCATCAGTGAAGAGAAAGTAATGTTGCAAAAAGATAAGGAGGAAATAGATGCAGATGTTGAATACCTAGAGTCTATTTCAAATACGTCTTGCAGAGAATTTCTTGAGTCACAAATAATGATTTCTCAACTTGTAAGGAATGAATCGTATGTTCTTTTAGAAAAGTTTGAACAGTGTCGAGAAGACTTGTCTTCTTTAATTCAGAAGCTTGAAATACTTCAAAGCCGCGTAAAGGGGTACGAGGAGCATCGTCGTGTGAAGGGGGGCGAGGAATACCTCGTGAAGCCAAAAGAAGAAAACACTCCACAAGCTGTCGTAAAATCTTCAGTCGAAGAATGGACGACCTGCCCCCAATGTGGAATTCCTATAAAGACGAAACACCTAGCTCGTCATGAGAAGAAAGTGCATGGTTTAATTTGGACAACAGGAGAAATAAGAAGTGTACAAAAGTGTGTTAGATTGTCTGGACAAGTATCGGCTGAAAATTCGGTAGGTAAAAAATGTAATATTCAGAAGCGTAGTAATATTAAAAAGTATAATCCGAAACGCAAATACGTACCTTCACCAAAGCCAATGAATAACGCAGAAATTGAGGATTTGAAGCGAAAGAACTTAGAACAAATGGAAAGAATTGTGAAAGATCGCGAAAGAATGAAAAGACTTAGGGCGAATGGTTCTGGAAGATTAAGTTAATCTGTTTTTCTCCTATGTCATTAATTTGAAAGACTAAGAAAGAAATTGGTTATGGAAACGATTGAGCAGGTACGGTTAGATGAGAACAATGCGATTATTGACCATTTGGAGGCGGTGCGGCAGATTGTGGCTAAAAAGTGTGCGCGGTGTAATGGAATGTGCATGGGATGCGCCTTTGATACGTTGGATCAAGGGATGTTTCCGGCGCACATTGATGCAGCGCTTGCTTTAATGCGTCACTTCAATAATGATCGTAGAGAAGTAATCAATAGTGCTGAACGGCGCATTCAAAAGCGGAAAGCGGCGTGGGATGAAATATCCAAACGGGACGTGGATTGAGGTTATTTTTCTACTGAAGCGTGTTGATTGAAAAGGTAAGTGGGCAGGCGATTCCGTTTCGCCGGCCCACTTATTTTTTATCAATATATTTTCTACTGAAGTGAATGCTTTTAGTTGACCTTAGGTGGGTTGGCGCGCTATACTGTAATCCGTGGTCAAATGGCCTTCGTTTGCTTTTTGGATGAAAAGATAGGAATTAATGTGATGATGAAGTTGTTTTTCGCAGGATTGGGTTGCTTCGCGGTGCTGACGGCATCGGCCGCTGAGATGAAGATGGGTAAACGCCATATGGAGGGGAAGGCGGCAGTTCAGGCGTATCAGAAGGAAATGCGGAAGGGCGCGGCTTCTGATGAGACCGAAGAGTTAACGCGTGATTTCTTTGCGAAGAATTATAAGGCGGTCTTTTCGGGTTTTTACGCGAAGAATGAAGCGGGTGAAGTTGTACAGACGCGTAAGATTGAAAATGGCAAGATGGTGCAACTCTTGGAGAAAGACGCAAAGGTGACACCTGCCTCTCCAAAGGAGGTGTGGGATTCGCTGGAGGCAGGGGATACAATTACGGTGCGCACCAACCTGATGGAGCCGTGTGGTTTTTGCGATGGTACGCGTTATGTGCTTTACTTCAATGAAGAGGTGAAGGAACTCAAAGCTTTTAATGATAAGTATCATAAGCAGCACGCCGTCAAGGAAGAGAAGGAAGAGGATGACGACTCGAATCGCAACTACAATGATATGTACGGCAAAAAGAATAACAACAAGGAAGACAAGGCAAAGCGTAAGCGTGAACGTAAGGAGCAGGAATACGCGGCGTTAGTGGATGGCGCAGAGGAGTTTGGGTGGTCTGAAGTGTTGCCTGAGGTCAAAAAGATGCTCAACGCAAAGGAAGATGACACTTTAGAGGATATGGCGTGCTGTTGGACAGAAATTCACAAGGAGAAGAATTCGCGTAAGTTCCGTCATATGTGCCCGGTGTGTAAGGGTAAGGCGGCGATGAAGCAACCTCGTATGCGCACGTTTGAAGTCTCCAAATGATTGATTTGCAGGGTTATTAAGTTACGCTTAAACAGATTGGTGTGGTCATGACTGCGTCAATCTGTTTATTTTTTTGGAGTTGATGGCGCGTGCGGTTTACATCGTTACATTCGCTCAAGGTTAAAAGGTGAAATCCGAAAATGCAGCATCGAAGTGAGGTAATGAAACGGATTGGGGTTGCTTTAGCAATCTTACTGGTGCCCTATCTCTTGTTTTGCCTCCTGATAGGGATGATTGTCTATTGTCGTCTTGACTTATGTTTGCTTATCATGACTGCAATCTTCTCGCCATTACTTACGGGGGTGTTTTGTAAACACGCGTTTTTACTTGGTTTAATCCCCACGCTCCTCTTGCCCTTCTGTTTCCCAACGCTCGCGGGGCTTTTAGACTTTTGCGGATGTCCGTATGACCAAATTGAACCCATCGTCATCGGTGTGGCATATGGTGGATTGGCAATGGTGAGTCTAACAGGTTTTGTGATGAGTCTTTGCGGTAAATGGCGATGGGTTAAGGGCTGTGCGGTTACGGCTTCGCATTGGGTTACAGCGATGCTGTGGTTGATGTGGGTAATCATGGCGGCGTCGTGCTAAGTGATGCGGAAAGGATTTTTATAAGCGATGAAATGGTATCGGTGGACAAAGTTGTTTTGGTGCAGTCGCCTCTTGATTGTCTTGCTCATCGTGTTGACGTTGGCCATGATGTTTTTCTGCTACAAGTATTAATTGGGTTTCTCAATGCGTAAATTCTTGAAAAAACTTCGTGAAATCTTGCGTTACGGTATTGTTCTTTTGGCGCTCTATGCCGGCGCAACCCTTTTAATGGAGTTGGACTGCGTTAAACTGTGGTTGGCCCAACTGCTTTCCACCCAGAGCAAAATTGCCTGTGAACTGCTTGAAAACAAACAAATCGCCGAACTTGCCACGCGCAAAATCAAGTGGAAGGTGTTGACGGTTAAAGAGTCCATGCACGAGAGCTTCGTGATGGAGACGGTCTATACGTTGAAATTCGGTTTTGATCTTTCGGAAATCGCCTCGCAGGACATTGTGGTGGATGATGCGAATCGGCGTATTACAATCACCTTGCCATCGGTACGCCTCCTCTCCATTGATACCTTTGGCGAAAGGAAGACATTGGTGAGTAAGAAGACCGCCTTCGCGCGATTGGCCTCTGACGCCGCCCACGATCCTGGTGTAGATGAAGCCGCCGAAGCCCACCAACTCATGGACGAGCTCAAAGCGCAACACCTCTTAGATGCCGCCGAACTTGCGAATGACTTTTCTGCCGCCCTCTCCCCAATCTGGAGCCATCTCGGCACCTACACTCTCACCGTCACGCCTCCCAACTCTGAAATTGACATTGAAACCCTCTTCAAAGACTATCGCCAAAAGAAATAAACGCGAAGCGTAACTACGCCCTACGTTGAAAATCTATGGCCCAACTGTTTTCAATATGGCACATTGCCATTTTACGCGATAGCGCGAGGCCACACATGCGCCGCGCGCATTTGGAAAAGAAAAGCTGAACTGTAAGTGTGCGTGAGAGAAAGAGAATTTAAACTTAATGTGACGAGGGTGTGCTTAATATGATAAAGGTGAGGGGGAGAGATGACGATTGAGGAGAAGTTAGCATGTTTGGGACGTTCAAAGTTTCGGAGTCGATTTAAGTTGACGGCCGAAGATTGTGCGTACATTGAACGGGTTGGGTGGGGTGTGATTGAAGCGCACGCCGCAGATTTTGTTCGAGGGCGTTTAGCCCCTGCGTATCCATTAAATGACGGTCGGCAGACGCCGATGCGGGGGCATCCTGTGTTTAAAGCGATGCATGCCACGGCAATGTGTTGTCGGGGGTGCATGGAGAAGTGGTGGGGAATCCCGCAAGGTCAACCATTAACACTCCGCCAACAAGAAGATGCGGTTAATCTCTTGATGGCATGGATTCATCGAGCATTGCCTGCGACTTAATCTGAAGTTTTAATTTCAACATTTGTGTTCTCTAAATGGGAGAGGATAAAAAGAGGGAATAAACAGGTGAGAGGGGCGGGATGTGCTGACGAGGTGAGGTGTAAACGTGAATATTGACATAAAGGTGAGATTTTGAAGGTGGTGGATTTTAGAGATGGTGTGTGACTGCATCACGTCTGGAAAGGTCCCACGTCCGCAGGCGTGTTTGGGTTTTAGGGTGGGGAGGGCGTTAAAGTTGTTGCGTTTTAAGGCATGGGGGATTATACTAATAATGTTGACATGATGAATTGTGTTGGCAAAAAACGATTGAGGTATGATTTTGACTTGGGTATTGAAAGGGTGGGAAAGATGAAACGGTTACTATTGTTAGCGTTTGCGCTTTGTTATTCGTTTATGGCATCAGCTCGGTTGACCGTGGAGGAGACTCCTACATTGCTTGGGGCTGTAAAGGAAGGTCTATATGACACAAGAGTATTTGAAATTGAAGAAGGTGATTCGTATTATTACGCTTGGGCAGAAGGTTTGCCAGACGGATTGGAGGTGTACACCTTTGAAGATGAGTATGAAGAGAATGGGAGAACTGTCGTTGATACGGATGTTTGGATTTATGGGGAACCGTCTGCGCAAGAGGATGTGGGGATTAATTACATAATTGTGGGTGGTAAGATCACAATTATTGGTGAGGCCGTTGGGTATTGGTGTGGTGGGGACTACCCGAGTGGGGAGTACCCGCCTTTCAATAGCCCACTGCCTGGGTGCTGGCATTGTGGTGGCAAGGGGGACTACTGTCTTGAACGCACAGCCGCAATCCCAACGGATACGGAAGGTGTACTAAGCATTCCTTCCAAGATTAATGGTATGCCTGTGACTGCCATTGGAAGCATGGCGTTTAGAGAATGCAGAAATTTGACAGTAATTATTCCTGAAGGTGTTACATCAATTGGTAGGCGGGCGTTTTATGACAGTGAGAATTTAACGGTATCCCTTCCTTCCACCGTTAAAGGTTGTTTGATTGATGGATGGAATGTATTTCTTGGTGCAGGGATTAGCTCATTTGAAGTTGCTGAAAATAACCCCAATCTTTGTGTCAAAAATGGATTTTTGTGCAATAAGAAGGGTACACAACTAATTGCTGCTCCATATCCACTTCAGTCCGAAGTGGTACCGCAGGGCATCACTGAAATTATGCCAGGTGCATTTGGTGGTTGTGAAGGTGAGGGTTATAGTGTACTACTTCCAAACACGCTGAAAAAGATAGGCCAAGAAGCTTTCTGTTCTTCGGATTTAGAATCAATTGTAATTCCTGAAGGGGTGACGACCATTGGTAAGTTTGCATTCGCATATTGTCACAACTTAGAACGAGTTGAAATCCCATCAACGGTAAAGAAGATTGATGAGTTGACGTTTGATTGGTGTAATTTCTACGGATGGGAGGAGGGTTTACAAGAGGTCATACTTCATGAAGGCGTGACAACGATTGGTTGGGAGGCATTCCATTATGCTCTTGCGAGTGGTGCAACGGTAAAGATCCCAGCCTCGGTTACAACAATTGAAGCAGGCGCATTCGTGTCGGATGATTCTTATTCAATCTATTTCGCAGGCAAACCGCCTAAAAAAGTAAACTCAAATGCGTTTACTTGGGATTCAGACTCAAATGCGTCTGGCTATTATCCTCTCCAATATGCGGCGGAGTGGGAGAGGGTAATTGATAACGAGGGAATGTGGAAAGGTCTTCGGATGGCGCCAAACATGACGCCTTATGAGGATGAAGAGTGGTTTGATGAGTCTGCGGAGCATGAGAATCGCGGTGGTATTTTATATCAAGACGGTTACCCCGTGGCTGTGCTTGACCCTGCAATTAAAACCTTTACAATTCCGAGAGATTGTGAGTGGGTTGGTGAGGGCTTTTCGAGAATGCTTCAAGATTGTCCAAATTTGACAGCAATTAATGTTGAGGCTGGTAATTCCTACTACAAGTCCATTGGAGGCGTGTTGTATTTAGATGAAGGAAGTGGGGCGCTTTCTCTCGTTGCCGTACCTCCCGCAATTACGAAGGTGACAATTCCCAAGAATTGCGAATCCGTTGGAGAAGGTTATGACTTGTTCCGTAATTGCGCTAAGCTCGCGGCGATTAATGTTGAGGCCGGAAATCCTTACTACAAATCCATTGGAGGTGTGTTGTATTTGGATGAAGGAGGATGGGGGCTTTCTCTCGTTGCCGTACCTCCTGCAATTACGAAGGTGACAATTCCTAGGAATTGTGAATCCTTTGGAGAAGGTTACGACTTGTTCCGTAATTGCACCAAGCTCGCGGCGATTAATGTTGAGGCCGGCAATTCGTACTACAAGTCCATTGGAGGTGTGTTGTATTTGGATGAAGGAGGGGAACTTTATCCAATTGCCGTACCTCCTGCAATTACGAAGGTGACAATCCCCAAGAATTGCGTAAGTATTGTGGAAAGGGCCCACTTGTTCCGTTATTGTAGCAAGCTCACCGCGATTGATGTTGAGGCCGGCCATCCCTACTACAAATCTATTGGTGGTGTGTTGTATTGGATTGATGGGGACGTGTGGGATGGCGAAACAACGCTCATGCTTGTCGCCATACCGCCTGCGATTACAAGAGTGACACTTTCTAAGAATTGCGAATGGATTGAGGATTCTTCCGTTTTCGCAAATTGTTCGCAGTTGACGGCGATTGATGTTGAGGCAGGGAATTCTGAATACAAGGCTATTGACGGTGTATTGTATAATTCTGACGTGGATTACCTCATTGCTATTCCCGCTAAGAAGGGGCAGGTGGTTATTCCTGTTGGTGTAGATGGCATTAGTGAATCTGCGTATCAGAGTGAAACACCATTGACGATGACCTTTATGGGCGAACCTTCGTATGATTTCTACAGATTTTATGAATGGCAATATGATGAATGGAGCGGAGAAGAGAGGAGCCTTGACTTTGATGTGAATGTCCAGTATTTAGAAGAAAATGCTGAATATTGGGAGGGCGAAATTGAGAATGGCCTATGGTGTGGTTACCCAACATCAATGACGACAATTGATCGTTGGACGTATAAAGCCTCAAAGGGCAAGGTGACGATTACAGGTCGCACGATTTACAATACGGACAGTGATTTAGAAATTCCAGAAGACATTGACGGCGTGCCCGTGACGGAGATTGCGGCAAATGCGTTTAAAGATGATTTGTTGATTGAATCTGTCTGGATCCCTGATGGTGTAACAACAATCGGTGCGAATGCCTTTGCTGGGTGTAGCAATCTGCAGATAAGTCATGTCTATTTCCCCTCTACGGTTAAGACAGTGGGGAAGGGCGCCTTTATTGGTTGTCTACCCAACAAGGTTAATGACATAGTGCCAGGTGAAAAAGATGAAACCATGGTAAAGGGATACACGCTTGCTACGGCGGCTGCGGGAGTTAAGTTAGATGCTAAGAAGGGGCTCTTGACTGCGTCCTTTGCAAAACCCGGGACCTATGACTCGGTCCTCTTCAACAATAAGGGCGGGCTCGTCCTCGTACGCTATGAGGCTACTGAAATCCCGTCCATCTCCATTAAGATTGAAGGTGGGGATGATAAGTGTAAGGTGAAGGGGGCGGGGACTTATTTGGTGGGTAAGGCGTTTACCTTAACTGCCACGGTGCCGAAGTATGCCACCTTCTTAGGGTGGTATGATGAAACCAATTCAAGAGACTTGGGGGATTCTCCAAAGTATGTTGACACGATGACAACGGAATGGGTGGAATCCTCCAAGGCGATTTCAATCATTGCAAGGTTTAAGGTTGAATTGATTGAGACGACTCTTGAATCTTTGCCCGAACAGATGATGGTTGGCGACCAAGTGTTTGAAACGCTTGAGTTTACTGCCGCTGAATCTGAAATTAAGTCGGTGAAGATCGCAGGTCTGCCAACAGGTTTGAAGGCAGGTAAGTTGGTAGATGGGGTTGTGTCTATAACAGGCATGCCTACGAAGGTTGGGTCGTATAAAGTTTCCGCTACGGTTACAACAAAGATTGGCGTGGTAAAGACCTTTGTGCATGAGATTGAAGTTAAAGCTGAAGCTGCTGAGATCGATTTGCCCGATCCCACGGAATTAGCAGAAATGGATGCCTACGTAGGTGGTCCGAGTCAAGAAATCACGCTTGGTCTTTGGGCACATTCTTCTGTGAAGTCTCTCACTGCGAAGGGTCTCCCTGCAGGATTGAAGCTTGTGAAGAATGAGCTCGGCGAGTGGCAGATTGTGGGCGTGCCAACGAAGGCTGGTACTTATACTGTCTCCTTGACGATGACAACGTCCGCGGGTAGTAAGGTCGCCTCTGAGATGATAATGACTGTAACGGCTCTGCCCGCTTGGTGTCTTGGCACCTATTTCGGTGACGTAGAGAACGGCTATTATGATTGGAATGATTGGGTGACTGTTTATGGTTTTGCTTGGATTACAATCGGCGGTGATGGCGTTGTAACGGGTTCTATGAACTTTGATGATAATACCTCTGGCGAGATTTCGGGTAAAGGTATTATTACTGAAAGGTCGGAATCGGAGTATACTGTCAAGGTGAGCGTTGCTTGGTATAACGAACAAGGAAAGTCAAATGGTAAGACGACGCTCTTTTTGACTATTGATGATGGCGGCGAAATCTTCTTCTCCGAGGGAGATTATGACGAAGACTATGTCGAGGGAACCTTATGGAAATAAGGAGACTCTTTGCTGCACGCAGTCAGATTTCTGACTGCGTGTTTTTTAGTGAAGGGACGGCCTTGACGAGGGGAGGTGTATTGGATTGAAGTGTCTACTACCAGGGGATTTAAGCATTAATGTGATGGTGAGATTTGCGAGGGGATGCTTGGGTGTTTAGGGCGGGGGATGTGACTGCGGAGATGAAGGTGTGTTGTTGAGGGCTTCGCAAATGAATGATGAGATACGTAGGGTCAATGTTTTATTTGCAAAAAGGGTGGAAATGCGATAGGATAAAGCAATCATGAATACGTTAAAAATGCTTGTTGTCCTTTTGATGGGTATCGCCGTTTCGTCCTTTGCGATGGCACGTATTGAGGGCGATAATAATACGAATTACGCTGCGCGTGGGATTCAGACGCAGGCGGTGTATTATCGCGATGCATCGTTTGACCAACCGCTCATTGGCGCGAAAATGGAATTTAACTTCGCTTCGCAGCCTTTTTGGCGTATTCGTGTGCAGCTTTCGGAGGGGACGGATCCTTCGATTTTGAGCAATTTTAAGTTGTATAAGACCTCAGTCAATTACTTTGCGCCTGTGCGTGCCACGGAATTAACGGGTGGAACGCTTACGGTGAGCGAGGATGGGCGCGATCTCTATTTTGACTTTTGGAATGGGGGCTCTGGTCCGCATCCAACTGTTGCGAAGGGGGATATTTTGTGGGTGACGGCGCGGGTGGCGTATGATGCGGCGCCAGGGGCTGAGATTGATGCGAAGCTTACGGCGGTGCATGTGAATGGCATGGTTTGCATTGTGGAGGATGAAGATCCTGTAGGGACGGGGCGGATGTATGAATTCCGCCGTCATGTGGTGCCGTATTATCGTATGGCGCGCACGGGTCAGTGGAATGATGATTACTATGATGTCGTTTCTGAAGTGATTTTCTTCTACATGGGTGTGAATGGGAATGGCACGATGTATTATGGTTGGGAAGGTGGGCAATATAACGAAGACTCCTTCCGTGCTTCTTTAGAAAGACTTCGTGATGGTCGAGGGAATCGCCCTGTGCGTATTATGCTTGGTATTGCGCATTGTGCAGACGGACTTTCTGCGGCGACGCAGAATGATGAGGCGCGTGCGACTTTGGTCAATGAGATTATCCATTATGTGGAGAAGTTTGGCTTTGACGGCGTAGATATTGACTGGGAATATCCGTGGTCGGCAAATGATTGGCGTGGGTTTGAGAAGTTGCTCGCTGATTTGAAGCCGCGGTTATTCGCCTTGAATAGAGGGATGATGGTTTCGTCGGCGATGTCGAACTATAAGTTGCCCGAGTCTGTGAATGAATATGGTTTGAGCAGAGTGGAATTGGCGGGTTTGCATCAGCAGTTTGACTTCTTTAATACGATGACTTACGACAATGGCACGATGGATGGTCACTCGCCGATGTGGATGCATGAAAATAGTAAAAATATTTGTGCGGAGTGGGCAGGTTTGCCGCCGATTAAGTCGTGCATTGGTGTGCCTTTTTATGTGAATGAACATGACCCTAATAAGAATCAATGGAATAATTTGACATGGTTGCAGATGGGGTATGATTGGATTTATAACACGTTTCCGCAGTACATGGACTCGGTGGATACCTTCTGGCACGGACCGTACATGTATTCTTACAACTCCATTAATACGATTCGCACGAAGGGGGCAGACCTGCGTAGGGGTGGCTATGGCGTGATGATTTGGGGTTATGAGTGCGATATCTCGTATGACAATCCCAAATCTTTGGCGCGTGCACTCGCTTCTGTGATTCGCCCAACGGATGACTTTATCAGCAATCCAGAGATTGCCACAGCAGATGATTGGGGAATGATGACCGGTAATGCGGAATATCGGCTCACGGCAGATTTGACGATTACCTCGAATGATTATCGCCCAATGGGCTTTTCGGGCACGGTGGATTGTCAGGGGCATACGATTACGCTGAAGAGCGGTGCAGCACTTTTGGGAAGTGCGTTTGAAGGAACGTTTAAGGATGCGACCATCGTGGTGGAGGGTGACCTGAATGCCAATGGCGCGGTGGTGAATACGCTGCAAGGCAATGGGCTCGTAGAGAATGTGACCGTGATTGTGAAGGAGGGCATCACTGTCTCGGGAAACAACTCTGCCGGCGCAATTATCGGTGATATTTGGTCTGCCGCTAAGGGAAATACGGCCAGTGTGAGAAATTGCACGGCAGAAATCTATGGCACGATTACTGCGAGCGGTCATGGCCGTGTGGGTGGCATCATGGGGAATCTGAATCTCGGTGATTATACGCTTAGCGAAGGTGAAACAGAACCTGTGCGTATTCAAGAGTGCCGCGCAGAACTCTACGCCACAGCGAAATTGATTGCGCCTGCGGGTACAACCCACTGCGGTGTGGGCGGTCTCTTTGGCAATGGCAATACCGCGCGTGAATGTGTAGCAGATAACAGTGTTGTCATCTACAAGGGTGCAGAATTGAGCGCTGCAGAACGCGTAGCCGTTGTGACGCCGGGTAATATCTGGGGAACTCAGATGGCTGGCGTGTTGAACAACTGGGCACTTGTGGAAACAGATGCAGAAACCGATTATGCTTTGAGTTATGCAAGTCGCGTGATTGATTTTACGATTGGTGAACCAGATCGCAAGAGCAAGACGGCAGTGGTGGAATATCGCGATCGAAATGATGGCGTAAGCTTCCGTGTGCGTCAAGCGATTGAGTTTTTAAGTTCGGGTTATTCCTTCCGCTTGCGTTAAGGCAAAAGTATTTAAACGAAAGACCGCCACTTACAGCAGTAAGCGGCGGTCTTTGTGTCTGCGCATCACGCGTTAGGCGAGGTAGGGGGAGAAGTCCGCGGGAGGCGGGGCGGTAAACTCAAGCAGGGCGCCTGTGATGGGATGGGGAAGCTGGAGTCGGAAGGCGTGGAGGAGGTGGCGCTTGGGTGGGACGGGGAGGCGATGGTCAAGGGCGGGCTTGCCGTAGAGCGCATCACCGACGATGGGCGTGCCAAGGGAGGCCATGTGGACGCGAATTTGATGGGTGCGACCTGTTTCAATGCGACAACAGACACGGCTAAGGCCTTCGGGCAAGGAGGCGAGGCGTTGCCAATGGGTGACGGCGCGGCGGCCATTGGTTTTTACCACGGCCATCTTCTGACGATGGAAGGGCGAACGTCCGATGAGATTCTCCAAAGTACCTTCTGGTGCGGGTGCACCATGGACAATGGCGAGGTATTCTTTCGTGAGGCGATGCGCGGCAAAGGTCTCCACAAGGGCATGGTGGGCGCGTTCATTTTTGGCAACCACCATGACGCCCGAGGTATCCATGTCTAAACGGTGCACAATGCCAGGACGTTTTTCACCACCGATTCCCTTTAAGTCTGGGCAGTGGTAGAGCAACGCATTGACGAGCGTCCCGTGGCTATGTCCGCAAGCAGGATGCACCACTAAACCTGCGGGCTTATTGAGGGCAATCATATCCTCATCTTCATAGAGGATGTCGAGAGGAATCGCTTCGGGGATGATGTCGACGGGTTCTGCGGGGGGCAGGGTAAGGACCAAGGTTAGGCCCGGCTGCGGTGTGGCGGAGAGTTTGGAAATAACACGTCCATCGGCATCGGTTAAGCAACCCGATTTCGCTAAGGCTTGGATCCGTGAGCGCGTCAACTCGGGAAGTTTGCCGGCGAGCCATTGGTCTAAGCGCCGTGCATCTGCGCCACCTTCAATGGTTAAGGTAAAGACCTCTGCATCGGTTTGTTCTGCGGTTTCATCAGCTAAGGGCGTGAGTGGAGCATCCATTGCAAATCTCGTTCGCGACAAAAGGGGCGAGGGGCGCGTAGAATTAATACCACACGCGATAGAGCGTTAATCCCGCGGCGGGTGCAGAGGGAACGCGTGCGGTGCGTTGATTGCCAGGCTCTAAGAGCGGAAGCACGGCCTCGGGTTTTTCATTTCCGCTGCCGATACGGAGCAAAAAGCCCACTAAAGAGCGGACCATTTTGTAGAGGAAGCCGCTCCCTTGCACGCGGAAGCAAATGCGTGAGCCGCGTTTGGTGACTTCAAATTCATAGATGGTGCGGACGGTTGACTCGATAGGACGATTGGCATTTGCGGCAAAGGCGGCGAAATCGTGCGTGCCAACCAAGTAATTCATGGCCTTCTGCATCGCCTCAAGGTCGAGTGGGCGCACGATGTGTGCATTGTAAAGGCGTTTGTTTGGGGGCAAAATGCGCGTATTCCAGACGTAGTAACGGTACTCTTTTCGTTTGGCATCAAAGCGTGCATGGAAGCGTGGGTCAACCTCTTGAACGGAAAGCGCACGAATGTCTGGCGGGAGGCGTCCATTGGCATTGAGTGCCATTTTGAGTGAACGGACGGTCATGCGCGTGACAAGGTCCACATGAAAGACTTGACCATGTGCATGAACACCATGGTCGGTGCGTCCGCTACTGTGGATATCCACCTTGGGGGCCTTCACAATGCCCGCCAAAACTTGTTCAATCGTCTCCTGAACACTCGGGAAGCCCGGTTGCGTCTGCCAACCGAAATATGCGGTGCCATCGTAGGAGCAAATAATTTTAAATCGCCTTGGGGTCTCTTCACTCATGCCGAAAGTATATCAAAAAAGGGCTTTGGCTTGCGATGGCTTGACGTAATCCACAGTTGCATTTTGTATCCTAAAAAGTAGATAAAAAAGTGTAGGAAGTCTTGACGTGTGTGAAAAATACGGCTATACTTTCTTTTGTCAATATGGTTATAGGGCAAAGAGTGCCCGAAAGGAGCCGCAAAATGAAGTCGTGGATGATGGTTTTGTTAGTTACGATTTGCGCTGGTGCAGCATTGGCGCAGGGTCGAAAGAATCGCGCTGCTAAGGATGCTGGTGGTGGGAAGTCTGAGCCCGGTCAGATGATTGAAATTAAGGAAATTACACCTCTTGGTGGCGATAGCGACTATCTTGCGCCCGCACCCTCGGTGGAAGAAAAGTGGAAAATGAAGATTAACCACGCAGACTCCCACGTGAAAGACGGCGTAAAGGGATGGCACTACTTTGAAGTGGCCTACAATGTGTCGCGTATTGGTACGGACGCATCGGGTAAGAAGTTGCCGATTCTCGTGGTACCTGAAGTGGAAGTCACCTACGCGGTGCTCTATGATATGAAGCAGTCGAAGCTCGCAGGTGGCGTGAAGGGTAATGCAGACAAGGCGGGTGGTGCGATTGGTTGGGAATCGCCGGATCAGTTGAATGTGTTGCTCACCGAAACGGTGACCTACACCAGCATCACGCCTGGTCGCATGCACTATGCAGCTGTCTGCGTGCCGCCGAGCTCCGTGGCTGTCTATGGTAAGCCGGTCGTCTTCTCTGTGCAGATTAAGGTTGATGGCATTCAGCAGGGTGAAATCTTCACTCAGGCTGTGGGTGGCGCAAAGATTGAAGGTAAGGATATCGCAGGTTTACTCGTGGGCCCCAAGAAGGAAAAGATTGCTTGGTGGGAATCTATTCAGAACAAGGCCAAGTCGGTAACCAAGGTTGAGGGCATTCTGCGCGATCGCTCGAATTCGCCCTTCATCATGGTGGGCGATATGTACTACGATCAGGTGAAGAACAAGTAAGTCGTCTCCAGTACGTCTGAATATACGGAAACTTTATGGAACGTATTTTAACACTGAATATCGGCGCGACGCGTCTTGCGCTTGCCGAGTTTGAGGTCAGGTCCGGTCGCGGACCCGGCCTCTTGCGCTATACTTTCGGCGATTTGCCCGAAGGCAGCGCAGAGAACCCCGACACGTTTAGCGTGGAAATTGAGCAGGCTTTGCGTGGAATGATGGCGACCTCTGGCATTCGTGCTGGTCGCATCCATGTGGCACTCTCGGGTCAAATGGCCTTCCCGCGCTTTATCAAGGTGCTTTCGGATAGCCCAGAGAAGATGGATGAGCAGATCCGCTTCGAACAGGAACAAGCAGCACCCTTCCCCTTGAGCGAAGCCATTTTCTCGCATACTTTGATTGGCTTGCCCGATGCAGGTGAACAGCATGTGATGATTGTCGCATCGCGTGAGGCTTTGGTCTCGGCGGTGACGCGCGCATTGTTGAACCTGGGTTGTGAGCCTGAAGTGGTGGACGTGGCACCGATCGCGCTTTACAATGCGGTGCGATTCAACTATCCCGAAATGGATGGGTGCACGTTGGTGGTGGATATTGGGGCACGTTGCACGAACTTGGTGTTCGTGGAGCAGGACCGCATCTTCTATCGTTCCATCCCTGTGGCGGGCAATACCATTACGGCAGAAATCGCAAAGACCTTTGGTATTTCCGCAGAGGATGCCGAGGCCTTCAAGTGCGAACGTGGCTTGGTCGCACAAGGCGGCGCTTTCGCAGTGGATGATCCGGATGTGGATCGCCTCTCGAAGGTGATTCGCAATGTGATGACGCGCTTGAATGCTGAAATTGCACGTTCGATTTCCTTCTATCGTAGCCAGCAGAGCGGTAGCGCACCGTCGCAGATGTTGTTGACTGGCGCCTCTGCACAGTTGCCGTACATGCAGAACTTCTTTGAAGAGAAGTTGCAGATTGCGGTGGACTTCCTCAACCCCTTCCAGGCGGTCTCCTATCCGAAGCATGTTGACGCAGAACAGTTCGGCCATGATGCCTTCTCGATGCCCGTGCTTGTGGGTTTGGCACTGCGTCGCGGGTTGACCTGCCCGGTGGAAATCAACTTGGTCTCCCAAGACATCGTGGAGCGCAAGGTCTTCCGTCGTCGTTTGCCCTTCCTCGCCCTCGCCGCAATCGGTATGGTGGCAACCTTGGGTACGTGGTGGCTCTTCGTGAATAACTTGAAGAATTCCTACGAGACGCAACAAGCAACCATCGCCGATCGTATCAGTGCGTATCAGAACGAAAAAGATCGTTATGACCGCGTGGACAAGAAGGCAAAGGCCGCAGAAGCGCGTGCAACGGCTTATCGTAACTTGATGAAGCGTCGCGGACAGTGGATGGGTATGCTCGTCGCAGTGGATAAGGCGGTGCCAGATGGTCTCTGGATTACAAACCTGAAGGCGCGCCGTCAAGAAAACATCCTCCAGGGCGTGGATATCTCCGTCTCCGTGTGGAAGGATCTTGAGCCGACCCTCGTGGAGAAGGGGAAGACAATCGCAGAAACGATTGCCGGACGCTTGGCCGCACAGGACGTCTTTGCTGATGACCAAAAGGAAATTCAGATTAGTAAAATTAATCAGAGCGTAGATTGGTTGACCTCGTTTGATCTCACCGCTAAGCTCAAAGACGTAGAAGCGCCAAAGACGACTACGACGCGTCGCAGCCGGAGGTAAGTAACAAATGGACCCTAAACAAAAACTCATTTTCGGCGTGATTGCCGGCGGGTGCACGGCGGCTATTGTGGCGCTTGCGGTGTTGCTCTTCGGGCAAATCGGTGCGATGAATGAAGCGCATGATGCGCGTGAAAACGCCGCTTCTGAAATCCGCGGTTACTACTCGGAAACGCCTTACCCCTCTAAGGCGAATCGCGATGTACGCGAACAGGATGCTACGACCTACAATGCCGTGGCAGATGCCGCACGTGCTTTGTTGGCGCATCCTTTGGAATATCCTAAAGGTGAATCGCCCTCGCAGTTCGTGACGCGTGTGGCCGACACCATTCATGGTCTCGATGCGCGTAAGAATGCGGCTCGCGTGGAAATCTTTGATGGCATTGCCAACAACAAGGCTGCGGCTGCAGAACCTGGCATGGATTACTCCTTTGGCCGTTATGTGCAAAAGGGTGAACTTCCGAAGGAAGCCGATGTACCGCGTTTGGCACATCAGTTCGCAGTGATTGAGCATGTCTGCGACATGCTTTTGGATGCTGGCGCATTGGATATTACGCAGGTGACGCGTGATATGTTTGATGCCGCGACGGCTCCTGCAGAGGAGGAGACCACTTCTCGTCGTAATAATCGTCGTACTAATCGTCGTAATACAAAGGAAGAGAAGAAGCCGGTCGCAACGGGTATCGAATTGCCTGAAGAGCTTGCGAAGGATGGCGTGAGTGCAGAGGCTTTCTCTGTGACCTTCCGTGCCAATTACGCATCCGTGGCGAAGATTATGAACATGCTCGCAGAGGATGAACTCTTTGTTGTGGTGACCGATCTTTCGTTCAATAACCCGATGGATTTGCGTACGCGTGTGACCGACATGGTGAAGCGTCGTCAGACTGCGCGTGCCACCGCGGCGCGTCGCAATCGTAATCGTAAGGGCGAAGAAGCCGAAACGCCTGAAAAGGAAGTCGCCCTTTTCGAGAATGCTGCACCTGCAGAACGTTTGGTTACAGATCCCGAAAACGCGATGCCGATGGAAGTCTCCCTCAAGTTTGAGGTTTACTCTGTGCCCCCCGCAGAAACACCTGCGGAAGAACCTGCTCCTGCAGCGGCTGAATAAGGAAGGATAAACGCAATTATGGCTAACCAACTTCCTCCGTTTTTGAAACACTACGATCGCCTCGCCGCTGTAGCGGTGTTGGCCATCTTGTTGGTTTCTTTGGGCTTCCTTGTATTGAAAGGCGTGAACCTCCAACAAGAAGTCAGTCAGTATGATGCCGATCTTGAATCGGGACAACCCTCCACAAAGCAGTTGACACCTGTTGAAAATACCGCAGATTTGGCTTTGATCGCAACGGTTGAAAAACCTGATGCCGCGACGTTGCTTGCGAAACAGGAGGGTAACGATCGTCCTAATCTGGGCACGCCGGAGCGTCGCTTGCTCTGCGTGAAGTGCGTGAAGCCAATAGCATGGGGTGCAGAGAAGTGCGCCTTTTGTGGTGCGGTCCAACCGAAGGAAGAGAAAATTGATCTCGCCGCGGTGGATTCTGACGGCGATGGCATCCCGGACGTTGAAGAATTGAAGTTGAAGCTCAATCCTCAGGACGGAAATGATGTTGACTTGGATAATGACAATGACGGCTTTACCAATATTGAAGAATACTTGGCAAAGACGGATATGAACGATGCTAAGTCGCACCCGGGTTATGAAAGCCGCTTCGCACTCAAGGACATCAAGGGAACGAAGCTGCGTATTCGCGCCACGAATAAGATGCAGCTGCCCTCCACAAAGGATGCCGAAGGAAAGACGGTGACGCACTATCAGCTCACCTTCGTGTCGGTGGACGAAGAGGGGAATCCTGGCACAAAGCCTGTCCGTGCAAAGGATGGCGAAGCAATCGGTAAGACTGGCTTTGTCTTCGTGCGTTACAATGAATTGCCGAAAAAGCAAATTCAGGTGGGTGAACATAAGCAAACGCGCTTTGTGGATGTCTCCACGATTGAATTGAAGCGAGTCGCAGATGGCAAGAAGGTGACGACCGTTATTTGGGATAAAAATAACCCCGAATGGCCTGGCGATCCTCTGCTTGAACAACGCGCAACACTTGAATTTGACGTTCCTGGCGTCGAATCTGTGGTTGTCGCCCCTGGTCAAACCTTTACCGTAAAGGGCGAAAAATACGCAGTTTTGAGCGTTGATGCCGAGAAAAAAGTCGTGCGCATTCAGAAAAATGCGACGAAAGAGGAATTTGTGTTGAAATAATTATTGAATTGGGCTATACTACCCTCACGATTTGGATAGGGTCAAAAGCCCAACTAACGCGGAGAAACGTGCTATGACACACTTTGTACGCTTTGCCATGGTCGGCGCACTCGTCGCCGGGGCATCACTTTGCGCAGTCGCGCAAGATGACGATAGCCTTGAGGCCCTCTTGGGGGACCTCGTTGAGGATGTCGCCGTAGAGGAAGCCTCGGCTGATGATGTTGCTGAGGTGGAAAATATTGCTGAAGACGCTGCAGAAGAAGTGGCTGAAGTCGCTGAAGAAGCCGCAGAAGCCCCTGCGGAAGAGATTGCAGATGCTCCCGCTGAAGAAGTGGCCGACGAACCTGCAGAGGAAGTGGCTGAAGTCGCAGACGAACCTGCAGAAGAAGTCGCCGATGTCGCCGATGCTCCTGCAGAAGAAGTCGCGGAAGTGGCCGACGAACCTGCAGAAGAGGTGGCTGAAGCGGTAGACGAAAATGCAGATCTCGATGCGTTGTTGGGTGGAATCGAAGACACTGAACCTGAAGCTCCGGCTGAAGAAGTGGCAGAAGTTGCAGACGAACCCGCTGAAGAAGTGGCAGAAGTTGCAGACGAACCCGCTGACGAACCTGCAGAAGAAGTGGCCGAAGTCGTAGATGAACCCGCCGAAGAGGTGGCTGAAGTCGCAGACGAACCCGCTGACGAACCTGCGGAAGAAGTGGCAGAAGTTGCAGACGAACCTGAAACTCCCGCCGAAGAGGTGGCTGAAGTCGCAGATGTGCCTGTTGACGAGGTGGCAGTAGTCGAACCTGTTGACGAGCCTGCTGAAGGCGAGGGTTTGATTGCCGATGTCGAGCCGAACACCGAAGAGCTTGATGCTCGTTCGGAAAAAGAAGACAAGTTCAATGAGCTCGCACTCTTGATGGAACTGAAGAATCGTGGTCTTGATAATCACGCTTATGCTTGCTTGAATAAGGCGCGTCAGTTGATGACCACGCCTCCGCCTCCTGGTAAGGCATTCAATCAGTACGCTGATGCAATCAAGATGTATAAGGATGCTCAGAAGTA
Source organism: Kiritimatiellia bacterium (assembly GCA_017558005.1). GTDB lineage: Bacteria > Verrucomicrobiota > Kiritimatiellia > RFP12 > DVOR01 > Spyradenecus. Next base: position 79,553 of record JAFYWN010000015.1, on the reverse strand, counting down.
CTTCCGTCAGCGCGAAGAAAATCTCCCCCTCCGCAATGAATGTGATATCGGTATTCGTGAAGCCGAATATCGTCAGGCACGTGTTCGCTTTGAAGAAGGCAACTACAAGGAAGCTCTTGAAATGGCACAGAGCGTCAACTTGGGTGGTCATGCCCAGGGTGCCGCACTCGTGGCAATCATTCAGGAAGAGATGAACAAGCCTGCTGAAATTCGCGCAGAGCCCGTGTTGCCTGAATACGCTAAGGACAAGTACAAACTCGATCGCTTGGCAATTCAGGAACGTATGCGCCGTGCAACCGTTTACTTCCAGCTCGCAAAGTACAAAGATGCAAATGATCAGTTGGAACTCATCCTGCGCGATGATCCGAACAACGAAGAGGCAATTAACCTTCGTACACGCGTCGCTCGTCGTCATGCCGACCGCAATCGTCAGTTGAAGTATTCCACTCACGATGAAATGATTAGCCAGGTGGAATTGAACTGGACTCCCCTTGGCGCACTCGGTCGTAACTCCGAAGAACTTTACACGCCCACCGAATCGAAGGGCGCTGCTACCAAGGTGAATAAGGAAGGCGAAAAGGATGCTGCCACGGTGATGGAAAAGCTCCAGTATATCCGTCTGCCTGAATTCACCATCCGTCCGCCGAGCACGCTTGCAGATGCCGTGGCCCTCTTCGCCGAATTGTCTAAGGCATATGACAAGCAGGAACTTCCTCCGGAAGAAAAGGGTGTGGCATTCGTGTTGAACATGGGTAAGCCCGCACCTGCCGCTGAAGCTTCTGAAGAAGATCCCTTCGCCTCTGAATCTGGCTCCGATTCTGGCTTGCCTCCGATTGCTTCGATCTCCATGCCGTGGGTCACGCTCAAGGAAGCATTGGACATGGTCTGCGAAGTGACGGGTTCGAAGTATGTGATTAAGGGTAAGATCGTGATGATCGTTCCCGCTACGCACGTGGCTGGCGAAATGGTGACCCGTTCTTACAACGTCATGGCTGGCTTGATGGAAAAGCTCGGTGCAGTGGAAACCGAAATGGGGTCCTCCAGCAGTGATGGCGGTTGGGGCATGGAAGATTCTGGCAGCCTCTCGGCAGCCTCGACGGATGGCGACACCTTGAAGCGCGTCTTCACCGACCTCGGTGTCCCCTTCGATGGCGATGCAAAGGTGGCCTACTTGCCGACTATTGGTAAGCTCCGTGTGACGAACACCGCTGAAAACCTCGCAATCCTCGAAGGTATTCTCGAAGACCTCAACGTGACGCCTTCTCAGATTGAAGTGGAAGCTCGCTTCGTGGAAGTGAGCCAGCAGGACCTCAACTCTCTCGGCTTCGAATGGCGCTTGAACAGCGACATCGTGGGTACGATTGGTTCTGGTATTGACTGGGCTGACTCCGTGATCTCTGGCAACGTCAACCGTGGCAATGGCGCTGGTGGCGTGGGTGCGAATGGCAATGTCTTCCGTCCTGGTGTGGGCGGCACGGGCGATGCAAACGTCGCAGTGCATGGTGGCCAGTTGAACAACGGCATGCGCTTCCTCGGTGACGATGCTGCTTATGCTAACCGCATCAATCTTGCTGGTAGCTCGATTGCTCCGGATGACACCTTCGCAAGCTTCTCTGCCGTCTTCGGTCGCGTTGACTTGACGATGATTCTCCATATGCTCGCACAGCGTTCTGATACGGACATGCTCTCTAGCCCGAAGGTGCTCGCACGTCCTGGTCAGGAAGCGCTCATCCGCGTGGTGACCGAACACATCTATCCGACCGAATTCGATATTACCGAACTCGAAGAAGCTGAACAGAACTGGAACGGCAACAATAACAATGACGGCCTTCTCGGTGGCGGCGGCAACAATGTGCAGATGAATGCACCGCCCGTCAAGTTCGCTGTTGAACCTCAGTCCTTCGAAAAGATGGACGTGGGTGTCTCCCTCCAGGTGGTCCCTGAACTTTCTCAGGAAGGTCAGATGATCAACATGTTGGTCAATCCCAAGGTGGTTGAATACCTCGGCGACTTTGACTACGGTATGAAGGTGCCTTACATTCAGTACGGCATGACCGCCGGTGTGGTGACCAGCGCTGAAGTGCGTTACTACAACGTGGAAATGCCTCAGCCGAAGTTCCATGTCCGCGAAATCAACACCTACATCTCCGTGTACAACGGTTCGACCGTGGTGATGGGCGGCTTGATTACGGAAACCCGCAAGTCCTTCGAAGACAAGGTGCCCTTCTTCGGTGACCTTCCCTTCATCGGCTTCCTCTTCCGCTCCAAGGGTGAATTCAGCGAAAAGCGCAACCTCCTCGTCTTCCTCACCGCACGTTTGGTTGACCCGGCTGGCCGTCCGCTGAAGACCGCTACCGACGGTCGCATGGGCAATGCCACCATGGACACGGTCTCTGCTGAAACCATGGGTGCAGCTACTCAGGAATAATCCTTGAGATTTGATAAAAAAAGAAACGCGGCAGGACAGCCGCGTTTCTTTTTTATTCTGCTTGTGTATTTCTTTTTATTGTTCTGCGTGTGTGTGCTTTGAGAAACGTGGGCTTGAGAGACGCCCTAATTAACTGCAATCGTGAAGGTTCGTATATGTTTTAAGGGAGGTGGCACTTGAGAGAAGGTGTGTAGGGGCTGCTTGGGTCATTGGTTCGAGATTCAAGCTGTAAGCAGTTCGCCACTAACGAGTCATAAATTGTTTATTGTTCGGGCTACAGGGAGATCTGGCAAGAAGAGTAGGGGCGAAGTTCTCATGCAGTGATGCTCTCGTGAAGTGATGCTTTTATGGTGTGTGCTCTTATGATTATTCGTTCTAATACATTGATAAGACCTATGGCCACTTTCTTCGGGGTGATGCTCCATGGATTATTCGGTCTAAGACGTCAGGAGGATGACCTTAGAAGGCGCGAGCAGGGACATCAGGGGAAGTTGGACGGGTGATGTGAGAAACGCGGTTAAATGGCCTTTATTCGCCTAAGAGGGATGGTTGGCATCACCTCCTTGTCGCCCGCTAGTCCGAGCCTGTTTTGTGGTATAGGTAAAGTAGCATAGAAGCATGATTCGGCCCAATTGATTGGTCGCAGGTGGATCTTGAGGGGGGGAGGAACTCTTACTATCCGCTACTTTTTACCAATCCTAAGTGCTATGGCCTGTTCGCAGCGTCAACCTTGCTACGGGCTGGTTCTTCTACTAATGAAGTGTTAATGTCATAGGCCTCGGAGAATTGATGGAAGAGGTTGTAATGCCTCGCTGCTAAGGTGCTAATGTCATAGGCCTCGGAGAATTGAGGGAAGAGATTCTAACGCCCCCTGCAGAGGAGCTAATGTCATAGATAGTGCGATGACTGATGGGATTAGCATGCAATCGTGCGGTTGCTAAGCCCCTCCTAGAGAGGGCTAACATAAGCAGAGGAGGTGCCAGATAATAATTGAGATGTTGACAAGCCGCTTCTGTAGGTGGTGCAAGGGGTACAAATAACAATTAGCGTATGGATTGCCTCCTTTAATGGATTGGCGCAATAAGCGGTGGTGGCTAGGTGATAATTGATACGTTGACAAGCCTCTTCTATAGGTGGGCGACAAATAGAGGGGCAAATAACAATCAGCACGCGGATTGCCACCTTTAATAGATTGGTGCCATAAGCAGTAGTAGATGGAGGCGGGTGGATAATCGTGTCACATGCGTCGGCTCGAACGGAATATCGTCTTATTCAAGTAGGTGGGAGGCGAGTCGGTAATTTTGTCACATGAGCTATGGATTGAGTGTCATTAGGAACATTGAGAGGGGATAGAAGAGATGTGACATGAGATTAAAACAATAAAAAATCCGAACAGTTACCTGTTCGGATTAAATTATGGTGGGCTGTGCTGGACTCGAACCAGCGACCCCTACCGTGTGAAGGTAGTGCTCTAACCAACTGAGCTAACAGCCCGAAAACGCGTTGAATTGTATCAAAACATAAATGTAAAATGCAAGACTTTTTTAGACTTTTTTTATTTTTCTGAGAACTAAGGTATCTTGGGGCTATTTTCTTTACAATTAAAGTCTTGATTTATTTATTGGCGATGGGTGGTTAAGGTGAAGAAAAATAGGTGACAGAGGGCTGTCACCTATTTCTTTTTTATGCACGATGTATCAGAAGATGTCTTACATTTAGGGCATGTACTGCAATTAATCTTCTTGATGGAGCGTGCGTAAGGCGGTTTCTGCAGGGGTAAGTGATTCGGCAGGGAGGTTGTCAAAACCAACAGGGGGGTGATGCCCATTTTGACTCACGGAGGAGTAGGAGAAGAGGATGTCACCGGTGCCATTGCGGCGGTCGCAACGGTCGATGAAGCTGATTTCGGGCGCGCGCCAAGACTTCGTGCGGATGCGGCCCATGATGAGCGCGCGCTTGGTGGTGACAGCATAGGTTTGGCCAGTCATGATGATAAACTTCCACAATGGCGCAAAGAGCATACCGATGCCGATGGTTACGAAGGGCACAAAGAAGGCGCACATGCCGACTTTGAACAAGATGGAGACTTCGCTGATGGTTGTTTTAGTGCCATTGATGGTGACGGGGTCGTTGGGTTCGCCAAAGAACATTGAATTTAAAAAGCCACCTGCCACGACCGCAGTGATGGCAGACCACGGAATACCGAAAATCATGGCCGCGATGGAACTTTTGGAGAAGGCGCGGGGGATGGGTTTGCCCGCCCAGAGGAGTTGTTCATTGAGGTCAAGTTTGTTTTGGAGACGTTGCGTTTCATCGGAAGTAAGCATAGGGGTATTTTTTCCTTTCTTCATTTGGGTCGGGGAATTTCTGAGGATGCAGTTTGTGAAGCGCGGCTTCTGCGGCCTTTAAATCGCTCAAGGAGAGGTCGTCAAAGCCAACAAGGGGGTGATTCGCGTTGATGGTTGTTGTGGCTTTGGCGAAGTGAACATCGGCACCATCTCGTCGGATAAATTGCAATTCTCTCGGGTACCAAGATCGCGTCACGAGGCGTCCCATAATGATGGCACGCTTGTTGGTGACGGCATAACATTGCCCTTTCAGAAAGACGTATTTCCAGAACGGTGCAAAGAGCATGCCAATGCCAACGGCGATAAAGGGCGTTAAAAAAGCAAAGAATAGAATGATAGACCAAATGGTGACTTCATCAACGGTGGTCTCAATATCATTGACGATAATCGTGTTATTGGGGTCTCCATAGATGATGGAATGTAAAAACTGACAAATAAAAAAACATAGGAATCCCCACCAAAGAAAGCCGAAGGCCATTGCTTTGATGGTGATATCGGAGAAGGCAGAAGGGATTGGCTTGCCAGTCCAAAGAATCTGCTCATTGGGCTTAAGCTTGCTTTGGAGACGTTGTGTTTCTTCGGGAGAGAGCACGAGGGGCGACCTTTCGGTCAGGCGCGTGAGGTGTAACGGCAGACAGCCGTCTGCGGGGCAGACGGCTGTCTTGAACGCTTAGTGGCGGACGGGGCGGAACTTGATGCGCTTGGGTTTATCGGCATCATCGCCGAGTTCCTTACGACGCATTTCGTGGTAGTCGGAGTAGGATCCTTCAAACCAACGCACCTTGGAGTCGCCTTCAAAGGCAAGGATGTGCGTGGCAATACGGTCGAGGAACCAACGGTCGTGGGAGACGACCACGGCGCAACCGCCGAAGTCCTGGATGCCTTCTTCCAAGGAACGCAAGGTGCCGACGTCAAGGTCGTTGGTCGGTTCGTCAAGGAGGAGGAGGTTGCCGCCCGAACGGAGGAGCTTGGCGAGGTGGACGCGGTTGCGTTCACCGCCGGAAAGCACGCCGACTTTCTTCTGTTGGTCTGTGCCCTTGAGGTTGAAGCGGGAGCAGTAGGCGCGGCCATTCATCATGCCTTTGCCTGCGAGGTTGACGTAATCACCACCGCCCGTGATTTCTTCATAGACGGTGTGGTTGGGGTCAAGGGCTTCGCGGGACTGGTCCACGTAGCTAAGGACCACGGTTTCGCCGATGCGGAGTTCGCCGTCGCTTGGCTTGAGCGCGCCCGTGATGAGCTTGAAGAGGGTGGTCTTACCTGCACCATTGGCACCAATGACACCCACGATGCCACCGCGAGGGAGGTCGAAGTTGACGTTTTCAAAGAGGACCTTGTCGCCGAAGGCCATCGTGAGATTCTTCGCCTGCACCACGAGATTACCCAAACGAGGCCCTGGCGGAATCTGGATCTTGAGTTCTTCTTCACGAGTGTCGACCTGCTGCGAGACGAGTTCTTCGTAACGTGCGAGACGGGCTTTACCCTTGGCGCGGCGGCCAGAAGGATTGGTGTGGATCCACTCGAGTTCCTGCTGGATCATCTTCTTGCGGCTTTCGGCCTGCTTGGCCTGAGCAGCCATCATGGCCTGCTTTTGTTCCAACCACTGTTCATAGTTGCCCTTATAGGGATACGTGCGGCCAGCATCCATTTCGAGGATCCACTCGGTGACGTTGTTGAGGAAGTAGCGATCGTGCGTGACCACGATGAGCGTACCCTTAAACTTCTTCAAGAAGGCTTCAATCCAAGCAACGGATTCAGCGTCAAGGTGGTTGGTCGGTTCGTCGAGGAGGAGCACGTCAGGATTGGAAATCAAGAGGCGGCACATGGCAACGCGGCGCTTTTCACCGCCCGAAAGGACGCCAGTCTTCGTATCTGGGTCGGGGCAGCGTAAGGCTTCCATCGCCATTTCCACTTGATGGTCAAGGCTCCAGAGGTCATTGGCATCAATAATTTCCTGCAGGCGCGCCATCTCCTCTTCTGCACCAGGTTCATCCAAACGGCAACAGAGGTCTTCGTACTTCTCAAGCATGGCCTGTGCTTCAGCCACACCTTCCATGACGCATTCCTGGACGGTCTTTTCGGGATCAAGCTCGGGTTCCTGCGGGAGATAGCCGACCTTGGTGTTTTTGCCCACGTAACAAGTGCCCATATAGTCCTTATCCAAGCCTGCGAGGATACGCAAGAGCGAGGACTTACCTGCGCCATTCGCGCCGATTACGCCGATGTGTGCGCCGTGGAAGAAGGCGAGGTTGACGTCATCTAAGATGACCTTCTTTTCGTGATGCTTGGTAACATTTTGCAGATTAAAAACGTATTCGCCTGCCATGGGGGAGAGACCTTTCTGGGGTTATGCGTCAAAGAGTTGAAATGAATCAAAGAGAAAAGTGAAGTTGTCGCGTAAGTAGTCTACGTGAAAATGCCCCGCGTACCAACGGTTAAAGGAGAGTTTTGCGCGGAGGGAGTCAAGCCACTCCTCTGTGGAGGTGTCAATAGGCCCCCATTCTGGCGCAAGTGGCGGGAGTTTTTCCAACGGCACTTGCGATTGTGGGCAAGTGTGTGAGAGTACCACGTCCACTTGCCAATTGACCGCCTCTAATGCCGCTTCGGTACGCGCTTTAATCGCATCAGAGGGTTGTTCATCCTCAAACCAGTGCCAACGTCTCCGGAGTCGCAAGAACTTATCTACCGAATAAGCCCCACCAATCACGAGGGTGCGGTGTTTACCAATCTGGTAAATTGCACCATCTACGGGGAAAAGCTGATTGGGATAGTGTGGGTCCACGTAGACCTTGCCGCCGAAAGCCTCTTGAAGCTCGTAGCCCTCCAATGTCTCTGGGCGTGCCTCATGGTTGCCATGGATGCAGAAGAGCGTGATGGGCAGTTGGGCGAGTTCCTCTTTTAGCGCGGTTCCGCGTTCGTCTTTGAAGTAGTTAATGCCAGCGTCGCCCAACACAATGAGCGTATCCTCGCGGCGCGTCTGCCATTTTTTGCAGAACGCTTCCACGGAGGAAAAATCACCATGCTTATCACCTGTGATCCAAATCATGGGGCGTGTGTGTTTGGAGGCAGTCATTTGCGCGAGATGCGCCACCGCAAGGGTGAGGGAACGGAGCGAAGAGGTTCGTGGGGGAGACAATTTCCGCTTCCGACGATGCCAAGGGCAGGCCGGAAGCGGAAGGATTGCCGTTAGGCTTCGGTAGTGTCAGCCGGGGAGTCGGTTGCTTCAGGGGCAACGTCTGCTGCAGGCTCCGCAACGGGTGCGGTGGCTTCGGTTGCGTCCGTAGTGGTGGCTTCATCGGCTTCAGGAGCCTCTTCGGGGTCAGCCGGAGCGAGCGAGAAGCTGGCGAGGGTGGCATCGCCCTTGAGCTTGATGAAGTTAACGCCTGCGGCGCTACGACCCATCGTACGAACATCACTGACGTTGGTACGCATCATGATGCCCGTAGAGGTGAGCAAGACCATGGTTTCGTCGCCCTTCACGGTGGCGATGCCGATGAGCTTGCCATTCTTTTCGTTTCCGATCGGGTTACCAATGACGCCCTTCGAACCACGGTGGGTCACGCGGAATTCGTCGAAGTTGCTACGCTTACCGCGGCCATTTTCGGTGACGAAGAGGAGGTCGGCTTCAGGTTCTTCCACGGCGAAACCGCAAACGCTATCACCTTCGATCTTGAACTTCATGCCGCAGACACCCATTGCACCGCGTCCCACGCGACGCACTTCATCAATGTAGAAGGCGTTGACGAGGCCTTCGCGAGTAGCCATGAAGACCTTGTCGCCGGGCTTGGTGAGCGCAATCTTAACGATGGCATTGCCTTCTTCAATGTTGATGGCGATAATGCCACGACGATTGACATTGCGATAATCAGAGAGTGCGGTGCGCTTGATCGTACCATCGGTGAGCACAAAGGTGACATCGCGGTCTTCATCAAAGCCAGTGATGGGGAGAATTTCCACAATGCGCTCATCCTTCTGCAAGCCCTCGAGCACATTGATGATCGGCGAACCAGAAGATGTGCGCGAACCTTCAGTGATAGAGAAGGCTTCCTTCTTGTAAACGCGGCCGGTGTTGGTGAAGAAAAGGAGGTCGTCATGTGCGTACGGCACATAGATGCGTTCGATGAAGTCTGCGTCCTTAATCTTCACGCCCGTGAAGCCTGTGCCACCACGAGCCTGGGCGCGGTAGTCGGAGAGCTTGGTACGCTTCACATAACCACGATGCGAGAGGGTGATGACAGTCGGCACATTCGGGGTGACGGCACGCAGGTCAAGGTCACCCATTTCAGGAACAATCTTCGTGAGGCGGTCGCCTTCCTTCGTGTACTGAGCCTTCACCTCTTCAAGATCCTGCTTGATGAGGGCGAAGATCTTGGCGGGGTCTTCAAGGATTGCCTGCAATTCTGCGATGCGAGCCTGCAGTTCTGCCTGTTCATTGAGGAGTTTGTCGCGTTCCAGACCCGTCAACTGGCGCAGACGCATTTCGAGGATAGCCTGAACTTGCGCATCAGAGAAGCCGAAATGTTCACAGAGGCGCGTACGTGCTTCATCGTTGGTTTTGGAGTCGCGGATGATGTGAATGACCTCGTCGAGGTTGTCCTGGGCAATGAGCAAGCCGTCTACGATGTGGATGCGCTCTTGAGCCTTGCGCAAATCAAAGCGCGCACGGCGGGTATGCACATCGAAGCGGTGATCAACGTAGCACTGGAAGAAATCGCGCAACGTCATGCGCTTCGGACGACCATGATCCAATGCGATCATATTTGCGCCGAAGGTTGTTTGCAGGTCGGAGTGCTTGTAAAGCTGATTGAGGATGACTTCACCAGGGTCGGCATTCTGCTTGAGTTCAATGATTACGCGGATACCATCCTTGAGGCTCGTTTCATCGCGGATGTCCGAGATGCCCTTGATGACGCCATCCTTCACGAGGTCGGCCATCTTGGAGACCATGGAGGCCTTGTTTACCATGTAGGGAATCGAAGTGATCTCAATGCATTCGCGCTTGCCAATCTGCTTCACTTCTGCTTCGCCACGCATCACGATTGAACCGCGGCCGAGCTTGTACATCTCTTCAATGCCCTTCATGCCACAAATCAATGCGCCCGTGGGGAAGTCGGGGCCTTTAACAAAGGCCATCAAGTCATCAATGGTCGCAGAGGGATTGTCAATAAAGTGAATCAAGCCATCGCAAAGCTCGCGCAAGTTGTGCGGCGGGATATTGGTGGCCATACCCACAGCAATGCCCTGAGAACCGTTTAGCAGGAGGTTGGGGAGCTTGGAGGGCAGGACGCGAGGTTCGGTTTCATTGCCGTCATAGTTCGGCATGAAATCAACCGTATCCTTGTCAATATCCGCGAGCATTTCGTTGGAAATCTTCGCCATACGGCATTCGGTGTAACGCTGAGCTGCTGCACTATCGCCATCGAGGGTGCCGAAGTTACCATGGCCGTCCACCAAAGGCACGCGCAAGCTGAACCACTGCGCCATACGCACCAAGGTGTCATAAATCGAGCTGTCGCCGTGTGGGTGGTATTTACCCATCACTTCACCGACCACACGCGCCGATTTCATGTACTTCGTATTGTGGAAAATCTTCATCGCGTACATCGCGTACAACACGCGGCGATGTACAGGCTTAAATCCGTCACGCGCATCCGGCAACGCACGAGAAACAATGACACTCATCGAATAGTCGATGTAAGAATTCTTCATCTCCTCTTCAACATTAATCGAGGTCAAACGTGTATCTTTCGCCGAAACCACCTGAACTTCTTCGTCCATCCTGCTAATCCTTTCAATAAGTGAGTATTATACCATAAAAGAAACGCACACGCACATACGCGCACGCGAGAAAGTGAAGATTTGAGCGCAGAAAAGGAGATAGAGAAAGGTCGGGCCGGGGCGGTGGTCAAGGGCTGGAGTGAGGGTCAGAAGCAGGGCGAGGGCCCCAAGGTGGAGCGATGGATGGGGAGAGAAGGGCTAAGGGCAGAGGGCGATGGATGGGAGGGCGTGGGAGCCCCGGGCAGGGGGCGGGAGGGATAGGCAAAGGCTGAAGCCTCAGATAGGCAAGAAGGAGAGATAGACAGTGGGAGATAGGCAAGGGCAGGGGGTGTGGCGGTGGCCCAAGGGTGGGAGTGCTGGCAGGGGCTAGGAGCTGGTCTGAAAGAGGGAGCCTTGGCAGGGGGCGGGGCTTTGCCTATCTTGATTTTGTCTATTTGGGGCTTTAGTCTTTGTCTATCTTTTCCCTCTTTCCCCAAGAGGGGGTAGAAAAAGAAAAGCCGGGCGCGTGGCGTCCGGCTTTTCTTTGGGATTCATCGAGTGATCGAATTAGATGTCATCGATACCTTCAATGGTCACTTCGTTCTTATCTTCCACCTTGACTTCGACTTCCGCCTCGATCTTGGAGAGAGCGCCCTTTGCGAGCGGGCTGTTACGATAGTAAACCATGAGCTGAAGCGCGGTAAGGCAGTTACCAAGGAGCATACCCTTCATTGCAGGATTCTTACCCGAGTGCCAACCTGCGAGGGTGCAGACGTCGCGGTTAATCAAATCCTTGATGGGATAACCGTTACGTGCACCATTCTTGGTACCCTTGTCTTGCATGAGGCGTTGCTCGTCCGAGATTGCCTTTGGTTCACCCTTGAACTGCGCAGAGGAGTTCTGCACGGGCCAATAGGTGATGTACTGCGGCTTGCCTTCGTGGTCCACGTAGCCCGACTTCTCTGCAGGGATATTGATGGCCGCAGCAGCGTAGAGACGCTTCTGGGTTTCATTCCAACGGAGCCATGCGGGGTGCTTTTCGCCTTGGTTGAAGCGGACCTGTGAGAGGTAGTAGCAGTAGTACTGAGAAGACTTACCAATAGCAGGGTTCTTTTCCTTCTTCGGCGGTGCCTCGGTGTACTTGAAGGTGGGGTCCCACGATTCCATGTACTTGAGCGAGCGCTTGCAGAGCTCGGTATCGCCTTCGTCCAACATCTGGAGGATGAGCACGCAAGGTGCGGTCAGGCCCCAGTAGCTGTTCTTTTCGGGCATTTTGTCGAGGTAACCGAAGGCACCCGTCTGCGCACCTTCAGTGTGCAAACAGGTCTTAATGCCCTTGGATGCCTTCTTCAGCGCGGTCACGATCTGCCCCTTCATCTTTTGGTCGCCGACGTGTGCGAGCTTGGCAGCCTTAAGCGCCTGCACGGCCCAACTGGCGAAGGAGGTATCGGTGATGGGGCACTTTGCGTCGAGGTTGTAGTACCAGCCGCCATTTGCATTCTGACCATCAATAATCGGCTTGATGGCGCGCTCAACCACTGGCTTGAGGTCGGGGATACGCGTCATAGCATAAGCTTCAGCGAGTGCGTAGACGGCCACGAGCTGGGTATAGTTGGTGGCGTTACGCGACTTGAAGTAGCCGACTTCACCGCGACGGAAGTTGTGACCATCGTACCCACGCTTGGAGTTCGGGTGGTCCTGTTTCGCTTCTTCTTCGGTCTTAATCTGGTCTGCGATCATTGCACGGATTGCTTTTTCCACTGTCGAACCGAATTCATCGCTTTGACCAGGAAGTTCACCGTGTGCGAGATAGCAGAGGAGCGCGATGGAGGTGAGGCCTGCATCGTCTTCCCAGAGACCATTGTAGCCCTGCTTAAGCTTGAGCCAACGCAAGAAGCCGTAGACGAGCTTTTCGGTTGCCTGAGCGCCGTAGCGACCAATCTTGGCACCACGGAGACCCGGGTTACGCGAACCGTGCACGCCTTTGAGCACCACGGGCGAGGGCGTCAATGCCACAGAGTCCATGGGCGCAGGCTGAGGAGATTGCTCGGCAGAAGTCGTGGGCGGGGCTTCGATGTCAACGACGACTTCGGTGTCGACCACTTCGTCCAATTCCGGCGGAGTTTCCGGCGGTGGTGGTTCTTCTGGAGCGAGCTCTTCTGTGGGTTCGGGTTCGATAATCTGCGTTTCAACGAGTGGTGGCTTTTCGTCTGGGACGAACTTCACCAAGCTCATGACTGTGATTGCAGAAATGATGACAATGACTGCCACAATCGGAGCGCCGAGACGTTGGAATTCAATGATTGCCTGCTTAAATTCCAACGAGTCTTTAGGCTTGCCGAAACCTTTGCACATGTCAATCAAGCGTGTGAAATAGGAGCGTTCACCTTGCTCAAAGATCTTGAGCAATTCGTCCTTTTCGTGATTAGTATTTAAATCATCCGCCATAAGAGACCCTTTCGTGCCTTAGAGGCTGAAGATTGCGAGATTCGTCATGCCGTACTTATTGCAGAGGTCAAGCGCTTTGACGAGCAATGAGTGCGGGGAATCCTTCGTGCAGCGCAAGAGCACCGTAGAGCTCTTGTTATTACGTGCGGCACGCTTGATTTCCGAATCCAATTGACGATAGGAGACGGGCGTCTTGTTCACGAGGAAGCCTTCGCCACCCTGAGCCTTTGCATTGTAGATATCGATGGTGAGCATCTCAATCTTTTCTGCAGGTGCGGCCTTGGAGTCAGGCGAGGGAGCCATGGCGTCCAAGTGGGAGAGGATATCTTCCTGTTTCAGTGTCACCACGAAGAAGATGATGAGCTGGAACACCACGTCAATCATGGGGGTCATGTCGAGGGCAACGCCTTCGCTTTTGACACGATCTTTCTTCTTTGCCATTGCGAATACCCTCCTTACTTCTTGCTGCTATCGCCAGGCTTAATCATTGCGAGGAACGAGACCTGCCAAATGCCGATTTCATTGCAGACGTTCATCACCGCACGCACGTCTTCATGCGGGGCATCCTTGTCTGCGCGAATCAACAAGGGGAAGTTTGTGCCACGACGGCTGGCAATTTGACGGAGCATGGCGCGGAGCTGGTCCAACGACATCACGCTACCGTTGATGGAGATAATACGACCGGTGGGACGACCGGCTTTCTTGAGGAAGTCGGTGGGGCGCTTGTAGCGTTTCACCTCAATGGTGACTGGCGGGATTTTGTACTCATCCGCCTTCAACTGAGGACCGTTTTTACCATATTCCAACTCAATATCTGGGTTAATGGTATCAGCGGTCTTCAAGGTCACCACGAAGAAAATGATCAACTGGAACACCACGTCAATCATCGGCGTCATGTCGAGGTCTACGCCGCCCTCGGTTTTGCGTTTTTTCTTGGCCATAAAAAGCCCTCCCGGAAATGCCTTGTTTAGGGGTTACACGCTCAAACGAGGACGGAGCCTCGTCTGAGCTTCCAGGAAACGCGATTAACCTTCTACAACTTCGACGTTGCGCAGGTTCTTAATGATGTCGCCAGTCACCACGGTCATGCGGAGCACGAGGCGGTTGGCGCTGTTACGGAGAATGCAGAAGAACATGATTGCAGGGATGGCCGTGCAGAGACCGCCTGCCGTCGTGTAAAGTGCCTGCGAAATGGTCAAGGAGAGGGAGGAAATTTCAACGCCCGTCAATGCGATCGAGGCGAACGTCAAAATCATGCCCTGCACCGTGCCGAGAAGGCCCAACATCGGAGCGAGCGAGGAGCAGATCTGAATCCAGTTGAGGCGCTGCATCATGTATTCGATTTCGAGGTCACCTGCGGCGCTAATGGCTTCGTCAATCACATCGAAACCTTCTTCCACGTGGGAGAAGCCTGCCTTGAGGATCTTGGCCATGGAGGAGGGATCGTTATCGCAGATTTCGATTGCCTTCATCACGTCGCCCTGGTCCATGGCTTCCTTCACTTCGTCAATCAAAGCCTGGGGCATAATCTTTGCGGGGCGGACGAGGATGTAGCCGTCCACGATGAAGTAGATTGCGAAACCACCAGAGGCGAAGAGGGCCAACCAGAGGATGAGACCAACGATACCACCGCCGAGCACCACGTCAATGAAGGAGGTACCCTGAGGAGCAGCGGCTTCGGCCTTCTGACCATCAGCGGTGACGAGTTCACCAGTTGCGCCTGCGTCTTGTGCATATGCGGGAGTTGCGGTCATCACTGCGCCGAAAACGAGGGCGGAGACTGCCAATGCCATCATCAGTTTTTTCATGTCTGTTTCCTTGGAATGTAGTGTTAAGAGTTAAGAGTGAGTTAAAAGGGGAGTTCGGAGCGGCATTCATCACCCAAACTGGATGAAGTGCCGCTCCCTTTGGACTTACTTGCGAGCCCAATCAGAACTGGGGCAATTAGCCTTCAATTCTTCACGGAGCTTGTTGGCGCGGTTGCCCTGGCCCATGCCGTCAAATGCCTTGGCACCCATGTAGAGGGCTTCAGCATAAGTATCAGAACCTGCTTCGGCGTAGAGCAGAATCACGCGCAGATAACCATCACGGAGGGCTTCTTCGCAGTTGGCGCGGTTGGAGCCACGTTCCATTGCAGCATTGCCACGTGCCACGAGTGCGGTGGCGGCAGCGGTCTTATCACCAGAAGCGATTGCCTTATCCAAGAGGAGGCCGAGCTTGGAGGCCTTGCCATCCTTGGTGAGGGCTTTCCAGTAAGCGGTGGCCATGGGGCCCATGTAAGCTGCTTCGGCATCGCTGCGGATGATGGTTTCGCATGCGGAGACGGCCTTTGCGGCGTTGCCCTGTGCGAGATAGGCTTCTGCCAACCACTGGGTGGCTTCACGGTCATAGGTGAGGTGTGCGTATTCCTTGGCGATGGCTTCGAGGGAAGCCACTGCAGAGGCGGCGCCGCCAGCCTTGACCTTCTTGATGGCGGCATCGAGTTCCTTCGGACGGTCCACATCAACGCGGTCCACGTCGTCTGCTTCGTATTCGATGCTCATGCCTTTTTCATTGGTGACCACGTATTTCTTGGCGCTGTTCATCCAGCGGAGTTTACCAGTGGTCTGACCGCCATTACCGTAGACGGTGCCGGTGGGGACTGCCATAACCGGCAGGGCGATGGCCATTGCCAGCAAGGTGCAGAGGGTGATACCAAAAGTTTTCATCGTTTGCTTCTCCTTAAGTAAAGTGTGGGGTTATTCGCCAAGTTCAATCTTTGCCTGAGAAACGGCATTGACCACGTCGGTCTTGTAGCTGCCATTCGGGAATTTCTCGAGGTATTCGCCGCCGAGATCAACCACGTCACGCAAGAAGTCCTTCCGTTCTTCGGCATCTGTGGTCATATCGGCACGTTCACGGGTCAACTCAATATAGCCCTTGTATGCCTTCTGGACATTGGGCGACACGAGCGGTTCGGTGACGGGGGTCGCACCTGCGAACATTGCCGTACGGTAGGCATTGAGCGCAGAACCGATTGCCGTGATGACGCGGTCGCTATTCGCCTTCTTTTCTGCTTCATAGGCCTTACGAGCCACATCGGCGACGGCGAGATTGAGGCGAACCGTTTCAGCATCTGCGGCGGCGGGGTTGTCACCTGCATTACGCGTAGCTTGAGAGGCGAGGAAGGTCACAGCCTTCTTGGCCTTACCAATGAGCTCATTGCGTTCTTCGAAAGTATTGGCATTTAAGACCTGTGCGCCGATGACTTCGAGTAATGCATGGTTGGCATCCACGGCCACGGTGGTATTGCCATAGGCATCCAAGAGCTCAGAGATTTGCTTGTAAGCCGCTTCAGACTGGTTGTCTGCGAGCAAGCCCTTGGTGCGGAGCAACATTGCCTTCGGCTTGTATGCCTTGTTATTTCCCTTGAGGATGCAATCGCACGCTTCAATTGCGAGCTTTGCATCGCCAGCATCCAAGAGCTTTTCCGCTGCAGCCTGATACTGCGCTGCGGTGTAGGAGCCGCCAGCTGCAAACATCTGCTTGTAGGTGTTGGTTGCTTCGCCCTTCATACCCATCTTGAAGAGGGAGTCTGCGAGCATCGGGATGGAGTTCTTTGCTTCTTCAGATTGCGGGAAGTCCTTGGCGAGTTTGGCCAAGGTCGCACGCGAACCTTCAATATCGCCAGTAGCGGCCTGGATGGTACCAATCTGCAACATTGTTTTCGAGGCATAGAGACCCTTGGGGAATTTCTTCAAGTAATCCTCAAAGTAGGTCTTTGCCTTCTTCTTGGCAGCGGTTTCCTTCTTCACATCGCCACCAAAAGGTAAGCGCTGGACGCAGATACCGCGTTGATAGAGAGCGCCTTCAAGCAATTTGTCTGCGGTCTTACGTTCGGTCGAAGCCGTGACGTACTTAGAGTCAGTCTTTTCAAGTTCCTTCGCTAAGGCATCATAAATCTGAGCTGCCTTTGCGTAGTTCGCCGCAATCTTCTTGTCATTTGAGGTGTCCTTCACCGCCTTGCGAAGGTCTTCACCGACATGACGATAGGCATCGGCGAGTTTGAACTGCGCAGCAGCGGCGTTTACGCCAGGGCGTGCGATGCCATCAAAATGTTCGGCGAAAGCCTGTGCTGCGGCCAATTCCTTCGTAACGTTTGCAGCCGCACCATTCGGGCTGTAGAGGTTGACGAGTGCGTCGAGCGCAGCCGTGCGCGCATCACGTTGGTCATCAGTGGTTGCGGCATCGCGGATGGCGATGTAGAGCTTTTCAGCGCCTTCAGCGTCGCCCGCCTTAGCCTTTTCTTCTGCGATGGTTTTTTGCATCGAAACGGCGGCGGGGTGCTTGGGATAGTACTTGAAGAAGTGTGCGTAGGTCGCATCCTTCAACGTGTTCAAGCCCATTTCACCATAGAGATCTGCGATTTGACGGAGCTGATCGCCTGCGGCGCGCTCCATTTCCTTCATGCCAGAGAAACCTTCTGCGAGGGCCGCAGTAAGGGTTTCTGCCTGCAGTTTGTAGTAAGGATCGAGCTGGCCGCCCTTGTTACCAACGCGAATGCTGGCTTCAATCATCTTACGGATGGCGGGAAGTGCTTCCTGGTTCAAGCCATATTGCGAGATGGTCTTGGTGAAAGCCGCAACTGCGTTGTCCCAGTCGCCACCGTCAAAGGCCACGTTTGCCTGCACATACTGCTGCTGGCGCACCTTAGCCTTCTGCTCGGGAGAGACGTTGACCTTCAGGTCGGCATTGTAGCGCGTCTTAATCAACTTCTGGATTTCTTCAGCGAAGTCACCTGCGAGCGACGCGGACTGGCTTTCAGGGTAGTTGGTGTAGACGTTGACCAAATGCTGGAAGGCGCCTTGACCATTACGCTTCTTAGTTGTCTTGTCGCGTTCGCCGAGAAGGAGGTTCTTGATGGTGTCATCGTTGGCACTACCGCCCTTAGCGATTTCGGCCTTGGCCTGATCATAGAGCATTTTGCCGATGAGGTAACGGCACTGGGGAAGCGGGCTTGCACGCAGATAACCCTTAGAGCCGTCGGGGTCTTCTTCCAAATAGGATTGATGAATTGACATCAAGAGTTCAAGATATTCGTCAATAAGCTCCTGAGCGCCCT
Source organism: Kiritimatiellia bacterium (assembly GCA_017558005.1). Lineage (GTDB taxonomy): Bacteria > Verrucomicrobiota > Kiritimatiellia > RFP12 > DVOR01 > Spyradenecus. Next base: position 61,471 of record JAFYWN010000015.1, on the reverse strand, counting down.
TCACGTCGCCTCGCAACATCTTGGCATAGGCCAAACCGTTGATGGCGTCGCCGAAGAAGCTATCCTGCACCCAGACCATCTTATTGGCGATGTCTTCTGCCTGCTTAATCATGTCATCGCGTTCTTTGCCGGCGGGTGCTGTTTCAGCCACCGTCAAGAGCGTACGCAAATACTGGGCACGAAGGTCTTTCTGTTGCGCATCCGTTGGGGCCTGCTCCATTGCGAGCTTATAGATTGGCAGCGTGTCTTTGGCGCGGTCAATCTTATTCAGCATCGTAATGTAGTAGAAGGCCGCATTGACGTACGCATTCTTCGTAGCATCCGGCACCTTCGTGAACTTCTTAAAGAATTCCGAATAGAGCTTGTCCGCTTCGTTGTACTTGGAGTATGCGTAGTAGCTTGCGGCCAATTCCAATTTCTGCAACCAAGTGTCTAAGCTATCTTGGTCAGGGCGTGCTTTAATCTTTGCGAGCACGGCATCCTGCTTACCTGCGGCCAATTCTGCACGCACCGTAGCAGTATCCAAGACGCCCTTTGCTGCGGGCCACTTCTTTTTCGCCGCTTCAATCACTTCATCAGCGAAGTCAACATAACCCTGCGTCGAAAGCTTATCAATGTACTTGATTTCCATCTCAAGCGCGGGATCAACAGCTGCTGCCGCAGCATCGGCCAATGTCATTGCGGGCATCAACAGTACTGCTGCCGCACTCAACGGCAGCGCAACTGCTTTCAACCGGCTTTTCCGGACAAAATTCATATCCGTTCCTTTCACGTTAAGAGAGTAGGGCACACCTCACCTGTGGCCTTTCTTCCATTACACAGATAAGTATAGCGCCTATTTTTGAACACGTCAATAAAAAAGAGGGGTATTAAAATGTTGTTGATTGAAAAAGTAAGTGGGCGGGGGAAACGGGATTGAGGGAGAGGATGCGCGAAATAAGCGATTAGTTTCTTAGAAACTTGAGTTCAGTTTGTAACAAACTCAGTTTCAGTTTGTAACAAACTCGACTTTAGTTTGTAACAAACTCAAATCCGATTTCGCCCTTTTTCTTATCAAACTTCTGCCACAATCTCCTCAAAGTGAGGGGAAAGTAAGCGTTTTGCGAGTGAGAAGGTGACGATTTGGGGCGAGGGATGAATTTTGAATAGCCAATAGGTGTGGAATGTTCGCATGGGAGGATGTAGAAGGGTTTATTTTATTAATAGGATAAAAAAACAGCCACGCGGAGGGCGTGGCTGTTGAACGGTGTGAGCTTTTGGCTTACTTTCGGTTCGGGTCTCGGGTGGGACCTGCTGGTGTGGTGTGCTTTGCTTCCAAACGGTAAACCTTGCCCTTGAAGGAGGTGCCGACTTCATCCAATGGTAAGACGAAGGTATTGATGATACCTTCCGCATTACGATGGAAGCGGGTGAGGGTGCACTGACCTGCGGGTTGCCCATCCACGAGGAGGCGGGTGCTACCAGGTTCGCCGATCAGTTGCAACGTCACCACTTTACCCACGGGCAACTTGCAGTTGAAGGAGAATTCCATGCTGTCACTGCGGCGGAAGCCGATGGTGCCATCCTTGAGTGCGGCGCAGAAGACGCCCTCGGCGGACTTGAGTAAGACTTGCTCCTGACCGGGGGTGGGTTCGGCCTCAAGTTTGACTTCCATCGTCAGGGTGTAGTTGGGGCCCATGGAGGGTTGGCCAATCTTGCAGGGCAATGCGCCCGGTGTGCAGACGTAGGTGGCGTTGTTTTCCCAGAGGAAGCCAGGATTGAGTCCAGGAATGGCGGCGATGGAGGAGAGACGTGCGCGGTGTGCATCGTAATTGACGTCCGGTACATCGGCGCCCCAGAACTTGCCTGCGAGAATGTCCACGGAGGTGGTGAACATATTCCAAATGTCATAGGCGCAGTAGCCGACGTAGCGTTGGTCAATCATGTCATTCCAAATACCAAAGGCACCGCCAAGCATCTGCGGGTGACCCGAGGGAACAATCTGACCTGCGATTTCATTCACGCGCCAGTAGGTGTAGATGTTGGGTTGGTTCCAGTCCATACGATAGTAATTGGCGAAGGGCACGATGTAGAGGGCGCCATCGGTGGTATTAATCACGTCAAAGCCTTGATTGATAGAATCCCATGCCTTTGCCCAAGAACCATTCCAGAGGTTCATCTGTGCACCCTTGCCAGAGATTGGGGTCTTGCCCTTCTTTTCATTGAGGCTACCCCAAATGCGCGGGGTGTAACCCTTCTGTTTGACCATGTCCAGAATCCATGCTGCATAGGAGCGGTAGTGTTCGGCATTGCCATGGAATTCGTCCGCGCCCACGTGCATCACATCGCATCCTTCGAAGACTGCGGGTGCGCCGTTTTGTGGCAGGAGGTATTCATTGAAGACGCCTTCCACAAAGTCGCGCGTGGCAGGGTTTGTCGCATCCAACATCTCTGCGGCGCGCAGGTTGTGGCTCTTGTAAATCAAGTCTGGGCGCACCTTTGTAAAGGCCAAAGCATGCGCGGGGGTGTCAAATTCAGGGATAATCTTCACACCATATGCCTTGGCGAAGGCAATGAAGTCACGGAATTCGGCCTTGGTGTAAGAGAGGTCATCCGCGGTGAGGCGTTGGCCGTTTTCACCCACGACATTAGATTCCAGACGGAATGCAGAGTAAGCTTCCTTCAGGGGGTCGCGGCCTGCTTTGACATAGTCTTCAAGGAAGATGAAGTTGTCATTCAAGTGAATGTGCAAGTCATTCATCTTAAACCACGCCATGTACTTAACCGTGTCGTAAAGGTAAGACATCGGAATCGGTAAGCGGCCCACATCTAAGAGGTAGCCACGCACTTGGTAACGTGGGATATCTAAGGCCTTACCGCAGGGAAGCACGCCCTTCCCAGTGGCAAGCATCTGCAGTAGCGAACGCGTACCCCAGAAGAGCCCCGTCTGTGTAGTCGCGGCGATTTTGACACCTTCGTTTGCCGAGATTGCCATTGTGTAGCCTTCGTCGCCCAAACGTGCGTCGTTGCAGAGCGAGAAGGTGACATCTGCCACTTCGCCAGGTTGCGCGATGACGACCTGACACCCTAAAATGTCCGTCAATTCAGCAGAGAGTTGCTTTGCCATCGTGGAATCCGCACCCGAGAGGCGCACGACGACTCCCATCTTGTAATTTCCTGCTGCACCCACCCAGTTCAAGAGTTCAGGGAAGACAAAGGGACGCGGATTGGCATTTGCTGGGGGCGTCTCTGTGCCAGGGATGACCACCTCGTAATCGCGAGAAATTACAGATTCACGATCACGGCTCACCGAGAAGCTCACCTTGACGCGCGTATCAGTCAGTGGCTTGCGGATGCGTCCATCCGGCAGGACCAACTGCTCATAGTCTGCACCTAAGAGGGTGACCTGTGCATCAGGCACCATCGGCAACTGCAGAAAGTCGCCTTCTACACGAGCGACGACGGGAAGTGAATCAGCGACCTGTTGTAAAGGTTGTGGCGCAGGCTTTGACGAATCTGCCATCAACGGAGCCACCGCTAATGCAGCGAACAAAGGGAGAAGTGTGCGTGTTTTCATAATGTATTATACTATCGCATTTTTTTGTGGACTTCAAGAGGGACAGAAGGGAGTGACGCGGCGGTCTGTGGCTGGGCGAAGGTCTGGGGGTGGGAGCGCTGGCGATGGGCGAGAAAGGGAGCTTTAAAGGCGGGCGTGGAGGGAGGAGGTGGGAGAGGGTCTGGGAGGAAGTGGATGGAAGATGGTGGGGAGTCGTGGAGTGGGGACTTGCCTATCTTTATTTTGTCTATTTGGGGCTTTAGCCTTTGCCTATCTCTCCCCGAACCTTTGCCTATCTTTTCCCAAATTTCCGAGCCTATCTTTTCTCTACTTTTCCCTGTCCACGTCTTATCACTTTATGTCTTTCCCTTGTGCATGGTGCGCGATTTGCTCTGCGAGGTCATTGTGACGGAGGCAGATGGTGCGTGTACATGGCGCAGTTGAGGGATGGTCTGGTGCAGTGGTGAGAAGTAGTCGGCGACCTTGGTAGAAGGCATCAAGCACACGCGCGGGCGGCTTGTAGTCTGCGAGGGTGTGGGGTAAGAGTGAAATTAGTCGTAGGTCGGGTACTGCGGCGTAGAGTGTTTTGAGGAGCGCTTTTTCTGCGGGGGAAATGAAGCCACCGATGATGACACCGCCGGCTTGGGAGATTTGGATGGCACGTTCGGTTAGGGAGGCAATTTTCTCCGCTGTATCGACACGATGGATTCGAATCGCCATCATCAGTGGCGCATCCAAGAGTGCGAGATGTCCCACCGCTTGCCAAGTATGTTCTGGGGAGAGAAGAGGATGGGTCGCGATTTGGGCTTGGAGGAGGTTGGGGTGATTCCGTAAATGCCACCAACGCCTGGGGTTTGCAGCAGTGTAGTGAATGCAGCGCGTGTAGACTTCGCGATTAAATGGCGTAAAGAGGTGATAGGGGGTCTCCCACAAGGGTTTGTCTTTTGAGAAGCCGGTGGCTTGCGCTATCTCCTCACGCCAATCGACCAAAATGCGCAAGATGCTCTTGGATAAGGGGGATGTTACGCGAAAGCAAAGGTGAAGGTGGTCTGGCATCAATGCGATACGATCAATCGCCAAAGGATAGGTACTGCACAATTGTTCAAGTGATGCATGAATCTGCTTTCCGATAGCGGTCCATTGGGTGTAACCGCCAGAGACGACGGTTGAAAGGAGGGGAGTTCGATTAGTAGTGACCATCGTCGCAAAATAACGCCCAGTCCCCCATAAGTCATGTGTGTGGGCGGTTACTAAGCGAACACTTCGAACGCGCTGTAAGGGAAGATGTGACGAATGCTCCATATTGGCATCATAGCATACCTCTTCTCGGGAAGTAAATAGAAAAGGAGAGGTGGAGAATCTCAAGGGCTAGGCGAAGGTCTGGAGAGGGAGAGAGTCCTGGGGGAGGGAGCTCTGGCCATGGGCGGGAGGAGATAGACAAGAGGGAGATAGGCAAAGGCTAAAGCTCCAAAAGAAAAAACTGCCGCGGGGCGGCAGTTTTTGAGGAAAGAGTCCTTTGCTCTTGGGCGATTAGCGGAGGTGCTTGATAGAGCACTTTGGGCAGAGGCCCCAGAGCGTGACGGCGGTGGTTCGTGTCAGATAGCCTTTAGGGAGCCCGACTTCTTGTGGGACGGTTTCAGGGATGGTATCCAAGTCCGTCAGCGAGCCGCATTGAGTGCACTTAAAGTGTGCATGACACGAGGTGTTGCCATCATACCGAAGCTCGAGATCTTCTGAGTGGACCTTGTCGGCGAGGCCACATTCAACAAATGCATGGAGCACATTGTAAACGGTGGTTCGCGAGAGGGTGCTCAGGTGCGAGCGGAGGGCATTGTAGACGACGTCTACCGTCGGGTGAACCGGGTGGGTGGTCAACCACTCATAAATTGCGACGCGCGCTTTTGAGGGTTGGAGCCCGTGTTCACGGAGCTTCTGATGTGTTACAGAGGATGAAGGTAGACGTGCCATGGGGGAGGCTCCTTCCGTTTGCGGGTGAAGGGGATTAGTTGAAGTAGCGCTTCAAGAGGCCTTCAAAACCTGCACCGTGGCGAGCTTCATCCTTGCACATTTCATGGACGGTGTCATGGATGGCATCATAACCGAGCTGCTTTGCCTTCTTGGCGATGGCGAGCTTACCTTCGCAAGCGCCCTGTTCAGCGGCGGCGCGGAGTTCGAGGTTCTTCTTGGTGGAGTCGGTGATGACTTCGCCGAGGAGTTCTGCGAACTTGGCGGCGTGTTCAGCTTCTTCGTAAGCAGCCTTTTCATAGAAGGCAGCAACTTCAGGATAACCTTCACGGGTGGCGACGCGAGCCATGGCGAGATACATGCCGACTTCGGTGCATTCGCCGGTGAAGTTCATGCGGAGGCCTTCGATGATTTCAGGATCAACGCCCTGAGCAACACCCACGCGGTGTTCGTCAGCCCATTCCATCTTGCCAGTTTCAGCCTTTTCGATGAACTTGGCGCCAGCGCAACCGCACTGAGGGCACTTTTCGGGAGCAGCATCGCCAGCGTGGACATAACCGCAGATTGGGCATACATACTTCTTCATAATGATTCTCTCTCTCTTGTTGTTTGTTGGTTGATAAATGATGTTGTTAAAAACTGTAATGATTATAACATATGCAGTTTAAAGATTGCAATAGCAAATTTTAATATTTTTTATTTTTTTGTAATTACTTCATATTTGGGGCCTTTAATATCTCCTTTAATAAAGGGATGCAGGACATAGTCGGGGTGCGTTCTTGTGGTGCGGTGTGGGAGGCATGGCATTGAGGGTGTTAGTTTTTAATAAGGAGTGTGGTATGCTATGTGGCAATGATGGGCTGTGGCAAGTCCGTAAGGAGCAGTGACGCGGTAGATGTGGTACGAGCTCGACCTTATGGAATAAACAGCAACATTGGAGGGTGTGATGAGGACTCTGATTCAAGCGAACGCATCAATTTGGCATCGCCTTTGGTTTTGGGGGCGACAAGCGATTGCCGTGGGCGTTTTATCAATGGTGACCTGGTTGTCCTTAACGGATAGTGATGGCATGCGCCAACACGAACTCATGCATCTATTAGTTAAGATTCATCGCTTGACGGGGTTGCAACCCGACAAAATTGTACATATGGCGATGTATTTCTGTGTTTGTGGCGCACTGTGGATTGCGCTTCCTGGACGTCTTTGGCGGTGCCCTTCGCCCGTGTGGGCCTTTGTTTTCGCTACGATGTGGGGCGTCTTAATGGAATTGATGCAAGCACTTGTGACGATGCTTGGATGGGCGCAGCGTGGATTTGATTGGCAAGATATGTTGGCCAATGCCGTAGGTGCGCTTTTGGCAACGGCACTTACGGGGTGTGCGATGATACTCTGGACGTGGGGATTTTGTCGTAAAAGGCGCGAGTAATCCCGCTTACGCGCCGAAACGACGAAATGCTTCGTAGGCCGCGATAGAGACGGCATTGGAGAGATTAATCGAACGCGCATGAGCGCCAGGCATAGGAATGACCGCCAATTGCGCCTCGTAACGTTCGTAATATCCTTTAGGGAGACCAGAAGATTCGCATCCAAAGATGAGTGCTCCATTGGGTTCAAACTCAGTTTCGTAGAGCGTGCGTGGGGCTTTGGTGCTCAGAAAGGTGAGAGAGGCGGGCTTACGCGCAGCGAGATAATCCTCAAAAGAGTCGTGTAGAGTCAATTGGAGATGTTGCCAATAGTCCAAACCCGCGCGGCGAATTCGCTTTTCATCAATTGCAAACCCCATCGGACGGATGATGTGCAAGGGCCACCCCAAGCCAACGCAAAGGCGGCCGATGGCACCAGTGTTATGTGGGATTTCTGGATGGAGCAATATGATATCCACGAGCGAATTCCTTAGTTGTCAATTGACGCGGGTTTATTTGAACTCTCACCTGTGAAGGGGACGTAATCCCAAATTTTTTCAACAATGGTGCGATTATTCCACTTTGGGGAGTTGATGGGGCCAAAGACTTCAATTTCCCAGAGAAGTTTGGTGACAGGGATGGTGACCCAACGGGTAAGCGTGCCTAACAAAGTTTTCCTCTTAAAGACACCTGCGATGACCTTGGCATAGAGTTCGTCCTTAGGAAGATTGTAACTGACAGGGCCCTCGATGACAAAGACGGCTCCTGATAAGTTGAAATGCGGGATGGAAAAGTTGCCCTGTTTGGCGGTGCCGGCGAGGTGAATGGTGGAAGTGTCGGTGATGGTCGAGACACCCGGGATATAGTCAGCCATGAGGTTCGTGAACCCCGCAAAGAGTGGAACGCGGCCGATGACTCCGCCATGGATCGTAAAATCAAAATTAGCATCAACGGAGGAAGCAAAGGTTTCATCGGTGCGACAGGTAAGGTCAATTCCACCAGTCGCCACGCAGTCGGGGAGCAACTCAATCTCAAAGGGGCGTAAGAGGTCTGTCAGTGCGGCATCCTTGAGGGTGAAATGAACGGAGAGATCGGTGTAGTCGGCTGATTCAGGAATGTCCACCTCAAGACGCCCTTCAATAGATCCTCGCGTGGGGAAGGTGCCTTTGAGTGAATCAACCGTGAAGACGCCATTCTTCATGGAGAGAACCGCATTGGCAGATTTGAGGGCAATCTTGTCAAAAGAGATGGGTGCGGAGGTTTTGACAAAGCCATCGAGCACCACCTTTTCAGGGGTTTGCTTGGTGTGCAGCGGGATCTTTCCACGGAAAGCGAGTGCAGGTGGCACTTCAGCGGTTATTGAGGGGATGGACTGCGTGAAGGGCATATTGATGAGTTGGAGCGCTTCTGCGGGCATTAATCCTTTGCCCTCCGCATCAAATTCAAACTGATCAGCCGGATTGTCAAAGCGAAGCTTTCCAGAGGCGATTACCTTCCCATCGCGCCGTGCAATGAGTGGATCAATGACCGTGACAGAATCCCAAATCCCATCGCAACGGATTGTCCCCTGCGCTTCATCAAAGACGACCCCACAGTACGAGCCCTTTTTGGTGGAGATGTCAACTCGCAGATGGAAGATGTTGCGGAATTTGTCAAAGCCCACGGTAAAGGTGGCGTCGGCCCATGCGGGCTCTTGCAAGGTGAATTGATTGCTGTATTTTTCAATAATGGGGAAGTCTAAGGCGCGATAGATGCCATTGAGGTGCGTTTGAAAGAGGTGACCGCGAATCTGTGCTTTGACAACGCCTCCATAAAGATCAACTTCAAGCGTGGCATCCACGTGTTGCTTATCGCCGTCAATATCAGCCTTTAAATCACGGAAAAAGAAAGAGCCCCCACGCGTGGAGAGACGTCCCTGAAGGGACTTGAGTTTGACCTCAAAGACATTTGGGCGGTTGAGGGAGAGCGTGACATTATCAAATTGCGGCAAGCGTACACCGCTTAAATCGGGAAAGGGCTCATGGGGCATATCCCAAGTATCCTCGGGCTTGTTTGGATCGTGTTCAATCTGAGCCACGAAGAGATCGTCAAGGGTCAACGCAGTAAGACGATCTTGCCAAGGACGCGTAGTGACGAGTTCAAAATCTGCGACCGCCTTTGAGCACGAGACCAATGTCTTCGCCGTGCGATCTTCCAAGCAAATCCCATGGAGCATCAAGCCACAGTCAAGGCGGTAAGCGATGCGTTGCACCGTAAGTCGTCCGACCGTATTGGGGACCACGGCATCCAGTTGTGCTTGAATCCTGCGCCCATCAAAACCATACGCCAAACGAATCAAAATCAAGGCGACCAAAAGGGCAAGCACGGCGAAGCTCCAACACGCCACATGGAGGAGCTTGAGCAGAAAATGGGTCGCGCGTTGGGACATGGTCTGAAGCGTGAAGAGTGTTGATTAGGGGAGCGGACCTTCGCCCACAAGGATGGAGGCCTCGACGGACTTAAACTTTTCCACGACGAGCTTTGTCCGACGGAGGGTTGTGCGAGGCGTGGCCTCATCCGTTTGCGTCACGGTCATTTCGGGGTCATTGGCCACGATGTACCAATCCTTTGCCTTGGAGACGATGGCCAATTTTCCTTGCCAACTCGTAATTTCGCAGGGCGGGAGGTGTGCCTGATTGAGTAAGGTGATTGTGCAGTCCAATTTCGGCACGACGCTCTTGGCGGTGAGTTTAAGGGTCAGGGTCTGGCGAACGGCAGCCCCGTCCATGCAGTCCAAGGGTGTGGAGAGGCTCACCTCTGTCGTGGCCCAATCCAACGGATGCGGCGCACCTGGCTTGGAGGAGATGGCGGCATCGGCCGTTTCGGTGACGTGAATGGCGCCAGTGTCCCATGCATCCACCGTCATGACGGTCCACGTCTGAGAGGAAATGGCGTCGGTAATGGTGGGGGTGAGGCAAGCTTGCACCACTGCATCAGGCAATGCGGCGCGGCAGTACATTGCAAGCGTGGCAAGGCAGAGGATGAGAAACGCGCGAATCATAATTATTTCTCCTCATAGAAAATTCGGGAGCCAGGTGGTACAGAGTGCGTCAACCACACGTTACCACCGATGATGGAGCCCTTGCCAATCACGGTGTCGCCACCAAGGATGGTCGCATTTGCGTAGATGATGACATCATCTTCAACGTTTGGATGGCGCTTAATGCCCTTAACCAAGTGCCCTTCGGCATCCTTGCGGAAGGAGAGCGCGCCCAACGTGACACCTTGGTAGATGCGGACATTGGAGCCAATGACGCACGTTTCGCCGATGACAACGCCTGTTCCGTGGTCAATGAAAAAGCCCTTCCCGATGGTTGCCCCTGGGTGGATATCAATGCCTGTGCGCGAGTGGGCGTATTCACTCATGACGCGCGGCAAGAGATGGACATCCTGACGATAGAGCACATTCGCCACACGATGCGTGGCAATCGCGAGCAAACCAGGATAGGACATCACGATTTCCATGTTGGAATGCGCGGCGGGGTCACCCTCATAAGCGGCTAAGATATCAGCCTGCAAGAGCGTGCGAATGGTGGGGAGTTGGGACAATAATTCGGCAACAACGCGTTCCGCCTGAGCTGCACAGTCAAAGTCTTCTGGACGCGTGCGCTCCAATACACGATACCCTTCAATGCGGGTAATTTGATCGGTTAGTGCCGCTGCGATTCCCTTGAGGCGAAGCTTCAAATCCTCAAGATCCTCATGATCCACGGGTTCGTAGGTTAAGCATCCCGGAAAGAGGATGGATAAGAACTCCTTTAGCACTGCGACCATGGCGCGTTTGCCTGGCAGATTCACGTCACGACGTGTATTCATCGCAGGGCAACGACGGCAGATGAGCGTGGGTGCGAGGGAATCAATGAGCGAATCAAGGGGTTGATTCATGGTGGTTCTCCCCGGAGGTGTTGTCGCGGGTCAAGCGCAAGATGACACGGTCTGCGCCCAAATTCTTGAAGCCGAGAAGCAGTAAGATCTTGCCTAACCAACTCGCCGAGTGGCAAGAAAGGAGCTTCGCCTTCAGTGAGAAGCGCTTGCACAAGAGGTAGAAATCGGCCAACGTACAGTTGTGGATATTGGGCGTGTCATACCACTCGTAAGGGAATTCGCGTGTGCGTGGCATGCCACCGGTGAAGAGCAATGAAAGACGCATGCCGATGTACCCGAAGTTCGGGAAGGAGATGAGGCCCCAGTCAGCAATGCGTAGTAAATGCTGCATTGCGCGGTCGGGGTGCGCCAATTCCTGAATCGTGTGCGAAATCACTGCCGTATCAAAGGTCTTTGCGGGCATGTCGGCGAGGTCATTGCTGAGATTACGGCTGACCATCAACACATTAATGCCGGCGTGAAGCGCTTCAATGATCTTTTCCAAGTCACATTCCAAGCCGATGCCGTAGGTGTTGCGGTTCTGGGCAATCTGCTTGAGAAGTGCACCATTGCCACATCCGATATCCAACACGCGCGCCCCTTCAGGGATGTGCTTAACGAATGCCTTTAAGGCCTTGAGGCGATCGCGGTCAAGTGTGGAAGGGTCGCCTGCATCGGTGGCCGTCAAGAAGGCACGCAGCACCAACTTCATTTCGTCAATGTGCGTCAAGAAGGCATCGTGTCCTGCCGGCGCATTGAGGTGACAGTAGGAGATTTGCTTGTGCTCGGTAACGCATGCCTTCACAAACCGTTCGGCCTGCTGTTGGGTAAAGAGCCAGTCACCACTGAGGCTAATCATCAAGAGCTTCGCCTGAATTTGACGAACAGCAGCCTCTAACGTGCCGTAGGTTTCTACAGGGTCATAACTATCCAATGCGCGGGTAATGTGCAGATAGCTATTCGCATCAAAGCGCTTAACAAACTTTTGACCTTGGTACTCCAAGTAGGATTCAATCTGGAAGTAGGTCTTAAAGTCGCGGCGAATCTGCTTGTGGAAATCCTTGTCTTGGTTCAACCACTCCGAACGCTTTTCGCGTCCGAACTTGTCATCCATCGAGGTCTGCGAGAGGTAGGTGATATGTGCCAAACGACGTGCATTGGCAAGGCCTGCCGCTGGAGCGGGACCGTCATAGTAGTCGCCGTGACGCCAATTGGGGTCTTGGATAATGGCGTGACGTGCTACGATGTCAAAGGCGAGCGCTTGCGTATTCAGGGTCGCCGCAGAGGCCACCAAAATGCACTTATCCATGTCTTGGGGATAGCGGATTGCCCATTCTAATGCCTGCATGCCGCCGAAACTACCACCAATGACTGCGGCAATTTTGCGGAAGCCCAATTGACGCAAAAGCGTGCGATGAATCGTCACAATGTCGCCCATTGTGATTTCAGGGAAGCTCGAACCGTAGGGTTTGCCCGTCTCAGGATTGATGGAGGAGGGGCCCGTAGAGCCAGCGCAGCCACCCAAGATGTTCGCGCAGACCACGCAGAAGCGGTCGGTGTCAATGCCCATGCCTGGGCCAATCATACCTTCCCACCACCCGCTCGGACGATCTTTTCCAGGTTTTTCGCCCGGTCGATAACCGATGACGTGTGCATCTCCCGTGAGGGCGTGACAGACAAAAATAACATTTCGGCCGCCATCTTGAGGCGTGCCAACCATCTCATAACGCACCGAGACTTCGGGCAGCGTGCCGCCCTTTTCAAACTTCCAGCCGCCCTCCGGCGCCACCAGTTGCAAATCTCTCGGTTCAACAATACCAATACTCACGAAAGCCGTATTCCTTTCTTGAAGACACAGTAGCATAACATAAAATCAACCCTGAGACACACAAAAAAACGCGCGTACGCGTAATGATAGCGCATTACGCACACCGCATTGACCCAAAGGGAATGCGGTGAGGAGGCGCTTTTTGAGGGCGGCTTTTTGTGGGAGGATTAGAAGAGCGAGAGCTGCATCTCGTCATCGCCAGGCGCAATGCGACGTCGGCGGGGCAGTTCAGGTTGGACGGCTTTTTGTCCTTCAAGCCCTGCGAGAATCACTTGGGCGCGATCAATCACCGACGCGGGCATTCCCGCGAGTCGTGCGACGTGGATACCATAGCTCTTGTCTGCCGCACCAGGCACGATGCGACGTAGGAAGACAACGCTATCCCCTTGCTCACGAACCTGGACGGTGTAGTTTTTGACGCCATTTAGGGTTGAGGCAAGTTCGGTGAGTTCGTGATAGTGGGTGGCGAAAAGGGTGCGCGCCTTGCAAGAGGGGGTGTTGTGCAAGTGTTCAACCACGCTCCATGCGATGGAGATGCCGTCAAAGGTCGAGGTGCCACGGCCGATTTCGTCAAGGACGATGAGGGAGCGTGCGGTGGCATTGTTGAGAATGTTGGCGGCTTCTTGCATTTCCACCATGAAGGTGGAGCGTCCACGGGCAAGGTCATCCCCTGCGCCCACGCGGGTGAAGACGCGGTCAATCACGCCCACGGTCATCTCATCTGCGGGCACATAACTGCCTAAATGCGCCATGATTGCAAGCACGGCGACTTGGCGAATGTAGGTGGATTTACCCGCCATGTTGGGACCCGTGATGAGGATAAATTGACGGTTTGTGCCGTTGATATCGGTGTCATTGGGCACGAAGCGCTCGGCATCGGCGAGTTGTTCAACCACTGGGTGGCGACCTTCGCGGATGGTGAGCTCCATGGAGTCATTCACTGTCGGACGGTGGTAGTCCGCGGCAAGGGCGCGATCGGCGAAGCCTTGCAAGACGTCCAAACGTGCTACGGCGCTTGCAATTTGTTGGATTTGGCTAAGCGCCGCGCAGGCTTTGTCACGCAACTGTTGGAAGAGTTCGTATTCCAATGCGTTGGCCTTGTCCTGCGCACCAAAGATGAGCGCCTCGTACTCTTTCAGTTCGGGCGTGATGAAGCGCTCAGCATTAACCACAGTTTGGCGACGTTCGTAGCTCGCGGGGACGTTATTGAGTTGGCCCTTGCTCACTTCGATGTAGAAGCCGAAGACATTGTTGTGGCGGATACGTAGATTGCGGATGCCGGTGGCTTCTTGTTGCTCTGCCTGATATTTGGCAATCCACGAGTGACCTTCGGTTGCAGCGAGGCGGAGTTTGTCCAGGTCGGGATTATACCCGCTACGGATGAGCTTGCCTTCACGGATGGTAATGGGCGGATCCTCTACGAGCGCACGGGTGAGTTCTTGCGTAAGTTCAGGTAAATCAACGAGTAATTCGCGCACGGCAGTGAGCAAAGGAGCCTGAGCATCGGTCAGCAGTTCGCGCAACATCGGCACTTGCAAGAGGGAGTCTGCAAGCATGCGCAGGTCACGTCCATTGCCAGAACCGCCAGAGAGGCGGGTCATCACGCGTTCAAAGTCACGGGTTTCGCAGAGAGCGGCACGGACATCGGCAAGGAAACGGCGATGGGCGATAAATTCTGCTACGGCATCTTGGCGTTCGGTAATCGCTGCCACATCGCGCAAGGGCGAACGAATCCACGCCTTGAGCAGGCGCTTACCCATTGGGGTGCACGTGCCATCCAGCACGCCTAAGAGGGTCTCATTCTCAGGGCGACCACCTGGGGTGGGAAGCAGGTCGAGGTTGCGACAGGTGCACTCGTCAAGGGTTAGGAAGGCACTGGAGGAGCGCACGTCAAGCGAACGTACATGGGAGAGGTCGCGGCGCAGTTCTTGTTTGACGTGATGCAGAAGCGCACCCGCCGCCTGAATCCAGAGGGGATGAACGCCACTGCCGCAGTATCCTTCCAATGAATGTACCTTGAATTGACGAATCAAGGTCTCGGCGGCCTGGTCCATCATGAAGCGCCACGCATCGGTTTCGGTGACGGCGCCAGTAACTTCATGGGCAAGGAGGGGTTTTAGCGCTTCGGCTTGTTCATCGGAGAGGAGCGTTTCGCTCGGGGCAATGCGCCGCAAGGCTTCAATGAGTGCAGGGAGGCCTTGTGCATCTTCGGTGAGGAGGGCGCCCGTAGAGAGTTCAAGCGCGGCGATACCAAAGTGGTCTGCCTTCTTATTGGCATAGACTGCGGCGAGATAGTTGGCCGAGCCAGCATCTAAGATGGCATCTTCTGTGACGGTGCCTGGTGAGACAATGCGGGTGATTTCGCGGCGAACGAGGCCCTTTGCGAGTTTGGGGTCTTCGGCTTGTTCGCAGACCGCCGCCTTTAACCCCGCTCGAATCACCTTCGCGAGGTAGCTGTCCAACGCATGATACGGCACACCACACATCGGCACGCCAGCGCGTTTGGTGATGGCAACACCTAAGATTGGCGCGGCTTGATGCGCGTCTTCAAAGAACATTTCATAAAAGTCCCCCATGCGGAAAAAGAGGATTGTATCTGCGTCGAGTTCCTCTTTCGTGCGGCGATACTGCCGCATCATCGGGGTCAAGCCATCGGGATCTTTTGCCATAGTGCGAACCATTATAGCGAAAAATGCGCGACTTTGCTTCCAAAGTCACGCATTTTGAGTGGGAAAACGGAGATTTTCCGTTCGTTCCTTAGCGGTCGCGTTTAGTCCCTTGGAGGCGACCTTGCGCGTCACGGTATTCGACCTTCCCGTTCTTTTCGCGTTCGGTGCCCTGCAGGCGTCCCATGGCGTCGCGATATTCAGTCTTGCCGTTTTTCTCGCGAGAGGTGCCTTGGAGACGTCCCATGGCATCTCGGTATTCAATCTTACCGTTCTTTTCACGCGCGGTCCCCTGCAGGCGGCCCATGGCATCTCGGTATTCGATCTTGCCATTTTTCTCACGGGCAGTCCCTTGGAGGCGACCTTGCGCATCGCGGTATTCAATCTTACCGTTCTTTTCACGTGCGGTGCCTTGTAAACGTCCTTGTGCATCGCGAAATTCTTCTTTCCCTGCGGAGAGAAGAAGACCAGCGAGGAGACAGAGACAGACTAACAGTTTGATTTTCATGGTGTAACTCCTTTCTTTTTATGGGATTATCCTATCAGAAAAAGCGGAGGACTCCTATCCGTTGGCATCGGAAAAGGTGACGTGCGTTCTAAAGGTAATAGGGTTTGGCTTACTGTTTACGTTTACGCTTAGATTTGCTCTTGCGTTCGATGTATTGCCCTTTGCCGAGGGAGGCTATTGATTCTAAAAGGGGTGAGCTTTGCCCAATCGCCACGCAAGAGAAGGTAACCTCTTTGGACGGGGGCGGGAGCACTTTGGCATTTTTGAAGAGGGGGGTGCCACGTTTGGGCGGGCGCCAAGTCTTCCAATGCAGTCGCCAATTGGCCTTCTGCTTCTGACATTTACGGGTGGTGGCATCGGGCTTCGCCGCGTCAGGCGCATACCAATAGTTGAGTGCTTCACGCACGGGTTCGGCATAGGTGCCGATGTCATCATCGCCGAGGTAGACAATGTATGTGATGGCATGCTTTGACACGAAGGGCCAGAGGGTCTCTTTAAAGGTCGTTTCAAAGTTGCCACCAGAGAGGAATTCCTTCTCTTTGAGGGCCTGGATGAGTGCTTCGCCTTCTTCGGCCTTGGCCATGTTGAAGGGGCCTACGCCCGCATGTGCGGTGTCACCACCTTCAAAGATGATGCTAACCGAAAAGGGCGCGCCAGTTTGCCGTGTTGTTTCTTGCATCGCATCACGCATGGCGGTGACTTCATCAATAAGCGTGTCCCAACGTCTCCCCGGCGTTTTTCGCGCCGCATCTTTACGTCCCATTGATTTGGAGGCATCGATAATGAGGAGGAGGTTTGCACCCTTTTGGGGCATTTCAATCCCATAAAGGGTGATGTCATAACGCTCATGCGAGACGTGTTTGAAGGGCGCCTCTGCTCGTAAAGGCATTCCGAAGAGGAGTGCTGCGCAGCACAGGATGAGTAGGCTCAAACGCTTCATCGGTTGCATCCTTTGAGTTGGCGCGCTGCCGCACGTGCGGCGGCAATGATTTCTGCCTCGCCGGGTACTTCTTTGTGACGCATCAAAATGCGTCCCGCGCAGATAACCGTATCCACACAAGCGCTATCGCCTGCGTAGAGGAAGTCGGCATTGGGGTCGTTGTCGGCGGCAAAGAGGGGGCAGGAGAGGTCCACGAGAATGCAGTCTGCCTCCTTACCTACGCGAATTTCTCCTGCATCAGGGAATCCTAATGCGGCTGCGGCGACCTGTGTTACGGCTCGGTCAACTTGCGCGAGGGGGACCGCTTCTGGCGAAGAGGCATTTAATTTTGCTGAAAGTGCCGCCGCTTTGGTCTCGGCAATCATTGAAAGGCTATTGTTGGAGGCCGCGCCATCGGTGCCCACGGTGACTTTCACCCCCGCCTTAATTGCCTTTTCCCACGGGAAAACGCCACTGCCGAGCTTTTGATTGGAGTGCGGACAGTGCGCCACAATGACTTCGCGTTCGGCCATGAGCGCCAAATCGTCATCGGTCACGTGGCAACAGTGCGCCAGGATGGTGCCCGGCCTGAGCAATCCACACCGATCCAAGTAGGCGACTGGCGTGGCGGCATGAAAGCGTTCGCGGGCGATGGCACATTCGTCTTGTGTCTCGGCAGCATGGATGTGAATGGGGAGATTGAGCGCGGTGGCGTGTTCGGCCACGGCGCGGAGTTGGGCCTCGGTGGAGGTGTAAAGGGCATGGGGCGCGTAACAGAGGTGAAGCGTCGGAGGCAAATCCGCACGCATCTCCAATGCCGCTTCATTCTCAATGTGGTCTGAGACTTGATCCATCACCATTAGACCCACTTGCGCGCGGACGCCCATCTCAAGAGCAGCTTGCAAAATGGCGGGTTGGTGGAAGTACATATCATTGAAGGCCACGCACCCAGAATGCAAACTTTCAAGAATCGCTAAGCGTGTTCCCGCGGCAACGAGTTCGCGCGTGAGGCGTGCTTCTTGTGGCCAGATGCGCTCCTTCAACCACGCCATGAGTGGCAAATCTTCGCCCGCCCCGCGTAAGAGGGTCATCGCATGATGCGTATGGGTGTTGTAGAAAGGGGGACGGAGCAGAAAGTTGGTGCCATCAATAATCTCTTTCGCCGAGGTGGCATCAAGGGTGCCTGCAGGTTCAATCGCTACAAATCGCCCACCTGCGATCGCCACATCTTTGCGCGCGCCATCACAGAGTGCAGTTTGGATTAAGAGATCAAACAAGTGGCGTTCTCTGCTTAATTGACCAATTCAGCGAGGGTGTCAATGGCGCGAAGGATTGGCTTTTCGCCGCATCCCTGTGCCGCCTTACGAAGGTAATCCACCTCTTCGCGGAACTTTTCCTTCCCTGCGCCATTGTGATCGCGCAGGTATTGGATGGAAATATCCGCACAGGTGAGGAAGAACCACGGAGACTTGCCGACCTCAATGACGGGCACGCCCTGATAGGTGGCGCCTCCCTTTAAGACCTTGGCGATATTCCCTCGCGCAGACTTTGCCGCGCCAGGGCTAACGGGGAGTTTTAAGCCTGTCGCCGCATAGGCACGGGCGGCATTGAGCATCTTAATGGTGCTCTCTGCATCCGAGGTACGACGATACTCTGCCGCGAGGCGATAGAGGAGCTCTTCATTTAACGGATTTTGACGGAAGACGCTCTCCAAGATGGCCGTGCGGCGATTGGCCGAGAGGCTGAGGAGGTCAATTGTCCACATCGCCATGGCCGCATCTTCGTATTCGGTGAGGCCTTGGTTGAGTGTGGTGGAGAGGCCCATGAAGTGACGATGAAGCACGCCGACACCGCCATCATAGGCGCGATGAGCGCCCGTGGCGCTATTATCGGTCTTGTCACGTGGCGGATACAAATACCATGCTGCTGAGGAGCCTTCGCCTGTAAAACTATTGTCGGCGCAGGACATGAAGTAGGAGTAATTGCCCTTGCCACCCATGTAGTAGAACTTCCCGTCTGGCGGTGCCGCCACTGCGGTGGCGGCCACATTGACAGCATTTAAGCCCCATGCCCAAGATCTGCCACCTTGGTCCTTCTTAGAGCCATTGTAAAGGCGAATCATCTTACTCGGGTGCCAGTTGCTGCGCGCATACTTGAAATTGGGGTCGCTCGGGCTCATGTCATTTTGTCCCGTGGAGCTCTGCTTCTGGCCGAGGCCCAAGGGCGGGATTCGCTTTTCGGAGACAAAATAGTTGAAGATGAAACTCGTTTCGTCAATTTCGGCAAGGTCGGCTAAGTAGAGCAGAATCGGCCACTCGGACTGTTCCATGCGGAAGGGAGGGCGGTCGCTCTTGTTGGGGATGCGCGAGTTGCGAAAGATCTTCATGAGCATGGCGCGTTGCGGAGAGGGGGTGCAGTCCACATAGGGAGGATGAATTTTGCCGCCCAATGCCACATTGTCCCAATTGGGAAACTTGGTAATCATCGGCGGTTCATCAGGCTTTTTGCGCGTCATCATGTTGATTTCATGCACGGGCATTTCCATCAACTCTGGAATCGTCAAAGGTGGACGTGTCGAGACCAAAGATTGTGGCCCCGCAATCCATTCGCCTAAACGCTTTTCTTCGTCGGTGACTTCCGGAAAGTCTTCGTCGGAGAGCAACGCAAAATCGCCGCCTTTACTCTTCTTCTTTTCGGAGACTAAGCGCTCGAGACGTTGCGGATCCCACGCATCATTGACGCGGTCCACGGGGAAGAGGGTGTGCCGCCAACGGATTGCGTAGGCGAGCGCCAACTGCCGCCACTTGTCCAACTGCACGGGGCCTAAGGCCAGCCCAAGTCGTTGAAAATTCAAGATGATATTGGGATTGACGGGATATTCTGCCGCTGCCGTCGCACTCAAAATCTGCGGGCGCGCCTTAATCCATTTCCACGTCGTTTCATTGATCTTATTCGCACCATACTTCTCGCGGACCACCGCCTCCGTATAGTCCAAATAAGCCTGACGAACCGCAGGGGTAAAGGCATTGTCTGCCTTTTTCAACGTTGCATCAAGCGCGTCCTTTGCCTCTTTCGAAGACAAGGCAAAGATTGGCGCCGCCATGCAAATGGCTAATGCAAAACTGACCAAAAATTTGTACCTATTCATACTCAAAGACTATCATAGCAGTCCAAATTTCGCAAGCAGATAATGCGCCAGATTACCCCGCGCCTTCGGGGCTGTGCCCCGTAGGTGAACATATACGCATGGATTTCTTCACGAAAATGTGGTAAAATTAAAGAATAAAACAACAAACTCTACGCACACCTACAGTGTAGCAAAAAGGAGAGGGTTAGTCAAATCGTCATTTTAGAAAAAGACGAAATATGACAAAAAAGGGGCTAAAATTGGCTCTGAAAATGGGCAAAATTGAGTCGCAATTTCGCTAATATTGCAGATCAATTTCGCTAGTATTGCAACCCAATTTCGCTGATATTGACCCAAAATTTCTGCAAACCTCCCTCAAAAATGGAAAAATTGTTGATAACTTTTCCTCTCCCTCGGGCCCATTTTTTCGCAACGAAGCCGCTGTAGCGGAGTTGATTTCACCCCATTTTTATATTATCTCTTTCTCCCTAAAGATGTTATGCATTTTTAACCGCCTCGCGCTTTCTGCCCTCAAACGTGCCAATCAAACGAAAAATTTTCCAAAAACTGCGTTGAAAAACGCGCATTGTTGATAACTTGTTGATAGCTCAAAAAAGTTTTCAACAGGCGAAAAAACGCTAAAAATTCCCCAAAAGTGACAAACCTGCGTAAGAGATTTTGAAGAGATTTTGAAGGGATAAAAAGGAGAAAAGGGATAGATGGGATGATGGGATGACGTGGGGGCGACGCCGCCCCCACACCCCTGCGGCAGGACTGAGTCCTGCACGCTACGCATCCTGACGGATGCTTTTACTGGTGCTCACGGAGAGGAAAGGGATGAGGTGGGCGAAGGGAGGTTAGAAGACGGGATTTATCGTGGCCACGGCCCACTGCGGCCGTGGGACTGAGTCCTGCACGCTGCGCATCCTGACGGATGCTTTTACTGGTGCTCACGGGATGGATAAGGGGAGGGTAGTGTTCACCGTGTCTTCGGCGAGGGCGCATTCGGGGGTTCGGGGGGTACCCCCGTCGTTTGGTGCCACACTGGAGTGCGGATGATTAGGAGGCAGGGGAGGAGAGGGAGTGGTGCGTGTAAAGAAATGGGGGCATTTTTGAGGTGGTTTCGTGTTTCTTTTTGGTTTTCACGCGCATATAGGCGCGTATAATGTGTTATACTGTGTGTGATATGGACAAGAAGCAAAAGCGAAAAGATGGTTGGATTTACGGTCGTCGCCCCGTGTTGGAGGCGTTACGTGCCGGTAGACGTGAGATTTGGGAATTAATCGTTCCTTCGGGTCCGGCAACGGATGAGGTGGAGGAGATGATTTCCATTGCTCATGCGCGACGGATTCCGCTCCGTGCTGCGCAGCGTGGTGAATGTGACCGCATTTTGGGTCAGGTGAATCACCAGTGCTGTGCCGTGAAGGCGGGCGGTTATCCTTACGTGAGCGCCGAGGATATCTATGCGGCGGCGGAGGATGATCCTGAAGCGATTGTTTTGTTGTTGGACCACATTGAAGATCCGCAGAATTTGGGTTCGCTCCTGCGTACGGCTGAGGCATGCGGCGTGTGCGGGGTGATTATCCCTGAAGACCGCAGTGTTTTGGTGACGCCAACGGTGGTGCGCGCTTCGGTGGGTGCTTCTGAGCATTTGCAGATCGCACATGTGGTGAACCTGACGCAGGCGATGAAGGAACTCAAAGAACGCAACGTTTGGTTGACGGGCTTGGACCTAAATGAGTCGGCGAAGGAATACACCGAGATCGACTTCCGTGGTCGGTGCGGCATTGTGGTTGGTAGCGAGGGTGCCGGTTTGGGCAATCTCGTGGGCAAAACGTGTGACTTTATCGGTTACATCCCGATGGCAGGCCAGGTCGAATCGCTGAATGCGGGCGTGGCGGGTGCCTTGGTGATGTACGAAGCGGTGCGCCAGAAGCGTGCCAAAATGGGTAGATAAGAGGGCGGAACGATGAGCTTGCGACAGTTGCATTTGCTGGTGGTGAACGCGATTACCTTTATTCGCGTGCCGTTCATTTTGGCGTTCTTGGTCTTGGCATTGACGCATGGCTGGGGCGTGCAGTGTGTTCATGTGCGCAAGATGGGCGAATTGCCATCTGACGTCTGGGCATGGTTGGCGCTCGTCTTTTTGACCCTTTCGGCATTGACCGACCTCTTTGACGGCGCCTTGGCACGTAAGTGGAAGGTGGTGACGAAGTTCGGCGCGATGTGCGATCCGCTGATGGATAAGGTCTTTTACCTCATCGTCTTCCCCACGCTATTGTGGTTGCTCCCGATTGGCAAGCCGGAGGAACGTTGGCATG
Source organism: Kiritimatiellia bacterium (assembly GCA_017558005.1). Lineage (GTDB taxonomy): Bacteria > Verrucomicrobiota > Kiritimatiellia > RFP12 > DVOR01 > Spyradenecus. Next base: position 39,296 of record JAFYWN010000015.1, on the reverse strand, counting down.
CGCTCTTCATGGTGGTGTTGACGATTTTGTATCTCCTGCGTGACCAGTGGGTGACCTTCTTGCGTTCGGTGGGTTCGCTTTACGGTGCCAACTGTGCGGCCTCCTTCCTCGGTAAATTCCGCACGGCGATGACCTTCCCGCTCTGTGGCGTGATTTATCTCTACATCATGCTTTACAACTACGAACCCGACACAATGACGTGGTTCCGTTGGGTTGTGTACACGGGTGAAGCGGTGGCTATCTTCCTGAATTTCTGGTCGCTCTACGTTTACACCCGCGACTACATGCCCTACATCAAGCGCAGTATTTCTGACAAGTAAGTGCGCTTTTTTGCCACGGGCGGTGTCAGTGCCGCCCGTGTTCGTCTGATTTCTACGCAAGAATGAAACGGTTGCTTGCCGACAGTTTAGTGCTTATCGCTGCCTATTGGGTGGCGATGTTATTGCGCTTTGACTTCGGGACACCGACGTGGGGATGGGGCCCCGTGCTCATGGGGTTGCCCTCGGTGCTCATCATCGGCTGGGGGGCGCTCTTGATTTGCCGTTGCCAACGCTTACGTTCGGGGACAGTCAGTCTGCGTTCGCTCCCGCGCTTTATTGGGGCGGCGGGGTTGATGGCGGCGGTCCAACTCTTCTTGCGATTGATTTTAGATGACACGACAGACATCTACTTCCGTCCTCCCGTGAGCGTTACCCTCATGGCGGCGGTGCTCTCCTTGGCGGGTTGGCTTGCCTTGCGTTATGTGCGGCGATTACAGTTGCGTCCGATTGAGGTGGCCGATTTGATTGGTCGCGTGGAAACCGAGGTGGGCACTGCGCTTGTGCGTGAAGGTTTGCGCAATAAGGTGGTGCTGATTACGGGTGCGGGTGGCTCGATTGGGAGTGAATTGACGCGCCAAGTGTTGGCGGCACACCCTGCGAAGGTGATTTTGGTTGATCTAAGCGAGGCGGCACTCTACATCCTGTGCGAGACAATTGAGGCGCAGGTAACGGCGGGCGTTGCCGTGGCCGTGACGATGGACTGCGGCGATGCAGGCGCGGTGCGCGCGCTCTTTGACCGCGAAAAACCAGAGATTGTGCTTCATGCCGCGGCGTACAAACACGTGCCGATGATGGAGTGCAATCCCTTGGCCGCGATTAAAAACAATGCGCTTGCCACGCGTACGGTGGCAGAGGCGGCACAAGCGGTTGGCGTAAAGACCTTTGTTTTGGTCTCAACCGATAAGGCGATTCATCCCATTTCGGTGATGGGGGTCTCAAAACGGCTCGCAGAAATCTTTGTGCGTGATCTCGCGGCGAACGGGAAGACGTGCTTTTGTGCGGTGCGATTTGGCAATGTATTGAACTCTTCGGGGTCGGTCGTGCCAAAGTTTCGCGAGCAAATTGCGCGCGGGGGACCGGTGACCTTGACCGATCCGCGCATGAAACGTTACTTTATGACCCTCTCGGAGGCCTCGGGCTTAGTCCTGCAGGCGGCGATGTTGGCGCGTGGGGGTGAGATTTTTGTCTTGGATATGGGCGAACAAGTCCTGGTAAAACAGGTCGCAGAGACGATGATTCGCCTCTCGGGTTTGACCCCAGAAAAGGATATTCAGATTGTTTGCACGGGCATTCGCCCTGGCGAAAAACTGGAGGAAACGCTCGGTTTAGAGGATCCCTCAACGCGTAAAACTGAGCATCCGCGAATTTTTGTTAGTGACATTCCTCAATGGTCAAGAGAGGCTACGATGGCGTTATTGACGCAGTGTCGAGCGTTGGCTGAGGCAAATGACACGCTTACACCACAAGTGGTGAAAACCCTATTAAACGAAGAAGGAAAAGATTCATGAAGTCTTACAAAATTGCAGTTGTTCCCGGTGACGGGACGGGTCCTGAGGTGGTTGCCGAAGGCTTGAAGGTGCTCAATGCGGCAGAACGTCGTTTTGGGTTTAAATTGGACACCACCACCTATGACGTGGGTGCTGGACGTTATTTGGCAACAGGCGAAATTCTGCCTGATTCGGTCTTAAATGAATTCCGCGCTTTTGATGCGATGTTCCTCGGCGCAATCGGCGATCCGCGTGTGACGCCTGGCATCTTGGAAAAGGGAATTCTCTTGAAGATGCGCTTTGAACTCGACCAGTACATCAATCTGCGCCCCATTCGCCTCTATCCTGGTGTGGAAACCCCGCTCAAGAATAAGGGCCCTGCAGATATTGATTACTGCGTTGTGCGTGAGAACTCTGGCGGTCTCTACACGGGCATGGGCGGTATCTCCCGCGCAGACTCGAAGGATGCTGTGGCGACTCAGGTCATGACCTACACCTACGAACAGGTGGAACGTTGCATTCGCTTTGCCTTTGAATACGCTCGTAAGTACGGCAAGAAGGCGCGTGGCGTGGGTGACAAGAACACCCTCGCGCTTGTGGGCAAGTCCAATGTGCTCACGTACATGTACCAACTCTGGAACCGCGTCTTTGCAGAAGTGGGCGAAGAATTCCCCGATGTGGAACGTCAGTACTTCCATGTGGACGCCACCACGCTCTACATGGTGTCCTGCCCGGAAATGTTTGACGTCATTGTTACCGAAAATATGTTTGGTGACATCATTACCGACTTGGCCGCAATTACCCAGGGTGGTCTCGGCGTGAGCTCGGGTGGTAATATCAATCCGAACGGTGTCTCGATGTTCGAGCCTATTGGTGGCACGGCGCCCATGTGGACGGGCAAGCACGCCATCAACCCCATTGCGGCCATTGGCGCAGGCGCGATGATGTTGGAGCACCTCGGCGAAGCCGAAGCGGCGAATGCCATCACGCGTGCAATCGCCTCTGTTACGCCGAAGATGAAGAGCCAGCTCGCCAACGAGATGGGCTTCACCACCGAACAGGTCGGTGACATGATCGCCGCCGCTGTGGCGGAATAAGTCCGCATTAGCATTCGCCTCTCGCCAGATTGCGTGTGTTGATCTGGCGAGTGGGGCGAGGCAGTGGGTTTTATGGTTAGAAAGGGTGTTGAGATGACAGCGGAAATTCAGGCTGTGCTCGCAGAAAAGGCGCGTCAAATTGATGAGCAGTTGCGAACCTTCTTCAAGACGGATGAGGCATACTTAGAGGAATTCTTTGCGGCTTCAAGCCACGCAGTGACTGCGGGTGGGAAGCGCGTGCGCCCTGTGCTAACCTTACTCTTTGCAGAAGCCTGTGGGAATGCGTGTCCAAAGGATGCGCTGAATGCGGCACTGGCGATTGAATTGCTGCATAGTTACACCCTTGTTCACGATGACTTGCCGTGTATGGATAATGACTCCCTGCGGCGTGGTCAACCCACCGTGTGGGCGAAGTATGGCGAAACGACGGCGGTTTTGGCAGGGGATTACTTGCAGGCGCGTGCCTTTGCGTGCATCGCAGAATGTGCGTCTGCGGGGGAATTGTTGCCTGAGTTGACGCGTGCGGCGACGGAGGTCATCCACGGCCAGGTCGCAGATATTGATGCAACGCGCATCCCGCCTGCAGAGTGGAATACCGATTTAATGCATCGGATTTACTCTGGAAAAACCTGCGCCTTGATTGCGGCGGCCTGTCGCATGGGGGTGATTGCGGCGAATGGGAGTGACGTGCAGTACCGTGCGGCAGACATTTATGGCGCACACATCGGCATGGCCTTCCAATTAGTCGATGATTTGTTAGATGCCAACCAGGCGAAAGAGGGTAATGAATTCAACGCCCTTGCCGTCTGTCAGAATGACCCTGAAGTGCTCAAGGCGATGGCGCGTGCCCAAACTGAATCGGCACTCAATACGTTGGACGCCTTTCCCGGCGACACGAGCGTGCTAAGAGCCTTTGCAGAATCTCTCTTAACGCGCGTGCAGTAAGTACATCGCAAGGTTTGTTGCTCACGATTTGAGTCGGTAAAATCTCATGGCCAAACTCATTCTCGCCTCCGCTTCCCCGCGTCGCCAAGCAATCTTGCGGCATTTGAAGATTCCCTTTGAAGTGCATTTGGCAACGTGCAAAGAGAGCGTGCGCGTGGGGGATCCCGTTGCGACCGTGGGCCAAAATGCTGCGCTGAAGGCGCTCTCGGTGGCAAAACGTTATCCACATGAGGTCATCTTGGCGGCTGATACGGTGGTGGCTTTTAATGGGAAGGTCTTGGGTAAGCCGAAGGATTACGAAGAGGCGCAACAGTGGCTCTTGGACTATTCAGGTCGGAGTCAACAGGTTTACACTGCAGTGGCCTTCTTAAAACCAGGCCATCGCGACCCCGATCTCTTTATTGAAGCCACGAGTTTGGTCTTTAAGCAATATGGATTAGGCACGGTGCAAGAGTATCTTGACCGCGTCAAACCCCTTGATCGTGCGGGTGCTTACGATATTAATGAGTGTGGTGATTTGCTCATCGCAGAGCGAATCGGCTCGTATACCAATGTGATGGGGCTCCCCCAGTCGGTGGTCTCGGCATGGGTAAAGGCGAATCTCTCCAATAAAGTATGAGGAGGGGCATGGGAATGCGTGGAAGAAACGCATTTTCGGATGCCCTTGGGTACAACTTGGCAGGTGTAAAACAATGATAAAGTTGTGGGTTTATATCGGCACCTGTCTTTTGGTGGCCTTAGCACCTGGACCAGATAATTGCTTTGTTTTAGCACAGGCTGCCGCCTTTGGCGCGCCTGCGGGATTCGCCGTGACCGCGGGCTTGATGAGCGGATTGTGCGTTCATATCGCCGCCGCGACCTTAGGTGCTGCGGCACTGCTTCATCGTTTTCCACGATTTGCCGATGGTATTGCGGCAGTTGGCGCACTCTATTTGATTTGGGTGGCGATTGGCATGTGGGGCGGTGGGCTTGAACCGCAGGCCGCCGAAGCACGGAGTCTCTTCGGGTTCTATCTCAAAGGTATTATCTTGAACCTCTCTAATCCCAAGGTCATCCTCTTCTTCCTCGCCTTTTTGCCGCGCTTTTTACCAGAGGGATGCACGCGTCGCACGGCGTGGTTGTGTCTTTTGGGCGGGCTCTTTATGGTGAGCGCCTTTGTGGTGATGGGGATGATTGCGCTTTTGGGCGGGTTACTCTCGGCGGGTCTACAAGCGATGCCCTCGGCTGCGCAGTGGCTTTCACGGTGCGCTGCGGGTGCGGTGGGGGCTATTGCGGTGTGGATTTTGGTCCCCTTGGTGCGTATGTGGTGTTTTCGAAAGGGATGATTTTTTTGAGAAAACAATAAACCATGCGCCTCGTCTTTCGGCGAGGCGCAGTTGTTTTGAAGGTGGGAACAGAGGGAAAAGAGATTAGGCGAAGGTCGCGAGGAGGAGCGAGAGTGTGTTAAATGCCGCGTGGCAGGCGACGGAGGTGTAGAGGCTTCCCGTGCGCAGACGGATGATGCCGAGCATCCATCCCGTGAGGAAGAGCGGCAGCAGGTAGACATTTACGCCATGCGAAAGAGCGAAGAGAATCGAACTATAGATAAGTGCCACATGGGTGGGGAGACCACGGGTCATTACGCCGCGATAGAGCAGTTCTTCCACAAAGGGGACGATGAGACAGATAAAGGTCGCGATGACGCCAATTTGCCAACCTTGAAGGAGTTTGAAAATCGCTACGATGGGTTGGTCCTCGGCCGGCGAAAGCACCGTAAGGATAATGGTGGAGCTGAGGAACATCATGACAAAGAGCCAGATGAGCCCACGCAGGGTGCAGTTGGGGCGCGCGAACCACGATTTGACGGTGGTGGGGCCATCGGGAAGAACAAAGGTGAGAATGACGGGGAAGAGCATCAAGGGCAATGAGACCGCTTGCCCCTGAAGCAGTGCCGAAAAGAGAGAGTCTACTTCGGGAAGTTTGTCTGCGAAGAGGAGCGGGCAGGTGTTGACGATGCAGAAGAAGATTGCGATGAGTGCCGCGGCGAGGTGAGGCAGGAGGGAGGAAAGGAGGCGAGTGGGGTTCATAGTGCGACGGCTTCCGCTAAGGTTAGGTCAGCCCAACCTGGCAAAGAAAGAAGATGGACGAGGAGGAGTGCGCAAGCAACGGCATCGTAGTAAGCATCATGTGCTTCGCGGCCTGGGACAAGACGGTGCAATTCAGGCGTTAGGCCTAAGATCGGGATCACCTCATCTAACGCATAACTTGGCAGGGAGGGATAGACCTTTCGCACGAGACGGAGTGTATCCAACCAATAAGGGTAATGCGTCATTGGCGCAAGGCGCGCCAAGACATTGCGTTCGGTGGCGGCATTATGGGCCACTGGAATGGTGCGAGAGAGCGCGGCATGGAGTTCATGCCAGAGGGACATTGGTTCAGGTGCGGCGGCAATTTCCGCGCGAAGGAGGGCGTGTTGGCCCGGCGCTCTACCAGAGAATCGGTGTGACTCGGGCACGCGTAAGAGCGTGTCAAAGCGCGATTGCTCCAATAAAATCCCCGCCTTACTCGCCGTCACGGCACCAAGTTGCCAAGGGAGACAGTCGAATCCCTTTACCGAACCGGTTGTTTCAAAGTCCAGCACGGTGAAGGTAAGTTTTGATAGCGGGGTTTCTGGGGAGAAATTCATGTGAAAGGGATGTAAAAAACCGCCGCATCAACCGTTTGGTTCGCCGTGAATGCGCGTAAACGCGGGGCGGAAGCAACGGGAAGTGCGGCGGCTTTCAAGCCCGATCCGCCTCAGTTGAGGTCGGATTCGGGGATGCGCACGAAGTAGTGGTAATCGGAGGTGCCTTCGTAGATGATGCCGATGGAGTTGCCATCCACAGGGCAGGTCGAGGAGTAACCAGCGCAATTGCGCGGATCGTAGACAAGGCTACGGGGCCAAGTCTTACCACCATCTTCCGAAACGCGGAGGGTCATCGTGTTGCGACCGCCCGAATTGGGGTTGGAGAAGTAAAGCTTGTTATTGAGCATCAAGTAGGCTGCCTGGCAGAGGTTGCCGGGTTGACGGAGTGCTTCGGTTTCAACCTTTTCCCAAGTCTGACCGAGGTCTGTGGTGCGAGCGGTGATACGGGTGGCAGGACCGCCGCCTTCACGGGTGTTGAGGAGGAGCGAGCCATCGGGCAATTGTGCCACGGTGGATTCAGAGCCACCCCAAGGCATTGCCTTAGAGCTAGTCCAGGTCTTGCCATGATTCTTCGAGTAGACGAGCACGCCATGGTGCGGAGCGCCGCCGCGATTACCCCAAATCTGTGCGGGGAAGACGAGGGTGCCATCCTTCATGGCGATACCAGCGCCAGGACCCTGGAAGAGGAGACCCCATTCAGCGGTGTCAGGATCGCCGAGACGCTTCACGTCCTTCGTGATGTTGATGGGAGCAGACCATGTTGCGCCGTCATCGTCAGAGTAGGAGAGGATGAACTGACCGCAGTCATCAGGGCTGATTGAACCCTTCACAGAGGTCCAAATGGGGTGACCGCTCTTGGGGGCGCGGAGCGCTGCAATCCAAAGGCGCTTCGTCACGGGGTCAAAGAGAATGGTGGGGTCGCCGATGCCGTGGCCGCCAGGGAGATTTTTGTAATCCATTGCGGTGCGGATAGGAGACCAGGTGACACCCTTGTCCTTAGAGATGCTCACGCCGACGGTGATGTCTGCGGGCAAGTCACCTGCATGGTTGAAGCGGTTGTCAAAAACTGCCACGAGGGCGCCAGTATTGGTTTCAACAATGCCAGGGATGCGGAAGTTCTTCGAGGTGCGATTGGCATCCACAATCTTCTGGTTGGGGCGGGTGACAATGCTACCGAGGCGAACGGGCACGCCTTCAATCATCAACTTACGGGTGAGGTCGGCAGTTTTAGGCACTTCAGCGAAGACCGTGTAGTAGCAATCGCCTTCATTGACCGGAACATCAAAGGTGACGGTGTCACCAGTAATGGTGCCTTTGGTTTTACCCAGGCGCAAGGTGGTCAAATCCTTTGCATGGGTGCCTTTGATGCTGATTTGCACCTTGTCAATTGAAGCCGTTTTGTCAGATTTTAACGTCAAGGCGCCGATAGAGAACTCACCTTCGCCAACAAAAGCGGGGACGCCAGAGGGCTTAAAGGCAACATTGGAGATTGCGGCTTGCGCAGAGACCGCGAGAATTAACGCGGCAAAAGCAGTCATTTTCTTCATGTTCGTGAAGTCCTTTCTTGATGAACAGGGATAGTTTAGCATAATTCCATCTCTTTATAGGAGAGATTTTCGATTGGAAAATTAAACTGTATCCTTGGATACGGAGGAGAACACATCGGGGGACCTTTGCGTAGAGGGGTGAAAGGGTGGTATAATGAGTAGCGATTTGAGAAGGAGCACACGATGAAGTGGATCAGTGTTGATGGTATTCGCGAAGCAGAAACGGTGACTTTTGCGCAACGTAACTTGCCCTCTTATACGGCAATGTGTCGTGCAGGTGCCGCAGTGGCACGTCGTGCCGAACGCATCATGAAGCGCGCCGGGCTGAATCGTTGTGTAATTCTTTGTGGCCCAGGCAATAATGGGGGCGATGGATTCGTCGCGGCGCGTTGCTTGAAGGTGGACGGCTATGATGTAAGTGTCTTGATGACCTGCGTGGCGACGCGCTTGAAGGGGGATGCCTCTCGCGCTTGGAAGGATATGTGTGCCACAGGAATCCAACCGCAGGTATTGCCCTCGTCTGAAGCGTGGGTGGATAATCCATGGGCAGATCCCGCCGTTTCTCCGCGTCGCGCATTGATTATTGATGCGCTTTTGGGTATCGGCTCAAAGGGCGTCCCAACAGGTGCAGTGGCGACGGCAATCCATTGGATTAATGGGACTTCGTCGGATTGTCCGGTGCTCTCTGTGGATGTACCCAGTGGATTGGATGCCGATTCTGGCATGGCGCCAGGCGAAGCGGTCCGCGCAGATATCACGGTTACCTTTTCGCGTCCGAAGATTGGCTTCACCTCTCCTGCGGCATGCACCTATTTGGGTGAACTGCGTGTGGTGGATATCGGCATTCCTGGCGATGTCTTAGAGGCGCATGAGTGCCTGCCGCCAGAGGCGATTGAGTTAATCGCTGAACCCGAATTGCGCTACTATCTTCGCCCTGATCGTCGCTTGGACTCGCATAAGCGGAGTTATGGTCATGCGGTGATTATTGGTGGTTCGCGCATCTATCCGCATGCGCCTGTGCTTTCGGCATTGGCCGCGTATCGCGCAGGGTGCGGTTTGGTGACATTAGATGTGCCCGACTGTTCTCGTGCCGCTGCAGCACACTGGGTGCCAGAAGCGGTCTTTTCGGATCCCGAAGCTGAGTTGGTCGATGTCGCTGCGGGGTGTGATGCCTTGGCGATTGGGCCAGGCATGGGCGTTTTTGATGCGATTAAGATGGACCTTTTGCGGACGTTGGTGAGCGAAGCCTCATTGCCGCGTACCGTGGTAGATGCAGATGCGTTGACCGCTCTTGCCGAATTGCGAAAAGAGGGCTGGAGTGCAGATAAATCAACCTTACGCCTTATTTTGACGCCGCATCCTGGCGAAGCAGCACGATTGCTCGGCGTAACCCCACAGGAAATCCAACGCGATCGTCCTGCCGCGGCACGTGCGATTGCCGCTACCTATCACGCAATTACCGTCTTGAAGGGGCACCACACCTTGGTTGCCGAACCCGGAGGGCAGGTGCATCTCTGCATGAGTGGTAATCCTGGTATGGCAACTGCGGGCACAGGGGATGTATTAACGGGCGTGATAGTGGGTCTTTTGGCGCGTGGCCTCGGCACCGAAGATGCCGCCTGTTTGGGGGTTTACCAACACGCTATTGCCGGCGACCGCGCCGTCTTTATGCACGGACAAGAGTCCCTCATTGCCACCGACCTCTTCCAAACCCTTCGTCTCTAACATGCCCATTGGCATTCGCTGTGAGTGCATCATTGAGACAAGCGCATAAGGTTCCCCTTTGTAAGATTGTTATGCAGGCGAACACTCGCTAATGCCATTCATCAGGTGAACACACGATAGCAGAATTGAGGAAGCAGATGATGAAGATTGAAACCGAACATACACCCGTGCAGACGGCTACGCATGCACTCATTGACTATAGCTTTCAACACGTTGATCGGGAAGAGGGCTTCATTGTTTTAGTTCAAGAAACGTCGGAATATGACTTTTTGCAAGTAGACTTTGAGTCAGGGTGTCCGTTGGAATTAGAGTATCAAGAGGCAACAGAAAAGAAGCTTTATCGGTGTGCGCGTGAGGTCTCGTTAGAGGAAGTACGTAAGCTCTTTCATGATTACCTCGATCAAAAGCCCAACTGGAAGACGGCGTTCCCTTGGGAAGAGGTGAAAGCATCGCCCTCTTTCTTTGAATCAACCCCCGTGAAAATCTTTTTTATCGCGATCATGATTGCCGCGGCGATTCTTGGCGCGTGGAAATTCTGGAGCCAGTGCTTGGGGATGCTATTGGATTAATCTTGAAGCGGGGTTGCTCCCAGCCTGCCTAAAGTGGTCATGCGGGGGCGGCGAAAAACTAAAAAGAGGCGCGCGTAGAGGTCAGACATCGGGTTGCTTTCTGTAAGAGGATTAAAATCTTAAAAAAGTGTAAAAAAGATGCGGTGCGGTCATTGATTTATGGTAAACTACGCGCCATTCAATTGCTCACGGCGTGAGGATTGAGTCACTTATCCGGTGGCCATAGAGAGGATGTAACACCCGTTCCCATTCCGAACACGGAAGTGAAGAGCCTCATCGGCGAGGGTACTGCCAGGTTCGCTGGTGGGAGAGTAGCACGCTGCCGGGTTTTTAAATTGCCTGATTCCGAAAGGAGTCAGGCTTTTTTATTTCAAGGAAGAGAACGAGGGACGGGGGCTTGGTGGCTTCATTTGTGGCGCTACTCGAGGTGATATCGGTGGAGGAGATAATGCGTGCGTGGCTGCTTGGAGGGGCTTTGATGGGTGAGGTGCGTTAGAAAAGGTGCTTGCGATTGTGGGGGAAACGTGTTATTTTAATTGAAACATCCGTTTTTCGTCTTTTACCTACGGAGAAGTGCATGTATTGTGACGCTTATCGCCGCCTGTGCGGCTCTGCCTTGGCCAAGATCTCGTTGTATTTTCGTAATCCGCGTGGATATATCATCTCGTCGATGGTGGCGGGTATGTTTATCACGTTTGGAAGTATGGTGGCGCTGAGCATCGGTGGGTTGTTGACCCCGCTCATGGGCCCCGCTTCCAAGATTATGGCGGCGATTGCCTTCTCGTCGGCACTGAGTCTCGCTGTGATGGCAGGTTGCGAACTCTTCACGGGCAATAACTTAGTGCTCTCTGCGGCGGCATGGGAGAAGAAAATCTCTTGGCGGATGGCGTGCTTACTGTGGTTGGTCAACTGGTTGGGCAACCTCTTGGGCACCTGGATTTTGATTGGGTTGTACTTCGTGTCGGGTGCGAATGAAGTGCCAGACGTGGTGAATTATTTCCATCAGGTTGCTTCGTCCAAGGTGGCCTTGGGCCCGATTGAGATGGTGGTGCGTGGTATTTTGTGTAACATCTGCGTCTGCTTGGCGATTTGGTGCGGTGTGCGGATGAAGAGTGAGACGGGCAAATTGATTATGACGATTTGGTGTATCCTCATCTTCATGGTCTGCGGATTTGAACATAGCATTGCAAATATGAGTATTATTGGCATTGCTTTGGCGAATGGCGCAGGCCCAGAGGTGACGCTCGCAGGGTATGGCACGAACCTCTTCTTTGTCACCATCGGCAACATTTTGGGTGCAATTTTCTTTGTGACCTTGCCCTATCAAAAGATGCGGCATTGATGATGTGCGAGGGGAAATCAATTTAAGGTGTTGATTTTCCTTGCATTTTGTGCGCGAGATGTGATACATTACGCGCCACTTTCCTGCGACGTGTCTTAGGATACGTTCCCCGTTGCGGGCAAGCCCCGAAGTCCGGGGCGGCGTGAAAGGTGTTAAACCCCTCCAATAAGAAGAGAGAACACCATGGTAGACAAAAATGCAATCCGTCAGCAGTTCCAGCGTCACGAACGTGACACCGGCTCCAGCGAAGTGCAGATCGCAACCCTCACCAAGAAGATCGAAGCACTCACCGCGCACTTGAAGGCAAACAAGAATGACAATCATTCTCGTTACGGCCTCATCCGCATGGTGAACAACCGCCGCAAGCTTCTGGATTACCTCAAGCGCACCGACGAACCGGCATATCGCAAGATTCTCGCCGACCTCGGCCTCCGTCGCTGAGTGTTTCATTCAGAAACAGAAACAGACCGTTCCATTTCTGGGACGGTCTTTTCTTTTATTGCCACGAACGCAGAGAGATGGCGCGGTGGTTGTGCATGGTTGTCGCGGTGATTGTGACCCATGGATGCAGAGTGATGCCGCGGTGAGGGTGTGCCATGGACGCAGGTGATAGATTCACGGGTGTTGAGGGTGATCTCTGTAGCGGATGTCGCAAGGGGGTGGGGAAGTTATGTCCTAATCAAAAACAAAAACTTCTACTTTACACGTTAGGTCATTTTCTCCTATAATGTAATAAACCCTTTGAGGAGATTTCATTTATGGCATCGAAACAACGCGTTATTTGCGGATTGAGTGTTGCAGCAGTTTGGCTAACGGCAATTTTTCTTCTGCCAATCTGGGGACTAATTGGGTTGGTCGCCATCTCCTCAATCATTTGTCTTTACGAATACTGCACGATGTTGAAGCAGAAGGAGTACGAGCTCCCCTTCAAGACAATGGCGGGCTTGGCGATTCTTTACTTTGTTCTCAAATATTTACTTCTCTTTGAGGGCTACCTTGCACTTGGGGCGCTTTCGGAGGGGGTGTTGCCTTGTATCATTGCGGTGCTCTTCTTTAAGGTGCTGTTGGATGCACGATTGAAGCGCCCGATGGGCACTGCGGCATTGGCGGTGGCGGGCTTCTTCTACATTCCCTTCTTGCTGTCCTACTTTATGGATGTGACGTTGATGGCTGCTCGCGTGACCGCGGGATCCGTGGCGCCAGGCGCAATCACGGATTATAGTGCGGGCATTTTCGCCTCGTTCTTCTTGGCCTTGATTACCAAAATGAGCGATACGGGTGGCTATTTCATCGGAAGTGCGTTTGGCAAACACAAGATGTGCCCGCGCCTCTCCCCTGGAAAGAGTTGGGAAGGAACAATTGGTGGCTATGCCTTTTCTCTGATTGCCGCAGGGCTCGTCCTTTTGTGCGCGGCGCTCTTCCCGAGTGCTAAGTTCTTGGCACCCTTCGGATTGGTTTTGGAGCATCCGTTGTTGATTGTGGCCTACTTTGTCCTGGTCTTGATTGTGGTCACGGTGGCCATTTGGGGCGACCTTTTGGAGTCGCTCTTCAAGCGTCGTTGTGGCGTGAAAGACTCTTCTGCGCTTTTTCCTGCAATGGGGGGCTTCTTTGACACCTTTGACAGTGTCATCTTCATTCCCGCGATTACGATTGCCTACATCAAGTTGATTACCTTTGTGTTGCTCGTGATTGGATGAGTGCATTCGGCTTCCGTCGCATGAAAAAACGGTTAGTTATCTTAGGCGCCACAGGCTCCATTGGCGAGAGTACGCTTCGCGTCGTCACGGCGCACCCAGACCGCTTTGAGGTGGTGGGGCTTGCCGCCGGACGTGATGCCGAGGGCTTACAAGCCTTGGCGCGCAAATTCAATGTCTCGAAATTAGCCCTTGCCGCGCCGAATGACGCGGGCATTCCCTTTGGTGAACAGGCTTTGTGTGACTTGGCGGCGATGCCAGAGGCAGACCTAGTGGTCATGGCAATCGCTGGCATGGCGGGCTATGCACCGACGTTGGCGGCGATTGAAGCGGGGCATGACGTAGCACTCGCTACCAAAGAGGTGCTCGTTATGGCGGGCACCGAGGTGATGCGCCGTCGTGCTGCAGCGGGTGTGCGCATTTTACCTTTGGACTCTGAACACTCGGCACTCTTCCAATGCCTCCAAAGCACCGCTTCTGTCCCCGCCTGTGTTCGTGTCGGGGATGAACCGAAGGCAGAGGAGCGCATCGCCGAAGTGATTCTCACGGCGAGTGGGGGGCCCTTCTTTAAGCGCGAAACGATTGATTGGTCGCGCATTACAGTGGCAGAAGCCTTAAATCATCCGCGCTGGGAGATGGGGCCGAAGGTGACGATTGATTCGGCCACCATGATGAATAAGGGGCTGGAAATGATTGAGGCATTGCACCTCTTTGCATTGGATCCAGCCCAACTGCGCGTTTGGGTTCACCCCCAGAGCATCGTGCACTCGTTCGTTCACTTTAAGGATGGCGCCCTCTTGGCGCAATTGGCCCAACCCGATATGGCGTTGCCCATCCAGTATGCATTGACCTGGCCAGACCGCGCCTTACACGCCCCCGTGCCGTCCATGACCTTGGCCCAAATGCAGAATCTTGAATTTTCCGAACCCGATTTGTCGCGTTTCCCCTGTTTGAAGTTGGTCTTTGATGCGTTGCCTTTGGGCGCATGGACGCATCCAATTTTGACACTTGCCAACGAGGTGGCAGTGAAGGCCTTCCTTGCTGGACGCATTACTGCCGATCGCATTGCCGCGGTCATTGAACAGGGGTTGGCGCGTGCAGAGACCGATTTCGCCGCCATAGTGCGTCATGCAGAGGAGGATGTCGCGCGATTTGCGTAGACGTTTGTGCCGCGGCTTGGCGCAGTTGTTTTCTAACGTTCCTCAAAGATAGCCTGCTATGAAGCTTCATTCGCTCTATCCATTGATGTTTCGTCCGATTTATAAGGACGTCTTCTGGGGTGGAAATGCCATCGCGGAGACCTTTAATCGGCCGCATACGCCGCGTCCCTGTGCCGAATCGTGGGAGCTTTGTGCCCTTGAGGGGGATGACTCCTTAGTGGCAAATGGTGTCTTCGAAGGGATGTCATTGAGCGAGCTCACGCGCATTTTTGGCCGAGACCTCGTGGGTGAGAAGGCGCCTGAGGCAGATGTTTTCCCCTTGTTATTCAAGTTGGTGGATGTACGGGGGCGTTGTTCCGTGCAAGTTCATCCCGACCTTGAAACTGCCCAACGTTTAGGTGTGCTCCCTAAGCATGAGCTGTGGTACATCTTAAAGGCTGAGCCTGGGGCAGAATTGTGGGCGGGTGTCGCAGATGGTCCAGAACAATTAGATGGGATTACGGGCCGCCTCTTCCGTCATGAGACCCGTGCGGGGGATGTCTTTGATATCTCGCCGGGCTTGGTGCATGCTTTGGGTGGTGGCAATTTGGTCTTTGAGGTGCAACAAAGCAGTTCGGCGGCCTTTCGGATTGACGACTGGGGCAATGGCCGAGAGGTGCACCCCGCCGCTGCGATGGCCTCGATTGATTGGCAGGCGCGCCCTGGCATTTACCCCGAACCGCCCTGCAACCGACGCGATTTGCGACCGCGTGTGACCACGCCTGATTTCTCGTTCGCCACATTGGACTTGCGCCGGATGCGCACCTTGCGGACGACTTCGCAGAGCTTTATGGTCCTCTTCTGTGAACGAGGTAAGGCGACCTTGGGGCATGATGGCCCTCAACCCTTAACCTTGCTCCCCGGAGATTTGGTCTTAGTGCCGCCGAAGCAACAAGTCACGTTGTCCCCGTTGGCAGAAAAGACGCATCTGTTGATGACAACGTTATGACGGCTTTGTTACAATAAAGCCCGTTCGTTTGCGGTGGCAAGTGATAGACAATTTGACTCGTTTAGATTGAGGTAAAGGAGTAAAAGATGAAGAAAGCATTACGTATCTTGTGGAAGATTACCAAATGGACGCTGATTGTGTTGGCAGTTTTGGTGGCCTTCATTCTCTGTGGTGGTCTTGGTCCGCTCGTGAAGTGGACGGCGCCTGCAGTGGCGAAGAGCATGGGCGCTGAGTTGACGCTTGACCAGTGCGTGATTTTGCCGCTCGGCGGTTATGTTAAGATCGCGGGCTTGCGCGTGGAAAATCCTGAGTCGTTCCGCACGAAGAATGCCAATGTGTATGAAAAGAATGCCTTGGCACAGATTGGCAATTTGGAAGTCGACGTCGCGATGCTTTCCCTCTTCACGAAGGAATATGTCGTTGACAAGGTGGAACTTACAGGTTTGCGCGCCCTCTACGCTTTTGACTATGACACGACCAACGTGGATGCTTTGATGGCCGAAATGGGCTTGACGCCCGCAGAAGCCGCCGAAGTACAGGAAGAGGTCGTGGAAGAAACCGGAGAAGCTGTTGAAGAGGCGAAGACCGAAGAAGCGCCTGCTGCGCCGCAGGATCTCAACTTCCGCTTGATGTACGTCCACTTGGAAGACAATAGCGTAACGCTCCGTAAGTTCGTGAGTGTACCGCTTGCGCTTCCGCCTATGACCTTGACGGATGTGAGCAGCCGCGAATTCGCAGAACAGATTGAAAAGATTACGAAGCCGATTATCAAGACCTTTAGAACCATTGGTGATGGCGTGGGTGCTGCAGTAGATGGCATCGGCACGGGCTTGAATAAGTCTGGCGAACTCATCGGTGACGGCTTCAATGCCACGACCGAAACCTTGGGTGATGGCGTCAAGGCAATCGGCAAGGGTGCCGAAGAAACCTTTAAGAGCATTAAGGGTCTCTTTGACTAAGTAAATCTTGCTTTTTGAATGTAAAAACGCTCTGTCTGGTTTACAGACGGGGCGTTTTTATTTTGGAGTGGCGAGGGAATTTCTTCACGTTGACGTGAAAAGGGTTTATGGAGGAGGGGAGAGCTTTGGGGCGACAGGGAAGGGAATGGGGGCTGATTTTGTGATAAGGAATTGCAAAGGAAGCACTTGTAACTTATTGGGGGAGTTGGTACACTATACAATAATTACGCGCGAGTATTGATTCGTACGTAAATTGACCACATTAAGGTACTAAAATTATGCTGACAAATCTGTTGGACTTCTTCTTTTCTCGTCCATTCCCTGAAAAGCAACGCCCCGTACAGCGTTTGATTGCCATTGGCAATGCGCTCTTGTGGGCGGTGATTGCAATTATCGTTGGAATCTATTGGGCAGGGGACTTTGCCCTCCCGGGTGAGAACGTTCAATCCTTGGCCTACTTCTCTGGTGCGGCACCTGTCTCGGGTGAGGCTTATCCGCTCTTGTGGCAAGTGGTTAAATGTCTGGGTGCGGCACCATCCATGTTGTCCCTCAACATACTCGGCGCGGTGATTATGGGCGTGATTGCCGCACTGACCTTCTGGGTGGTGCGCTTTTGGACACTGGATGGGATGGTGGATGACTCCATCCTTGCGAAGGCGCCTGTGGTTTCCGTCTTGACCTCAAATGTGGTCACGGCGTTGCTCATCTTTGCCCTTCCGGGTCTTTACATCGGTAGCGCATTCACCTCGTCGGCCTGGTGCTTCATGTGGTTGTTGCTCTGCCTTGTCTTGCAGAATTGCTACGTTTTGGGTGGTGGACATCGCCGTTCGATGGCACTCTTTGCGGTGGTGTTGGGTATTGCTGCGGTGGAATCGCCCTGGGTCTTGCTCTTTGTGCCGCTCTTCTTCTTGCGTGCGGTGGCGATTGAATGGCGTTTGTGGGATCACAGCGTGCGCAATTTGCCCTTGTGGTTCATCTCCTTTACGGTCGGCGTGGTGGCGATGGTGCTCTTTAACACCTTCCGCATGGCCGATGCGATTACGATTGAATCAATGACCCACGTGCAGACGGCTGTGGTGCGCGAATTCCTCTCTGTGTGGCGTACCTTTATCACGGGCCCCTTCATTTTGAATGCTGCGGCAGGTTTGGCATGGCCCTTCTTGGCGTGGTTGACGGCGCGTCGCTTGCTCAATAATGACCGCGCATGGGGCTTGCTCTTCACCGCGTTGGCATTGACCTTGGTGGGTTTCGCGTGCTTGTATGGCGTGCGCCAGATGCCGGTGCGCTTCTGGTTGTCGGTGGGTGCGCTCCCTGTGGCCACCGCATGGTTGGTAGCCGTTGGCTCTGGCATGCTTTTGGTGGGCTGGGGTGTGCAACTCTTCGCGCGCAATCCGAATCAGTATGAAGAACGTGATCGTCGTCACATTCCTGCGCATGTCACTGCGATGCGCGTGGGGGCGCTCTTCCTCTTCCCGTTGAGCATCATCTTGTCGGCTGTGATTTTGGTGGTGCATGCGCGTCGTTTTGCGGCGGTGGATCGCGAAATGGCAAGCCGCTTTGCTGATGAAGCCGTGGCGCAACTCATGCCTGACTCGGGTGCTCCTTCTGCAGGCAAGACCTATATCCTTGGTTCGTTGTGGTTGGATCGTCACCTGATGCTCGCCGCGCAGAAGCGTGATTTGGACCTGGTCTTCTTCTCGGCAGACCGCGTCAATGATCGTGCGTACATTGCCTCCTTGCGCAAACACTTGATGGAAGACACTCTGCTTGGGGATGCCGACCGTCTGCGTTTGGTGCACTTGTTGGACTACAACTTCCTTGTCTTCATTCAGGACTTCTTCGTTTCCCAACCCAATGCCGCGGAAATCGCCGCCTCCATCTCCCTCGCAGATGTGTGGTATGCCGCGAAGTTGCGTCCGATGCCGAACGGCTTGCTTTACGTGGGCATCCCCGATGACCGTAAGGCTGACGTGGATCCGCTCCCTGCGCAGCGTGAATTGCAGGCGCGTTGGGCAGATGTCCTCGCCGAAGCAGAATTGCCTTGGTGGAATCTGAGCGCGACTACCCAACAGCGCATCCGCCACCACCTCGCCTTTATGGCGAATAACATGGGTACCTTCCTCGATGACGAAGGTCGTTATGCTGATGCCGCTTCCGAATATCTCTATGCCTCTGAAACGCATAAGGATAATATTTCGGCCTTGCTCAACCTCTATGATATCTGCGTGCGTCGCGGTCAGCTTGAGGAAAAGCGCATCGCCGTCAATAAGGCATTTGAAGACTTCTTAAAGGCGCAGCAGAAGAGCTCGCGTCGTTATGACCTTAGCGCCGTGGGCCGCGTCTTTGGTTACATCCGCAACTACGATCTCTTCGTTCAGCTCGGCTGGGAGTGGGCCGTCTCCGCGGCACCTGAATCGGTGCTCGCAGGGTTGCGTAATGCGCAAGATTCGCTTGATCCCACCGACCCGCGCAGCGGTACGGTGAAGGCCGTGGTGGCAGCGGTTTATGAATTGCAGGGGCAGACCTTGCGTTCAATTGAAAACTATCGCGCCGCGATTGCTGCCAACCCCAAAAACATCGACGCCTTGCGCGGTTTGGCACGTCTCTCTATCCAACAAGGTAAGACGAGTGAAGCTGGTCAGTGGCTCGCAAAGGCTGAGGCCGCCGGCGCAGATCAGGATGCCTTGGATATCGATCGTACCGCCTACTTGATGGCAATCGGTGACCTGGAAGGGGCAACGAAGGCAATTGGTCGTTACACGACGAACAACAAGGACTCTGCGGTGGGTTGGGCGATGCTCGGTATGCTTGAAATTGAAAAGGGCAATATTGATCGCGCTTCGGGCTTCATCTTACAGAACATCAAGCGCACCGCAGAGAAGCGTGATATCTACTTCCAGCACATTCTGGAGGGGCGTCTCGCGCAGTACGAAGGCGATAAGTCCTTTAAACTCTCGCAGGATGCTGAGGCAATTCCTTCGCAGATTGCTCGTGCCGATGCCGCAAAGCGTGCCAACCAGAAGTGGGATGAAGCGCGTAAGCAGTACCGTCGCGCCTATGCGATTCGTCCGAATGTGCGTGGCTTGTTGGAACAAATCTTGGAATTTGACCGCCGCTTAGAGGATAAGACCTCTGCAGAAGCCGACGCATTGGCAATCTTGCGTGAAGATACGCGTCATCCTTTCGCTAACTTCATTGTGGGTTCGCAACGTTTGGAAGATGGCCATGTTGATGCGTCAATCAAGTACTTCCGTCTCGCCGTGGAGGGCATGGAGAAACCGACCCTCGACTTGGTGAACAACTATGCAGATGCGCTCGCCCGTACGGAACAAGCCGACCTCGCCAAGCAGATGGGCTTGAAGACCGTGCAGCTCGCGCCTGAATCGTGGGCCTCTTGGGGTACCTACGCCTTAACGCTTGTGCGTGGTGGAGAAGCAGAAAAGGCAAAGACTGCACTCGCCAAGTCGCGTGAACTCTTTGAGAAGGAAGTCGCCGCTGGGACGCTCCCTGCAATCGTTGCCGCACGTTTGGGCTATGTTGATTGCTGGATTGCAATTAAGCAGGGGAATAACGTCGCCGCACAGCAAGCCTTGGATAAGTTGAAGGCCGCGCTCGGTTCTGAATTGACTCCCTTGGACCAACGCGACATCAAGGAAATTGAAGCGACACTCCAGTAAGTGTACTTTTTATTTCACCGATGAGGGTGACAGAAAAACAAGGGTAACACCTCCTCGTCTAAAACCACTCTCTACAAAACAAGCCAGCATCACCACGATGCTGGCTTATTTTTACCGATTTAAACAGCCTGTTTACCTTTATGGTCTGCGTGGATGTACCGATTTAAACTGACTGCTTACTTTTATGGTCTGCGTGGATTTACTGATTTAGATTGACTGCGTACTTTTACAGTCCGTAAGATTGACCTATTTGTTTTACAGGCGGCTTGTTTTTACTCATTTGAAATGACGGCCAATGGATTGACGGCATGTTTTGCTGCCCTGTGTGATTTAGTCTTGGATTGACGGCTTGTTTTGTCATTGTGTATAAATTACCGGCTTGGATTGACGTGTTTGTTTTATAGTCCTGCGTAGATTTACCTGCTTGGATTGACTGTTTACTTTGTCATCGTGTATAAATTGACTGCTTGGATGTAGTTGGTTGTTTCAGAGTCCTGCGTAAATTTACTTGCTTAGGTTTAGTTGGTCGTTTCACAGTTGCGCTTGGATTGACTTACTTGATTGTTACTCACGGTTTTCAAACGTTAAAATGAGACCGTTGTTAGTCTTGGGCAACGTCGAAAAGACCGATTTGACAGTATCGCCTTATTTCTCTCAAGGCACATCAGCATCCTGTGATAGTTGAGGCCATTCACTTCGCAAAACCCAATGGGTTTGACTTTGGAATCCAATGGATTTGACTTTGGAATCCAATGGATTTGACTTTGAAATCCAATGGATTTGATTTTAAAACCCAATGGATTTGATTTTGAAACCCAATGGGTTTGATGAGTAAGGGTGCCAGGACTTGAGGCTTACAAGGGCACGAAGACCCACTATTTGTCGTAATCAATCGTTCTGTGGCCGGCGGGCGAAGTCACACTAGGCTGTGCTACTGAAAAACAAGCCATTTGTCGTAATCAATCGTTCTGTGGCGGTCCATTGTTGGACCGCATAAAAGCCCCGCCAGCAGAACATCCCCGACATAGCACCCTCAAGCACTTTCTATGCTCTCGCACCTCCTTATTATTAAAAATAAACCGAGAAAAAACCGATTAGTTTGGCTGTGTGGCTTCTTCGTGTCGGGATGGCCGTGTGGGTAAAAAGGGAGGAAGTTGAGGGAATGAGCGACTTTCCAGTCTTTGGCACAAGCTCTTCAGAGATGCGGGGCAGGTGTATTTTGAGAAATGAATAAAATGAGTATAGAACCTTGACTGTGACACCTGTGTGTGTTAAATTGTAAGTATGGTTACGGGGCAGGGTACGATATCTCTGTCAAATGCCATATAACAAACTCACCAAAGGAGGTCCTCATGAAAAAGTTTACACTTCTTACTAGTGTTGCCTTAATTGCAATGTTGACGGGATGCGTATCCTATCACACTGAACGTGATACGCAGTCTGTGATTAATCCGAGCGCAGAAGAAGGTCCGAAGTACAATACCGAATGGAAGATTGATCAGACACGCACCACCGCGAAGGGTTCAGCTAAGGTGTGGTTTGGTCTTTTTGTGTCGGGTGAATCGAAGTATGCGAATGTTCCTGGTTGGAACCTGGGTTTCTTCCCCACGGATCGCGCAGTGAATAAGGCTAAGGCTGCAGCAACTTACAATGCTTGCGAACAAACGAAGGCAGATGCCTTGTTGGGCGTGGCATACAAATACAAAGTGACCGACTACTTCTTCTTCTCGACTATCGATTGTGAAGTGGTGGGCTATCCCGCAAACATTACGGGCTTGACCTTGCAGGAACATCAGTCGATTTTGATTGATGAAGGTAAAAAGATTGTTCGCATGAAGCCCTGGGAAGTTTTGCAGGACTACACCTCTGATAAGGAATAAGGCGGTCTTTCACCTTATTCTGCTTGTCGCAGATGTTTTAAAAGCACCTCTTTGTGAAGGGGGTGCTTTTTTGTGGTTGGTGACGCACGCAGAAGAGGTGGCGGGCCTTGTCGGCGTTGTGTAGCGTGGTGTCGAATGACTTTATTTTCGGTTAATCTTCGACGGGGGGAGTGGGTGCTATTGCTAATTGGTTTCGCAGGGTATGACGGACAATCGCGCCATTGTCTAAGTAAATGACATCTTCGCAGATGTTTGTGGTACAGTCTGCGATGCGTTCAATGGCATGTGAAATGGTGGCAACGTGATGCGCGTAGGTGGCAAAACGGTAGTCTTTCTCAAAGATGCGTTCCACAAGTGCATTAATCTCTCGGTCTAAGCGATCGACCGTATCATCTTCAAGAATGACGATGCGGGCGAGGGTGGGGTTGCGATTGACGAGGGATTTAACGGCATCGCGCAACATTTTTTGAGCTTCGTTCAGCATGGGAGAGAAATCAATCTTATGTGCTTCAGGCGGTTGGTTCCCAGCGATAAGAAAAATCCGTTCGGCGATATCGGTGGCCAAGTCGGCGATTCGCTCCAATTCTCCATTGACCTTTAGGAGGGTGATGATGAGGCGTAAATCTGCGGCAACGGGTTGGTAGAGTGCAATCAATTTGAGGCACGCTTCTTCGATTTCTACCTCTTCGAGGTCAATCGCGGCATCATTTTGAATCACCTCGGTGGCGCATTTGATGTCTAATGTTTGCAATGCTAAAGCGGTTTTTTCAATCATTGCACAGACCTCATTGGCAAGATTGAGAAGATGGTGCTTTAAGAGATTAATTTCAGTGTTAAAACGATCGCGCATAAGAATCCTTTTTGTGTCGGGGTGAATGAGAGGGGGGGATTAACCAAAACGTCCAGTGATGTATTCTTCGGTTTGTTTCTGTTTGGGAGTAGTGAAGACTTGTTTTGTTTCACCCGTCTCAACGATGTGGCCTTTGTAGAAAAATGCGGTTACATCACTGATGCGTGCAGCTTGTTGCATATTGTGGGTTACGATGACGATGGTAAAACGTTCTTTTAGGCGTAGTAGCAAGTCTTCAATTTTAAGGGTTGCTACGGGGTCAATCGCCGAAGTGGGCTCGTCTAAAAGGAGGACCTCGGGCTCTGTCACAATGGCGCGAGCGATACAGAGGCGTTGCTGTTGACCACCAGAAAGTGCCTGACCTGACTTGTGAAGGGTGTCTTTAACTTCTTCCCAAAGGGAGGCATCCCGTAAAGCTTGCTCAACGCGATCTGCGACTTCTCGTTTGTTCATTTTAAAATGTAACCGAAGGGGATAGGCTACATTTTCAAAGACACTCATAGGGAAGGGGGTCGGGCGTTGGAAGATCATGCCTACCCGCCGGCGCAACAATAAGAGGTCTGTCTCTGGTGCCAGAATGTTAATGCCGTCTAACCAGATTTCACCCTCGGCACGTTGGCCGCGATGAAGGGAATAGATCCGGTTGTAGGTGCGCAGATGCGTGGATTTTCCACATCCAGAGGGGCCTATCACTGCGGTGATTGCATGCTCGCGGATGTCGAGGTCGTTGTTGAAAAGCGCTTGATGACCATTCTCATAGTAAAACGAGAGGTTGCGTACCTTAATTTTAGGATTTGTCATATTGTTTACTGTATTCATAATTTCAAATCACCTCTTCTGTTCACGAAAACATGTCTTTGCAACGATGTTGATAATGAGGACGATGAGGGTAATTACAAGCGCAGCGCCCCATCCAACTTGATGCATTGCTTCAAAGGGAGAATTCGTAGTGGTTTCTGTGATGAGTACGGGGATGTTGGCCGTGGGGTGGGTGAAGAAATCGCGAGGCCAAGTGTCGGCAAAGAGTGCCGTAAAGAGGAGGGGGGCCGTTTCTCCTGCTACACGAGCGACGGCGAGTAAGATGCCGCTAACTAATCCATTGCGCGCAGATTTGCAAACAACCTGGACAATCATTTCCCAACGAGAACAGCCCAATGCCAATGCGGCTTCACGCAAATGGTCAGAGACCATGCGAAGCATATCTTCCGTTGTGCGCGTAATCACTGGAATCATCAATATTGCAAGGGCGAGCGCACCTGCAAAACCAGAAAAGCTTTTTTGTGGTACGACCCAAAGCATATAGACAAAGAGCCCAATGAGAATGGAAGGAATGCCCATCATGACATTGATACAGAATCGCATGAGATTGGCAAAACGAGACTGTTTTGCAAACTCAGATAGACCAATGCCTGCAGCGAGGGCAATTGGAATTGCGATTACAGCGGCGGTAACAGTAATCATGAGGGTGCCTAATAGCGCATTCGCAATGCCATTGCCGGGGACTCCATAGGGCTTAGAGGAGTTTGTTAAAAAATCCCATGAAAGCACCTCGCCACCACGGCTAAAAATGGTTCCTAAGATCCAGAGCATTGCGCCAATCGCAAGCGCTAATGCGATAATTGAAAAGGTTTGAACCAAACCATTTTGAAGCTTTCGCCAAAAGAAGGGGCGTAATGTCATTGAGGGGGATGTATTTCTGGGAGAGGGCAAATGAAGAGCCATCGTTATGCTCCTTTTTTCTGTGCAGTCTTTCGAAGATAACAGTGCGCAAGGATTTGAATCCCAAAGGCCATCAGTAACAAAATCAATCCCAGAGCAAATAAAACACTCTGTTGAAGACCGTCTGCTTCGGCAAAATTATTCGCCAGGGTGGCGGCAATTGTGGTGCATCCCTCTAATAGAGACCCTGGGATCTCAATAACATTCCCAACCACAAAAAGCACTGCCATCGTTTCTCCAAGCGCTCGGCCAAGGCCAATAAAAACACCCCCAAGCAATTCTTTAGCACCATGTCGCAAAAGGATGTCGCGTGCGCATTCCCAGGTGGTACACCCCGCGCCCATGGCGGCTTCTTTCAATAGGACTGGAGTCATTTTCAAAACATCACGCATGACCGCACAGATGTAGGGCAGAATCATCAATGCCAAAATGAGGGATGCGGCTAATAAACCAAACCCATTGGTGTCAATTTCCAATAGCCAGAAGGCCTCTTGTAAGAGTGGACAAAGGATGAATAGCCCCCACATACCATAAATTACAGAGGGAATTGCAGCTAATAGGTCAATTCCGTAACTTAGGATTTTGGATAATACGGGTGGCGCATCAACAATCTGAAGTGCACACACAAAGGCAAGGGATAATGCAATGAACAGGGCGAGTCCCGTGGTGAGTAAGGTCCCCACAATCGCAGGTAATGCACCGTAGACATTGGTCACGGGATCCCATTCAGTAGAGATTAAAAAGCCCCACCCAAAGGTTTGCCATGCCTCTCCTGAAGCACTGGCGAGCTGAAGGAAAAGGGTCAACGTCAATACTCCGCAAACGCCTGCACAAATGAGGCAGACGTTGCGGAATGTAGTGTCTAAAAATGCGATTCGTTTCATCTCAAACGCTACTGATGTGTGGAGATTACTTCAGGGTATCTATTAAGACTTCTGCCTTTGTCGATGCAGGAAGAGGCGTGTAGTGCAACTTGAGCGCCTGAACATCGCCCTTTTCAAAGCACCACCGCAGGTAGGCTTTCAGGGCGTCAAGACGTTCTGCCGCCAAATCTTTGCGGAATAAGATGTACGTCGTGCCAAGGATTGGCCATGCAGCCTTATCGGCCGTATGATACTGTTTCTGCGCATCACAGAGCTGAACGGTGGCCAATTTCGCTTCCAAAGCGTAGGTGTATTCGGTGTAACCGATTGCCCCACGAATGCGAGCTACGGTGTTACAGACACCTGGATTCTTCTGGCCACCAATTCCAACGGGCCACTTCACATTGCTGCCTGCACCGACCTTTTCTTGCCATTTTGTGGAAAGACTCGCAAGGTAGGAGGTAAAGATGTTTGTTGTGCCCGAGCTATCCGAACGATGCACCACGGTAATCGGCAATGACTTCGGCAGTTTCACGCCAGGATTCTCTGCTGCGATGCGCGGATCATTCCAGTTTGTAATCTCACCCAAAAAGATATCAATCAAGGTCTCGTTTGAGAGTTTTAACTGTGCATCTTTCACGCGCGGCAAGTTCACGACAGGGACCACTGCGCCCGTTAGCATCGGGAACTGTACGAGTCCATTTTCTTCACATTGGGCAGGGGTTAATGGAGCGTCAGAGCCTGCGAAGTCAATGGTGCCAGCCTTAATCTGATTAATGCCTGCACCCGACCCCACCGACTGGTAATTGATCGCAGCGCCCAGGTTGTCGGAGGTGTAGGCGTACGTCCACTGTTGGTAGACAGGTGCAGGGAATGAGGCACCAGCTCCCGTCAGGGTAAGGCGTTCGGCCTGTAACGTTGCGCCCATCAATGTGGCGCTTAAAAGAATGAGTGTTGCTTTCATGAGTTCTTCCTTTCTTATAATGATTAGAATTTGTAGGTCATTTCAATGCGGCCGAAGAGGGCGGTGTCATCTTGGTCATCTTTGAAGTAGTTGCCCTTTGTGAGCACTTCGCCTGTGACGGCAAAGTTGAGTCCTTTTGCCCATGCGTGATGGATGTATTGGCCGAGGGCAACGGTATACTTTGCCTGTGCATAGGCGCCACGGAAGGTGCCATAGGAGCCACCGCTCCCATCTTCTTCACGTACAGGCGCAAACATCGGGCCGCCTTGGAGGGCTAAGGTCTGTGCATCTGTAAGCGCCAAGGTGAGTTTGAGGTGCGGATAGAGGAAGTTGGTGTACGCGTACTTGTTAAACATGGGTGCAACGGCTTCACCTACGCCTGTTTCGCGGTTGAAGACAGGTTTCCATGCGTGTTCACCTCGTGCGCCTGCTTCATCGCCACTCACGTATTGAATGCCGAGGGTGAGTTTGGGCTTAAGTGCCATCTTGGGCGCGTAGTTCAGACCGCCGTAGGCCATTGTGGCAAAGGAGGACTCATCGCCTAACTGCACTGCGACCTCAGCCTCCGCCGAGAGGGTCTCGGTCAATTTTGGCAGGACGCGCAGGCCAAAGGTATGGGTCTGAAAGTCGGTGTGTCCTTTCGGGATGACCTTACTGTGCTCACCTGATTCAACTTTCCATACGTAGTAGGCCTCCCAAGGCATCTGCTGATTACTCTTATCGGTGTAGTAGAGGCCAGCGCCGTATTCGGTTTGATTATAACCGGTGTTTTCGTAGTCATAACCCTTGGTGCCTTTAGACTTCGCATCATGCGTTTCACCCAAGGTGGGCAACCAATCATGGCGTGCCACATAGATGCCAAAGGCGTCTAAGGTGCGATGGTTGTCAAACTTAAAGGTGAGGCGCGCCGCATCAAAGAAGTTGGAGCGCGAGCCATCGCCGCCAGTGCTATCGCTAATGATGCGTTTTGCGCCAAAGGTCATCTCTTGACGACCAATCTTCACGTCTACAAAGTCAAAGAGGTCGCTATAGCTCAAGTAGAGGTTGTCAATGAAGAGCACGTCGGGGAAGCGTTGCTTTCCTTTGTCTCCTTCTGCAGAGCGGTAGTAACGAAATTCGTCTGCCACGCGCAGAAAGAGTTCCACCTGATTCATCTTTGCCTTACCCCACAAGCGCGTCCGCAACCGCAGGTAATCACTGTGAGCCTTTTCCCCATGCTTTTCATTTGGCAGATTATTCGTGGCATCATAACGCAAGCGAATATCTCCACCAAAGCGCAAATCAAGGGCGCTTTTGTCTTGATTGAGTGCCATTGCGTCACTGGCGAACAAGAGATTGCCCGTAAGATACGCAAGTGCGAGGGTCATACAACGTTTCATGTTTCTCCTTTTGTTCTTTTGAAACGGCGCATAGTATGCAAAATGAATGTAAGGAGAGCATGAGGGCTTTGTTGGGAAAGTGTTAAATCGTCATCCAATGCGCGAGTTTTCATCGAGTGCACATTTTGCGTTGCGTAAGAGAGTTTCGTGATCTGGCGCAAGCATTTGGTGGAGGAGGGTGCGTCACAGGTGTTAAGGGCTGCGTGATGTGTGTCAATTGCATAAAAAAGCGAAAGAAGGGGATACGCAATCCTGCGATGTTTATGTTATAATGAGAGGCAATTATGAAGTCATATCAATTTCTTTTGTCGATTTTTGCAGTTGTGATGTCGTTTGCGGTCGCGCAGGCGGCAAATCCGCCGGTGATTGATGTTAATGTTCAGGGGGTGGCACGTCAGTCTTTGACTTTAGCTGGCGTGAATGCTGGCGGTGCAGGTGGACAAACCTTTTTCAAGACGTTACAAAATGACTTGCAACGTTGCGGTTGGTACCGTTTGGCGGCAAATGGCCAGGTCAAGGTGACCGGCACGGTTTCAGGTTCGCAAGGGGTGACCGAATCGCTTGCGGTGGCATGGCCAGGAAAACGTTTTGCGTGGGATCGCGCTGCGGTTGACACGGAACAAGTCCGCCGTCACGCCCATGAATTAGCCGATGCGATTGTGAATGCTACCACGGGTGAGACGGGAATCGCGCAGAGCAAGTTTGCGATGGTCTTTCAGTCTGGCACGCGAAAGAGCGGTCAGGCCGTGCAGGATCTCTACGTGTGCGATTATGATGGACAGAATTTGAAGCGCATCACCACCGATGGTTCGCCAATCGTGGGCCCGCGCTGGGGTGCGGATGGTCGCACGGTGTACTTTACGAGCTATCGCTTGGGTTATGCCACGGTCTTCCGTGCAGATACGCGAACGGGCGCAGTGGATCGTTTGGCGAATTTTAGCGGTTTGAGCACAGGTGCGGTGCCTTCTCCGACGGATCCGAACAAGCTTGCGATTATCCTCTCTCACCAGGGCAATCCTGAACTCTATGTGATGGATGTGATCACGAAGAAACTCACGCGTCTGACGCGCACGCCGCTTGCCGCAGAGGCGAGTCCGTGTTGGTCGCCGGATGGTAAGCGTATTTGCTACGTTTCGGATGTCTCCAAAACGCCCCAACTTTACATTGTTGATGTCGCTACGGCGCAGAGCCGTCGTCTTACACTGAAGGGTGGCGAAAATGTCCAGCCCGATTGGAGTAAGAACGGCATTGTCTTCGCCACGCGTCGCGGTGCGCCGTATCGCATCGCGGTAATTAATCCGGATGTTGGCGAACGCTCTTTGCGTTATCTGACACCCGTGAATGAACAATACGAATCTCCTTCCTGGGCTCCGGATGGTCGTCATGTCGTGACCGCTCGTAAGCAGGGCAGGGAATATTCCGTCTGGGTGTTGGATGCCGCTGAAAAGGGCGCCGCTCCCTATAAACCTTTCTCCTCCGGCAAGGGCCAGTGGTTGAGCCCTGCTTGGAGTCGATAAATCACAATCACACCATAGGAACAAAGACCATGCGTACTTCATTCTTCCTGTCTCTGATTGCCGCCACGGCACTGATCTTTACCGGTTGCGCTACGAAATCCAATGGCGCCGGTGATGGTTATGGCGATGACAATGCTGCCGCATTTGCTGGCGACGGTGCTTCGATTGACCCTAATGCCGCGGGCTTTGACCCGAATGACCCCAATGCGGGCGCATTTGATAATGGTAAGTTCGAAGACACCCGTACGCGTGTGACGGATGCTGGCCTCGAAGCGCTCTACTTCTCCTTCGACTCTTACATGCTCCCGCCTGAAGAACTCACGAAGGCTGAAGATGCCGCTCAGTACCTCTTGGAAAATCCCACGTACGTGATGATCATTGAAGGTCACTGCGACGAACGCGGTTCCAACGAATACAACCTCTCCCTCTCTGAACAGCGTGCGATTGGTGTGCGTGACTACATGGTCTCCCTCGGCATCGATGGCAATCGCATTCAGACCCGCGCCTTCGGCGAAGATAAGCCTGCCGTTCCTGGCATGGATGAATCGTCGTACACGTTGAATCGTCGCGCGGAATTCGTTCCTTACAAGTAAGACCACCAGCGGAGAGATTCCGCTTGTTATCACCGCGTGGCTGTCGCAGACTGAAAGAGGTCTTTGACGCCGCGTGGTGTTTCTACTTCACGGGACTGTGCGTCAATGCTTTCCTTTCCTGAAATTCTCGTTATTTTGCTTGTCGCGGTAATCGTTTTGGGTCCAAAACGGTTGCCGGAGACTGCGCGTAAAATTGGCCGATGGGTCGGCATTTTGAAGCAGGCAAGTGAGTCGTTTAAACGGGAATTGATGTCAATGGATCGCATGGTTGACGATTCGTTGAATCGTGCCGTCTCGGATATCGACCAATTAAAACCAGATGCGTTAGCTTCCTATGAACAGGTTGAAGCTGAATTGGTCGGCACATTTAATGAGGCCTTTGGGCCTCCGCCGATGACCCCAGAGGAGGTCTTGGCACAAAATCCTATCCCGGGGGGCTTGTCCCCAGAGCCGTCTCCCTCTCCTGCGCCCGCTTCGGATGCGGCTTCGCTTCCCGAGTCGGTCGTCGCGGCGACTACGTCTGCTCCTGTTTCGCCCGTGGAAGCCTCTGTTTCTACCTCCGAACCAACCGCTGAGGTGCAGGCATGAGCGCGTCCAAAGTTCGTTTTCAGAGTCGCTTGGCTTCGGGATTTAAGCGCTTTTTCTCCTCAACGGAGGAGGAGCGCTTGCAGGATGAGGCAAATGATCCGCCGCGTCCATTTATTGAACATTTTATTGACCTGCGCGATTGTATCATTCGTTGCGTCCTCGCGTGGGTGGTGGCGATGGTGGTGGTGGCACCGTTTTCGCCGTGGATTATTGAGGCATTGCAACAGCCCATCCTCTCCTCGGGTCTTCATGACCAAGGCGTTACGGTGGAGGGCTTGGAGATTGGCGTTGGCTTTTCGCTCTTCATGACCACGATGTTGTGGGGTGGGACGATCCTTTCGCTCCCAGCATTACTTTACTTTATCTTCCAGTTTGTCTTCCCTGGATTGCGTCGGCACGAACGGAATATCGTGTTATCCACCCTCATTGCGGGTGTGGTGCTCTTTCTCTCAGGCGTATGGTTGTGCTTTAGCTTTACGCTACGCTTGGCGGTGGAAGCGTTAATGGCGATTAATACATGGATGAATGTGCCAGTGACGATTCTGCAGGTGGAGTCCTACATCGGCTTTGTGTTAAAGATCTTGCTGGCCTTTGGCTTAGCCTTTCAATTTCCCTTAATTTTATTGGTGCTCGGGTGGTTGGGCCTGATTAGCGCTCAAACGTTGAAATCGCATCGTGGGATTGCGATTGTATTGATTTTTACGGTGGCGATGGTTTTGACACCGCCCGATCCGTTGTCGCAGATTATCATGGCGGTGCCGATGTGTCTGCTCTATGAATTGACAATCATTTTAGTGCGTCTGCGTGAAAAGGTTAACGCAGAAGCAATGGAGTAAAGTCTTATGGGTTTTGAATCTGGATCGATGACTTTTCACGCGTTTTACCTCTCTCGCGCGTTTACCCCTTCGGATATGGAACGTTTTGCGGCGCATCCCTTGCCGCTAATCAACACCTTGACGGGCGACCAGCCCTTGCATGGGTGGGCGGGTCCCTTGCATGCGATGGATGGCGACCTCACGGAGGAACACTGTTGGCGTGCTGATTGGCTGTGGTTCGCGCACGTGACGGCACAGAAGAAGGTGCCGCCGAGCTTGATGCGTGCGATGCTCTTGGCGGAACTTGAGGTGGAGCGTAAGGCCCGTGGTGTGGAAATCTTGCCGCGTGCTGCGAAGATTGACGTGAAGGAACGCGTAACCGAAGAACTCATTCGTGATGCACAGCCCTCTTTTGGTTCAATGGAATGTGCGATTGATTTGCGCAATGACCGCCTTTTGGCAAGCGCAATGAATGATGCGTCAATGCAGACACTTTGCCCCTTCTTCCGCGAAACCACGGGTTGCATGCCGGTGTTGTGTTGCCCCGAAAGCGCGGCATACCGTCTGCGTGGGCTTGATGCCAATAGCGTAGAGCTGATGAATCTTACGCCAAATGAAGCGATCGGTATTCCGCCAGAGGTGACCCTCGGCACGGAATTCTTGACCTGGCTATTCTACCGTTGGGAGAAGGAGGATGCCACCTTTACGTTGAATGACGACCGCTGCCAACTCATGTTTGAAGGCCCGCTGATGTTTACGGGTGACAAGGCTCCGGGTTGCCACGAGACCGTTTTGCGCAATGGCACCCCCTTGGATACGCCAGAATTCGGCATCGCGCTCTGGAATGGCAAAAAACTCCGTCGCGCAAAGCTCACCATCACGCGGAATGATTGGATTATCTCTGCGACGGTCGATGGGAATGACTTTGCCTTCCGTTCGCTCAAGTGTGACCCGCCGAAGAAGGCGAAGGAGAGCGACGCCGTCTCTGAAATGCCCTCAATGAATGCCCCTGGTGCGATGCCTGCCCCCGAAGGTGAGGACAGCAAGCGTAAGCTGAGCGCCGATGAACGTTTGGACCGCGCCGCATTCTATGTGGATGCCTTCCTCTATCTCTACGGCGAATTCCTTAAGTTGCGTGAAGATAGTGTGGCATGGCGTGGTGAATTGGCGAAGATTCGCCCGTGGATTGCAGCCCGTTCTGGACAGACAGAGGCGTAATGCGCTACGCATTGCACGAGATTTTTGCAACGCTTCAGGGCGAGGGCCGCAATACCGGCCGCCCGTGCGTCTTCGTGCGCTTTGCGGGGTGTAACCTCGCATGCCCTTGGTGTGACACCGACTTCTCTGCGAAGATGGCGTTGGAGCTCGACGAACTCCTTGAGGCAATCGCGCAATTTGAACCCAAAAGTGTCATTTTTACGGGTGGCGAGCCCCTGATTCAGCCCGAGCTTGAGCCCTTGGCGCGCGCCTTGAAGGAGCGCGGCTATTGGCTTGGGATTGAAACGAATGGGACGCTTGAGCCTGATCCCAGTCTGCGCGAATGCTTGGACTACATCGCGACCTCCCCAAAAACAACCGCACCCCTTGCGATTCGTCGTGCCCATGAGGTGCGCTTGGTCACCGCGTCCGATGTGACTGCGGCATGGTGCCGTGCGGTGCGTGAGGCGGTGGAGGCCGAGGATTATTACCTTTCGCCGTGCGATTGCAATGGCGGCTTACAGGTTGGCCCCGCCATCCAACTCTTGGGTGAACTCAATGCGGACGCACCTTCGCCGCCGTGGCGACTCTCTTTGCAAACCCATAAGCTGGCAGGTATCCCATGAGTGTGACAGAAACCGAGACGCTGTTCAATGGTTGTCGCGTGGTGCGCTTGGCGCCATTAAATCCCAAAGGGACGATGGTGTGGTTCCATGGCGGCGGGTGGATGATTGAACTCGGCGAGGATGCCGTGCAGTGGGGACGTGACCTCGCCGCACGAACAGGCTTGACGGTCTTGATGCCAGATTATCCCCTGGCGCGTGAGTTCGCCTATCCGAAGTCCAATGCGTGGTGCGTGGAGTTTTGGCGCCATTGTCTTCAGGCAGAATCAGGCCCCGTTTACTTGGGTGGCGACTCCGCAGGCGCGCACTTGGCGCTCTGTTCGCTCCCCGCAGGAATGCCCGAAAAGGCCCTCTTTATCTACGCAGTCACAACGCTTTTGCCCATCCGTGATAGTGGCTCATGGGCAGCCTTCAAGAAGGGGTGGCCTCTCTCGCCGCGCCTGATGGATTACTTTTATGATGCGTATTGCCCAGATAAGGAGGCGCGTTACGGTGCGTCGCCTTTGGAGCAACTCTCTTTGATCCCGCCCACCTTGCTCATCACTGCCGCTGATGATATTTTGGCTGACCAACAGACTGAGTTCGCCCGCCGCTTCAATGCGCAACAACTTATCTACGAGGGCGCAGGTCACATCTTCCTCTCCAGAGCCGAGGGCACCGCTTTCCGTGCCAGAGCATTGGAGGATGCCGCTGCATTTCTCGCCTAACCCCACGCCTTGTAGATTTGATTGCGCCTCCTCTTAAAGTTTCATTCACCCACTTCAAAAAACGTCATCCATCGTTAAAGCCAGATTGAGTTGCTGCCCATGTCGCCTCGAAAAGCCAAAGCAAAGCACTACACCCTCGCCGATTATGAGGTGATTCATACGGCATTGGCGCAGGCGTACACAGAGGTGCAGGCGCCGATTATGGACTTAATCGCCGAGCAGACGCATGACCCGTATCGGATTTTGGTGGGGACAATCCTCTCTGCCCGCACGAAAGATCAGACGACTGCGGCGGCGTTAGCGCGTCTCTTCCCTGTGGCGCCCGATATGGCGGCGTTAGGTCGGTTATCGGTGGCTGAAATTGAAGCGCTCATTTTCCCCGTAGGCTTTTATCACACGAAGGCGGCGCATCTCGCCGAATTGCCGAAGGCGCTGGAGGAGAAGTTTGGTGGGGTGATTCCACAAACGGTGGAGGAGCTAATCGAATTGCCTGGCGTGGGCCGCAAAACCGCCAATTTGGTGGTCTCGCTCGCCTTTAATTTGCCCGCGATTTGCGTAGATACGCATGTGCATCGGATTAATAATCGCCTCGGGATTGTCAAGACAAAGACGCCGTTGGAAACCGAAATGGCGTTGCGCAAATGCTTACCCCAACACCTTTGGAGTGCGTGGAACATGGTCTTTGTCTCCTTTGGGCAAACGCGTTGTAAGCCCATTGGTCCTCGTTGTACGGGGTGCCCCATCGCACACTACTGTAATGAGGCGCGCCAATGAAGACGACTTTACCGCGCGTGGCGCTCTTTGATGTGGATGGGACGCTCTTTGATACCGAACGCCTCTGGTCGGAAGCGCTCTCGCTGGTCTTTGAAGAACTCGGCCATCGCCAATCCGTTGAGCGCCTCATGCACCTCACCTATGGCTTGGCTTGGCCGGATGCCTATGCGGCACTGCGCCGTGCTTTCCCTGAGGAGTTGGCGGAGTTTTCTGCCAATCGCCTCGGTCATCGTCTCTGCGTAACCTTTGACCGTCTCTTCCAAGTGGCGCCCCCTGTGATTGAAAGTAGCATTGCGCTCTTGCGTCGTCTGAACGGGGCAGGGGTGCGTTGCGCCTATGTCTCGGGAAGTCCGCGCTCAACCATTACTGCGAATCTGGCACGATGCGGATTGGCGGAGCTTTTGGATGCGCGCTGTTCGGTGCCTTCTGATGATATGCCGCGGGGTAAACCCGCCCCTGATGGTTACTTGCTTGCACTGGAACGCTGCGGTGTCTCGGCCGCAGATGCTGTAGCCTTTGAGGATTCACGCGTGGGTTCTACTGCCGCCTTGGCCGCGGGAATCACGCGAACCTTTGTCTGCCCGCCGCCTGGCGCGCCCGGCCAAGATTATCCTCCTGGTGCGATTCGCGTGGGCTCTTGGGCTGAACTCTTTACGGACGCCGCGCCAGCGCCAACCGAAATTTGACGGCGCATCACGCATAAAACACCCTTTTTAGTTCTCTTGTTTTAACCCCTCTTAATCAATAGGAAAGCGACACACAATGTTTTATTTAATCAGTGAATGGTTACGAGCCGTCTGGGGACCGTTTCGTCTCTTGCAGTCTCACGTGGTGATGATGGGGGGCGGTGCGCTCGCTGCTGCGCTCTTGGTGTGGATCTTTTTGCCGAAATTGGCAAAAAAGTGTCCCGTTGACCGTGGTAAAGTCGTAAAGACGGTTGATGGCAAGAGTGTGGCTATCGCAGGCAGTA
Organism: Kiritimatiellia bacterium; assembly: GCA_017558005.1. Lineage (GTDB taxonomy): Bacteria > Verrucomicrobiota > Kiritimatiellia > RFP12 > DVOR01 > Spyradenecus. Next base: position 3,682 of record JAFYWN010000015.1, on the reverse strand, counting down.
CGGACGCAAAGGCAAAGCCGACCGGGACGGGCGCGGCGTTGGCGGTGTTGCTCGCGCCGGTGTTGCTCTGCTTCTTCCCAATCTATGCGTGGGAGTCGTTGTGGGATATCGGGGTGATTCTCTGCATCTATGCATGCATGTTGTCGGGTTATTTGGATGACTGCGCGAACGTGCCTTGGAGCGGTTTCCGAAAGGGGGCCTTTGATGTGGCGGTCTCGCTTTTGGCGGCGGTTTGCCTCTGTCACTGTCAATCGATGGCGGTGTGGTGGCCCTTTACGCGCGTAGAGACGTTGTTGCCGGCGTGGATTTACATCCCCGTTGCAGGTGCCTTGCTCTTCGGTGCGATTAATACGACCAATTGCTCTGACGGCATTGACGGCCTGGCTGGCTTGTTGACCTTGCTCTCTTTGATTGCTCTCACGGTGTTGCTCTACGTGGTCATTGGTCACAGTGTGGTCGCAGACTATCTCTTAATTCCGCACAGTAACTCCGCGGCGAAATGGGCGGTGCTCGTGAGTATCTTCGCAGGCTCCATGGGCGCCTACTTGTGGTACAACTGCTATCCTTCGTCGCTCCTGATGGGGGATGCGGGCAGTCGCATGTTTGGCATGGTGATTGGTGTCGCCGCCTTGGCTTCGGGCAATCTCTGCGTCTTGCTCGTTGTGGCACCGATGTTGCTCATCAATGGCGGTCTGGGCTTGGTTAAATTGGCCTGTTTGCGTCTCTTGCGCCTCGCGGGTCGCCCCGTGAATCGTCCGGAGCCGGGCGAAACCCCAACCCTTCTGCAGCGCATTTTCTTCACCTTTACCTTTCCGTTGCATGATCATTGCCGTAAAAAGATGGGGTGGTCTGGCCAACAGGTTGTGATTCGGTTCTTGCTCTTACAGGCCTTATTGCTCCCCATTCTCTTCTTACTCTTTATCAAGGTACGCTAATGCGAAAGATGCTTTTTCTCTCAATTGCGATTGGGCTCGTCGTTTTGGCGGCGGACCAGGTGACAAAGGTTATCGTTGAACGGCTCTTTTACCTTGGCGAATCGCTTCCTGTGTGGCCGGTTTTCTCACTGACCTATGTGCGGAATCAGGGCGCGGCATGGGGGATGTTCCAGGGAGCCCACTACGTGTTGGCAGGCTTTGCGGTGGTCGCAATAACCGTGTGTGTCCTCTTTTGGCGTCATCTCTTTGGGGAGGAACGCCGCGCGATTCCCGTTGGGGGGCTGCTCTTTGCAGGGATTATTGGTAATTTGATTGATCGCGTGCGCCTTGGGTATGTGGTGGACTTCTTGGATTTCCACTGGGGCGTCCACCATTTCCCGTGCTTTAATATTGCCGACTGCGCGATTTGCATCTCGGTGTTCCTCCTCATTCTCCTTCAGTGGCGGACGAAAAACGCATGAGTGCTACTCGCCGTTATTGCCTTGCTGGAGCGACTGCCACGGGGAAAAGTGCCGTGGCCCAACTGCTTGCAGAGCGCATCGGCGGCGTGATTTTGTCGGCAGATGCGATGTTGGTTTACCGTTCATTGGATATCGGTACGGCCAAACCGAGCGCTACGGAGCGTGGCAACGTGCCGTATTTCGGCATTGATTGCGTGACCCCCGCAGAGGATTTCTCTGCCGCTATGTGGTTAAATGAGGTCGAACGCGCCTCTGCCTCCTCCGCACCGTGCATTGTGGCAGGTGGCACGGGGCTCTACTTTAGCGCGCTCTTGAGAGGGCTTGATCCCTCGCCGCCCTCAAATCCTGCGCTGCGTGCAACGTTGGAGGCGCTTCCATTAGAGGCCTTACAAGCGCGTTTGGCCGCCACCGGCCGAACAATTGCCGATCCCTCTAATCCGCGTCGCTTGGTGCGTGCATTGGAGATTTTGGAGAGTGGGGGCGAATTGCCAGGCGGTTGGCAGGAGAAGGTGAAGCCCGCCCTCACCGCCCTCACGTGGGATCGCGCCGTATTGCACCAACGCATCGCACGGCGCGTAGAGGAGATGTATGCCGCAGGTCTCTTGGTGGAGGCTGAACGCGCGCGTACCCTTTATCCTCAATGGTCGCGCACCGCCGCACAGGCGATTGGTTATGCCGAAGCCTTTGCGGTGCTCGATGGCACAATGTCGCTCGCCGAGGCGAAGGAACGCACCGTGATTCGCACCCGACAGCTCGCTCGTCGCCAGGAGGTCTATCTGCGTGGACAGTTTGAGGTGACGTGGATTCGTGGCGAAAGTGGAGATACGATGGAAAGCCTCGCCGAAAAGGTGGCGCAGGAGTGGCAGTTATGAGTGACGCCCCAATGGACTTGAATGCGCCCGAAGCCGTGGCTAATCGGATGACAGACCTCCCCGAACAGGAGCGCCCGCGTGAAAAATTACTCTCGCAAGGTGCCGAATCGCTCACCGATGCTGAATTGGTTGCTATTCTGTTGCGCACGGGCGTGAAGGGCTGCAATGTGTGTGAGTTGGCCCAACGCTTTCTGGATGGGCTCACGGGATTGGATAAAGTCCGCACCTGGGATAGCCGCACCCTAAAAACCTTTATTGAGCGTACACCAGAACTGCGCGGCATCGGTAAAGATAAAATCGCCACCTTACTCGCCGCATTTGAAGTGGGCTTTCGCATCTATTCGCCTAAAGAAAAGCTCACCCGTGGCGCAGTCCTCACCCCCGCACAAGCCGTTGGGCTCATTATTGATGACGTCAAACACTTTAATCGCGAGGGCTTTTGGGCAATTTATCTCGATAAACGCCGCCGCCCCATTGAACAGCCCCAACCCCTCACCTTGGGCATTGGCGCCCAAACTGTCATTGATGCCAAGACTCTTTTTCGGCGCGCCGTCCTCTTTGATGCCTGCGCCGTGATTATCTTGCACAATCATCCCAGCGGCAATCTTGACCCCAGTGATGCCGATTTAGAGACCACGCGCACCCTTATCGCCGCGGGAAAGACCGTCAATATTCCCCTTATTGACCACATTATTGTGGGGCCACCCGGCAGTTGCCACCCGCACTACCGCTCCCTCCGTAGCCATAACGACTGCACCTTCTAAAATTCATCGCTGCTGTTTACCTCCGATGCCAATTGCTCTAATGGGTGCTTGGCATTGCTGACTATTGCCGAGTGAGCAGCATCAAATCGCGCGTGGGGCAGGGGGACAATGTGCCCATTTCGAGCAGCGTGAAAACGGTGAGGGCCCGCAGTAGGACGCAGTCCGTAGCGAGGAGCGCCGAATCCGTCGGCCATCTCCGTAAGGAGTGGCAGAGAGCGGTAGCGAACGTCAAGAGATAGCGTCCTCGCGTTAAATCTACATGCAGTCCTTAGAGGGCGAGCAGTAATCGTGGGGCGCTGAAAGCGCCATCGCGCCACGATTAGCTGCTGCCCGCATCGCGTGGCTCGCGGAAAATCCACACTGGCAGTGCATCACACTGGCAGTACACACGCTTCCTTTTGCGTCTTCGTGGTAAACCCTCCTGGCAGTGCTTCACGCTGGCAGTACTTGCTATTCGCAGACGCTCGCTGACGGAGCACGGATACGTGCCCGTGCGGAGTAGCGAGTACGACTGTGTTGGTAATATATTCCGCGTTCTTTCTAACAAGAGCAGTATTCGGAGTTGAAAGACTGCCACGTATGAGAGTATGATACGGAACAGCAGGTGCATGGTAACCACTTGCTGTGCGCATGGGAGACACTCGAGAGTC
>JAFYWN010000014.1 GCA_017558005.1 Kiritimatiellia bacterium | reverse complement strand
TACGTTCGTATGGAGGTTACTTATGAGTCCACGTCTTTTAAATGTTCGCAATACGATTGCTAACATCGCTTATCGATTAATCCCGTTGCCGTATTTAGTTCGCGGGAAACAGTATTATGCTGCAAGAGCTGAAATTCACCCTGCAAGCTTGAAAACCATCGCCCAGCAGATGGTTCGCGAAGGTTCAAAGTATGCTGAACATGAAATTTTGGGCATAGCCGAACAAATGATGGATGTCATCATTGACAATCTTCGCCATGGCCGCTCGGTGAATTTTGGCTCCGTTATGCGTTTTCGCCCAACCATTAAAGGTGCTTTCACAAACAAAGACGAAGCATTTGATAGTAGCAAACATCAGCTTTTAGTTTCGGTCTCTGCAGGGTCGCGCTTGCGTCATGCGTTAGAGGGTGTAACGGTTGAAAAGGTTGACGCCATTACAACTCCTGAACTGCGCGACGTGGAAGTAACGCCTTCTGGGGAGACTACGTTTGTTCAGGTGAATGGGCGTCATTTGTATTGTGAGCAATTGGGGAAACAGGCGAAGTGGTTTATCATTACCAACCAACAGCGCACTGCGATTAAGCCCATTCTGCAAAAAAAGTCTGGCAAAGAGGTGCTTTTCTCGCTCAACACCGCAGATTACCCCACTGGCACCACAATTCAACTGCTTTTCCAGCAGGAGAAGGGTCCTACCCGACAAACGTTTATGAGCGCGCCTGTTACACTCTAAACTGCGTCCTATCATCCGTTCAAAGAGGCACGCTCGTGCGCTGCTTCTTTCGACTTCTGCATAACATTCCTAACCCAACCTCCTGCTTTTTTTGAAAAAGGCAGGACGGATGGGGTGGGTTTAGACTATAATGTGAGGCGTGAGTACACAGACTTCTTCACCTGCTTGTCGCGTTGCGTTTTGTTATCCGCCGATTCCGTCGGAGAAGGGTGTACCTTTACTCTCGCAGAACCGACAGTTTCAGTGGTTTAGCCATCCTACCGCAATCTATCCCGTGGTCCCTGCAAGTGCTGCGACGCTCTTGCAGTCGCGGGGTTATGCTGTATTGTGGTTGGACGGGATCGCACGTTCAATGACGCCTGAGTGCTTTTGGCAAGAACTTGAGGCGTGGGCGCCAGACGTGATATTCCTTGAAACAAAAACGCCTGTGGTACAATTTCATTTAGCATGGGCCGCCCAACTCAAAGCGCGCCTCCCCCAATGCCGTCTTGTTATGGCAGGCGACCATGTCACTGCGTGCCCTGAAGAGGTGCTTGAAAGTGGTGTAGTGGATGCTGCACTTAAGGGTGGCGACTATGACTTTGCCCTGCTCTCTTGGTTGGAGGGACGCGAGATTCCTGTGGATCTTTCAATGCTTCCGCAGATTGATCGCGACCTAACCCGTTGGGAAGACTACGCCTATCGCAATGGAAACTTCGCAAAGACGCCTGGCGCGTATATCATGAGCGCACGAGATTGTTGGCACGGCAAATGCACCTTTTGCGCATGGACTCTGCTTTATCCCACCTATCGCGTCCGTCCGGTGGAGCATGTCTTGGATGAAATCGGTGCATTAATTGACCGAGGCATCAAAGAAATCATGGACGATGCGGGCAGTTTGCCAACAGGTAAGTGGCTCAAGGATTTCTGTGAGGGAATGATTGCGCGCGGTTATCACCGCAAAGTACGAATTGATTGCAATATGCGCTTCGGTGCACTTTCTGCGGAAGAGTACAAACACATGCGTCGCGCGGGCTTCCGCCTCGTGCTCTTCGGTGTTGAATCTGCCAATCAGTCCACACTTGATAAGCTCAACAAAGGTCTCACCGTGCAGCAAATCTATGATGGGGCAAAGGCGGCCTCTGCCGCAGGGCTGGACGTGCATATTACCTTAATGTTTGGTTATCCGTGGGAGACGGCAAGCGATGCCGCCAAAACGGTTGCACTCGGACGTGAATTTCTCCGCACTGGACGCGCTGCAACTTTACAAGCGACGTGGCTTGTCCCCTATCCTGGCACGCCACTCTTTAAAGCATTAGATCAAGCGGACCAACTCCTTACGCGCGATTGGCCTGCCTACGATATGCGCTCGCCAGTGATGAAATCTCCGATGACAGAGGCTGAGATTCGCGCCTGCATCGCAGCGACCTACCGGGGCTTTTTGCACCCCATGGCCATTCTACGCCAAATCCTTCGCGCGGCAAAATACCCCACCTACCTCTTTAGAGGCGCGGCGGCACTCGCAGGTCATCTGCGCGACTTCGTTCAGCACTCGTCCAAACGCTGAAGTGTAATTCCCACCGTCTCCACACCTTCTGGTAGTGCCGCAGGACGCATTCCAGGCACTGCCACAATTGTCCCTGCACAATCACAAAAGAGCGGATAACCATTTCGAGCGGCGGCGGGCACTCGCAATTCGGTCAAAACATCCTGAATCTTTCGCGAACCGCGCAACCCGCGCGGCCGAAAACGATCTCCTGCCTGACGCGAACGGACTGTGAGTGGCAAGGGCAGGCGCAGTTGCGCAGCGTCATCTCCCACCGTAATTTGCCAATTCCCAAAGCGATATACACCAGGCGAAGCGATCTCAAGCGTTGACGGCGCGGGCGATGCCTCACGACGCACCTGCCACTGAGTGTCTGAAAGGCGCACAATCATGCGATTGCCTGAGACCGTCGCCGTGTTGTTTTGGGGAAGCATTAAGAGCGTTTCAGTCTGACGGCGCGTTAATTCACCCAACCATCCACGCAAAATCCGTCGCAACAAGACTGGATGTACCGCAGGCTTTACCTCCAAGCGCCACGCAGAGCGGTGGATCACACTCGCCTCCGCGCACGCCGCGATAAACGCATTCTCCTCAGAAAGTACATCCGCCGCCGCATTTACTCCTGCAACAAAGTGTGGTAAGACGCCTGGTAATGCAGCGCGAATCGCATTGCGCGGAATTGACAAATCGGCATTTGAAACATCCTCTCGCCACGTTTGACCATGCGCCTCCAACCACTTTACCTGATCCAAATGCGTCTCATCCAAAAGCGGTCGCACCAACTTTAATCGCGCATCCCACGGCGCTTGATTCTCAAAAGCAAAACTCGTCAAGCCCTCTGCGCCACACCCGCGTGCCAAACGCAACACCACATTCTCCGCACGATCGCCGGCATGATGCGCCAAAAGCAATCCCGTCAACTTCAGTTCTTGTGCCGATTCCGCAAAGAAATTCATGCGATGCCGACGCGCAAAGACCTCCTTCGTTGCTCGCGTTGTCCATGGTTCTGTGCAACGGCCCACACGCAAGGTCACCCCTCGTGCCGCACACAACTCCCGAACAAAGACCTCGTCGGCATCCCCCTCCTCATCTTCAAAGGCGTGATTGAAGTGAAGCGCGACCACCGGGAAGCCGACTTCTAAGCATTTTAAGAGCAGTGCAGTGGAGTCTGCACCCCCACTTAAACAGAGCCCCCACCGCTCTCCTGGACGAACTTCAGGTAGTTTCATTCTGGCAACTCCTGTGAAAGAAAAGCCGACAGTGAGTCATCTAATTGTGCACGCGGACCACGTTCAGCCCATAAGAGCGACATCTGGGCAGCAAGTGCGGCACGTCTACGACGTAATCCCGGCGTTTGTAAGGCGCGGAGCACTGCGAGACGTTGCAATTCCAGAGCATAACGCGTCTCACGTACGGCGAGAGAGCTTCCCGAGAGCACTGGCAATGCTGCAAGTTCTTCCAGTTCATCAAGTGTCTTACGGAGCGCATCGGGTTCCAATTTCGGCGCATCAGCAAGCGGCAGATTATAGGCTTGGAAGAGTTTTGTGGCATTACCCGCAGCGGCATTTGCCGTTAGGTAAGTATCACCCAAGCGTAAGAGACACTCACCCAATCCATCCTCACCGCATAAAACATCCGTTAATACCGCCACATCAGGTTCTGCAGTCGGATTCCACGCAAGTGCACCAGCAAAGGTAAGCGCAGGAAGGGAAATCGTAAGGGGTTGCCAATGACCCGCATCGCCCCAATCTGTCAGCAGAATGCCTGACGATGCCACAGACGCGGCGGCTCGAATATTGGCGAGCATATTGGACGTTCTACCGCAGAAACTACGCCACGATGACGTGCCTGGACTGACGACAACCTCCAAGCCCTCCGCTTGCAATCGTTCCGCATTCGCGACAATTGGGTCAGATGCTTCGTAACCCCATACGAGCCAACGCACCTCAGGTAAGATGCGTTTAACCTCAGGCAAAATCTCAGGATGGCGAATCAACATATCCGCCCAAAGCTCTGGCCGTTTGCCATGATGCAACGCAACATCGGCCATTTCACGCATGTAGCCCAAATAAAGCGCCGCTTTGTCCTCGCACTGCGAACGCCCCTGCCCCAAATCAAAGACCTCATCACCGCCAAGATTCACCGTCTTCGCATGCGTAAAGCAAGGCAAGAGTTCATTAAGAAGCCCCTTCACAAAGTCACGCGTGGTGCGGTCGGCTGCAAAAAGGCCGGTGGGATGCGCCTGAATACTGCCCCATGGCGTTCGCGCGCCTCCCTGTGGCAACTCTGCGTAACGTAAATAGTCCGGATGCTTCAGCCAACGTTCAAAGTGTCCCAAGGTATTTTGATTCGGAACAAGTTGGACAAATCGCGCCGCACAGTAGGCATCCAATGCCGCAATATCTGTTGGGGTGTAAGGCGAAGTCTTCCCCCACACCGCAACATGGTCGCGATAAGCAAAAACATTTTCAAAGTAAAGCTCTAAGCGATTCATACCCAACAAGACGAGTTGGTCCACCACGCTAAAGAGCGTCTTCAAACTATAGGTGCGATTACGTGAGACATCAAGCATCACCCCACGCACCGCCTTTTGCGGAGCATCCTCGCCGCACCCGCACGGCAATTGGCCGCGCGCCAATTCACGTTTTAGAAAAGCGCAACACCGAAAAAGTCCCTCCGCCGAAGTCGCACGCGCCGCCACACCCGACGTTGTAATCGTAAAGGCGTACGCCTCTGGCGACGCCTCCGAAACAATCTCAGGCACTTCAGGTAATGCCTCTGGCGCACCAAACGTCAGTGTATAATTTGGACCCGTACAACATTGACGCCCCCCGCCCTGCGGCACAAGCGATTCGGCTAAACGCAAGGCGTGCGGAAGGGGTTCTGGTGCGGCAAGCGTAAGCACCGCATGCGGCGAAAGAGAAAAAAATCCCCCGTGCGCATCAAAGCGACGCGGGGGAATCAAGAAAGGCATTGCGGCCGTCATTTTAAAGCACGGGGGCGCAAGCTTCGCCTTCAGTCAGGCGCGTGTAGCATTCGGCATAGATCGCCTGAGTCTTTTCAATCACCTCATCAGGCAACGGAGGAGCTGGAGGCTGATGATTGAAATTGATGGCATCCAACCAGTCACGCACGAACTGCTTATCCATGCTCGGAGGATTGCTGCCGATGGCATAGGTGGACTTCGCCCAGAAACGAGACGAGTCAGGGGTCAATGCTTCGTCCGCAAGAACAACATTACCCTCTTCATCCAAACCGAATTCAAACTTCGTATCGGCGAGGATAATACCACGGCTTTCTGCGTGCTTTGCTGCTTCAGTGTAGAGCGCAATAGAGAGGTCGCGAAGCTTCGTCGCCAATGCTTCGCCCACGTCCTTGGTCATTTCCTCAACGGTCACAGCCATGTCGTGATTGCCAATTGCAGCCTTCGTAGTGGGGGTAAAAAGCACGTCATCAAGCTTAGAAGCATTCTGGTAGCCCTCACGCAGCTGCTGACCATTCACCGTGCCCTGCTTCTTGTATTCTGCCCAACCGCTTCCCGTGAGATAACCACGCACGATGCATTCGTAAGGAACAACCTTCAACTTACGCACCAACATCGAACGGCCCTGCAATTCAGGCATTTCATTGAACGGAGCCGGATAGTCTTTCACATCCGCAGAAATCAAATGAGTGGGGCAAATGTGACCCAACTTGCGGAACCAGAAGGTCGAAATGCTATTCAGCACCTTGCCCTTGCCGGGGACACCGTCGTCCATAATCACGTCAAACGCGCTCAAACGGTCGGTCACAACGATGAGAATCTTATCGCCAAGATCATAGATGTCGCGCACCTTACCCTGAATCTTATCCATGCCAGGGACATTCACTTCCATCAGCGCACCGCGCTTATCAAATTTCATAGTCGCTCCTTATTTCAAAATAGAAAACGTCTCTTATTATCTCTAAAATTCGCACGCGATGCAAGCGAATGTACGCAAAGAATCCTATTTCCCCCTCAAAAAGCACTAGAAAACACTCTGAATACCACCTTATCTCCATCGAATTTCCCTCTTAAGGAGAGGGTGGTACACCAAAGACAACAACTATCCTATTTAATTAGGGCGTGAATCTCTCGCACAACCAGAAAAGCGCCGCTTCACAACTTAAGCTTTACACAATATCCGTTATGCCGTGGCACGGATATGTCACGGCATTATTTCCGCACGCCATCGCAACGTAAGTAGAGTCTGATAAGCCATCCCTTACTTTATTTTTTGTAGGGGATGGTGACTTCAATGAGGCCTGCGGCGTAACAAGCAATCTCAAGGGGATTATAGACGAAGTGGAGACCGTCTTCTGCAAGGTAACAATTATCCGTGAGCGTGAGGGGTGCTAACAAGTTTTCTGCCCCACCGAGACGTTGGATGATTGAGGCCTTGATTGCATCTTGATGTGCAGACAAGTTTGTGCGTGAGAGGAGTTCCGCAACTGTCAGTTTGCGGCCTGTTTTGCGATCAAGGGTTCCCACGGTTACAGTGGTCATCCCGTGTGCGCCACCTGTGTATTCAAAAGCTTCAACTCGATAGCTCAAATAATCGGCATCTGCATAGACAATGCTACAGTCCGTTTTATACTCGTGCGCATGGATGGGACTGCGTAATGCATCGGGAGTCCGCTCGCCATCAAGTGCCAAGTCACGACAGAAGGCGACATAGGCGTCCACCTCATTCATGGGAGTCTCTGCAAGTGGAGTCGTGCACCCCACGCAACCAAGAAGGGCCATGACGAACATCGGAAGAAGAATTTGTTTCATCGTATCATCTTTCAAAAAGTAATTAATCATCAAAGCATATCAGGAATGTCGGCTAAAAGCGCCTCCAGGTGTTCGCGTCCCGCTTGAAGTGCTGCGGAATCGACATTCGGCGCAGGTTCAAAGACGCGAATAAGGCCAGGCTTGCGCAAGAGGGGCATCAAGGCGTGATAATCCACCTCTCCCTCGCCTGGCGCGCAGTGATCTTCTTCCAATCCACGCACATCATGGATGTGAGTGCCAACGGTAAAGTCTAACGTAAGCGCAAGCGTTTCAGCAACAGGCCAATCGCCCGTACGAGCTTTACGTTCTCCATGACCAATATCATACCAAGCCGTCAGGAAGGGCGAAGGGAAGCGTTCTCGCAAAAAAGCACATTCCGCTGGATCTGGAAAGGCTTCCAACCCCGGCAAATTCTCAAAAGCGAGCGCAATGCCTGCATCTTCAAAGCGTGGCAAAAGCACATCCAACGCAAACGAAACAGCGTCCACCCAGTGGGGTGCGGCAGCTTCACGGTAGGCGCGTTCGCGTTCAACGAGGTTCATATCGGCCAGACCTGTTGCTTGAAGTGCGCGAGAGAGTTGGGAACGATACGGGCGCGAACCAAAAAGGCGACCTGGCTCGCGAAGTTCAACGCGCCCCCCATGGGTAACAATCGCACGCGCACCAAATCGTGCCGCCGCATCTAACGTGCGGAGCATGGCTTGAATCGCGGCTTGACGTTCATCCGCATCGGGAGAAGCGAGGCTAAACACCTCTGGGCCAAGTTGTGGCATACTCAGTGGCATTGGACAAAACGCATGAACACTTGAAACGGTGAGCCCCTCGGCCGTAAGCGCATCCTCCCACGCATCAAGCTCCACATCACGCGTAAAATAACCTAACTCAACCGCCGCAAAGCCTAGTGCGACCGTACTAGCGGCCATTTCTTCTGGCGCATAATGGCGACCAGCAAAATAAGAGGTGGAAAGCGAAAACTTCATACTAACAGTGTATCAAAATACACTATTCATGCGTAAATTTGGTATACTTATGCGGATTTTATTTTTTAAGGATGCAAGGATTATGGAAGACAAAGCGTCATTGAACCCCGCAACCGAATCGGATACCGCACGCCACTTTTTACGTCAATGGATTGAAGAAGACCTCGCCGCAGGCAAGAATGACGGCACGGTGGTGACTCGTTTCCCTCCCGAACCCAATGGATGGATTCACATTGGCCACGCGAAGGCGGTGTGGGTTGACTTCGGTATGGCAAGCCTCTTTAACGGCAAGTGTCACTTACGCATGGACGATACCAACCCGTCAAAAGAAACGGATGAATTCGTTGAGCAGTTAAAGAAAGACATCTCTTGGCTCGGCTATTCGTGGGATAAGTTCTTCTACGCCTGCGACATGTTTGAAACCATGTGGGACATCGCAGAAGAACTTATTCGTCGCGGCCAAGCCTATGTGTGCGAACTCTCACAGGATGAGTGGAAGGCTTATCGCGGCATTCCGCAGGAACCTGGCAAACCCTCTCCTTATCGCGATCGTAGCCCTGAAGAAAACCTTGACCTCTTCCGTCGGATGCGCGCTGGCGAATTCGCCGAAGGTACGCGTTGTTTGCGTGCGAAGATTGACATGGCCTCGCCCAACATCCACTTCCGCGACCCGGTGATTTACCGCATTGTCAATCAACCGCACTATCACACTGGTGACAAGTGGCACTGCTATCCGATGTATGACTTCGCGCACCCAATTGAAGATGCGCTTGAAGGTGTAACACACTCCATGTGCACCCTTGAATTTGAAGTCCACCGCCCGCTCTATGATTGGGTGATTGATCGCCTCGCAGAACAGGGTCGTTTAGTTGTGCGCGATGGTAAGACCATTCGCCCACAGCAGCGTGAATTTGCCCGTCTCAACCTCACCTACACGGTGATGAGTAAGCGCCTGCTCCGTCAATTGGTGGAAGAAGGTCACGTGGACGGCTGGGATGACCCCCGCATGCCCACCGTGGCAGGCATGCGTCGTCGCGGATATACCGCAGCGGCAATCCGCGACCTCTGCGAACGCACGGGTGTTTCGAAGTACAAATCACTCACCGACCTTGCATTACTTGAGTGGTGTGTCCGAGACGACTTAAACCGCATCTCCACGCGTCGTATGGCGGTTTTGGACCCGGTCAAGCTCGTCATTGACAACCTACCTGAGGACGCAGAACTCACCGCCGAAGTGCCAAATAATCCCGAAGACGAAACTGCGGGCAAGCGCGTCCTTCGCTCTGGCCGTGAACTTTGGATTGATCGTGATGACTTCATGGAAGTTCCCGTGAAGAAATTCTTCCGCGTCACCGTCGGCAACGAGGTGCGTCTGCGTGGTCTCTGCCTCTTTACTTGCACGCACATCGTGAAGGATGCAGAGGGTAATGTTACCGAAATCCACGGCACCTACGACCCTCAAAGCAAAGGCGGCAATCCCTCTGATGGGCGTAAGGTCAAGGGCACCATCCACTGGGTCAGCGCCAAGTACGCGAAGACCGCAGAAGTGCGCCTCTACGACCGCCTTTTCGCATTGGAAGACCCCATGTCGTGCCCGAGTGGCAACTTCCTTGATGCCCTTGCACCAGAAAGCATGAAGACGATTACAGCATACGTGGAGCCCCTCCTCGGCGACGCCCTTCCCGGTGAACACTATCAGTTTGAACGCGTTGGCTACTTCACGCCGGATGTCCATGCTTCCAAGCCTGGCACACCCGTCTTCAACCGCACGGTTACCCTGAAGGATTCTTTCAAGCGTTAAACCCGTCTATGACACCCGATGCGGGTGGAAAAGACGTATCACAAGGACGCGACCCGAGTCGCGTCCTTGTGCTTTATTCCTCCAAGCCTTCTTCAAAATGCTTAAATTCCTCACGCAAAAAGACTTTTGTGCGTATTTCAGTAGAAATTAACATGCTTTCTCTTCTATTACTACACGCGTGCGCACTTATTTTGTGATAGAATAAATATGATTTTTCTTTATTAGGAGTTTTTTACGTTATGGATTGCGAAGGTCTTGTAAAGCAGTGGTTGAGCGCGGCATTTGAAGCAGTAGAGCCTGGATGTGGCGGTGGCAAAGTAGTGCCCTCAAAGGATTCGCGTTTTGGCGACTGGCAGTGCAATGATGCTATGGGTATCGCCAAGCGTGCAGGCAAAAATCCGCGCGCATTAGCCGATGCCGTAATTCAGGCACTCCCCTTGCCTGACATTTTGGAAAAAGCAGAAGTCGCAGGACCTGGTTTTATCAACTTAACCCTTTCGAACCGCGCCCTCGCTGATGGCGTGGAATCGCTCAGCAATGATCCCCACCTTGGCGTTCCGCAGAGCGGTGCGAACGAAAAGGTCGTCATTGACTACTCCTCCCCTAACGTAGCAAAGCCGATGCACATCGGCCACATTCGTAGCACGGTAATTGGTAATGCGATTGACCGCATCCTGCGTGCGCTGGGTTATCTCGTCATTGCCGACAACCACCTTGGTGACTGGGGAACGCAATTTGGCATCCTCATCATGGGCTACCGCCACTTCCTCACCGATGACGAACGCGCCAACCTCACGGTAGAACTCCTCGAAAAGGTCTACGTGCAGAGCTACAATGCCACTAAGGAAGATCCCACGTGGTTGGACGCCTGCCGTGAAGAACTCGTGAAGTTGCAGGCTGGAGACGAAGCCAACCTCGCAGTGTGGAAGCGCTTTATTGAAATCTCCCTCGGTGAATTTGGTCGCATCTATGACCGCCTCGATGTAAGCTTCGACCTCTATCGTGGCGAAAGCTACTACCAGCCGATGTTGGAGCCCGTCGTTGAAACGCTCAAGGAAAAGGGCTTAGCCACCTTGAGCGAAGGCGCATGGATTGTGGACATGAAGGATGAAGGCTTGGAAGTGGCCATTGTGCGCAAGCGTGACGGCGGCTTCAATTACACCTCCACCGATATCGCCACGGTCAAGTCGCGTACTGAAGAATTTGACCCTGCGCGTATCATCTACGTCACCGATGACCGTCAGCAACTTCACTTCAAGCAATTCTTCGCCATCTGCGGCAAGCTTGGCTTCTGCGCCAAGGCGGCACTCCAGCATGTGCCCTTCGGTCTCATGCGCTTGCCTGAAGGCACCTTCTCCACACGCCAAGGCAACGTGATTAAACTTGAAACGCTCCTCGATGAGGCGGCCGCCCGTGCACGCAAGATTGTGGACGAAAGTCACCCCGATTGGACCGAAAAGGAACGCGCAGCCCTCGCTGAAGCAATCGGCATTGGCGCCATTAAGTATGCCGACCTCTCGCACGATCCTGCGACGATGATTGTCTTTACGTGGGAGCGTGCCCTTGCCCTTGAAGGCAATAGCGGACCCTACTTGCAGTACGCCAATGCGCGTTTGAACTCCTTGCTCGCCCGTTATCGCGCAGAAACGGGTCGCAAACCGAAGGATAACCCCCTCTTTATTACTGGCGATGCCGAAAAGGCACTCGCCCTTCACCTCTTGCAATATCCCAATGCCGTGCAGCGTGCGGGCGATCTCTGCAAGCCGAGCGTCTTGGCCGACTATCTCTATCAGCTGAGCCAACTCTACAGCAGCTTCTATCAGAGCTCGCCCGTATTGAAGGCAGATCCCGCTGTGCGTGATTGCCGCATCCGCTTGTGCGATGCCGTCTCAAAGGTCTTGCGCGGAGGGTTAACCTTGCTCGGCATTCCGACTCCGGAAAGGATTTAAGTAAATCATGTTTGATTCGTTCCTGCTCGCCGTAGGCACCACGGGCCCCTTCCGAGCCTTTATGGACTCGGACATCATGGGACAGATGATTGTCATCATCCAAATTGTGATGAGCATTTGCTCTTGGGGGATGATGTTAAGCAAGAAGGCAAGACTTGACGATATTCACAATCGTTCGGCACGCTTCGTAGACGCCTTCGTAAAGAAAAATGACCCCTTGGAAATCTTCGTGGAGTATGCCCACGCACCGCATGCGCTCACCGAAACACCGATGGGTAACGTCTATGTGAAGAGTTGCGAACGCCTCGCCACGTTGGTACCGGTTGAACAACGCCAACGCATGAGCATTGATCCCACCTATCGCCTGAGTCTCACACGAAAGCAAATGGACCTCGTGGAGTCTGTCTGCGCTCACTCTGTGGAAGAGCAATGCGTCAATCTGAGCGGACCTGGCATGACGTGGATCGCCATCTTCACCAGTTCTGCGCCACTCATGGGTCTTTTCGGAACCGTTTGGGGTGTGATGTACGCCTTCCAAGCGATGGCTGCGTGTGGAAGTGCTGACATCGCAGAATTGGCTCCTGGAATCTCCTCTGCATTGCTTACCACGGTGGTTGGCCTCGTGGTAGCAATCCCCTCAACAATTGGCTATAACCTGTTGCAGGGGCGTTTGGAATCGGAAAGCGTTGACCTTGAAGGTTTCGGCGAAGACCTAATGGGTAAATTGCGATTGCACTACCTTGAGGATCGCTAATTATGTTACGCACACGGCTCTCCCGCAGAAAACGTAAACCTCGTCAAATCAATGGTCAAATTGATATGACGCCGATTTTGGACATGACGTTTCTGTTGCTGATTGCCTTCATCATCACCTTCCCTGCGCTGCAAAACGGGGTGACACTGCGCTTGCCTAAGGCCTCAGGAGATCCGCTTGAAAATAACGATCCCTTCACCGTAAGCATCACCGCAGAAGGACGCCTCTTCATCGGAAAAGAACCCGTTACGGATGACGAACTCCTCGCCAAGGCCAAGGCGGCCGTAGCACAAAACAAAGATGTTGTTGCGCATATTCGCGGAGATGAGACGCAGGCCTATGGCCGCATCATGGATGTCATCCAGATTTTACGCTCTGCGAGACTCTTCAAATTCTCGCTTGTGACAGAGAACTAATCCTTTACCATGCCTCGAAAACCCCAATCCCATTCTGCTTCGCGCAACTCCTCCACGCTCTCGGAGGAGATGAATACAACTGTCAATGTGCGGATGCGCCGCATTTGGGGCATCGCCTTATTGGCAACGACTATCATTCTCTTTTTCGCCCTAATCTCTTACGATTGGCGTGACATTAGTTGGTTACACAACCCACCCTCCCCGCCTGATGGCGTGCCCATGAATAAAATTGGCACCTTAGGCGCTTGGTTGACCTTTTATGGGTACGGCATTGCAGGATTGGCCTATCGTTATTTCGCACTGCCATTGATGTTCCTCATTGCTTGCTTCATGTTGCATGGGCGGGTGCGCTATTTTCGGTTGCGCGTGATTTGGATTGGCTGTCTCTATGCGGTTCTAGCCTGCCTCTTTCAGAGTTTTGGCGGTGACGATGGCGCTGCCATTCCCTTACTCGCCGAACTCAACTTGCGTCCCAATGCTGGCGGCGCGATTGGTCAATGGATTGTTACGGGATTCCTGCGCGATTTCCTCGGAGAGATGGGATTGCAGATTCTGTTGTGGGCTTTGATTGCCTTCTTACTCCAGATGATTATTGGCGTGCGGAATATGCTCTTCCTCCTTACGCGCTTGATGACGCCGCGCACCACCGAAACGCTCGGTTCGGAAGCAATGGAGACCGCGGAAGCATTGCGCAGTCAGGCAGCGGCAATCGACACACCCCAAGAAAAGACGCCAGGTTTTTGGCGCCGACTCTTCGGCACCAAGCGTGACGCAGAACCCATTGAAGAGGCGACCGTTCCTTCTACGGCAGAAATTTTGCGTCAGCGTGCACGCTTAGCAGATCAAACATGGGTGCCGCCACCACGCAAAGCAGCCGCCGAACCCCTCTTTGAACGTCCCGAACCCGAACCCATCGCCAAGCCCAAGCGCCCAGAGCCTCGCCCTGAACCGCGCCCTGAACCTGAACCCGTCCCCTTCACACTACAGGCGGAAAATGCGCCTGTGCTAAAGCCTGTTTCACCCGAAAAATCAATCACAGCCCCCGTGCCAGCGGCCAATGATAATACCGAGCCCGAAGCTTATCTGCAGGATTACGGCTTGCCACCCATTGAACTTTTGGGCAAAATTCCCCCACGGAAGAGTGATGCAGAAGACATTCAGTCGGCTATTGCTGCGATTGAAGGCGTCTTGGCTCAGTTCCGCATTGACGCAAAGGTGGTCAATTACAAGCGTGGTCCAGTGCTTACGCAGTTTGAAATTCGCCCTGAGCCCAATGTTGACCTGAAGAAGTTTGAGGGTACGCGACGCAACTTGCTAATGAACCTGCGCGCAGAATCCATCCGCATCCAAGCGCCAATCCCTGGCCGTGACCTCGTGGGCATTGAGGTGCCAAACTCCATTCGTCAATCGGTGACCCTCCGTGAAATCTTGGAAGGTGACACTTGGCGCGAAGCAGAACGTAAGATGGATTTACCCTTGGCCATGGGTAAATTGGCCACAGGCGGCGACTTAGTCGTAGACTTGGCAGAAATGCCCCACCTCTTGGTGGCGGGTGGCACAGGCTCCGGTAAGTCTGTGGCGGTCAATGACATGCTCGTCGGTCTCCTTATGTGCCGTAAGCCAGACCGCTTGCGCCTCTTAATGGTTGACCCCAAACGCGTAGAATTCACCTCTTACGACAACCTGCCACACTTGCTCAATCCTGTTGTGGTGGAACCGAAAAAGGTGATGTTCACCTTGCGTTGGGCAAAGATGGAAATGGAACGTCGCTACGAACAGTTGCAACGTTATGGCGTGCGTAATATCGGGGAATACAACAACCGCGTTGAGAATCCCCTTCCCCATCGTGACAACCCAACCATTCGTCTGCCCTTTATCGTGCTCATCATCGACGAACTCGCCGACTTGATGAATGACCCCGCGGTGCGATCCGAGATTGAAATGCCCATCGCCGCCCTCACCGCAAAGGCACGTGCGGCAGGCATCCACCTCATTATCGCCACCCAGCGTCCCACCACCGACATCATCACCGGTACAATTAAATCTAACATCCCCGGCCGTGTGGCCCTTCGCGTGGCACAGGCCAATGACTCTCGCACCATCCTTGACGAATCTGGCGCAGAGAACCTCATCGGCAAAGGTGACATGTTGCTTGGACGCTCGGGTAAGCCAACCGTACGTTCGCAGGCCGCATGGGTAACCAATGAATCAATTGATGCTATCTGCGATTTCATTCGTAATCAAGCAGGCCCTGCCTTTGACAATGTCTTAACGGGCACCATGGAGCGTATCCCCGAAGAGAAGGCTACCCGCAGCGTGGAATCGCTTCTTGAAGGGCTCGTGGCGCAACCCAAGGATGACCCTGTCATTGAATTGGGTGCAGATGATGACACCTCCGATGAAGGTGTCTATCTCAAGGCCTTGGAATACATCCGTCAAACCGGACGTTTTTCCACCTCTGCGTTGCAACGCAAATTTAAGATTGGCTATCAAAAGGCAGGCCGCATCACCGATATGCTTGAAGAACGTGGCATCATTGGTCCAATGGGACGCGCCGGAGGTACACGTGAGATTCTCGTTGACTTGAATGCGGAAGAACGCCAAAAGATGGCTGGCACCGATGGAGAAGCCGCCGCCTTTGATACGCGAACCGATGCGCCCGCGCCAGACTCCGCTCTCTCGCCTGCCACCGAGAGCCCGAGTGATGAAGGCATCAATGATTATCACTATGAGCCGTTGGAAGAGACTCCACCCACGGGTGAAGACTTCGACCTGGGCGATTTTGACCCTGCCTCTCTTGAGTTGCCAGAGATTCGTCGTCCGTCACAATTTAAATCCACAGATTCCTCCTTTTAACACCTTCCATTCCTTAACGTCCGAGGTTAAACATGTCTTTCGGTGAAATTCTGAAACAACAACGACTTGAACGCGGCTGGACCAAAGAGTACGTCTCCGAACGTACCCATCTAATGACGCGCATTATTGATGCTTTGGAAACGGAAAATTTCAAGAAAATTGCCGCTCCGATCTATGGTAAAGGGTACATTCAGCTTTACTGCGATCTGCTTGGAATCGAAGCGCAACCTCTGCTTGAAGACTACCTCGCTCAATCCACTGGAGGAGGAGGCAAAAAGCCTGTCACGCGTCCTGCAATTCGCGAACTCCCCGAACGTCCATTAGAGCCCATTCACACGGGCGCTCGCAGAACCTTGCCGCCCAAAGAGCCCTTGACGGAAACCCCCTCAAAAGTTGTCACGCACAAGATTGTGGAGCCCGCAGAAGAGACCTTCACCGCCGTACCAAAACCTGAAATCTCTATTAGCGTTGAAGAAGACACGGCTACACAACCTGAGCCTTTCCGCATGCCGACGGAACCAGCGCCGACACCTGCCCAAGCACCCGTAGCGCCCGCACCAGAGTTGGAACTCTTCCCCATGAGTGCCGACCCACAACCACCTGTTGCCGACCCTGCGGTTCGCGAAACCTTTACCCTCACGGGTGACACTTTACCTCCACCCGTGACACCTGCGTCCGTCACCCCGCCACCACCGCCTCCAGCGAACCCCCATCGCGCAATCTTCTCAAAAGCCTTTGAACAAGAAAAGCGTAATCGCACCATCGTGCCGCAGCGAGACCGTTCGGACGAATTACAGCCTGCAGGAAGCGCCAAACGCAACATCTTTAGTCCGCAGCAGCCAGTCTCTGAACCCGCCAACCAAGCGCTCCGTCCGATTTGCGATCTCTTCAAGCACCTCTTTCAGGGTTGCGCCAATTTGGTCACGTGTGCCACACGCCCGAAGGTGAAGCGCTTACATGGCGATGAAGGTCGTTATGTCACCCCACGCATGCTCTATCAGGCACTCTTAATCTTTGTGGCTTTACTCACCTTAACTGGTCTCATCTTCGTTTTCCGCTACGTCTTCCGTATTTCAGATGCAGCAGAATCCGAATATGGCCTCTTGCCCGATGCTACGCAGTATGAATCGCGTCCAGTGGCCACACCGCCCGACCCCTTCTTTGATTGATTGAAAGCATTGTTAACAAACATGAAACGAAATATTGGACTTATGGGAGGGTCTTTTGATCCAGTGCACGAGGGACACATCGCCCTCGCGCAGGCGGCATTGGAAACCTTTTCATTAGACGAAGTTCGCTTCATGCCCTGCGCTCAACAAGCACTCAAAGAACACGCGCCCGCCGCCGCAAAAGATCGGTGTGCGATGTTACGCTTAGCGCTTGCAAACCATCCGCAGTTCACATTGGACTGTCGTGAAATCTATCGCGGTGGCAAGACCTACACCTACGATACGTTGATGGCGCTTCGCGCAGAAGAACCAGAGGCAACCTTTTGGTTCATCATCGGAATGGACTCCGCCCAATCCTTCTCCAAATGGTATCGCGCAGAAGCATTGCCAGGGCTCTGCGAGTTCATTCTCTTCGACCGTCCAGGAATCTCGGAATCCACCGTCCCAGCAGTTCCAGGATTCAAAGCGCACCGTTTAACGGGGCCTTTATTGGACATCTCAAGTTCGGACATCCGCGCAGCAGTTGCGGAGAAGCGTCTGATTCGGTATGCTATTTGTGATTTAGAAGAACGCTACCTTCGGGATCACAACCTCTATTTATAAAAGGAGACAATATCCCATGACACAAACAAATGAAACGCTCGCACTGGGTATCGCGCAAGCTTTGTATGACAAACAAGCAGAAGCGATTCGCATCTTAGATGTGCGCGGTATTTCCACGGTAACAGATATTTGCGTGATCGCCTCTGGCACCTCTGCTCCTCACTTGAAGGCTTTGCAAAAGGCTACACAGTCCTACCTCAAGTCTGACACGGACCTCCGTTATCGCACCTCTGGCGAGTCTGACAGTGGTTGGGTCTTGTTGGACGCATTCAATGTGGTAGTTCACATCTTTGCTCCTGAAGCACGTGAGTACTATGACATTGAAGCCCTTTGGACTGGCGCAAAAGAAATTCCCTTCACCCCCAATAATCCTTGAGTCTCAACCATGTCTGAAAAAACATTGCCTTGCACTGAAGCGCAATTGCGCGACATCGCAACCCGTTGGCCTACGCCTTTTCATCTCTATGACGAAAAGGCAATCCGCGCAAATGCTCGCCGTATGAAGGCCGCGTTTGCCTGGAATAAGGGCTTTCGCAACTTCTTCGCTGTCAAAGCGGCCCCTAATCCCTTCCTGATGCGCGTGCTGAAGGATGAAGGATTTGGCGCAGACTGCTCGTCTTTGCCCGAACTTCTCCTTTCGGAAAAGGTCGGCTTGGATGGTGAAGCAATTATGTTCACCTCCAATGACACCCCTGCAGAAGAATTTGTCCACGCCGTGGAAATGGGCGCAAATGTCAATCTTGATGACATCTCCCATATCGAATTCCTCGAAAAGGCATGCGGCAAACTCCCCGAACTCGTCTGCTTCCGCTACAATCCCGGCCCGCTCAAAGGTGGCAATGCCATCATCGGCAAGCCTGAGGAGGCGAAGTATGGCTTCACGCGCGAACAACTCTTTGAAGGCTATCGCCTCCTCAAGGAAAAGGGCGTCAAGCGCTTTGGCTTGCACACAATGGTGGCCTCCAATGAGTTGAATCCGCAGTACTTCATTGATACGGCGATTCTGCTCTTTGACCTCATCGCAGAGCTTCACGCCGAGTTGGGCATTACCTTTGAATTCGTCAACCTCGGCGGCGGCATCGGTATTCCCTACCGTCCCGAACAAGAGGGTGTCAATCTGGAGATTGTCGGCGAAGGCATTCGTAAAGCTTATGAAGAACGTCTCATTGGCAAGGGCCATCCTGAGCTGAAGATTTACTTGGAATGTGGCCGTTGCATCACGGGGCCTTACGGTTATCTCGTCAGCACGGTGCGCCACCTTAAGCACACCTACCGCGATTATGTGGGTATGGATGCGTGCATGGCCAACCTCATGCGTCCGGCTCTCTACGGTGCTTACCACCACATTACCGTGGTTGGCAAGGCCGATGCTCCCGCAGACCACATCTATGATGTCACAGGTTCGCTCTGCGAAAACAATGACAAGTTTGCGATTCAACGTGCGCTTCCTGAAATCGTGCCTGGCGACCTTCTCGTCTTCCACGATGCTGGCGCTCACGGACACGCCATGGGCTTCAACTACAATGGCAAACTGCGCTCCGCAGAATTGCTCTTGCGTGAAGATGGTTCCGTAACGGAAATCCGTCGCGCAGAGACCATTGAAGACCTCTTTGCCACGTTGGACTTCAACAAATTGGCGGCATTTTAATCCGCCTTTAACCCCGAGGACCTCCAATGGAATATTTGATCAAAGGGATCATTATGGGTCTATTGGAGGTCCTCAAAGACTTCCTCGGTTAAGCCTTCCTTCTGTGCACAAGTAGAAAGACCGTTTATGCGTTTTCTTCCCTCTCTCTGCCGCAGTGTATCTTTCCTCCTCGCGCTCTGCTGTGCGCCCCTCCTTTCGGCAAAGGTTGTCTGGCTCGTTGGTCAAGGTGCTGCGGTGGATGCTCCTGCTGTAGCGACCCAACTCAGCAACCTGTTGAATGACGAAGCCGTGGAAGTGGTCCCCTTCAAGTGGCTCAGCACGTGGATTAATACGCCAGATACCGATGGCTCGCGAGCCGCCTTGCTTGAAGCTGATTCGCTCTTGGTTACGCTCTCCCCCGCCGAGTCTGAACGTTTAGCCTTTCTGGGCTTAGCCACCTTAAAGGCTTTGCGTCCGAAGCACTTGCAAGATGCCGCAGTTGTCGCCGTCCAGAAGCCCGTCTATAAGATGTCTGGTCTCTGCGAGAATTCCCCACTCCAACGCATCGCACGCCTCGCCATCGGCGCAGATCTCACCTTTATCGCATTGCCGAAGGTGTGGCAACGCGTCTACACCGATGACACCTTCTACAACAAAAAAGTACCGAAAGGTGCTGGCACTGAGTCCTATGTTGCAGCCGCTGGCATTGCACGCGTGCTCAAAGGTGAGGACTTTGAAATTGCGCCCTTGAGTGGCATCCATCCAAGTTTGGCAGAGGACTTACTGGATTCCATTGACGCCGGCTTAGAACTCGGCCAAGATGTCATCTATGCCGCGCAACACTTACCCGCAGGTGGCTTTGATGTGCGCGCTGGCGTTGCCTTTGACGCGATCCTCTATGATGGCACATTTGAACGTAAGATCGGCGATTGGCTTGAGGCCTTCGCTTTGGCCGATGGGCGCAAGCTGACGCTTCATTACACAAAAGATACCACCATTGATACGGGCTGGCCCTGCCTCTTCCGTACGGTTCACACTTTGGGCAAGATGCCGAACGCCTCTGTCTATACGCGTCCCGCCTTTGCAGATGACACCGGCTTAACCGAATTGCAACACCTTGAAATGATCTATGCTGCCGATGCGAATAAGCCCGGTTGGCTCCCCTTCCCGCTGGCCATCGCAGAATGGGTGCGCCGTTGCCCCAATAAGCCGGTGTACAAGGGGGCAGAACCTACGGAAGCGACCGCCGCAATGTTCGCCGCCATGCTCTATCTCAAGTGGACGGGTGCCGCGGTTTTACCGCCGACCTGCGACCAAGAGGCCACCACCGCCATTAGTATCGGCATTGATACGATGTTGCGCCAACAGCGTTTGCGTCGCGATGTAAACGCCATCTTCTGCCGTCCGCTCGGCAAGGGACGCTTTGCTTTCTCGCTCTGGCGTGCTACGCCGGAAAAGGTCACCGTCAATCTTGACACCGATGGTGCAGGAAAAACGGTCAGCACGAAAAAGTTGGTCTTCACAAAGGACAACTTCTGGTCGCCGCAGACCGTCACCGTTGACACACCGTGCACCTTCTTCTGGAAGATTTCCGCAAAGAACTTCCCTGGCCAGAATACGGGCGCACGCGTTTTGGAATAATCGCTTTAATGCATTAGCTTCGTTAGGAGGAATTCGCAATGCGTCATATGATTGTTCGTTTGGGTTGCTTACTCGCGATGGGTGCACTCTCTTGTATCGCTCAGGCCGAAACCTTCTCTGACAAACCCTTTGCGCCCTCCACCGTGCCCGCAGGTGCCAATTGCGTGCAACTCAAGGTGGTTAAACCGCGTGGCGAACACGATTTGCGCAAGGCGATGGATAATGCCAAAGCCAAAAACAAATTCCTCCTCATTCAATACGGACGCGAAAACTGCACCAATTGCCAAAAGGTTTGGAATATGCTTGGCAATGGTAGCATCCCCCTCCCAGAAGACTTCCTCTATGCAGACGTCTCGGTAGATGACCCCGAAACGCGCGCCATCTTTGAAGAAACCTTCTCTGTCACCGATGCAGGCCGCTACTATCCCTTTTTGGTGGTGATGGGCCCTGATGGTTCCCAACTCGCCTTCCGCTCTGGCCTCGGGACGCCCGAAGAGTACAACGCAATGATGCGTACCGCACGCGACGATTATAACGCGTGGCAACCCTAAATGGATGCGCTCCACAAGGCGCTCGCTTCTGGTTTCGGCTTCTCTGAATTCCGTCCTGGACAAGAGGCTGCGATACGTGCTGTCCTCGAAGGGCATGACGTCCTTGTCGTTATGCCCACCGGCTCAGGTAAGAGTCTTTGCTTCCAATTACCCGCGATGTTAACGGACGGCACGGTGTTAGTCGTCTCGCCCCTCATTGCGTTAATGAAGGACCAGGTTGACGCCCTTACCGCCCACCGCATCTCTGCGACTTACCTCAATTCTACGCTCTCCCCCACCGAAACCGCCTTCCGTCTCAATGGCATGCGCTCAGGACGCTATCGTTTGGTCTATGTCGCCCCTGAACGTTTTCGTAACCCTCGCTTCCTTGACGCCTTAGCCGACACGCCCTTACGTATGCTCGCAATTGACGAAGCGCACTGCATTAGCACCTGGGGACACGACTTCCGTCCGGATTACCTCCACCTTGAAAAGATTGTCTCATCGCTTCCCGCGGACATTCGAATTATTGCCGTAACGGCCACCGCCACCGATGACGTTCGCCAAGATATCATTCGCCATCTCGGCCTCGGCCAAAATGGTCGCCAGCAACCCCAAATCTTTGTCACAGGCTTTGCCCGACCCAACCTCCATCTCACCGTTACCCGCGTCAAAACTCACGCCGAAAAACTTGAGCGCCTCCTCCAAGTAATTGAGACCTTCCGCACCGGCATCATCTATTGTGCCACACGTCGTGCGGTAGAGCGTGTACAGTTATTGCTCAAACCCCACGGTCACCGAATCATTGCCTATCACGGCGCCATGGAAGACCGAGAGCGCACCCGTGTGCAAGATGCCTTTATGCGTGGCGATGCGCCCATTGTGGCCGCCACCAATGCCTTTGGCATGGGCGTAGATCGTGCCGACATTCGCTTTGTCGTACACTGGGATATTCCTGGTTCAGTGGAAGCTTACTACCAAGAAGTCGGCCGTGCTGGCCGTGATGGTGCCTATGCATGGTGCGAGCTCCTCTTCTCCCCCGCCGACATCCGTACACAAGAATTTTTCATTGCCGCCGCTACGCCGCCTCAAGAACACATCTATGAGTGCTACGCCGCCGTTCGCAATGCGTGCACGCAGTCCGAGACGGGCGGTGCGATGTTCAGTCCAGAAGAGTGGGCTGGCCGCGCAGGATTCGCTTCAGAACAAAGCATTCGCAGTCTCATGGCGCACTTTGAACGTCGCGGCCTCATTCATCGCACGCGTCATGCGGGCGACCCCTATTCCACCATTAGCATCCCTGACTCGGCCAACCCAGCGGCGCTCGCCGAGGTCTGCGCCGCACTCAATGATAAGGCCACCGCCGATCGTGCGCGTTTGCAAACATTGCTGGACTTTGTCTCCCTTCGCTCCTGTCGCCACAAGTTCCTCCTAACCTACTTTGGCGAGGTTGCCGCCAAGCGCCGTTGCATCCGCTGCGATCGATGCCACCCGCTCAAACACCTCCCGCCACGGCTTCCTTTAGATGAAGAGACGCGCACGACATTGCGCAAGATTCTCTCTTGTATCGCACGCATGCGAGGCGAAGGCGACTTTACGTTGGTGGCCGATATCCTCCGCGGTGAAGCCCCGAAGCCTTGGCAAGCACTCTCCACCTTCGGCATCTTAAAACCCTTGTCACGCGCCACGCTCCTTGCTTTCTGCGAGTCATTGGAGTTGGAAGGTTGCCTCACTGGGATGACCGTCACACGGAGAGGATACGATCTCATCAAAGAACGCCTCATCCCTGACCGCTTCCTCCTCCTCCAAGCCGCCACAGAATCAATTCAAACGAAAAAACGCCCGCGCCCAGAGCGTGGATTGGCGGCCGCTTTGCGTCAATGGGTGAAAGAAGAAGCAGAACGGCGCGCACTCCCCCATTTCCGCGTGCTCACCGCGGCAATGATTGCCGACATCGCCCGCAAAAAGCCCACCACCCCCGAAGAACTCCTCTTAATCCCCGGCATTGGCGAACGTCGCCTTGCCAAATATGGCGACGCCATCATCGAACTCATCCGCGCTTACGAGTAACCCACATTCATGCCCAAGGAGCCCCCTATGACACCACCTACCTCATCCACCCCTCGTCCCTCCGCCTACGCGCTCCTCCCCTTCCTCGTTTTCGTTGTTTTCTACGTGGGTCTCTCCCTCTGGTCGGGCGACTTCTATAGCATCCCGATGCCCACCGCCTTCTTGGTCGCCTCTGCGACCGCCTTTTTGATGAATCGAAAGGCGACCCTCGCAGAGAAAACCGAGACTTTCGCCAAAGGCATGGGCGAACCCAATATCATGATCATGTGCCTCATCTTCATCCTCGCAGGCTCCTTTGCCGCAACTGCAAAGGCTGCTGGCGCAGTTGATGCCACCGTCCTCATCTGCCGCCACCTTATCCCCGACCAACTCCTCATCGCGGGCTTCTTCCTCATCTCCTGCCTCATCTCCCTTGCCATTGGCACCAGTTGCGGCACCATTGCCGCCGTCATGCCGATTGCCGCAGGCCTCGTACAGGCCATGGATTTAGACATCTGCCTCATGGCAGGTGCCGTCATCGGCGGCGCGATGTTTGGCGACAATATGTCTATGATTTCCGACACCACCATTGCCGCCACCCGCACCCAAAATGTGGCCATGCGCGACAAGTTCATCATGAACCTCAAAATGGTGTTGCCCACCGCCTGCCTCACCCTCCTCATCTACCTCTTCACGGGACAGAACGCCACCCCTCCACCCCCTGCCGCCACGATTACCCTACGTGACATTGCTGCCACCCTGCCCTACCTGCTCATTCTGGGGGGCGCCATCGCCGGCATGAACGTCATGGCCCTCCTCTTCTTTGGGACCGTCTTCTCCATTGCGACTGGATGCATTGCGGGCCAACACCCCTTCTTGCAAATGCTCACTGAAGGTGGCAAAGGCATCCAATCCATGTCCGAGACCCTCATGGTTGCCATCCTCGCAGGCGGCCTCCTACACATGATTCGCCACAATGGCGGCATCGCCTTCCTCATGGAAAAGATTGAACGCCTAATCAATTCCAACCGCAAATGCGAGCTCGGCATCATGGCCCTCCTTAGCTGTGTCAACCTCTTCACGGCCAATAATACCGTCGCCATCGTTGTGAGCGGCCCCATTGCCAAAGACCTCTCCAATAAATACAATTGCGATCCCCGTCGCATTGCCAGCATCCTTGACGCCGCCTCCTGTGCTATCCAAGGCATCATCCCCTACGGCGCCCAAATCCTCATCGCAGTCGGCATCCTCAAAAACGCCGGCATCTCCACAGGTGCCCTCGACCTCCTCGGTGCCCTCTACTACCCCCTCCTCCTCGGCGCAGCCCTCATCCTCTCCATCCTCCTCCACGGCCGCTTCAAACGCACCGCTAACTAAATCCCCTCACGAAGCCCAAACGCACCAAGGCGGACAAAACAAAAATAGTGATACCTACGATAAAGGGAACGCTACACCACGGCTACCGCCGATGAACGGGCGGCGCTACGCACCTACTGACACCTCCTCGCATAAGCGACAAACACCACTCGCCCCCTTGGCAAAGCGTCCCTCCGCCCTCCCGAATCTCACCCACCCAAACCTCCCCTCTCTCCCTTTTATCCCTTCTCCTTTTGAAGGCGAGTCCACAGGACGAGCATAGGGGATAGCACCCTGCGGAAGGGGTGAGTCCTGCACGCTACGCATCCTGACGGATGCTTTTACTGGTGCTCACGAGGATGAAAGGTGAGGCAGGACTACGGCTACTTAGAAGCCGGCATTTATCGTGCCCCCTGCCCACTGCGGCAGGGGGTGAGGCAGGACCGCGGCTACTTAGAAGACGGCATTTATCGTAGCCCCTGCCCACCGCGGCAGGGGAGCACTCTAAATCCCGGGTGGATAGAAGACGAATATCACCTATCCTTAACCTATCTGATAGGCGGGCCGTTGCCCGTCTGATCTATCCCTTTTGAGATGATCTCCATCCGTAGGGCACCAAGGTGACGTTCAGGAAGAGATGTCCTACCCCGCATTTAAAGTTTCCTATATGGTCTCCTCTATTACCACGAAATTAATCTTCATTTCCCCTCTATTAGTCTTGACGAATAGTCCCTTATTTTGTCAAACTTTAATGTAACACTCATGAATGGGGAGGACGCTTCCCATAGACGTTATAAGATTAAGGAGAGACTCCAATGAGTCAGGATACGAAGACCCTTACGCCAGAATTGCGCGCTTTCATCGAAGAATGGAAACCGCGTCCAGGCAATTTGATTATGGTATTGCACCGAATCCAGCAGACGTACGGCTATATGCCGCGCGAAATCGTGTTGGAACTTGCGGATCTCTTAGAGGTGCCGTTGGCGAAGATTTACGGCGTGATTACCTTCTACAACTTCTTCAAGTTGAAGCAACCCGGTCGTAACCTGATTCAGGTCTGCCTTGGTACGGCGTGCTACCTCAAGGGCGGCGATGACATCATGAAGGCGTTGGAACAGGAACTCGGTGTCGGCGTGAATACGGTCACTCCTGACGGCGAATTCTCCACCGAAGCGGTGCGTTGCCTCGGATGCTGCGGCTTGGCGCCGGTGATTGTGATTAACGGCGAAGTCTTTGGTAAAGTGACCAAGGCGATGTTGCCGGGAATTCTGGATAAGTTCCGTAACAAGTAAGGAGCAGCCATGTCCGAAAAACTTACACGTGAATCTCTTAATGCACTGCGTACGCGCTTGACTGAAGCCAACAAGAAGGATGAAGTCGGCGGTAAGCAGTATTTGCTCGTTTGCGGTGGTACCGCTTGTGACTCCAATGGCGGTCTGGCGCTCTACGCAGCCCTGAAGAAGGCGGCTGAATATGCTGGCGCAAATGTGAGCATCGTCCGTACGGGCTGCATGGGCTTCTGCGAACGCGGTCCGATTGTTAAGGTCCTTCCCTCCGACACCTTCTATGTGGACGTGAAGCCCGAAGATGCCGCAGCAATTATCAACGAACACATTGTGGGCGGTCAGGTTGTGGCACGTCTGCTCTACGATAAGAGCCAGGCAGAAGCGGGCCATGAAGGTAAAGACATTGACTTCTATGCCAAGCAGCAGCGTATCGTGCTCCGTCACTGCGGTTTGATTGACCCTGAAAAGATTGACGATTACATCGCACATGATGGTTATTTGGGCCTCGAAAAGGCACTCTTTGAAATGACGCCCGAAGGCATCATTCAGGAGATCCTTGACTCTGGTCTGCGTGGCCGTGGTGGTGCAGGCTTCCCGACGGGTAAGAAGTGGCAGTTCTCTGCCGCCGTTCAGGCCGACCAGAAGTACATCGTGTGTAACGCTGACGAAGGCGACCCGGGCGCATACATGGACCGCTCCACGTTGGAAGGCGACCCCCATGCCATCCTCGAAGCGATGATGATCGCAGGTCGCGCTACGGGCGCCACGAAGGGCTTCATTTACATCCGCGCCGAATATCCGCTGGCCATTAAGCGCCTGCAGATCGCTATTGAACAGGCTCGTGAATACGGCTTGCTCGGTTGCGAAAACATCCTCGGCACGGACTTCACCTTCGACATCGAGCTTCGCTTCGGCGCAGGCGCATTCGTGTGCGGTGAAGAAACGGCTCTTCTCGCCTCCATTGAAGGCAAGCGCGGTCAGCCGACCCCGCGTCCTCCCTTCCCTGCAGTGAAGGGTCTCTGGGGCAAGCCCACGATTATCAACAACGTGGAAACCCTCGCCAACGTCGCCGTCATCATCACCAAGGGCGCCAAGTGGTTCAGCTCTATCGGCACCGCCACCAGCAAGGGCACCAAGGTCTTCGCACTCACAGGTAAGGTGAAGAACTCCGGTTTGATCGAAGTGCCGATGGGCATCACCCTTCGCGAAATCATCTTCGACATCGGCGGTGGCATCCCCAACGGCCGCACCTTCAAGGCTGCTCAGACAGGTGGTCCTTCTGGCGGCATGATTCCGCCCGAATTCCTCGATATGCCCATTGACTACGAATCGCTCGCAAAGATTGGCTCCATCATGGGTTCTGGCGGTTTGATCGTCATGGACGACACCGACTGCATCGTGGACGTGGCAAAGTTCTACCTCGAATTCACTGTGGATGAAAGCTGCGGCAAGTGCATGCCCTGCCGTATCGGTGGCCGTGCGCTGCTCAACACGCTCACTCGCATCTCCGAAGGCAAGGGTGAACCTGAAGACATCCAGAAGATGCGTGACATCTGCGATGCAATGAATCGCGCCTCCCTCTGCGGCTTGGGCCAGACGGCTTCCAACCCCGTGCAGGCAATGTTGCGCTACTTCATGGACGAAGTGCTCGCACACATCAATGACCGCAAGTGCCCCTCTGGCAAGTGCAAGAAGTTGGTGCAGTATCGCATCAATCCGGCACGTTGCGTGGGATGCACCATGTGTGCCCGCGTCTGCCCTGCTGATGCAATCGCTGGTAAAATCAAAGAAAAGCACGTCATTGATCCGCAGAAGTGCGTGAAGTGCGGTCAGTGCTACAACACTTGTAAGTTGCACGCCATCGAACTCGCCTGAGGAGCGTTACCATGGAAGAAGCAAAGAAAATGATTCATTTGGAAATCAACGGCATCGCCGTGGAAGTTCCTGAAGGCACCACCATTCTTGAAGCCGCTCGCAAGGTGGCCATCCGCATCCCGACCCTCTGCCACCACCCTGACATCAAGGCGTGGGCCGCCTGCGGTATCTGCGTGGTGCGTAATGGCAACTCGCCGAAATTGCTCCGTGCTTGCTGCACGGAAGTGGCAGAAGGCATGCACATCACCACGCACGATCCCGACATCGTCCAGATCCGTAAGACCGTGGTGGAATTGATCCTCAGCACGCACCCGAACGACTGCTTGCGTTGCCCCCGCTCGGGCAACTGCGAATTGCAGCGCGTGGCGGCTGAGTTTGGCATCCGCGAAGTACCCTTCCCGCGTCCTGCAATTGAACACATTGAACGCGACACCAGCACGCCTTCGATCGTGCTTGAGCCGGATAAGTGCATCAAGTGTGGCCGCTGCGCAATCGTCTGCCAGGAAATGCAGAACGTGTGGGCGCTCGAATTCATCGGCCGTGGCGAAAAGATGAAGATCGCCCCTGCTGCAGATGTGCCGTTGAATGACTCCCCGTGCATCAAGTGCGGTCAGTGCTCTGCACACTGCCCCGTCGGTGCCATCTACGAAAAGGATGAAACCAGCAAAGTGTGGAATGCCCTCCGCGACCCCGAACGTTACACTGCAGTGCAGATTGCGCCGGCAGTGCGCGTGGCGTTGGGTGAAGCCTTCGGCATGAAGCCGGGCGAACTCTCCACGGGCAAGATTTACACCGCACTCCGCCGTTTGGGCTTCGAAGCAGTCTTTGACACCAACTTCTCTGCCGACCTCACCATCATGGAAGAAGGCACTGAATTCGTCCAGCGCTTCACGCAGGGTGGCGAGCTCCCGCTCATCACCTCCTGCTGCCCCTCGTGGACGGACTGGATGGAAAAGTATGCGACCGACTTCATCCCCAACTTCTCCACCGCAAAGAGCCCGCAGCAGATGCTCGGCGTGATGGCAAAGACCTACTTCGCAGAAAAGATGGGCATCAACCCCGCTTCGATGTATGTGGTCTCAATTATGCCTTGCACAGCGAAGAAGTACGAAATCACCCGTTCCGACGAAATGCACGCCTCTGGCTACCAGGACGTCGATGTGGTGTTGACCACCCGCGAATTGGCTCGTATGATCAAGATCGCAGGCCTCGACTTCAACAATCTGCCTGAAAGTGATGCAGACTCCATCCTCGGCGAATACACCGGCGCTGGCACCCTCTTTGGTGCAACGGGCGGCGTGATGGAAGCTGCGCTTCGTTCGGCCTACTACCTCATCACCAAGGAAGAACTCGCCAACCTCGACTTCACGCAGGTGCGCGGTTTGGACGGCGTGAAGGAAGCAGTCATTGACATCAAGGGCACCAAGGTCTCCATCGCAGTGGCTCACCAGATGGGCAACGTGGAACAGGTGTTGAATGCCATCCGCGAAGACCGCAAGGCTGGTCGCCCGCCGCGTTGGCAGTTCATTGAAGTGATGGCTTGCCGTGGTGGTTGCATCGGTGGTGGTGGTCAGCCCACGCTCGCAACGGATGAAATCCGCAAGATGCGTATGGAAGGCCTCTACAAGGATGACCGCGAAAAGGCAATCCGTTGCTCGCACCAGAACCCGCAGATTGCAAAGATCTACGAAGACTTCTTGGGCGCGCCTTGCAGCGAAAAGGCTCATCACCTCCTGCACACGCACTACTCTGCCAAGCCGGTTTACGCCAAGTAAGCCTAAGCGCAGAGCGCAAACACAGATGCCGCCCACTCGGGTGGCATCTGTGTTTTTAGCCACCTGCATCACGCAATCACCCCCCTTCCCTGCGCCCCCTTCCGCACTATTTGCCACACCATAAAACTCCTCGCGCGACAACCGGATCTGCCGTCTCTTCCATACACCATTTGCCGCGCCACCATGCTCCCCACGCGACAACCAGCCTCCCCTTTCCGCATCCAATCTTTGCCAATCAACACCAATCAAAACATCCGTCACCTTCATTGACAATCTTTCTCTCTATTAACAAATAAGAGTGAAATTTTGCTATAATTGGGGACGAGGTTTTATTTTTTACTCAGACGACTTAGAAGGACACCCGCAATGTGGGACTACACTGACACAGTGATGGATCATTTTCGCCACCCGCGAAATGTCGGTATTATCGACAATCCTGATGGGAAAGCTACCGTTGGCTCGTTAGCTTGCGGAGACGCTTTGACCTTTATGTTCAAGTTGGATGCTGAGGGTAAAATCGCAGAAGCGAAATTCCAAACCTTTGGATGCGCAAGTGCAGTGGCATCAAGCTCTGCATTGACCGAAATGGTTATCGGCAAGACGCTTGAAGAAGCCGAAAAGATTACCAACCGCGAAATTGCAGCCTATTTGGGCGGTTTGCCCGATCAAAAGATGCACTGCTCCGTCATGGGTAAGGAAGCATTAGAGGCCGCAATTCACAACTATCGCACAGGCGAAGAGAGCGTCGTGCAAGTCCACGAAGAAATTGTCTGCTCGTGCTTTGGTGTCTCGCGCGAAGAAATCGAACGCGTCACCCGTGAAAACAACCTCCACTCCGTGGAAGAAGTTACCAACTTCTGCAAGGCGGGTGGTGGCTGCGGGATGTGCCGTGATCGCATTCAGGAAATTGTGGACGAAGTGAATCACACCGCCGCGGCGGCAGCAGCCCCTGCGCCCGCCCCCAAGAAGATGACGGTGCTTCAGAAGATTAAGTTGATTGAACAAACGCTTGAAGAGCAAGTGCGCCCTGTCTTGCGTAAAGATGGTGGTGATGTGGAATTGATTGACGTCGATGGTGACGTCGTTCGCATCTCCTTCCGTGGGATGTGCGCAGGATGCCGTAGCGCGGCGCTCACGCGTGACAATCTCATTGCCACTGCATTACACGAATTTGTTGATCCCGCCATCACGGTGGTCATGGAGTAACCATGCCAGAAGTTATCTATCTGGACAATAACGCTACCACACGCCCCGCACCAGAAGTCGTCGAGGCGATGCTCCCCTATTTCAATGAAGCATGGGGCAATCCGTCCAGCATGCATGCATTCGGCGGCCATGTCGCGCGCCCTGTCGCAGAAGCGCGTGAAACTGTGGCAAACTTCCTTGGCGCAGAACGCCCCGAAGAAATCCTCTTTGAAGGGTGTGCCACTGAAGCAGACAACCATGCTATTCTCGGTGTAGCTGCGGCATGGAATCAGCCTGGCACGATTATCACCAGCCGCGTGGAACACCCCGCCGTCCTCGGTCCCTGCTTGCGCTTGCGCGAATTGGGACATAACGTCATTGAAATTGGCGTCAACAACGAAGGCCTTTTTGACTTGGAAGCTTATGAAGCCGCGCTCGCCGCCACACCAGGACCGAAGTTGGTCTCCGTGATGTGGGCGAACAACGAAACCGGCGTCATCTTCCCAATTCGTAAAATTGCCGAACTCGGCAAAGCCGCAGGTGCTACGATCCATACCGATGCCGTCCAAGCCGCAGGTAAACTTGCGATCAATGTAAAGGATGTGCCCGTAGACTTGTTGACCATCGCCGGCCATAAAATGCACGCGCCGAAAGGCATTGGCGTGCTGTATGTCCGTCGTGGCACCCGCATCAAACCCCTTATTCTCGGAGGCCACCAAGAGCGCGGTCGCCGCGGTGGCACAGAAAATGTGCCCTACATCATCGGCTTAGCAAAGGCGTGCAAACTCGCAACCGCCGCACTCTCCGATGGCTCTGAGACCCGAATCGCACGGTTACGCGACAAGCTTGAAGCAGGCTTGCTCGCCACCTGCCCCGATAGCCGAGTGAACGGTTGTCGTACGTGTCGCGTCCCCAACACGCTTAATATCTCCTTTGAATACATCGAAGGGGAAAGCGTCCTCTACCATTTGAGCGATCGCGGCATTTGTGCCAGTTCTGGCTCTGCCTGTGCTGCAGGCAGTCTAGAACCCAGTCATGTGATTCGTGCGATGGGCGTGCCATTCACTGCCGTCCACGGATCCATCCGTTTTTCCCTCAGTCGTTATACAACGGAGCATGAAATTGACATCACCCTGCGTCACGTCCCTGAAGTGGTCGCGGAAATGCGGGCGTTGTCCCCCTTTGTAAAACACTGAGTCCCTCCGCGTCCTAATGGCGCGTCTTATATCCAATCCTGTTCCGGCAGATGCCGTCGCTTAGGCTCTCCGGAATAACTACTGAAAGGTAAACCCATGAAACAGTTCTGGCTCTTAGCCACGGTTCTTAGCTTCGCAGGTTTTCTGACCGCACAAGAAGCAAAGCCCCAGGGCCCTGTGGTCGTTGAACGCGACTCCGCACCTGTCGCTCACTCTGATGAAGATGAAGGCAATGATGGCCGCTTCTACATCGGCGCTGGCGTGGGTGGCATGCGCATCCATCGCACCGCTAATCCGGAACCGGGCACCGGTCTTCGCGGTGTTCAGCCCTACGTCATCTTGCGTCTCGGTTATGACTTCGCAGACAGCCCGTGGTCTGTGGAAGGTTACGGCATGATCGGTCATGCACGTGACAATGACAAGTCTCGCAGCAAGAACCTCTTCGGCTTCGGCGCAGAAGCTCTCTATCACTTCTACGATCGCTATGCGAAGTTTGACCCCTTCTTGGCCGCAGGTGTGAGCTATAACAATGCAAGCAACGCTCCCCTCTGGCAGGATGCACACCGTTCTCACTTCTTCGCTCAGGCTGGCGTGGGTGCTTTCTGGCACTTCAGCGAAAACCTCTCGCTCCGCGGTGACATCCGTTACCACGTGGCCCTTTCGGGTGACTTCATGAGCTTCACCACCGCAGACATCGGTTTGACCTACGTCATGGGCGGCTCCGATAACGGCGCTGTGGAAACCGTGGCTCCGCTCGCCGAACCTGCCACCACCACCATCGAAGCTGATGCTTTGGCATATGACGAAGCTTCCGAACACAAGGATACGTTGATTGACGTGACTCCGGAAGGCTCCGTGAACGAAATGAAGCTCGAGCTCCGCTTGCAGTATGCTAAGGACTCCTCCATCATCGAACCGGCTAACTACCCCGCACTCGACGAACTCCTTCGCATCATGCGCCTCGCTTTCGAAGCCAATCCAGAAGTCTACGTGACCATCGATGGCCACGCTGACCGTCAGCACGGTTCTGACCACGCTTACAACCAGGAACTCTCCGAAGCTCGTGCAAAGAGCGTGCTCACCTACCTCAGCACCAACGGCATCCCTGCTAATCGCATGCAGTCCGCTGGCCACTCCTTCGATCAGCCCAAGGATCCCGTGAACTTGGACGAAGGCACCCCTTCCAACC
The DNA here is from genome assembly GCA_017558005.1 of Kiritimatiellia bacterium. Classification (GTDB taxonomy): domain Bacteria; phylum Verrucomicrobiota; class Kiritimatiellia; order RFP12; family DVOR01; genus Spyradenecus. Next base: position 138,185 of record JAFYWN010000014.1, on the reverse strand, counting down.
GCCGCACCGAAATCGTTATCCGCGGCGTGGATGAAGCGACCCGCGCGAAGATTCGCGCTGCAAAGTAAGTCGCACCCAAGCGGGACGTAAATCGCTTACGTCCCGCTTCCCCCTTTCAAATAAGAGCCCCTTGGAGAGAAATTATGGGAACACTTCAACGCTACATCTTGCGTTCCTTCCTTGTTGCTGCAGGGCTGACGGGTTTAGTACTTACCTTTGTGCTTTCCGTCGGATTTCTCTTCCAGGTATTCCAATTCGTGATGCGCGGTGCTTCGGCAGGCTTGGTGTTGCAATACTTAGCCGCCTCGCTTCCTGAAGTGCTGGGCTTCACCATCCCGCTCGCGTTAATGGTCGCCTCTTTGCTTGTCTTCGGTAGAATGTCTACCGATAGCGAAGTCGCCGCGATGAAGGCCTGTGGCGTGAGCTTCCTCTCAATTATGCGTTGCCCACTTATCGTGGGAATCCTCTGCTCCGCACTTGGCTTCTATCTCCAAAACTATGCCATGCCGCGTGGGCACTACGTCCGCAGAACCATCGCCAATCGCTTAGCCTTAGACGCTGGCGTCCAATTGATGGAACCAGGACGCTTCATTGACGAAATTGACAACCTTGCCGTCTTTTGCGATCGCAAAACTGACATGACCGATGACAACGGTAAAGGTTACACGATTCTCTACAACTTGCTCGCGATTGACCGTCGCGATGGTTTCTTGCGCGAAATTCAGGCCGATAGTGCCCACATGCGTGCCGAAGGAAGTGACATTCTCTTCACCCTCTTTGATGCCGCCATCACCCCCCCAGACAAGGGCATCGTCGGCACTGCAAAGTTCTCTGAATTTACCTACCGTTGCGAAGACGTTGTCTCGCGAACCAAAAAGTATCTAAAGAAGCCAAAAGACTACGACTTCGATGAACTCCTCGCCGCAGAGCAGAAGGCCAAGAAACAATTAGACCTCGCCAAGAATCCGCCACCGATGACCGATGGTCAACCCGCTACCCCGCTCTCTGAAAAGGCGGCCGCTAAGTGGCACTCGAAGCTCAAATTCCTTTTAAATTACCGTTTGGTGTGGGCGCTTTCCTCATTCTGCTTCGTCTTAGTCGGCGTCCCGATGGGATGCCAGGCGCAACGAAAAGAATCCTCCAAGGGAATGGTCATGGGCCTTTCCATTGGTATCGCCTTCTTCCTCTTTATTTTGTTGTCTGAAGCACTCGCCTCCAAGCCTGCGGCGTTGCCGTGGCTCTTGGTCTGGTTACCCGTCGTAATCTGTTTCTGCACAGCATGTGTTCTCATCCCTAAAAATCAATAAGGAGTTCGCCATGGCAATTCATCCGCTCGCTTTTGTTTGCGAAGGTGCGAAAATTCATCCCGATGCCGAAATCGGTCCGTTTGCATACGTTGGGCCGGACGTCACCATCGGTCGTGGCACCAAGTTGCACCACCATGCCACGGTTGAGGGTCACACCACCATCGGTGAAGATTGCGAAATCTTCCCGCAGGCTTGCGTGGGTATGAAGACACAGGACTTGAAATGGAAGCCCGGAAACATTACCTATGTGGAAATCGGTGACCGTACCGTCATCCGTGAATGCGCCACGATTCACCTCGGCACCATGGATGGCACCAAGACCGTCATCGGCTCCGACTGCTTAATCATGGCCTACTGCCACATCGCACACGGTTGCGTCCTCGGCAACCACATCATCATGTCCAATGGTGTCCAAATCGCGGGCGAATGTATCGTTGAAGACCACGCGATTATCGGTGGCACCACCGCGATTCTCCAATTCACCCACGTCGGCACCTTCGCAATGGTCGGCGGCGGCACCCACTTGCGTAAAGACGCACCGCCCTACATGCTCACCATGGGTGTGGACAACCTCGTTGTGCGCGGCCTCAACTCCGTGGCCATCCGTCGTCACCCTGAAAACTTCAGCCCCGAAGCCTCTAGCGCACTCAAGGACGCCTACCAGATTATCTACTCCGAAGGTCTGCCACGTTCGGTCGCACTGGAACGCATCGCCAAGGAGTTACCGCAGTGTCCCGAAATCAAGCACCTCTTGGACTTCTATGCCAATGCTTCCAAGCATGGCGTGGTCTAATTCAGTGCCTCCACTCACAACAAAAAGAAGTGCGGTTCACCGCACTTCTTTTTGTTGTGTCAATGAATAACAAGTCTTATACCGACTTCAACTGATTGCGCACCCATATCATATCATCCAACAACGATTCTGATAATGTCTTCTTGCGCAGGGACTGTGGATAGACAAAATACGCATATGACTCCACCTCTAACGGCCAGCCGCCCGCACGCACATAACGCCAGAAAGCAGGCGTTAACGTGCGGCGCGTCGACTCCAATTCCGTACTTCCCTGCCATGCCAACGGCACATGGTAATGAATGCGACCACTCTGCCCCACCAGCTGTGGCAACACCTCTTCGGTCAAATCAGGGAAACACGTTAACTCCGCATTCGCCTCACGCCGACGCACTTGATGCAGATACTCACGGTCAATGAACGCGCGCAACGTCTCTTCCGTCGTGTAGCAATTAAACTCTAACGCGGCCGACACCTGAATTCGCGCCACAGGGATATTCGCCGCCACAATGCTCCGAAGCGCATTCAGTGGATCTTCATAACTCACCGCAAAGTGACACGTATCAAAACAAAGGCCAATGTACGGACGATAACTCGGCACCCACAATGGATGCGACCATAACCGTTCAAAGAAATCAATCGTCTGCTGCGTCCGCTCCAATAAGCAATCCGGCTCAGGCTCTAACGCCAAGCACATCCGTCGCCCAGTAAATCCTTCCAACTTCCGTAAAAAGAGCGCCATCGAGCACAGCTCTTCAACGATTGCATCCGAAATCTCCTGCCCACGGTCATATGCCAATGGTACCGTCGTTACACTTGGAAAGTGGTCCCCCAAGCGTGCCATGGGTAAATGCGACAAAGCATAAAACAAATTGCGCGTATAAACCGCTCGCTCAGGATGTGTCCAATCGGGTTCGTACACCCTCTCCTTCACCACACAATCATGAAATGCATCATGTGGGAACCCATTAATTCCCATCACCGACAATTTATTGTGCACCAAAAAACTTGAAAACCGACGCAACGTCTCAGAATCGCGCAATAACTTTGCCGCGTCTGCACTCAATCGTAATCCCAATGGGAATGCGCCCTCCGTCCCAAACACCTCACGTAAAGGGATTGTTACCTCCTCCAAGGCCTCCTGAACGGATGCCAAATCCTCCCCACGATGCACATTCATACAATACGTAATCGCATTCATCACAAATCCTCTTCTTGCCTTGTAGTGTACCACATTTGCCCAAACCTCGCCCATTTTTTACACAAAACCACCACCTCTCCCCGCCCCGCCACCGCCACACCATCCTGACACTGCTATCCTAAGCTAACACCGCAATTCCAACTTGATGCCACAATCCCGACACAACGCCACCGTCCCGACCCGATGGCGCTATCCCATGATTAAAAATCTACGCTCACCCTTGAGAGTGGACGCACCGTCTTCCAACCCGCTGAACTTCATCTTATCGTAAAGGAAAAGGTCCCACACCTCGCCAAGCAAATAGCACGCCCCCATGTGAGTCATCTTATAGTGCCATGTCAGCATCTGTTGGAAGATCGGGGCGCGGAGTTCTATGCCCCTTCATCATCTAGTGCCATGTCAATGCTTGTTATAAGGGCTTTTTCGCATGAAACTTGGATGAAAACGTGTAACTTTGTGAGATGAAGCCTTTAATTATGGTAGAATGTTAGACGTTTTTGGAGTTTTCTCCATAGATAGATGTAAGGATTTATTTTCATGACGTTGCAGGAATTACAGCAGGAGCATAATGCCTCCCTCGCCGCTCTTGAAGCCGCTCAATCGCTCGAAGCAGTAGATGCATTGCGCGTAAAATATTTGGGTCGTAATGGTCTTCTCCCCGCATTGGTCAAGCAGATGAAGGATGTGCCGGCGCAGGATCGTCCCGCGTTTGGTAAGGAACTCGGCGCTTGGCGTGGCGAATTTGAAGCACAATTGAATGCGAAGACCGCCGCTCTTCAGGCGAATGAAACCCCTGTGGCGGGTTTTGACGTCTCGCTTCCTGGCCGTTGGCACGCTGAAGGCATCATTCACCCCGTGAGCCGCGTGATTGAAGAGACGGCTGAAATCTTCCACCGCTTGGGCTTTACTGTGGCCGATGGTCCTGATATCGAAACGAAGTTTAACAACTTTACTGCGCTCAACACGGCACCTCATCACCCTTCGATGGACCCGAGCGATACGTTTTGGTTTGACGTTGAAACCGTGTTGCGCACACAGACGAGCCCGGTGCAGATTCGCACGATGTTGGACAATCCTCCGCCGGTGCGCATTATCAATCCGGGCCGTTGCTATCGCCGTGACACGACCGACGCCACGCACTCGGCAAACTTCCACCAGATTGAAGGTCTTTATGTGGATGTGAAGCCGGTCTCTTTGGCCGATCTGAAGAGCACTCTCGCCTACTTCGCCCGTGAAATGATGGGCCCGGATATCGGTGTTCGTTTCCGCCCTCACTTCTTCCCCTTCACTGAACCGAGCGTGGAAGTGGACTTCACTTGCCACGTGTGTAAGGGTAAGGGTTGCCGCGTGTGTAAGAATTCGGGCTGGATTGAAATTGCGGGCGCTGGTATGGTTGACCCGCGCGTCTATCAACACGTCGGCTACGATCCCGATGCCGTCTATGGTTACGCATTCGGCATGGGCGTGGAACGTATCGCCATGATTAAGTATGGCATCCCGGACATCCGCTTCCTCTACGAAAATGATATCCGCTTCCTTAGCCAACTCGGCTAAGCGGAACGTCTTCTCGCTTCACGCCTCGTGCGTTTTTACACAACGTTCCGCAACGGTTTCCCGACGGGACGTTGTTTCAGTTTAACCCCATTTTTCCCACCCTTTACAAAAGGTCTTAACCGATGACAACCATAGACATTCTCTCTCGTCGTAGTGTTCGCAAATATACCACCGATCCTGTTGGGGACGATCAGATTCGCATTGCACTTGAAGCCGCCATGGCGGCGCCGAGTGCACGTCATTGTGATCCGTGGCACTTCATCGTGGTGAAGGAACAAGCTGGACGTGACGCCCTCGCAGATGCGCTCCCCTACGGACAAATGTTGCGTGGCGCGGCGGCAGGCATCATTGTCTGCGGAGATATCACGGCTGCCCATCGTGGCGAACTCTCCTATCTCTTGCAGGACGTTTCGGCCGCAATTGAAAACCTCTTACTTGCCCTCGATTTGCAGGGACTTGGCGCAGTATGGTTGGGGATTCATCCGAATGATGATCGCATTGCCGCCGTAAAGGCCGCCTTCAATCTGCCGGACAATATCATTCCCGTGAGCGCAATTGCCCTGGGATATCCAGACGAATTTCCCGAAGCACGCACCCGTTACGATGAAACCAAGGTGCATCACGGCACATGGTAATGAACGACTGGTGCCAACGGTTACTGGCATGGTATCAAACCGCGCGACGTGAAATGCCGTGGCGCGGTCACCCTGATGCTTACGCGGTCTGGGTGAGCGAGATCATGCTCCAACAGACACAAGTCAACACCGTTCGCCCCTACTTTGAACGTTTCTTAGCCACCTTTCCTGATATCCCAACCCTTGCCGCGGCCACCGATGATGCGTTGCTCAAAGCTTGGGAAGGGCTCGGCTATTACACACGTGTACGCAATCTCAGAAAGGCGGCGCAACAACTCGTGGCTGAAGCCGATGCTCAACTCCCTCGGACCGCCGCCGCACTCAAACAACTGCCTGGCATCGGCGCCTACACCGCCGCCGCAATCGCAAGTATCTGTTTTGGCGAAGCCGAACCCGTCGTCGATGGCAACGTCGCACGTGTCTTTGCCCGTCGCAATCGTCTTACCGAAGACTTCTCAAAAGAGCCCAATCGTCGCAAGTTGGCAGATTGGCTACGCCCCTTCATTCAAGCCGTTGACTCGCCTGGAGACTTCAACCAAGCAATGATGGAGCTCGGCGCCCTCATTTGTACCCCACGTAACCCAACCTGTGATGCTTGCCCCCTGCGTCAAGAATGTCAAGCCGCAGAGACCCAAACGCAAAGCAACTACCCCGTCATCCCCGCAAAGAAAGCCCTTCCAGAACGCACACGAGAGGTCTGCCTTCTTAAAAATGCCGATGGCGCGCTCCTACTCGCCCGTCACGAGGGTGAACGCCTCCTTGATGGTTTTTGGGAACTACCCGCCCGCGATGCACTCCCCTTCCAACTGCACAAAGCCAAGTTGTGCCACACCCATCGTCAAACCTTCACCCACTTCCGACAAATTTTGCGCGTCTATACAGCCCCCCTGCCGATAGACCTCCCCAAACTCCCCGCAAATTTCTGTTGGAGCCTTGCCCCAGAAACGCTTCCGCTTACCACAGCGACCCGTCAGATTCTCACCTCTCACTGATACTTTCTTGCGGCAACCCGTCAGATTCTCTCGCACTGCTAATGCATTACCGAGACACCCTCCACGGCAATTACACTCGTGCATACCCCATTAAAAAATAGCAAAAGCGATTTTTACTCTTTCTTTTTCCCGCCAAAACCTTTATACTAATAACAGTTTAAGGAGTTTACGACCATGGCATACATCAATCCTCGTCTCCGCAATCCCGCTGAAGGAGCCGCGGCAACCACCAAAACCACAGGCAGTGCAGCCCCTGATTGGATTGGCGGCGCTTGCGCAATTATTGCTTTCTGCCTCGCAGCAGCGACCCTCACGATCCTCTATCTTGAATGGGATCTCTACACGAAGTTCATCGCTAGCTGATGAACCTCCCTATGCGTCACCCCATTGCAGTGCCACTCTTATGCGGGCTCTGCCTTGGCGTGCAGATTATTACGCACCCCAATTTACGTCTTCCGTTACCCCTTGGAGCGGAAGACCTTTTTATTATTGACTGGCTCAAACAACACCTTCCTCTACAGGCCAACGCAGTACAAATAGGCGAACTTTGGCGCACCTTCACCTACGTATTCCTTCATGGGTCCTGGTGGCATCTCGCGCTCAACCTCTTCGGGCTCTGGATTACGGGCAATACGCTTGAAGCACTCCTCGGTTGGCGAAAGACCTTTCTCCTTCTTCTCACAGGAGCTACTGCAGGCGCCGCAGGGTTCTTCCTCTCGATTCTCCTTGATCCACGCCTTTCCCCCTACACCATTTGCATCGGTGCATCCGCCCTCCTCACTGCTTGCATCGGCGCAGTCGTTACACTTGCACCCCGCGAACGCATTACCCTGTGGATTACTGCGCTCCCCTTGCGCCTTAAAGCCGTGTGGTTGCTTCCCTTAATGCTCCTTTTTTTCATTACTGAATTCCTCCTGCCACAACTCAGCACCGCCTATGGCGCTCACTTAGGCGGTTGGATCGCTGGACTCCTCTGCGGTTTTCTCCTCCGCGAACCACACCACAATTCGTAATCCATTCCCCACACCAAACCTACCCCTCCACCATAACACCCCTAGCAATGAGCACCTCTACACCACGGGAACAAATTGTGTAGGATTCTTTCTGTAAATTGATTTCGCTCGTGTGGACTCTTTCTATAAATTGAGTTCAGAGGAGAAGAGAGAAGACCTCTCCTTCCCAAACACCCTTTTCGCATCACAGTTTCAGGTAAAACGCATTGAGTATTTGACTGAAATTCTTTTGTATTTCAGTCATATCAGTTTAACGAGTTTTGTACTAGGGTCAATTCTTAGACTAACTGTACCATTCTGATAGAAGTGTGCACTTAGTTTGCCAAAAAAAGCAGTCAGCTTGCCAAAAAGTGCAGTTACTGTACCAAATGAAGCGATTACTCTGCCAAAAAGGGCATTTATTCTGCCAAGAAGAGAACACTCCCCAAAGACTGTACATAAAGGAGCCTTTTTTTGGCAGAGTAAATGCCTTTTGCCATTTGGCAGCTAAAATGCACTTTTACCCACTAAAGTGCATTTACTTTGAGAAATACTATTATTTTGATGGCATTGTCATTTTTGCGGTTTTTTGATATAGTATCCGCTTGATTTTTGCCTAAATAGAGGTTTTATTTACATGAGCAAACTTGACACAAACGAGATGCTTTTGGCAGCGAATACGTTGCGTTGCCTTGCCGCTGATGAAGTGCAGACCGCCAACTCGGGTCACCCGGGCGTGGCAATGGGCTTGGCTGATGTTGCTGCCGTTTTGTGGTTGCGCCACTTGAAGATTTGCGGCGCGGATTCTGCATGGGCAGATCGCGATCGCTTTGTAATGTCGGGCGGACACGGCTCTTCTCTGCTCTATGCTTTGTTGCACCTTTCTGGCCACAAATTGTCGTTGGATGACTTGAAGCAGTTCCGCCAGTTGGGCAGTCGTACCCCGGGTCACCCGGAATATGGCATGGTGCCGGGCGTTGAAACGACCACGGGTCCCCTCGGTCAAGGTATTGCCAATGCAGTGGGCATGGCAATCGCAGAACGAATGATGGCCGCACGCTTCAATACCGCAGAGCAGACCTTGGTGGACCACCGCACGTGGGTCACTTGTGGCGATGGTGACCTTGAAGAAGGTATCTCCCACGAAGCTTGCTCGATGGCAGGTAACCTCGGCCTGAACAAGCTCATCATGCTCTATGACTCCAACCGCATCTCTATTGAAGGTCGCGTGGATATCACGATGACTGACGATACGAAGAAGCGTTTTGAGGGATATGGTTGGCGCGTCTACGTCTGCGATGGCCACGATTTCACTTCGATTGACCGCGCACTCCGCAAGGCGACCAAGTCCGAAGACAAGCCTGTTCTCGTTATTTGCAACACGACCATCGGTAAGGGTTCGCCGAACAAGGCTGACTCGGCTTCTTGCCACGGCGCACCGCTCGGCGCAGATGAATTGCGTCTTACCAAGCAGGCGCTTGGCTTCAATCCCGATGAATCTTTCGTCATTCCTGAAGCCGTCAGCAACCTCTTTGCCGCACGTGCCGCACGCATGAAGCGCGTCCGCAATGCTTGGAAGCGCAAGGCAAAGGCTATTTTCGCTGCCGATGCAATGCTCAAGGCTTCTTGGGAAACTTGCCTCAAGAATGCGCTTCCTGAAGATCTCGATGACCACTTGCCTGAATGGGATGGCAAGCCGATTTCCACCCGCGTGGCTTCGGGTAAGGTGCTCAATGCACTCGCTCCCGTGGTGCCGTGGCTCGTTGGCGGTAGTGCTGACCTCGCCCCGTCCAACATGACCTATCTCAATGGCTTTGGCGATATCGCAAAGGGCGATTTCTCTGGTCGTAACTTCCGTTTCGGCGTCCGTGAACAGGGCATGGCGGCTATTATGAACGGCATTACCGTCCATGGTGGCTTGCGCACCTTCGGCGGCACCTTCTTCGTCTTCTGCGACTACTGCCGTCCAGTAATGCGCGTGGCCGCTTTGATGGGTCTGCCGGTCATCTACGTGCTCACGCATGACAGCTTCTACGTTGGCGAAGACGGTCCGACCCACGAACCGATTGAACAGCTCCCCGCGATGCGCGCAATGCCTAATATGTGCATTTTGCGTCCGGCAGATGCTACCGAAACCGCCGTGGCATGGGAAATTGCGCTCAGCCGCAAGCTCGGCCCCACCGCTCTCCTCCTCTCCCGCCAGAACCTCCCTGTGATTGACCGCACGGTTTATCCCTCTGCAGACAACACCGCCAAGGGCGCTTACATTCTCTGGCAGCGCGACCCCGAAACTACGCCTGACGCTATTCTCATCGCATCGGGTTCTGAAGTCTCCCTCGCCCTTGAAGCGGCACAAGCCGACCCGCGCAACCTCCGCGTGGTCTCCATGCCGAGCTGGGAACTCTTCGATGCCCAAAGCAAGGCCTACCGCGCACGCGTTTTGCCGCCTTCGGTCAAGAAGCGTATTGCAGTGGAAGCAGCTTCGCCCTTCGGTTGGGAACGCTACATCGGCGATGCTGGCACCACCCTCACAATGGGTGGCTTCGGCGCTTCCGGCCCTGCAAACAAGCTCGCAGAACACTTCGGCTTCACCGTTGCAAATCTGACAACGCTCATCAACGATTACCTTTCCAAGTAAGGAGCGCTCCATGGCTCAGGAACAAACACCCGACCAATACCGCGCACAACGCATTGAAAATCGTCGTAAGCTCGCCGAACTCGGCTATGCTCCCTACGGCAAGGCCTTCCCGCGCACTGGCAATCTCGCAGAAGTGCGCGCAGGCTTTGAAGAAGGGAAGGCAGCCTCTGTCGCTGGTCGCATCATGACGAAGCGTCGCATGGGCAAGTTGATGTTCATCCACCTCAATGATGGTACGGATGCATTCCAGGTGTTGCTCAAGCGCGATGTGCTCGGTGAAGAAACCTATAATGCTGCCAAGCTCCTCGACTTGGGCGACTTTATCGGCGTACATGGCACCCTTTTCACCACACAAGCGGGCGAAAAGACGGTTGAAGTCGCAGAATGGCAGTTGCTCTCCAAGGCCATTCGTCAACCGCCGGAAAAGTGGCATGGTCTTCAAGATACGGAAGAACGCTATCGCCGTCGCTACCTTGACTTGATGTCCAATCCTGAAAGTCGCGCACGTTTTGACAAGCGCCACAAAATCATCCTTGGCATTCGCAACTACTTGACCTCGAAGGGCTTCATTGAAGTTGAGACCCCAATCATGCAGGGCCAGGCAGGTGGCGCAGCGGCAAAGCCGTTCGTGACGCACCACAATGCGCTTGACCGCGAAATGGTGTTGCGTATCGCCCCGGAGCTCTACTTGAAGCGTCTCATCGTGGGTGGCTTCGACAAGGTGTTCGAACTCGGCAAGGACTTCCGCAACGAAGGCATTGACCGCACGCACAACCCCGAATTCACCGTCTTGGAAGTCTATGAGGCCTATGGCGATCGCACCTCCATGAAGAACATCATTGAAGGTCTTTTGCCCTACCTTTGCGACACCGTGCTCGGCACGCGTCAGGTGCCCTACGGCGAGAATGGCGAAATCATCAACTTCGAACCTCCCTACCGTGAAGTCACACAGCAAGACCTCATCAAGGAAAAGATGGGCGAAGATTGGTTTGAACTAGACTACGAAACCGCTCGTGCTCGTGCCGCCGCTGCAGGTCTGGAACTTGTGGAAGAAATCACCGATATGGTCACTCTCTCCCACGAAGTCTATGACAAGATGATTGAAGGCACGCTCCGTCAGCCCACCTTTGTGACACGTATTCCTAAGCAATATGTGCCACTCGCTAAGGCATGCCCAGATGATCCCTCGCTCGTGGACGTCTTTGAATTCGTTGTGGCGGGCAAGGAACTCTGCCCTGGCTACACCGAACAGAACGACCCCGAAGCCCAGCGCGCCGCCTTCGCCAACCAGGTTGAAGCCGATGCTGAGCCCACCGACCAAGACTTCGTGGAAGCGCTTGAGTACGGTATGCCGCCCACGGGTGGCTTAGGCTTGGGCATTGACCGCCTCGTGATGTTCATGACTGGCGCCGACTGCATCCGTGACGTGATTCTCTTCCCGCAAATGAAGTCTGAGAAGTAAATTTCCATACACGGACTAAACTACAAAAACGGGCACCCACACGGGCGTCCGTTTTTGTTTACGCTTACGCCATCTTCCTTTGCTAAAAAATCCCACTCAAACCACTCTTTTAACAGCCTTCTAACATTTCATCCGCATCATTTTGTGTTACAATGACAATAGTCGTGTTTGGATATTCCTTTTGACAAGGACACTACCATGGCAGAAACGTTTTCTTTCTTTGCTGATCTTAGCATTACCATCGCATTCGCTGCGGGCGTTGGCATCCTCTTTTCACGCTTCAATCTACCCCTCACCGTGGGTTATATCCTCGCAGGCATCATCATTGGTCCCCACCTTGGGCCTGCGCTCATTCAGAACAGCACCAGTATCCAAATGCTCTCTGACTTCGGTGTGATGTTCTTAATGTTCTCCATCGGATTAGGCTTTAGCTTTAGAAAGGTCCGCCAACTCGGAGGGCGCGTCGTCTTCCCTGCCATTTGGGATATCACCTTTATGGTTGTGGGCGGCTTTGTCACAGGCAAACTCTTAGGGTGGGGCAATCTCGAATGCTTCTTACTCGGCCTCATCCTCTGCGATAGCTCCACCTCCATCGCCGCAAAAACCTTCGAAAGCTTAGGGTGGACCCAACACCGCTTTGCCAACAACACCTTCGCCATCGCGCTCATTGAAGACGTTCTTGCCATTCTCCTTATCGCCGTTCTCAATGGCGTCAGCGGTGGCACTGCAAGCGGAAGTACGATTGACTTTTGGGGCACTGCGAGCGTTATCGGCAAGCAGATGGGCGTATTAGCACTCTTCCTTGTGGGCGTCACCGTCTTCGGCATTCTCTTAGTGCCTCGCCTTATGAACTACGTCTCGCGTCGATTCGGCGATGAAATCGTCTTGATGACAGCGCTTGGCCTCTGTTTCGGCGTCTCCTGCTTAGCCCAAGAAGGCCTGGGGCTCTCCCTTGTGGTGGGTGCCTTCCTTGCGGGTGCCGTGGTCGCCGAGGCGCAAGCGCGCCGGCGTATCGAACGCATCGTACGCCCTGTCACCGACCTCTTCTCCTCCGTCTTCTTCGTTTCAGTCGGTCTTATGCTTGACCCACGCGTCATCTTGGCGAACATCGGGATTATTCTCTTCATCACAATTGTCATGATTCTCCTCAAACTCGCCAACGGCTTTTTCGCCTGTACCCTCGTCGGCGAGCACCCCAAGGACGCCTTTAAGACTGGCATCAGCCTCGGCCAGGTGGCAGAATTTTCCTTCATCATTGCAGGTATCGCCATGGCAGGTAAGATGAGCGACCAACCCCTCTACCAAATCGCTGCTGGCATCGCCCTCCTCTGCACCGCGACCAACCCCTACCTGCTGCGCTACTCCGACAAACTCTACGCCCTCGCTTCTCGCTTCGTTGGCCCCAAAGTTCGCAACTTCTTCTTCGCCTATAAGTCTGCACTCTACGACATGAACCGTCCTCAAGACGGAGGTGGACGTTCTGGCGTGGCGCAAATCCGCACCTATGCCATCCAAATCGGCATTAGCTTGGCAATCATTGCCATCCTCTTCGGTGCGGTCTACTTCGTTGCACAAATTCCCACGGTTCACAACTTCCTCCTCACGCTCGACACCTATTGGCAACCTGCCCGATTCGAAATCCACTGGAGCGGATTCCTCTGCAGTGCAGTAGCGATGTTGATCACCTCGCCAGGCTTCTGGACTGCACAACACCTTTGGCGCGAACTCACCGACTACATCATGGAGACTGCACTCTCTCGCTCCACAGCACGCATTCAACACGTCCGCGCGCTCGTACGGTTTTTGCTCACGGTGGCAGGTTGGGCAGGGCTTCTCTGCTATGCAGTCCTCCTCTGCTCCACCTTCATTAGCAATATTTGGGTCCTTGCCGTCGTCATCTATGGCGCCTCCCTCGTAATGGTGTGTTGCTCCAAACGCTTCAAGCACAACTACCGCATCTCTCACGCAGAGCTTGCGCGCGCCTTTGACGTTGGCGCGCTCCCCCGCGAAGACCCCGTCAACATTGGTGAAGTGCTCGCCGTTCACACAGAAACCATCGTTGTGCCGCGCTTTGCACTCGCAGACGGTAAAACCCTTGGCGAACTCAATCTCCGCGGCACTACAGGTGCCGCCGTCATCTCGGTTTCTATCCCTGGCAAACCGCCTGTCGTCTCTCCTGGACGTGATACCCGCCTTGAAGCGGGCGCCTCCCTCGTGGTCGTGGGCTCGGACAATGAAATTTTACTGGCCACCGATTTGCTCACTTGCCCTGCGCAAGACGCCTAAAAAATGCCTTTTTCCCGTAAGAAGAGCGCATTCTTTCCCCTTTATTTACCTTAAATTTGCTATACTGAATATGCTAATTTGACCTTAAGGAGTTATCAATGGACTACATCTCCACGCGCGGACTTGCCCCAAAAGTTACCGGCACCCAAGCATTACTCAATGGTATCGCCCCCGATGGCGGCCTCTATATCCCCGCGCAACCCCTCGCCCCGTTACCCGCAGGCGCAGATTTTAAGACCACAATGGAAGCCTTGCTTGAACGCTTCTTTGACGACATCCCTGAAGCCGTTCGCAAAGATGCCGTCGCGCAAGCCCTCTCCCGCTTCCGCGATTCCGAGATTGTCCCCCTCAAGACCTTTGACAACCTCTCCTTCCTTGAACTCTTCCACGGCCCGACCTATGCCTTCAAGGATGTCGCCCTCACACTTCTGCCACACTTGATGCGCTATGCCGCCCAGACCGCTGGCATCAATCGTGTCTGCGTCCTCACCGCCACGAGCGGTGACACTGGTAGCGCCGCAATGCGCGGTTTCGCCGATATTCCTGGCACCTCCGTCCTCGTCTTCTACCCGAAAGTCGGCACCTCTGAGATCCAACGTCGCCAGATGGTTTGCTGCCCCGGCGGAAATGTCTCGGCTTGTGCAATTGAGGGCAACTTCGATGACGCGCAGGCTGCCGTGAAGGCCGCCTTTGCCGATCCCGCACTTGCTGATCGCGCCCGCGCCGCAGGTTGCCTCCTCTCCTCGGCCAATAGCATTAATATCGGCCGCCTCTTCCCGCAGATTTGCTACTACCTTGACTGCGCACGCCGTTTGGGTCGTCCCTTTGACGTGGTTGTCCCCACTGGTAACTTCGGCAACATCCTCGCTGCACACTACGCTTGGCAGCTCGGCGCCCCGATTGAACGTCTCACCGTTGCCTCCAATGCCAACCGTGTCGTCTGCGACTTCGTTCGCACAGGCTGCTACGATGCCCGCCGTGAATTCCGCATTACCAATTCGCCCTCGATGGATATCCTCGTCTCGTCGAATGTCGAACGCCTCTTGTGGTTGCTCTCCAAGGGCAATGATGTGGAAGTGCGCACATGGGAATCCCAACTGAAGGCCGAAGGTCACTTCGCCCTTTCGGGTTATCCTTTGCACGACTTGAAGACCAAGTTCGCCTCGGGATGGGCTACACCAGAAGAAACCGAAGCCGCCATCGCCGACATTTGGCGCAACTATCACTACCTCGCCGATCCCCACACGGCCATCGGTTGGAAGGTGAATCGCGATTTGCCCGTGACCGGACGCCCCACCGTCATTGCCGCCACGGCATCGCCCTGGAAGTTCCCTGTCACGATGCTTCGCGCACTCACGGGCAAGACCATCTCCGATGAATTCGCTGCCGCAGGTGGCCTCGCCGCCTTGACGGGCGAAACGCCGGCATTGGTGGACCTCAAGAATGCGCCCATCTTGCATGACGCAGTCACCTTCCGCGACACGGTGCCCGAAACCATTTGCCGCACCTTCTCGCTCTAATTGTTTAGCACCTGCCGATGCGTTCGCAATTCGGCAGGGCGAAAGCTTTCTGCCGACACGCACGAAGTGAAGGTCACACATTGGCCTAACATTACTGAAGCGTTTCCAACTGCGCCCGCATGATTCTCCATCTGCGCCACGAGCCCAATCACCTCTCTCTCACAGGAGAGGCGTTTGGGGTTGCGGTTTCAGATGAAGCCCTACGCCCTGCCCTCGCCTTTCTCTTCCAAGGATGGCGCGAAGTTGTCTTGGAAGGGCGTGGCGTTTTGCAGGTTTTGCAACTCATCGCACGCGGCGCCACCTCGCCTACCCTTGTTTATGGCAATGACATCCGCGAAGCGGCCGCACTGTTTCCCATCATGCTCCGTACCATCTCCGCGGGATGCGTTGCGCCAATTGTGGAAAAAGGTGAGGCACGTTGGCGCGCGACCGTCATCCCCAAAGATGCCAATATCGCCCTATTCCAAACGCTGACCGACCTCTGGATGCGCACCACCTCATCCACGGTACTGACGCGTGCGCAAGCCATCAAGGGAAAATACTACTCCCCCGACGACGCCTTTCTGACCGCACTTCGCGCGCCAGATGCCACGATTGCGCTTCCCTCCGAACCGCTTGCCACAGAGTTGGGACTTTGGGCCGCACCCCTCTTTGAAGGCGGACGCTCTGCTTTACCCTTGATTCCCCATCGCGATGCGCGCGGATGGTGGATTGACTTTGCCGTCAATGGTTCCCACCCTGGCAAATTCCCGTCTGTTACCAAATTACGCTTGTTAGGGCAAGCGGTTGCCGTCGCCCCGATGTTGGGCCTCCCCCAACCCTGGAATGATGCCTTCTTCGCGCGTTTTTTACGTGAAGCAGTCCCCGTACTTCGTGCCGCCGCATTTACCGTTGAACTCCCACAAGCCCTCGAAGTACACGTACCCGAACTGCATGAAACGGCGACGGGCATTGAAGAGGATGCGGTAAAAGTCGTCCGAATGATTCGCTTTGGCGACATTGAGTTGAGCTTGGAAGAGGCGCAAGCAATTGTTGATGCGGGCGAACCCCTCGTTTTCATCAATGAGGCATGGCATTGTATTGACCTACAAGCGTTAAAGCGGATTCTGGACAATCTTGGCCCCGAGACGCTCTCTGCGCGCCGAGCGCTCCCGCTCCTCCTGGCTGGCGCACTACGCATTGCCCCAGGCGCGCAAGATGTGCAGGATTTCTTGCGTGAAATGACGCAACCTCCCGAAGGCGAATTACCCCTCCGCGAGGTCCTTCGCCCCTATCAGGCACAGGGGGTCTGTTGGTTAATGCAGGCTGCCGCACACGGATTGGGCGTCTGTCTCGCCGATGACATGGGCCTTGGTAAAACGTTGCAGTCGATTGCTTTCCTCTTGTCCCGTCCAGGCCCAGTTCTCATCGTTGCGCCCCTCACGGTCTTACCTGTGTGGGAACGTGAATTAGCGCACTGGGCACCCGAGGTGAAGGTTTTGCGTCACGATGGCCCCGAACGTCTCCATGGCGAGAGTTTCATCAGGTACGCAAGCGCCCACCAGATCACATTGACAGCCTATGGTTATCTTTGGCGTGACTATTCCACCTTGCGTCGTGTTCATTGGCAGACCTTAATCCTTGACGAAGCGCAACAAATCAAAAATCCGCACACGCGTCAATCACAAGCGGCGCGTTCGCTTCCTGCAAATTTCCGCCTTGCGCTCACCGGTACGCCGATTGAAAATAAGTTGGAAGACCTCTGGAGCATCCTTGACTTCTTGAATCCAGAGCTCTTCGGTTCCAAGCGTGAATTCACCGAACGCTATCGTGACCCCACGCGCTTACGCCGTGCAGTCTCGCACTTCCTCTTGCGCCGTCTGAAGTCTGACCCAGGCATTCTCGCCGAATTGCCACCGAAGATCCAGCAGGAACACTATGCACCCTTAACCAGTGCTCAATCCGCAGAATACGATTTAGCTTTGGCAGAATACGCTCGCGACTCGCGCAATGGCGAAGCCTCTGGTCGCACAGGTGCAGTTTTGGCATTGCTCACGCGCCTGAAGCAAATCTGCAATGGTGTAGAAGTCGAGGCCGACCACGGTGCAGAGTTTAGCTCAGGTAAGCTGGATATCCTCATTCCCTTGTTGGATGAAATTCTTGAGCGTGGCGAAAGTCTCCTCATCTTTACGCAATTTGCTCGCGTGGGCGCACGACTCCAAACCCTCCTCACCGAACGCTTTGGTGAACGCGTTCCCTTCATTCACGGCGAACTCTCAGCCAAACAACGTCGCGCAGAGATTGAACACTTCAATGAATCCCCCCGCCCAGGGGTCTTCATCCTCTCCCTCCGCACGGGTGCATTTGGTCTCACACTCACAAAGGCCAACCACGTCATCCACTTGGACCGTTGGTGGAATCCTGCCGTTGAAGCGCAAGCGACCGACCGTGTCCACCGTATCGGCCAAAAGCGCACCGTGGTGGTGCACCACCTTATCTGCCGTGGCACGTTGGAGGATAACATCTCCAGAATGTTAAATGAAAAGCGCTTCCTCGCCGAAACCGTGGTTGCCCCCACTCCCGCCGCCTTGTTGGCGCGCTTGCCACAGGACACCTTAATGGGCATCTTGCGACGAAATAACGGCCAAGCCCCTACGTTGCCACCCACACCTTCGCGCTAACGCATCCCCCACAGGAGCTTTCTTATGCAGACACTTGATTGGGACCAACTCCTAAATGACAGCCGCCTGCGCACCGATGTGGCGGGAAAGCCGACTTGTTATCATCAAGCTGAGACACCCCCACGTACCCCTGCAGAGGCGGACATCCAGCGCATCATCTTCTCCTCCCCCTTCCGACGCCTCGCTGGCAAGACACAAGTTCACCCCTTGGCAAAGGTGGACTATGTCCACAATCGTTTGACGCACTCTTTAGAGGTTGCTGAAACTGGCGCTGGCTTGGCCCAACGTCTCGCCGCGCGCTTATCCCTCTCTCCCACGCAAATCTCCGCCTGTTCACTCCATGTAAAGGCGGCTTGCCTCGGGCATGACATTGGCAATCCTCCCTATGGTCACGCGGGTGAATACGCCATTCAATCTTGGGTAGAAGAACATCTGGAAGCACTCGGGAATCTACTCGCCGAAGATGCCCCCACGCCCAATTCCCCGTCCTTGGCGGCTCTCCTTGAAGACTTCCGTAAATTCGATGGGAATGCACAAGCCTTTCGCCTCTTGAGCCACCCAGACCCAAGCGATGGCGCCTATTTTCGTCTCACCTGTGCGAGTTTAGGGGCATTGATTAAATATCCGCGCTGCGCCGCCGACACCTCCACCGCAAAGTTCTCTTGCTTCCAAACCGCGCGACCGTGTTTTGAGTGTGTCACCACCGCGCTCGGGCTCAATGGTCCCGATGGCGTCCACCGCCACCCGCTCTCCTATCTCACCGAAATCGCTGATGACATCTGCTACTGCGTCACCGACTGCGAAGATGCGGTGCTCATGGGAATTTTGGACGAACGTCTTGTGCGCGATTGGTATCTCCAACTCCTTGAAGATCCCCACAGTGTCTCCCTCAAACCTGGCGCCACCGTCTCCTTCTTGCGCGCAAAGGTGATTGGGGATTTGATGCACTGCTTCACCGAAGACCTCGTACGCGCCTTCCAAACGCCTGACTCCCTCGCCACCTTTGAGCAGACCTCACCCACGTGGCAACGCCTTCAGACGTTAAAGCGCAACTACAAAATCGTCTTTGATGACGCCGCCAAGGTGCGCAAAGAACTCAATGCTCAAGCACACTTCCACCACGTCTTGGATACCTTCTTCGCCGTTACGCGTAATGTCCGTACCCAACGCCCCACTTATAGCGAAAGCCTCTTGCGCAAATATACCTTTGGCGAGGCATTTATTGCCGCTCATCGTGAAAAGCCCTTCCTCTGGTGGTTGCACACCATGTTTGACTTTGTCACTGGCATGACCGATGCCTATTTGCATCGTTTTAGCGAGGGATTGCGTTAAGGCCTCACGCCACTTTGCCCACTAAAACAATCGCGGAAGCCAAGGCCTCCGCGATTTGTTTTTGATGATGCATCTTAGCATGCAGATGCAAATTAATCCTTCGCCAAACCGCCCGTCGACGTTTCCTTGTAGAGATTCGGCAAGTCATGCCCCGTCTCCAACATCGTCCGGACGACCTTATCAAAGGAGATATTGTGTCGGCCATCAGAAAGACATGCATACATATTCGCATCCATTGCACGCGCCGCCGCGAAGGCATTGCGTTCAATGCAAGGAATCTGCACTAACCCGCACACGGGGTCGCACGTCAAGCCCAAGTGGTGCTCTAATCCCATTTCAGCGGCGTACTCAATCTGATTCGGCGATCCACCAAAAATCTGATTCACCGCCGCGGCCGCCATTGCGCACGCCACGCCAATTTCCCCCTGACATCCCACTTCAGCGCCAGAGATGGAAGCATTATGCTTCACAATCGCCCCAATCAGGCCTGCCGTAGCCAACGCACGAATAATGCGCTTCTCTGGCACTTCATGGTGTTTGTAAAGGTAGTAGAGCACCGCCGGCAGGACGCCCGCACTGCCGCAGGTAGGCGCCGTAACAATCAAGCCCGTGCCTGCCGCATTTTCTTCCGAAACCGCAAGTGCATAGGCAAAGAGCAGACCGCGTCCGCGCAAGCCTTCACGCATCCCTTCCGCACGGCGAAAATAGGCGCTCGCCTTACGTTGCAGGCCCAAGCCACCTGGTAGCACGCCCTCTGCTTCAAGGCCACGCTCCACGGCATCACGCATCACTGCCCAGACTTCACGCAGATGGTCAAAGACGGGCTGTCCTTCATACTCGAGCACGTACTCCCAAAAGATGCGCCCCGTCTCACCATACCACTTCAAAATACCGTCCATGGTGGTGTACGGATAGGCCACCGGCGTCACCTTTGTTTGGCCAAGTCCCTCACTGAGGAAGCCGCCGCCGATGCTATACACTTCCCATGCTGTAATGGTCGTGCCCCCATCGGTCAAGCCTTCAAACTTCATCCCATTCGGGTGAAACGGCAAAAAGGTGTTGGGCTCCCAAACAATCTCCGTACGTTCTGCGCCGAGCACATCGAGAACCGCCTTATCGGTGAGGTGGCCCTTGCCTGTTGCGGCCAATGACCCATAGAGCGTCACGCGGAATTTCACCGCTTGCGGAGCGCGCTTTAAGAAGTCCAGCGCCGCACGGCGTGGGCCCATGGTATGCGAACTTGAGGGGCCAATACCGATTTTGAAGATGTCTTTCACCGAATCCATCTCAATGTCTCCTTAAGGCGCGGCGACGGAAAAGTTCTCGCACGGCGTCTACGTAGGGTTTATCTGTTGCGATATCTAACAAATCAATGCCCGCTCGGCGGAATAAGCGCGTCTCATTCAGACGTTGTTCCGCTGCCTGTTCGGCAAATTGACGGCGCACCTCTGGCGAAGCCGTATCAACCAATACCGTGCGCCCGCTCTCGGGGTCAAGCAATTCCACGATGCCGACATTTGGCAAGGTCACTTCGGCAGGATCCGTCACACGGCAAGCAATCACATCATGGCGACGCGAGAAGGCGGTCAACTCTTTCTCAAACCCCTCATCTTGGAAGTCTGAAAGTAGGAAGACCACCGCCTTTCGACGTTGCGTCGCAGAGACAAAGCGCAGTGCCGCACGAATATCGGTGCCTTCAGTCGTTTCTTCTGTGGCCAAAACCTCGCGCACAAGGCGTTGCACCGCAGTGCGTCCCTTCCGCGGAGGAATAAATTGAATCACGCGATCTGAGAAGAGGACTAAGCCCACCTTATCATGGTTGTCCATCGCCGTCATTGCAAGGAGCGCAGTCAGTTCTGCCGCACGCGCCGCCTTTGAACGCCCCCCAGTGCCAAAGCTCTGGCTGCCAGAGACGTCGACCATAAAGAGCACGGTCAATTCGCGTTCTTCGCTAAAGCGCTTAACAAAGGGCTCACCCGTGCGCGCCGTGACATTCCAGTCAATCGCACGCACGTCATCTCCGGGTTGATAGGGACGCGCCTCGTCAAATTCGATACCTTGCCCCTTGAAGACCGAGTGGTAATCCCCACTCAATTGGTCATCTAAGAGGCGTCGGGTCAGGATGCGAATGCGCCTGACCTCTTTCATCAATGCTTCGGTATTGATATCCATCTGCTCAATAGCCTCTGCGGAATGCACCCACCTTACGGCACAGGCACTTCGGTTAAGAGACGATCAATCACGCTATCCGGCGTGAGATTCTCCGCTTCAGCTTCATAGGTGAGCAACAAACGATGGCGCAACACATCATGCGCCACATCCTTCACGTCCTGCGGAGTGGCATAGGTGCGCCCGCGCAAAAGGGCTGTAGCACGTGCGGCCAACTTCAGGCAAATCGAAGCACGCGGCGAAGCGCCCAACTGAATCGCCCCCTCAAGGCTTTCCAAGCCCTTAAACAACGTCGGATTACGCGTTGCGAACACCAAATCCAAGATGTAATCATCCACCTTCGCATCGCAGTGCACTTCGCCCGCCGTGCGACGCAAGAGCGCGATATCTTCCGACGTTACGCAACACGTCGGTGCGGGTGCCGCCACCGTTTCTGGGCGCGTATTGCCATTCATGATGCGGCGTTCATCCTCACGACCAGGGTGTTTCACCACGCACTTGAGCATAAAACGGTCCGTCTGCGCTTCAGGCAAAGGATACGTGCCTTCCTGTTCAATCGGGTTCTGCGTTGCCATCACCAAGAAGGGCTCCGGCAATGCATACGTGGTGTCACCCAAGGTCACCTGACGCTCCTGCATCGCTTCAAGCAGTGCCGACTGCACCTTCGCCGGTGCGCGGTTGATTTCGTCGGCAATCAAAAGATGCGTGAAGACAGGGCCCTTGCGCGGCGTGAAGGTGCCTTCTTTGTGGTTATAGGTCAAACCACCCGTCACATCCGCAGGCAACAAATCTGGCGTAAAGGAAATACGACGCGTGTCCAATCCCAATGCCGCCGCCAAAGCGCGCACTGCCGTAGTCTTTGCCAAACCTGGCACACCTTCCAAAAGAATGTGGCCACCCGTCATGAGTGCAATTAAAAGGCTATCCAAGAGATGCTCTTGACCCACAAGCATCTTATTCACTTCACCACGAATCGCCGCAAGAATCTGCGTGCACCGAGTAGAACCATCTGCAGAAGACATAAAATTCCTTTCAAATTCAACTGTATTACCTTAC
Source organism: Kiritimatiellia bacterium (assembly GCA_017558005.1). Classification (GTDB taxonomy): domain Bacteria; phylum Verrucomicrobiota; class Kiritimatiellia; order RFP12; family DVOR01; genus Spyradenecus. Next base: position 115,591 of record JAFYWN010000014.1, on the reverse strand, counting down.
ATTATAGCTTATCTTTACCTACTCCTCAAGTATCCTTCACACCAAATTCACCCCTGTAGCCTCTCCTCATGAGCACCAGTAAAAACATCCCTCAGGATGCGTAGCGTGCAGGACTCAGTCCTGCCGCGGAGTGTGGGGGCAGCGTGGCCCCCACATTTCTCCTCCTGTCATCTAATTACCCGCTATCCGGGGTGCTAAGTAGCCGCTCCTCGCCTCCCCACACGCTTCTCTCTAGGTACACTTTCAGTGTACCAAACTTTCTTAACGGTGTCAAATCGTCATTTTAGAAAAGGGTGAAATGATCCTAAAAAAGCTCGAAAAATGCACCCAAATACTAGCGAAACTGCGACTCAATTTCGCTAGTATTACCACCCCAATTTCGCTAGTATTGGGATCCAATTTCGCTAGTATTGACCCAAAATTTCTCCAGACCGCCCCCAAAAACAGGCAAATTGTTGATAACTTTTCCTCCCCTCATGACCCATTTTTTCGCAAGGAAGCCGCTGTAGCGGAGTTGATTTCACCCAATTTTCACACTATCTCATTCTCCTTAAAGGAGTTATGCATTTTTAACACCCTCACCATTTTCACCTCAAAATCCACCAATCCTCCGAAAATTTTTCAAAAACCTGCGTCGAAAAACCTACATTGTTGATAACTTGTTGATAACTCAAAAGAGTTTTCAACAGGTGAAAAATCGCTAAAATTTTCGAAAAATCGACAAACCTGCGTAAGGGATTTTAAAGCGATAAAAGGGATAAGCGATGAGAGGGATAAAAGAGATAAAAAGGGATAAAAGATTTAAAATTTTCTAATGTTTTGTACTATTTTTCCAGAACTGCTTTTCGTCTCGCCAATTATTGTCCTGAAAATAGATGATTAGTACATTTTGTACTATAAAAATATTGGGCAACAATACTATTTGAAATAAGTTATTGCCACCCAATAAGTTAGGAAAAGTTATTTATTAGTACAATTAGTGTGAAAACTATAAAAAAGATATAAGAGATAAAAGGGATGACGCGGGGGCTCCGCGCCCCACACCCCGCGGCAGGACTAGTCCTGCACCCTACGCATCCTGGCGGATGCTTTTACTGGTGCTCACGAGGATGGAATGTGAGGCAGGACTGCGGCCGATTAGAAGACGGCATCTATCGTGGCCACGGCCCACTGCGGCCGTGGATCTCTCTGGATAACGGCCGATTAGAAGACGGGTGGAGAAATGTGGCCACGACACCGAGGCGATGATTCGGAGGGCATGCCCTATCCCGCATTTAGGCCTCTTGGAGCGCCCTTATCCCCTTCACCTTTTTCACGTTTTTCTTGCTTTTCACCTTCTTTTTTACTTCACGTTTTTCCTTTTTTATTGTATACTAAATGTGTTGAATGAAAGGATGCATTGTCATGGCAGATTTAATTGTTGCACTTGATGTTTCGACCAAGGCTGAAGTCGCAGATGTGCTGCGTCGTCTTGGGGATTCTGTTGATTTTTACAAAATTGGCCTTGAATTATTCTCGGCAGAGGGGCCAGATGTGGTGAAGTTGGTGAAGGATGCGGGCAAGCGCGTCTTCCTTGACTTGAAGCTTCACGACATTCCTCGCACGGTGGAACGCGCAGTGAAGTCTGGCGCGACCCTCGGCGTTGATTTGATGACCATTCACTCTACGGGTGGCAAAGCCATGATTCGTGCGGCAGCAGAGGCGGCAGCGTCCTTTGGTGCGGCGGCACCGAAGATTTTGGCGGTGACGGCTTTGACCTCGCTTGACCAGGATGACTTGACCGATTTGGGCATTACGCGTGCAATGCCGGACCAGGTGGAAGCGATGGGCTTACTGGCGATTACCAACGGTGCAGACGGCATTGTGTGTTCGCCCAAGGAAGTGGCCAACATGAACAAGGTCTTAATCCCTGCGGCAAATGGTCGCAAGGTCGTCTTTGTCACCCCTGGCGTCCGTCCCGCAGGTGCCGCAGTGGGCGATCAGAAGCGCGTTGCCACACCCGCTGGTGCTGTGCGTGATGGCTCCACCCACTTGGTGGTGGGTCGTCCGATTCTCGAAGCAGTCGATCCCGTGGCGGCAGCAATTGCCATCCGCGCTGAGATGGACTCCGTCCGCTAAGGAGCGGCTTGAAAAAGTCAAGCACATTCGTTTCAAAGGGCACCCCAACGCCACTTGAAGTGGCGGGTGCCCCTGATTATGAAGTGCCCACAACTTACACCTCACACCTTCACCCGGCCGATTTACCGCGTGACTATGGAATGTCTGGCGCAGTGGGCGCTTACGAAGTAAAGCCCCTCGCCGGATTTTTGCGAAAGACGCTCAATGCCTTAGAGCAACAGCTTGGCGCGGGCGATTCGGCCGAAGCATTGGTCGTTGCGGTATTAGACCGCTTAATGCCCGCGGCAGAGCGTTATCGCCTCGCAGTTGAATCCGTGAGCGCAGGCATTATCACCCTCTCCCTCGCACGCAAGGGTGATCGTTATCTTTACAATCGGACCTTAGTCCCCAAACTCAAAACCGCATTAGCGCCACACTTGGGCGCGGTGCGCATCCAATTGACGGACCGCATGCGATGAAATGGTTCCTCTACAACTTCCTTTTTACCATCGCTTACATTTGCATGATGCCCAAATTCCTGTGGCGTATGGCGCGACGTGGCGGTTATGTCAATCGCTTCGCCGACCGCTTCGGATGCTATCCGCCAGAGATTTTGGCACGCTTTAATGATGGTCGAAAGCGCTTTTGGATTCACGCGGTCTCCGTGGGCGAAGTGGCGGTGGCAGGCCAGCTCATGGAAGAACTGCGCCAACAGTCCCCCGACATCGCCTTCGTCCTCTCGGTAACCAGCAGCACAGGGTGGACGCAAGCGCAGAAACAGGTCCGTGACACCGACATTTTGATCCATAATCCATTGGATATGCCGCGGTGCGTCAAGCGCGCATTAGAGGCCATCCGTCCAGAGGCTTACATCATCACGGAGACGGAACTCTGGCCGAACATTATCCGTTTGGCAACCCAACGCAACATCCCTGTTTTCTTGGTGAATGCCCGTATCTCCGACCGAAGCGCGCCAGGGTACCGCCGCTTGAAGTGTTGGTTCGGCCCCGTGCTCAACATGATGACACGTATCTATGCCCAGTCCGACCTTGATGCCCAACGCCTCTGCGATGCAGGATGCGATGCCGAACGCATTGAAGTTACTGGCTCCATGAAATTTGACGTGGCCCATCGCAACGAAGCAAAAGAAGCCGAACTGCGCGACTATCTGACTAGCGCAGGCTTCTCCTCCAATGCGCGCATTCTCCTCGGCGGCTCCACTTGGCCGGGCGAAGATGCCTTCCTCTTGAAGGTTTACGCCAAGGCTCGCGCGATTGCCCCCAACTTACGCTTAATCCTCGCCCCGCGCCACTTTGAAAAGGCCGACGCAGTAGAAGCGAACATCCGTGCAGCGGGCTTCACGTGCCTCCGCCGCTCACGCGTAGCCTCCCCCACCCCCATGCCAGAAGACACCGTTTTGCTCGCCGATACAACGGGCGAACTGATGGGGCTCTATGGCCTTGCCGACGTGGCATTCGTGGGGAAATCCCTCTATGAACATGGCGCTCAAAACATGATTGAGCCCTGCCTCTGCGGATGTGCGACCGTAGTCGGCCCCAATACGGAAAACTTCCGTCCAGTGATGAGCGATTTGTTAGCACATGAAGCCATTTTGCAAGCCCCCGATGAAGCCACGCTTGAAAAAACGTTGCTCGGGCTTTTGGAAGACCCCACCGCTGCGAAAGCACTTGGTGGACGGAGTTCAAAAGCCGTCGCGTTACGTTGCGGTGTCACACCGCGTCTCGTTTCAGATTTGCTAAAGCGCATCTAAATCGTGGAGCCTGCCTACATTCAACACCCCAAAGGAAAGTGAGACTGACATGTCAGAAGTCACATTGGAAAAAATCCGCGAAGCTGCCGAAGTCCTTAAAGGGATCGCCCGCCGGACGGACATGATCTATGCCCCCAAACTCTCTATCCGTTCTCAAGTCTATCTGAAAACTGAAAACCTGCAAATTACAGGTTCCTTCAAAGTGCGCGGTGCGTACTACAAACTCTCCACGCTCACCGACGAAGAACTCTCTCGCGGTGTGATTGCTTGCAGCGCAGGCAACCATGCTCAGGGCGTGGCATTAGGCGCGCAACAGCGCGGCGCGAAGGCAATCATCTGCATGCCCGACATCGCACCGATTGCGAAGGTGGAAGCCACGAAGAGCTACGGCGCAGAGGTCCGCCTGGTGCCTGGCACCTACGATGATGCGAGCGCCTACGCAGCGAAGCTCTGCCGTGAAGAAAACATGACCTTCGTCCACCCCTTTGACGACCCGAATGTCATTGCAGGCCAGGGCACGGTCGGCCTTGAAATTTTGGAACAGCTCCCCGATGTGGAAGCAGTTATGATTCCCGTGGGCGGTGGCGGCTTAATCTCTGGTGTGGCCTATGCGATTAAGCAATTGAAGCCCGACTGTAAGGTCTATGGCGTTGAAGCCGCAGAAGCAGCCAGTATGAAGCGCTCTGTGGAAGCGCAGGATCGCCTGACCCTCGCCTCTGCCAACACCTTTGCAGATGGTATCGCCGTGAAGCATCCTGGCAGTCTGACCTTCGACATGGTCAATAAGTACGTCGATGGCATCGTGACCGTTTCTGAAGATGAAATCGCCGCCGCGATCCTCTTCTTAATTGAACAGCGCAAACTCGTCTGCGAAGGCGCGGGTGCTGTCTCTGTGGCCGCCATGATTTATGACAAGGTTCCCGAATTGCAAGGCAAGAAGGTCTGCTGTCTGCTCTCTGGCGGTAACATCGACGTCAATATCCTTAGCCGCGTGATTTATCGTGGTCTCCAGGCCAGCGGTCGCCGCACCGAAATTCGCCTCTGCCTGCCAGATAAGCCCGGTCAACTCGCAGCCGTATCCGAAATCGTCTCCAAGTGCGGTGGCAATGTCATCAACGTGAGCTACGGCCCCTCCGCCATGGATACCGCCCTCGCCACCTGCGTGCTCAACCTGCAACTCGAAACCCGTGACTTCGTCCAGATTGGCGAAATCCATGGCGCACTTGAAGCGGCAGGCTACAACCTCTTACACTGATTCCCGTCAACACCGGAACCTTTGATATGCTGAAACTGGAGAATGTCACCCTACTGTACGCGCCGAACCGCGGCATCCAAGAGGCCTCCCTCTCGGTTGAACCCGGCGAAGTCATTGGCGTAGTCGGCGGCAATGGCGTCGGCAAAAGTACCTTATTGGGATTAATTGCCGCGGCGCTTGTCCCGCAGTATGGCAGGGTCACACTCTCCTTAGCGGGAATTGGCGGACGCGTTCGTCGACTTCAGTCTGATATCGGCATCGGCTATCGACGCCATGTCGGTTATCTCACTGAGTCGGCGCCCGTCTATGGCGAACTCACCGTAAAGCACTATCTCGCCTTCCGTGCACGACTTCATGGGGTGGGCCTCTTCCGTCTGCGTCGCCGATTAAACGAAGCGATGTTGCGCTGCGGACTCCAACCCCATAAGAAAGAACTCCTTGGGCGACTTTCCTTGGGCCTCCAGCGTCGCGTAGCACTCGCAGAAGCGTTGCTCTCTGCGCCCGCAGTGCTCGTCTTAGACGATCCATTCGTGGGTATTGATGCCGCCCAACGGAGTACGATTGCCAATGTCATCCGTGAAGTCTCCACCCGTTCACACGTCTTCATCAGTGGCCATGACCCGCTCCTTTTGAAGGCCTGTTGCACACGGTTTGTCCTCATTGAAAATGCACGCATCGTTGCGGACGACTTGGATGCCGACACCGCCATGAATCGGCTCTTACCCGAACCCCTTCGGAAGGAAACAGAAGCATGATTTTCTTCACACTCTTACGACGGGAATTCCCGCAATTGGTGCGCTCGGGGCACGGCATTGTGCCGATTTTCCTCTCGTTGGCAGGCGCCAATGCACTCTTGGTGAGTTTTTTAATGAAGGCCGAAGGCACCACCGAAACCCTGCCCTCATTGTGGGGATTAGCGGTTGCATTTGGTCTCCCCTTCTTGGCAGCGGTGGCGGCATCAAGAGGGTTTACACAAGACCGTGAGAACGGTATGCTTCGTTTGATGTTCTCAACGCCCGTGCGTGCGCGGTGGTGGGTTTTGGGAAAGGTCGGCGCAGCATGGATGCTCTGCCTCTTTTATCTCTTAGGGATGGCAACCTCTTGCTATGTGCTCCTGCGGTGGCTCCTCCCCGAAGATGCGCAACTCTCTTACTCATGGACAGGCTTCCTCTTCGCAGGTGGCGCACTGATGCTACAAGCACTCTTATGGTGCAGCCTTGGAACCTTTGTCTCCCTCTTTTCACGAAGCTCTGCCTCCACCTTCCTCTTTGCATTAGTCAGTTGCCTCTTCGCACCGCCCTTGGTGGTGTTCGCCTTAACGACCTTGACCACTGGAAGCATGACGCAATGGCCGTGGTTCCCCTTGCAAACGATGGTGTATGACTGCGCGAGCGGGCTCATTGACGTCCGATTAGCAGTTGGGTGCCTCACAGGCTCACTCGTATTAATTTACGCATCTGGCATGGTATTTGACGCATTACGACTCTGTGCGACTGAACGATAATCTGAAACATGACGCATCTCGAACAGATTAAGACCTATCTTCAGAATGCCTTTTCAACAGGGCGTCCTGCACAGGCGTATATCATCATTGGCCCCGTCTACCAAGATGGTGCCGCGCTTGCAACATGGATTGGCTCCCAACTCATCGGAGAGATGCCCTCAATCGCAGATCGTGCGCATCCAGACATGCCATGGTTCGAGCCTGAAAAGGTCAGTCGCATCATTGATGTGGAGATGATGCGCGACCGCATCCTGCCGATGGCGCAGCAATCCTCGCTCTCTGGAGGATGGAAGGTGCCCGTCATTGTCTCTGCAGACCGCATGAAAGCAGAGGCGGCGAATGCCTTCCTAAAAACCTTGGAAGAGCCCCCACCACGCACCCTCTTTTTACTCTTAGCCGACTCCCTCGCGGATATGTTACCTACGATTATCTCTCGTAGCCAAGTCATCCACGTGGGCGGTACACGTGAATTGGATGAGCCGTGGCGCACGACGGTATTGGATTTACTCACCAACATCCGTGAGAAATCCGCCTTACTGGACACCGTTCGCGCAGAAGTCCTCTGTGGCGTCTTGGAAGATATGGCTGAGCGCGCAGGTAAAGCGGTGCGAGAGGAACGCAAAGACAGCCCCATCGATGATGATGCCGACACCCTAAAGGCGCTCGTTGGTGCAAAGACAAAATCGTGGCGCAACGATTTACTCCTCTTAATTGAACGCTGGATGCGCGATTTAGTTCGCCTCAAAGCCTCTGGTGAAGCGACCGACGTCCCTCTTAACTTCCCCGAACATCGAACAGTTTTACAACAACGTGCCGCGTGTTATACCCTCGCGAAACTATTGGAAAACCTCACGATGTTAGAACAATTTACCGTTCATTTGGAGCGCAATATTTCCCCCGCCCAAGTGCTCCCCTACTGGATGGATCGCTTTTATCTCTAAGGAGAATTATGAAATTACTCTTACTCAATGGCCCCAATCTTCGCCTTTTAGGCACGCGTGAACCCGACATTTACGGTTCGTTCACCCTCGCCGATGCGGAAACCTTAGCGAAGACCACTGCAGAAAAGTTCGGCGCCACGCTGGAAGCTTTCCAGAGTGACATCGAAGGCGAACTCGTCTCAGCAATTGGTCAAGCGCGTGGCGTTTATGATGGCATCATCATCAATCCCGCCGCCTACACGCACACCTCCGTGGCACTGCGTGATGCCATCGCCGCCGCCGGCCTCCCAACCGTAGAATTGCACATCTCCAACACCCACAAACGCGAAGCTTTTCGTCACGTGAGCTACACCGCCCCCGTCTGCGTCGCGCAGTTGCAGGGATTCGGCTTGACTGGCTACGCACTTGCTGTGGAAGGCCTTGTCGCTTATTTGAACCAACATTGATTAAGGAAAACTTATGGAACCCACCTCTACCTGCTCTCTCACACAAATCGCGCTTGATTTCGGCTTGCCCGCACTTGCGCTTGTGATTGCCTACCTCTTCGGCGCAATCCCCTTCGGCTTATTAATTGGTAAGGCGCGCGGCATTGACGTGCGGACCGTTGGCAGTAAGAACATTGGCGCGACCAATGTCTTCCGTTGCGTAGGCGCCAAGTTTGGCATTGCCGCCTTTGTCCTCGACATGCTCAAAGGCATCTTCGGCACCCTCTGCGGCTTTTTGCCGGCGCTTCTCATTGAAGACATCCCTGCAAACACCACCCTACTCCTGCGCGTGCTCTGCGGCACGGCCGCAATGTTAGGCCACATCTTCCCGATTTACCTCGGCTTCAAGGGTGGCAAGGGCGTCTCGACTGCATTAGGTCTACTCTTCGGCGTGGCACCGCTCGCAGGCCTCTTAGGCTTCGCGGGATGGGGCATCTTCTTCGTCTCGTCGCGCTATGTCTCCCTGGCCAGCTGCTTGGCCGCAGTCGTGGTCGGTGGCGCAATGTGGTCTCCGCTCTACGCAGGCACGCCGCTCTGGTATTCCATTCTGATTACTGCTTTGGCAGCCTTAGCCATCTTCAAACATCGTACCAATATTGTTCGTCTTTGCAAGGGCACGGAAAACCGCTTTGCATTTACCGCTAAACAGCGCGCCGCTCGCGATGCTAAGCGCGCACAACAGGAGGAAGCGAAATGAACATTGCAGTCATCGGTGATGGCGGCTGGGGCACAGCGGCCGCGCAACTCTTAGATTCGTATGGCCACCAAGTAACCGTTTGGGGGCCCTTTGCCGACTACATTGAAGAGATTCGCACGACCCTTGAAAACCCTCGCTACCTCCCTGGTATTCATTTCCAGCCCTCCATTAATTGGACGGCCGATATGAAGACCGCAATTGAGGATAAAGAGGTGGTCGTCCTGGCGGTGCCCTCCAAGTTTTACAAGCCCATTTGCGAACAAGTCGCCCCACTCATCGACCCCGACAAGACGTTGATTATCAGCCTCACCAAGGGCGTCTGCCCCGAAACCCATCGTCGCATGAGTGAAGTGGCTGAAACGACCTTGAAGACAAAGCGCATTGTGGTGCTTTCGGGTCCCTCGCACGCAGAAGAAGTGGCGCGTCGCATTCCGACTGCAGTAACCTGCGCCTGCGCTGACCACAATCTCGCCATTGAAGCCCAAAACCTCTTCAATGGTCCGCGTTTCCGCGTCTACACCACCGATGACGTCCTTGGCGTTGAAATCGGCGGTTTAGTCAAAAACGTTCTCGCCATCGCTGTAGGCGTGAGTGATGGGTTTGGATTTGGCGATAACACCCGTGCCGCATTGATTACACGTGGTCTCGCAGAGATGATGCGTCTCGGCCTTGCCGTGGGCGCTAAACCGCAGACCTTGAGCGGTTTAGCGGGCGTCGGCGACTTGATTGTCACCTGCACCTCCACGCACAGCCGCAACCACTCGGTTGGCGAACGTCTCGGTAAGGGACAGACCATCCAGGAGATTATGGGCTCCATGCAAATGGTGGCTGAGGGTGTGGATAACGCGATGCTGTTGCGCGAATTAGCCGCAGAACATGGCGTGGAGATGCCGATCGCCGAAGTGGTCTATCGGATGTGCTACGAAAATCTCACCGCAGAAGATGCCGTCGGCATGTTGATGGAACGCGCCGCCAAGCCGGAATAATCCCACTTTCTCTATTCTATCTCACTAAAGGAGTACAACAATGGCTGTTATCGGAGTGATTCCTTCCCGTTGGGGAAGTTCTCGTTTTCCTGGCAAACCCCTGACGCCGATTTTGGGCAAGCCGTTGGTCTTATGGGTGGTCGAAGCGGCAAAGCGCGCCAAGCGTTTGGATCGCGTCCTCGTTGCCACCGATGACGAACGTATTCGTGATGCCATCGGCGCCGATTGTGAAGTCGTCATGACCGCAAGCGAATTGCCCTCTGGCACTGACCGCGTGGCCGTCGCCGCAAATGCAGGTCCGGAAGATATCGTGATCAACATCCAGGGCGACGAACCGCTCATGGACCCTGGTCTCATTGATGCCCTTGCCGAACGCATGATTCGCACAGGTGAAGAGATGGCGACCGCCGCATGCCCCATCAAGTCGATGGAACAACTCATGGCGCGCACCGTGGTGAAGGCTATTTTGCGCGAAGATGACAGCGCGATTTACTTCTCGCGTCTGCCGATTCCCTGCCGTCGCGATGGCGAGCCCGACCTCAATTCTGGTCTCTATTGGCGCCACTTGGGCATCTATGCCTATCGTGGCGACTTCCTCAAGAAACTCATCACCACCCCACCCTGCGCATTGGAACAAACCGAATCCCTCGAACAACTCCGTGCCCTTTGGCTCGGGGGGCGCATCGGCGTGATTCGTTGCGACGATGAAGGCGTCGGCGTGGACACTCCTGAAGACGTGGCCATCGTGGAAGCCCTCTTGAAAAAGCGAGGTGAATAAATGACCAAGGCTCACGCCCTCTTTACCGCAGTGCCCAAATTGCACAACTGCGCACAAGCCGTTGTGGAAGGCGCTGGTGGCACCCCAGAACAGATTACCGAGATGGCCGCTTGTGGTGGCGGTCGCGCCCCAGATGGTCTTTGTGGTGCACTCTACGGCGCACTCGTGATGTGCCCCGAACGCGCAGAAGAAATCAAAGCCGCCTTCGCCAAAGAAGTCGGCGCACTCACCTGTCGCGAAATCAAATCGGCCGCCAAGACTCCCTGCCCCATGTGCGTGGAAGCTGCGGCCAAGATTCTTGGATCCCTCTCTCACTCATAACTCCCCTTTTGAAAGGAACAAACATGAACGTCATCTCTACAGACAAAGCTCCCGCCGCCATCGGCCCCTACTCTCAGGGCATCATCGTCAATGGCATGCTCTTCGCCTCCGGTCAAATCCCTGTGGATCCTGCCACGGGCATCATCCCTGAAGGTATCACCGCTCAGGCCGAACAGTCCTGCAAGAACTGCGGCGCACTCCTCGCTGCCGCCGGCCTTGACTTCACCAAAGTCATCAAGACCACCTGCTTCCTCGCAGACATTGCTGACTTTGCCGCATTCAACGAAGTCTATGCCAAGTACTTCATCTCCAAGCCTGCTCGCTCCTGCGTGGCAGTGAAGGATATCCCGAAGGGATGCCTCTGCGAGATCGAAATCCTCGCCAAGGTTGACTAATCTGACCTCCCAAAACCTCTTTCGCAATGAAAGCCCAAAACGCGAGCCTCTGGCCCGCGTTTTTTATATCCCTCACCATGACTCTTCTAAACGTAATAAAAGTTTTCTATCTTATTAATTAATGTAAGGGAATCGCACAAAATATGCTATACTTACAGTAAGCGTTTGGACGTGGTTACCATAGAAAGCAACTCCATTTTTGGGAGGGGTTTTCGGCAGTCGCCGTTGGCAAACGTGCTATACTTTCGCGCATTTGATTTTATTAGGAGCAGAGACGATGACACGTTATCTTCTTTTAGCAGGTTTGATCAGTTTCGGTTTTACCGCAAAGGCGCAGTATCTTTCGCCTGAAACGGTGGCAATGACCCCGCAGAAGGATGCCCTAATCATCGCAGAAAAGCGTGCACATCGCGTGACCGTGCGTGATTTGAACGGCGTAATCAAAGCCTCTTATGGTGCCGAGAAGTACACTGGCGGTTTCTTCGGATTCTTCAAAGATCAAGTAAAATTGCCTGTAACAGGTGCATGTGTCGCCCCTAACGGCACGATTTTCTACACCGCTGACGATGGCAATGAGGGCCGTCTCTTCCGTGCGGACGGCGAATCGGTCATCACAGGCAATTATCCAATGGCTCCGATTGTCTCGGCAGATGGTCGCTATGTGTACGTCTGCAACCGTTTTGATGCCACAGTGCAACAGTATGATGCCGCAACAATGAAGTTGCTCAAATCGGCAAAGTGCGTGCGCGAAACGCATGGTTGCGCCTTGGGTAAGGATGGCAAGTTACTCTTCGTCATCAATCTGTTGCCAGATGATGCTGCCGAACCCGTGAAGTATGTCGGCGCAAAGGTGACGGTCATTGATACAGCAACCTTTAATGTGGTCGCGAACATTCCTTTACCAGATGGTTCAACAGGCGTTCGCGGCATTACGGCTTCGCCCGATGGTGCCAATATCTACTTGACCCATACGCAGGCGCGCTATCAGTTGCCCACGACGCAGTTGGAACGTGGATGGATGAACACTGCGGCGCTTTCTGTTTTGGATGGCGTGACGGGGGTATACATCAACACGGTGCTTTTGGATGACATTGACCTCGGCGCCGCAAATCCTTGGGGTGTGACGGTAACGCCAGACAATCAGTACATCGTCGTGAGCCATGCAGGTACGCGTGAAGTTAGCGTAATTGATCGCACCGCTCTGCATAAACGTTTGGACGATGCGGCGGCAGGAAAGAAGGTGACGGAGGTCACGTTCTCTGCCGATGAAGTACACAACGACCTCTCCTTCCTCACGGGAATTCGTCGCCGTTTCCGCTTTGATGCAGATGGCCCGCGTGGCGTGGTGGCAACGGAGGACTGCGTGTATGCAGTTTGTCACTTCGCCGATGCTTTGGTGAAGGTGCCCTTCAAGGATCGTCGCGTGGTGCGTCCTGAGGTGATTCCATTGAATGGTACTGCATTGGCAGACTTAAAGGCAGACAAGGTGTTGCGTGGCGAAATGCTCTTCAATGACGGCACCAAGTGCTTCCAACAGTGGCAGAGCTGCGCATCGTGTCACCCGGATGCAATTGTGGATGGTTTAAACTGGGACTTGATGAACGATAGCATCGGCAATCCCAAGCAGTCCAAGTCGCTTTATCTCAGTGGCGTAACGCCTCCGACCATGATCACGGGCATTCGCAAGAGCATGCAACACTGTAATCGTGCAGGCTTCCGTCACATCCAATTCTGCGCAGTAGCCGAAGAGGATACGCTCTGCATTGACGCCTATGTGATGAACATGAAGGCACAGATCTCGCCGTGGGCACGTCCAGAATATGCCGATGCGATTGCCCGTGGTAAGGAAATCTTTGATAGCCCTGAAAAGGCAGACTGTGCGCGTTGCCACAAGCCTGACCTCTACTTCACCGCTTCTGCCGATCCGAATGATGGCTCGAAGGCGCCGCTCTATGACTTGGGGCTCGGCACACGTGATGAACAGGGACAGAAGTTCGACGTGCCGACGTTGAACGAAGTCTGGCGTACGGCTCCTTATCTGTATGACGGACGCGCAAAGACTCTCCGTGAAGTGTTGACCGTTTGGAACCAGGATGACTACCACGGTGTCACTTCGGATTTGACGGAACAAGAATTGAACGACCTCGAAATTTACGTCTTGTCGCTCTAAGCATGTGCGGTAAAAACGCTAATTTTGGAGATTACATCATGTTAAATTGGCTAAACGGAACGCTCTGGCAGACCCTTGAAACGCCCACACGTGGCGTGGAAATTGCCCGCAATGGATGGGGCTCTCCCGCACAGATTGCGATGTTACCGCAAGGGGACGTGCCAGGGATTTGGTTGGTGAATGAAATCACTGGCGATGTGCCACCGATGGTGCAACGTTTTATCTCCACGAAGGGGCCCGTCGAAGTGGTGATGCAAAATGGCCGCGCCGTGGGGGCAAAGTATGAAGATGCCTATGCTGAATACGTGCTCTTAATGGGTGTGGCACCTAATGATCTCTCTGCTTCCCGTGAAGTGCAGGCGCGTTCGGCCTTTGACAACATTGATAAGTTGTTAAAGGAACAAGGCTACTCCTTCCATGATGTGGTGCGCACGTGGCTCTACTTGGACAAACTCTTAGAGTGGTATGACGTCCTCAATCGTGTGCGTGATGAGTTCTTTGAAGAACACAACGTCTTTGGCGGCTTTGTCCCGGCAAGCACAGGAATTGGCTGCGCAAATACGCTTGGCGCCGAAATTATCGTTGGTGCAATCGCGATGCGCCCGAAGGATGGTCGCGCCACGAAGGCTATTTTGGACTCGCCTTTGCAGTGTTCTGCACTGGACTATCGGAGCAGCTTCAGCCGCGCCGCAGAGATTGTCACGCCTGAATGGCGCACAGTTTTCGTCTCTGGCACAGCAAGCATTGAGCCCGGTGGCGAAACGGTCCACCATGATGATGCCGATAAGCAGGTCGAACTGACCATGGAAGTGGTCAAGGCAATCCTTGAAACGCGCAATATGACCTTTAAGGATTCAGTGCGTGCAATCGCCTACATCAAGCGCCCTGAAGATCGTCCCGCATGGCAGAATTGGTTGAAGGCCAATGAGCTTCCTGCAGATTATGCGCAGGAAATCATCGCAGATGTGTGCCGTGACGACTTACTGTTCGAGCTTGAATTAGACGCGGTCCAGCGTCTGTAAGGTGTCAATGACGTGGTAAGCCTGCGGAATTTCGCCGGTACAATGTGCATCATTGGGGCGCTCTGCGTCCAAATGACGGGTTGTGTAACGGCGCTCCCAGACTCCTTACACGTAGCACCCCAACAACGTGATGACTACAATTGGATGGCGCGCCACGCAGAGGTGTTGGCGCGCCATACTAATGTAAAGCCAGAGATTGTCTTCATTGGGGATAGTATCACACACCAGTGGGGCGGCGAACCCAAAGGGCATCGGATTGTTGGGCAAGCAGCCTGGACGGATTTATTCGGCGAACGCGTGGTGACGAATTTGGGCTTTGGCTTTGACTACGTGGATAATGCGTACTATCGCGTGGCGAATGGCGAACTGGATGGAATCGCGCCCCGATTGATTATCGTTAACATCGGCACGAATAACTTAGGTCATCGTGGTGATACTGCAGAAGCGTGTGCGGCGAATCTTGCGGCATTGCTGACGCTCATCCGCGCGAAACAGCCCGATGCTAAGATTTTACTCTTGGGGATTTATCCACGGAGAGAACCCCACTTGAGGGCCACCATCGCTCACACCAATGAACTCTTGCAAACCTTAGCTGATGGTAAGCAAATCCGGTTCGCAGATATTGGACAAGTGATTACTGGCGCAGACGGCTTGGCCAATCCTACGTATTTCAGAGATGTTGTGCATCCCAATGCAGCAGGTTATGCACAATTGGCAACGGCATTGCGTCCGCTTTTGGATGACTAAACGACGGAGCATGGTATGCATTTAACTGTGGCAGCAGCCCTAATTTTGAATGAGATGGGTGAAGTGCTCTGTGTGAAGCGGGGCGCTTCGAAGTTTCAATCCACCGCATTTAAGTGGGAATTTCCTGGCGGCAAACTTGAGGCGGGCGAGACACCTGCGCAGGCCGCCGTGCGAGAAATTGAAGAAGAGCTTGGAATCACCGTAGAAGCCATCGCAGATGCGCCAACCGTGGAGCATGTTTATCCAGAGTTCTCCATCACTTTACATGGCGTATTATGCGTGCAAGCGGATGAAAAGGTGCCGCAATTGAGCGAACACATTGAGCAGTGTTGGTGTGCGCCAGATGCGCTCTGGAAATTAGACTTCGCAGAAGCGGACGTCCCCCTACTCGCTTATCTGCGTGAAAAAGCCTTTGGTGCGGTGTTAAAAACGAAGTGTTTTGGCCGTTATCCCCACTTCTTAGCCGCATGTGCGAGCACAAATGACGAACTCTTAAAGTTGGCAGAGGCGGGCGCACCCGAAGGCTCCATCGTCATCTCTGAGGTGCAATCTGCTGGACGGGGACGCCTCGGACGGAGTTGGTTAGCCGAACCCGGACAGGGCTTGCTCTTCTCACTCTTGGTACGCCCCTCGTTACCACCAGAGATTGCCGTCACATTACCCTTAGTCGCGGGTCTTGCCGTGACATTGGCGCTCCGCGAGATTGGATGCGAAGCGGGCCTGAAATGGCCAAATGATGTCCTTATCGGCGACCGCAAAGTCTGTGGCATCCTTTGTGAAGCACAGACCTCTGCCCGCGGGCTTGAGGGGATTATCATCGGCATCGGAATCAATACCGGCGCAGTGCCAGAGGCGGTCGCCTACCGTGCGACACAAATCCCTGGCAATATTGACCGATTGGTCTTGCTTGCTCAAGTCCTCAAACACTTTGAACGTTTACACGAACGTTGGACTCAACAGGGCCTTGCTGCACTGCGTTCTGAACTCGATGCTTGCGATTGCAAAGTGGGTTTACCGATTACAGTCAAACTGTCCGATACGCCGACCGAGGGGATTTCGCGGGGTATTCGAGAAGATGGCGCCCTACTTTTGGAAACGGCTGATGGGACGCTTACTCCCATCGTCTGCGGAGAAATTGTACAATGGGATTGATTATGCGGTGGTGGACAATGTTCCTCATGCTCTTTGCAGCACCCTTTGGTGTTGCAGAGACGGTGATGGTGGAGGGAAGAATCACACCCATTCCACCGATTACCCAAAGCGTGACAGCGGTGCATCTAAAAGCAATTGGCGCAGATCGCGTCTATGTCCAACACTTTCCCGAGGCCCTCATTGACTTAAACCTCTCCGCCAACAATCTCATGCTCCTACCCGAGGGATTCATCCCTCAAGGGATTCGACGGCTATGGCTCGCGGATAATCGTCTGCTTTCTTTGCCCCAAGATGCAAGTCAGTGGCGGAATCTCACCTACCTGAATCTTGACCGTAATCTCATTAATGCCTTACCCAATCTCTCTGCCACCTCATTACGTTGGCTTAGATGTAATGGCAATCACCTCACCCAAGTGCCACCTTTGCCCGATTCGGTTGAACGCCTCTACCTCGCCGACAATCAACTCCGTGAGGCCCCCGCCAAACCCAAGGCCTTACGCCATTTGACGTTGGCAAACAACCCGCTTGAGCGCGTGCCTGATACATTGGGATGTGGTTTGGAAGAACTTGACTTAAGTGGCACCAAGGTCAGCCAATTGCCCGCAGATTTAACGGGTTGGCGTACGCTTCGTGTACTCAATCTCGCCCACTGTCCTCTTTCTCATGAGGAAAAAGACCGTTTGGAAGCCTTCTTTGATCCCCTCAAAACCCTCCTGATTTTCTAACGCTTCATGCGACTTCGGTGCGCACGATTTCTACGTACGTGCTCATGTAGCCCTTTCACCTTTCAATTCTCGGACCTTTTCTTATGCAACTTCCCGAACTCCTTGCGCCCGCTGGTTCTTTTGATGCAGCCCTTGCCGCCTTTGCTTATGGCGCAGATGCGATTTATTTGGGACTCTCTCGCTTCTCAGCGCGCGCGGATGCCGCCAATTTCTCCGATGACGAATTGGCTCAAATCGTTGCGTATGCCCGTAATCTTGAGCGCCCGCGCAAGGTGTATGTCACATTAAATACATTGATTGAGGCACATGAGATGGAGGCTCTCTTGCCCTCCCTCGCGCTCTTGGAGAAGATTGCAATTGATGGCGTCATCGTGCAAGATCTTGGACTTGCCGCACGCATCCATCGCCAATTCCCCAAAATCCCACTCCATGCTTCCACGCAATTGGCGTGCACCTCGCTTGCAGGAGCACGTGCATTAAAGGCGATGGGCTTTGTTCGCATCGTAACTGCGCGTGAATTAACCTTAGCAGAAGCCGCCGAAATTGGTCGCAAGGCGGGGGTGGAGATTGAGGTTTTCGTTCATGGCGCACTCTGTTATAGCATCAGCGGTCTCTGCCTTTTCTCCTCGCTCACCACGGGGCGTAGTGGCAATCGTGGCCGTTGTGCCTACTGTTGCCGCCAACCCTTCCGCGAACTCAATCCTGCTACAGGCGAAACGGTCACGTGTCATCCCTTTTCCATGCGCGATTTAGCATTGATTGACTGCGGCGAGGCTTTACGCACGCTCCCCTTGGCGAGCTTGAAAATTGAAGGGCGCATGAAGAATCCGCTCTATGTGGCGGCCGTAACCGATCTTTATCGTACCCTCTTAGATGGCAAGTTGACACCCGCCCTGCGCGCGAAAAAGACAGAAGACTTGCGCACCATCTTCTCTCGTCCGTGGACTACACTTTACGCGACCGACCTAAAAACGCCCGTGGAGGCCATTATTGATCCGCTTTGTGTCGGACATCGCGGAGCGCCGATTGGCCGCGTCTTACGCGTGATGCGCGACACCGATGGAATCCGATGGATGACCTTTGATACGATGCGCGCCATTGAGAAGCACGATGGGTTACAAATTGACCCACCCGAAGGCGGACGTCCTATCGGCTTCGCGGTCTTAAAAATGCGTGACAACCGCACCAAAAAGAGCGCACTTTCATTGCCAGGCGATACGCGTGTTGATGTGGCATTACCTCCTGACGTAAAGGAATTGCCGCATGGTGCAACGGTCTATTGTTCGGCATCGCAAGCAGTGCGTCGCGCCTTCCCCGTAACAAAGCCACGTAGCACTGAATTGCGTTCTCTCAAACCCGCTGACCTCACACTGACCCTTTCGCCAGATGCTATCACCCTTTCTGGCAATGGCGTAACCCTCTCCACGCCCGCCACCCTCACCCCCGCTAAGGATCCCTCGCGCACTGCGGAAGCGGCACAGAAGTTATTGTCGCGATTGGGTGACGATGGCTTCTTCTTGCGTCGCCTCACACTAAAGGATAATGGACTCTTTTTGCCCGCGGGGTTGCTCAATGCCACGCGTCGTGAATGGGCAGAAGCGGCCAGAGAAGCCGCAGAATGCACTGAAGCTCAACACCCTGAAGGTGCATCGCCTGCGGCCGAAATCGGACCACGCACGCCCGTCTCTGAAGCAACCTACACCCTCAAGGTGTCGGCCTTGCAGCCTCCCTCCCTTTTAGGTGGAGAAATTCCTGCCCAGGTCATCGTCTCCTTGGCGTCCGACACGACCATGAACGACCTCAAGCCGTGGCTTAATGCGGTCCCTTACGAACGACTTCGCTTTGCATTGCCGGTTGCATTGCGTGAAAAAGACATTGATGTCTTGTGCGCTACCGTTGGCGCACTCTTGGATAAGGGCTTTAGGAAGTTTGAATGTGCCGATTTAACCTCGTGGCAACTCCTACAAGATTGGTCACCCGCTTGCGATGCCTTGGATATCACTGCCGATTGGACGTGGTACGCCATCAATTCAGACGCGGAGCAACGCCAACTCGCCTGTGGCATCACCGGCAATGTCTCTGGCCCCGAAGCCAACCTGCCCAATCTCACAGACCTGCCCGCAGTTCTCCCTAAAGAGATTCTCATTGCGCAGTATGCCCCACAGTTTATTGCCTTTACGCGTCCTCACGCAGAAACGAATCTACTCGTTAATCGCGAGGGGAAGCGCCTGCGTATTGCCCGTCTGGGATCGCTTTGGATCACCTTTGACGAACGCCCTTGGTCGGCACAACGTCACCAACGCGAATTAATGCAAGCCGGCTTCGGCACCTTCCGCGTGGATTTCTCTTGGGCTGGCACAGCCCTCCCCGTTGCCACCTGGCGCGACACACTCGAAGCCCAAGAGACCCTCCCCACCCACTTCTCCGAGCATCGATTATAACCGAAGCGTCACTGCACGCTATTGCACAATACGATAAGACGTCACGAGCCGTGCACGTGACGTCTTATTTTACCTTAAAAGGTAACGTACATTTACTCACTTTGATTCGTGGAAAGCCCCAAGTACGGCGAGAGTTTTTCCCAAACATCATCCACGGTGATTAAATCAATCGTGCCAGAAGAAATAATGTTCGTCACTTGTGCACCGCGAATTGAGCATGGCTTCGTTCGCGTTGCAAATAAGGCAATCATGGGTTGACCCGAAAGTGCCGTCATATGCGATGGCCCCGTGTCATTGCCTACTGCCGCCAACGAACGACGCGCCAAATCTGGAATATCTAACAAGGAAGTTTTTCCGCACATGTTACACGCAAACGGCGTTGCATGAACAATCTCTTCAATCTCGGAGAGTTCACTCTTCGTGCCTAGCACAACGGAATGGATGTTATGCTCTGCCAAACGACGTGCGAGCTCCACAAAACGATACGCCGGCCAACGCTTATGCGCATTTTTAGGAGAGCATCCTGGGATTAAGGTGACAAACCGCTCTGGAAGTTCGTGAAAATGCTTATTTTCACCATGTAAGAACCCTAAATCGGTTTGAACAATTTCAACAAGGCGCCCCTCTTCTTCACGTTGCTTCCCCCAACAAAACGCACGCTTTTTATCGACATGCTTAATCGTTTTGTCAAAAATAGAAGTCCATGCGAAAGGAGAAGAAGCAAACCATCGAACCATCGAATAATAATACGAATTGGTGCGACGATTTGGTTGAAGATTAATCACTAAATCAAACTTCTTCCCCCACATCTGTTTAAGCACATTGTACTGAGCGCGAAGGTTCCAATAAGGGGCGCGATTGTCAATGATAAAATCGCTGAACATCCCCATCTGTTGTCCAATCGCAACGAGCGAACGATGCGTCTGCAATGTAAACTCCGCATCTGGATAACGTTCTTTTAGGCGACGCATTGTGCCAACCGACATGACGAAATCACCTAATGCGCCAAGCTTAATAATCAAAATCCGTTTCATACGTCCTCAGAATTCAAAGCGTTTCGCACACCGCTTTTTCTGCCAATTCACAAATGAGATGCCCTGCGGTGATGTGCAATTCTTGAATATGATTCGTAACCTCAGCAGGAACGTTTAAGCATATGTCCGCTTGTTGCTTCATCTGTCCGCCGAGTTTACCTGTAAAGGCGACCGTTGTGATACCCATTGTAGCCGCTTGCTCAAATGCTTGCAAAACATTCCGACTATTTCCACTCGTCGACAACCCAATCAACACATCCCCTGCCCGACCAAGCCCTTCCACCTGTCGACGAAAGACCGTGTCATAGCCGTAATCATTCCCAATTGCAGTTAAGATGGATGTGTCCACTGTGAGCGCAATCGCAGGCAACGCTGCGCGTTCCATTTTATAACGCCCAATAAACTCTGCCGCCAAATGTTGAGAGTCTGCGGCAGAACCACCATTACCACAGAACATCACCTTGCCGCCAGACTTAATCGCACGAATGCAAACATCTGCAATCTGTTGGATTGTTTCCGCTTGCAATGCTAATGCCGTAAAACTTGCGGCCAACATATTTAGTTCATCGCAAATCCATGATTTCTTCATTGTTTTCCTTCCCTATTACGAAACAGTGTAGTCTTCAAAACACTCCCCAAACACCATCCTTACTTATTAATCTTTTCAATAATCGTTGTCGTAGAAAAGCCATCCATTCGCGGAAGTACGACGGCTTGACCGCCATATGACTGCACAAATCGTCCACCGCGCCACTTATCCAACGGGTATCCTTCTTTTGCAATCACATCCGGTCTTAACTTTTCAAGAAGTGGCAACGCAGAATCTTCATCAAAAATTACCACATAATCAACCGAGCGAAGTGCAGTTAACATGGCTGCGCGATCGTCCTGCTTGTTAATAGGACGCGTCGGGCCTTTGAGGCGCTGAACGGATGCATCGCTATTCAGCCCAACAAAAAGCACGTCACAAAGCGCACGTGCGCGTTTAAACGAAGCCAAATGCCCCGGATGCAAAATATCAAAGCATCCGTTGGTGAAGCCAATGGTGTATCCCTTTTGCCTCAACTTTGCAATGAGCTGCACTGCTTCATCAGCGGTCAATACAGACTTCTGTTCTTTGTTCGTCAGCTTCTGCTTCAATTCAGCACCAGAGACACACGCAGTGCCCAATTTGCCGACCACAATTCCCGCAGCAGCATTCGCAATCTTAATTGCATGCTTCATCGGCGCACCCACTGCCAATGCGGCGCCTAAAGTGGCCAAAGAGGTGTCACCTGCACCAGAAACATCAAAGACTTCCTTTGCTTCTGTTGGAATCAAGGCAGGCTTCTTAGTTGCGTCGCCAGGAATGTATAACATGCCATATTCACTCAACGTGACCAACAAGTTGCCCACATGGTACTTTTCACAAACTTCTCGACCTGCTTGCGTTGCGACCTCAATGAAATCGGGCGCACTTGGATCAAAGTGACGACCTGTCACGCCTTCAAACTCTTTTCGATTCGGCTTAACCAATGTGGCACCCGCATAGATTGTGTAATCCGTACGTTTTGGATCTACAATTACAGGCACCTCTTCACGATTACACAACTTAATCACTTCAGGTGTCAGACGTTCATCAATTAGGCCCTTGCCATAATCCGAAATCAAAACAATATCCGTCTGCGACAACACCGCCTCAACAGAGGCAAAAATCTGGCCCAACAAGGTCTCTGGCGCATTCAAACGTTCTTCCTTATCAACGCGCAATAAATGTTGCCGTCCCGCGACAAAACGCGTCTTTACAGCCGTTTGATACCCTTCTAGTGAAAACAACGCCGTGTCGTCTGCAGCGTATTCATGCAAGCAAGCGCGAACCACTTGCCCTTCTTCATCTTCCCCCACAATCCCTGCAATTGCCGTTTTACACCCTAATGCACTTAAGTTCGCGACTACATTGCCCACACCACCTAACATGCTCCGACGTTGCTGTTCCAACAACACGGGCACCGGGGCTTCGGGGGAAAGGCGATTCGTCTTTCCGTAGACAAAATTATCCAACATAATGTCGCCGACACACAATACACGAATTCCAGAAAATTGATCTACGTATGAGTACAAATCAGGCATCTGCATACTGCTACATCTCCTGTCATTAGGGGCAACATTTTGCGCTACTCAAATCAGAGTAAAACTACCTTATAAGAATAGCATGTTAAACGCTTTACGTCAATTTAAATCGTTCCGAGACGCACTTAAATGCAACAAAAAAAGCAGAGCATTTATGCCTTTTGAATATTGACAAAAATACAACAAGCAGGGATACCTTTCGATATCCCTGCTTGCCTATAATGTGATGTTTATCGGACGAGGCTCATGAATTCGGCGCGGACACCGGCGTCTTCACGGAAGGAACCCAAGACTGAGGAGGTCACGGTAATGGCATTTTGCTTTTCCACACCGCGCATCATCATGCAAAGGTGGGCGCAATTCATCACCACGCCAACCCCTTCTGCCCCAGTAATCTCTTGAATCGCATGGGCAATTTCTTCGGTCAGGCGTTCCTGAATCTGCAAGCGACGCGCAAAGCAGTCCACAATACGCGCCACCTTGCTGAGCCCGACCACCTTACCATTGGCGATATAGCCCACATGACAACGCCCATAGAAGGGCAAGAGATGATGCTCGCAAAGCGAGTAAATCTCAATGTCACGCACAATCACCATGTTGTTCGCCGTTGACTCAAACACCGCGCCATTGAGCACTTCTTGCGGGGTCTGACGATATCCTTGCGTGAGATAGGTCATTGCCTTCGCCACACGATTAGGCGTCTTCAACAGACCTTCACGATCAGGATCTTCGCCCAACTCAATCAAGAGTTCTCGAACGAGCGATGCGATGCGTTCTTGATTTGGTTCTTTCTTTAGCATGGGATCACAATCTCGTGCGGGGTGTGAGAGAGCGATTCGCATCCATCTTCAGTGATGAGCAGCAAATCTTCGATACGAACACCTGTGTCTCCGGGGATGTAAATGCCGGGTTCATTGGTGATAATCATGCCTGGTTCAAGCACGGTTTCACAGGTAGCAGCGAAGGCTGGCTGTTCATGCACTTCCAAGCCCACGCTATGGCCGAGCGAGTGGTCAAAGTATTCGCCATAACCATAATCCTTGATGATATTGCGTGCCACTGCATCAATATCGCAACAACGCACCCCAGGCTTTACCGCGGCCTTTGCGGCCAAGTTTGCTTCCAAGACGATCTTGTGAATTTCGCGGAAGCGTGCGGTGGGCGTTCCGAAGAACACGGTACGCGTCATGTCCGAACAGTAGTCGTCGACCACCACACCCATGTCAATCAAAAGTTCGCTATTGGGTTGCAACACCGTCTCATCGGGTTGGTGATGACATTCCACTGCATTGACACCTGCGCACAAAATCGGCGAGAAGGATTCGGTCAAACCACGTGCAGCGAGCTTCATGCGGAACTGACGCAACATCTCCAATTCGCTCATACCCACCTTAAAGGTATCCATCAAATCGGCGAAGAGCGCATCATTTGCTGCCGCAGAACGACGAATTGCATCAATTTCTCCAGCAGTCTTCACCGCACGAAGCGTGGAAACCATTGCCGAAACGCTGACCCACTTCGCACCAGACATCGCCTCTTGAAGCGGCAAGAACTGTGCCACCGTGAGATTGCCTTCGTAGCCAATCGTCTTCCAAGACTTCGCCGCAGCGGCATAGTCTGCAAGCTGTTCCTTCGCGGGCTTAAACTTACGGATATCCATCCCCTTCAGCACGCGATGCGCCACTTCGAGATAACGGAAGTCGGTGTAAAACACTGGCGTCCCTTGTTGCTCAACCAAGAGCAAGCCATTGCTGGTAGTCAGGCCAGTGAAGTAGTTGCGATTGACGGTGGAATATAAGAAGACGGCATCCACATTCGCGGCGGCCATTGCCGCCTGAAGCTTTCCAATACGATTCAGATGTTCGTTATTCATCGTTGCACTTGCCTTTCTGGAAAGAGCGGGCGGCGGGAGGTCCGCCGCCCTAGTACGGGTGGTAAACGCCCCGACGTGAACTTAGTCCACGAAGAGGTTGTTCGCCGTCATCTGCACGGGCTTTTCGAGACCGAGCAGGTCAATGCAAGCCACGGCGATATCAGAGAGCTTACCATCGGCACGCATGGTGCGCTTGTCAGCATCCTTAGCCACATAGATGCACTCCACCTTGTTGAGGGTGTGAGAGGTCTTAGGCATGCCGGTGACGTAGTCCACCATCTGTTCCGCGTTACCATGGTCTGCGGTGATGAGCACGTGGGCATCGAGTTCCAGGAGGCGTTCCACCACCTTGCCAACGCATTCATCCACGATTTCCACAGCCTTCGTAGCGGCGGCGAGGTCACCGGTGTGACCGACCATGTCGCAGTTGGCGTAGTTCACCACGATGAAACCATAGGGATTATCTTCCAAACGCTTGAGCAATTCGGTCGTGACGTTGTAAGCTTCCATCTCAGGGTGAGAGGCGAAGGTTGCGGGGTCGAAACGGCTGGGCACGTCAACCTGATCTTCACCTTCGTAAGGCTTGGTGCTCTTACCGTTGAAGAAGGAGGTCACATGGCGGAACTTCTGCGTTTCAGCGATGCGGAGCTGACGGATACCTGCCTTGGCGACGACTTCGCCCAAGAGCATATCCATGCCACCATCACCGCCCATTGCGCCGAGCAAGTAGGCTTCGAATTCATCCCAGTAACGGGTGAAGCCGAGGAAGGTTACTGCCGGACGCACCGAGCGCGTGCCAGCATAGTCATCGCAGAAGAAGGCCTGCGTGAGCTGAATTGCGCGGTCCTGACGGTAGTTCGTGTGCATCACGCTATCGCCATCCTTCACACCTGCGTAGTCGCCGATGATGCAGCACGGAATGTATTCATCCGTCATTTCGGTGCCATCGGGCGTCTTCAAATTGTCATAAGCGTCCTTGACGGCATCTTCCACCTTCGCGTAGGGCTTGCCCTTCGCAGAGACGATGCATTCATAGGCTTCGGAGGTGAGCACCCAGTTCTTAGAACGATCCATGCCGTAGTAGCGGCCCATTGCGGTACCAATGACGCAACCGCCCACTTCTGCCATCACCGTCTGGAGCTTGGCAAGATATTCGAGCGTAGAGCGCGGCGGGGTGTCACGACCATCGAGGAAGGGGTGAATCACGATGCGACCTTCAGGATATTCCTGACGAGCACGTTTCATGATCTTGAAGAGGTGTTCCTGGTGCGCATGCACACCTTCGTCCTGCAAGAGACCCATCAAGTGGAGCTGAGAAGCGTTCTGCTTCCAGTTTGCGATGAGGGCTTCCCACTTGTCGCTCTTGAAGAGTTCGCCGCTCTTCAGGCCGTCGTCAATACGCTTCAGTTCCTGTTCCACAATGCGGCCAGCGCCCATGTTCAAGTGGCCGACTTCAGAGGAACCCTGATAACCGTCAGGCAAGCCCACTTCTTCGCCAGAGCACTCAATGCGGCACCAAGGATAACGCGTACGCAACGCATCAATCACCGGCGTCCTCGCGCTGAAGACAGAGTTGCCATCAAAACGGGGATTCATACCCCAGCCATCACGGATAATCAAACAAACAGGACGTTTCGACATAACGGTTTCCTTTCTGAAAATAAACGCATTCATTATAGCAAATTCCGCCACACAATAAATCACTAAAAAAATCCTACCTCCCCCAAGGTGCACAAAGGCATCAATCGCGCTCCACCGCTTCTCCGTTGCGCCTAACATGCTGTCATTTTACACGCGCTGAATCAAAAGTTACACATTGTATTGACGCACGTTAAGCAGACTTTGTGCTATACTTTTACCCATCTACTTATCTTTTAAGGAGAGGTCATGACTGAAGCATTACTATTCGCTTGGGGCAACTTCGTAAAACTGTTCTTCCTGTTTTGTCCATTCTTCGTTCTCAACATGTTCCTCTCGCTGACAGAAGGCGCGTCTCGAAAAGACAAACGCTATGTCGCGGTACATGTCACATATGTAGTGCTTGTCGTTGCAATCATCTCTTACTTCGCCGGCAACGTATTTCTCAACCTCTTTGGCTTAGACTTGGATGGATTCCGCATTGGCGCAGGGATTCTGTTGATGATTATGGCGCAAAAGTTAGCTCTCGGTAGCGACACCCCCACCGCCTCTGCGCGCCCCACAAGCGTTCGCGACATCATCGTGGTTCCCCTCGGCATTCCGATTATCATGGGCCCCGCCTGCGTCTCGCCGATTATCATCATCGGCGCAGAAGCCTTAAAGGCGCCCGACGTCTCGTGGTTTACCTTTGCCTTTGGCATTGTGGGCTTCTTTGGCGCCATCCTTGCCCTCGGCACGATTCTCTACTTCGCAGAAGCATTAGAACGTGTCTTTGGCAAAAACATCATCCGCATCTTCTCTAAAGTTTCTGGCGTCATCCTCATGGCGATGGCGGCCCAAATGATTGCCCGCGGTCTCTTTGCGTTCTTGGACAAGTCCGCCGTTGGCGCAAAAATTCTTGAAACAATTACCCAATGAATGACTTTTCAGTAACACTCTCCGCCCGCACCTGGACCCTCAAGGCGGGCGAACAATGGGTTGTCTCTGGCCCTGTCGGCAGCGGCAAAACCCTCCTCACCACCCAACTCGCCCGCCTCTATCCTGACGCCGCTTGCCTCGTCACCTTTGGAGATCAAGCAAATGCCACAGGCAGTTCCTGGGCTGAAGCGCGTTATCACGCCTCGATTGAATACGATTTTCGCACGGTGGCCGATTGTCTGACCTACGAGTCCATCCACTGCGTGAGTCCCTTTGAAGTACGCCCACCAGAGAAAAAGGAACGTGCCGAATTCAAACGTATGCGCGCTTGGTTAGATGATGCCTTACAGTTGACGCCCCTCCTTGATTCTTGGACCGTACACTTGAGTAATGGCGAACACCGCCGCCTCCTTTTAGCCCGCGCCATCCTGCGCCAATCCCCTATCCTAATTTTGGATGACCCCTACGCAGGCCTTGATGAAGTCATGCGAGAGGCGCTCACCCAAACGCTCTCCACGCTTGTGAAGGAGGGACGCACCCTCATCTTAACCGTTCGCAACGAAGATGAAATCCCTCCCTTCATCACCCATCGCCTGCGCTTGGAAAACTGCGAAATTCGCTCGCAGGGTCGCTATCGCCCCCGTATTCAAGCAATCGAAAAGCTCTCCTTCTCTCGGAATCCACCTGCGTTAGACACGCCCTGCGTCCTTTCCATCCGTGCACTCTCGCACAAACCTGGCGGCCGCGAACTCTTCCACGACTTGGATTGGGAGGTCCACCAAGGGGAACGTTGGGTCATTACGGGTCCCAATGGTTCTGGTAAGACCACCCTTTTCTCTTTGATTGCAGGAGACAATCCCTACGCTTACGCCTGCGACATTACTCGCTTCGGCCAAAAACTCGGCCCAGGCGTTCCGCTTTGGAAGATTCGCTCGCGCATTGCGAGTGTCTCCCCTGAAGCCCAGGCCGCGATTGACCCCACGCAGACCGTTGAAGCGGTCGTCTTTTCTGGCATTTTTACCAAAAATGGCGTCCGTAAGGCCCCCTCGTCGACCCAACGCGCCACTGCGCGCCACCTCCTCACCACGTTGGGCCTCCACGAACGTCTCCATGACACCCTTGGCACCCTCTCTGCGGGATACATCCGCTTGGTGCTCATCGTTCGTGCATTGGTCGCCTCCCCTGACCTCCTCCTCTTGGATGAGCCTTGCCTCAATCTCGAAACTGCCGAACGCAAAAAGCTCCTGCGCCTCATCTCGCGCCTCTTGTGCGAAATCCCCACACTTACGGTTCTTTGTATCGCCCATCGTCCCGAACACATCCCCGAGGGCTTTGACCGCCACCTGCGCCTCGGCGCCCACTAATCCATTTCCCTATGCTCGACACGCTCCAAATCACCGAACTCTCCAACGGCATCAAAGTCGTCTCCCTTGAAAAGCCCCACGCCGAAAGCGTACAAGTCGCCATCCATGCGCGCGTGGGCAGCCGCAACGAAACCGAGGCGCAAAACGGCGCCAGCCACTTCATTGAACACATGCTCTTCAAGGGCACCGCCAAGCGTAGCGCCAAAGCAATCTCACAAGCCATTGAGGGACAAGGCGGCTCCATCAATGCCTTTACGGATAAAGATAACACCTGCTACTACGCCAAACTCCCCTACGACCGCGCCCTCGCCGCCCTTGAAGTCCTCGGCGACCTCTACTACAACTCGACCTTTGATGAAAAAGAGCTCAACCGCGAACGCCAAGTCATCGCCGAAGAGATCTTTATGTACGATGACCAACCCGATAGCGTCGCCATGGATCGCCTCGGTAGCCAACTCTGGTCCGGCCATCCCCTCGGGCGCCCCATCCTCGGCACCCTTGAAAATGTCCTCAATATTCCCCGCGAGACCTTGTTGGACTATCGTGCATCACAGTATGCTCCCTCCAGGACAGTCTTCTCCTTCGCGGGCAGAATCTCCCACGAAAAGTGCGTTAGAGCTGTTGAGAAACTCGCGGGACATCACTCTAACCCCACCACCCTGCGCGACCCCGAACCCTTCTCTCGCGCCTGCCCCCAAGACCCCCTCACCCTCACCCGCCGCGCAATCCAACAGACCCAACTCGCCTTCGGATGGCGCGCGCCTGGCCTCTTAGAAGCCTCCCGCCTCCCCGCACTCTCCTTCCTCTCCTGCGCACTCGGCGAAACCATGATGTCGCGCCTCTTTCAAAACATCCGCGAACGCAAGGGACTCTGCTATAGCGTAACCAGTGGCACCACCCTCTGCCAAGACTGTGGCGCCCTCTTAATTACCGCGGGATGCGATGCGGCGAAAGCGGCCAACTGCACCAAATCAATCCTCGCAGAAATTCGCAAAATCATTGAAAAACCCCTCCCCACCGCAGAGCTCCGCCGCACCCGCGACTACCTCTGCGGACGCTTCCGACTGCGCATGGACGGCGCCCCCATCGGTTGGGCAGCAGGGCGTGTCCTCTTCGGCCTTCCTCCCGACCCCGAAGCCATCCTTGAAGGATTTAGAAACGTCACCGCGGCAGATATCCAAACCCTCGCGGCCGAAATCCTCACCCCCGAGCGCCTCTCCCTCGCCGTCGTCACCCCCGAAAAAGACCGCCGCACCCCCACCACCTGGTCCAAATTAATGGACTACTAAGGCGAAGCCACTACACAGCCGCTTATCTATCGATCACTTCTCTAAGCGGTAGCCATCCTCCTCACACAGCGCAGCCTCATGCATCCATGCACAGCGTGGGAGCGGAGGCGCGCCGCGCCTTACCAACCAACGGGGACGCTGCGCTCCCCGCTCCCCTAGCTGCACTCAGACGAGCCGCTGTGACAAAAGGCGTGCCCCACTCCTCCAGCAGTGTGATAGTGGCGCTCCCCCAGCACTCAGACGAGCCGCTGTGACAAGCGAATCGGTGGCGCACTAAGGTGGGGAGCGGGGCGTAGCCCCGTTGGTTGGTTATCCCCCCGCATCTGCGAAGCATGTAAAGGACTGCCAGGATGGATTAAGAACCACGAATTTCACAAATTGATACGAATCCACCGCCCGAGGGGGCGCCTGCGGCGCAGGAAGAAGTAAGAAGTAAGAAGTAAGAAGTGAGGGGATAAAAGCAGAGAGGGATGGAAGATAGACAAGACAGGCAACGGCCCGTCTGTCAGATAGATTATGGATAGGTTATTTAGGGCTCCTCGCAGATGGTCGCCTCATGGTATCCGCGGCGGAGCCGCTTATCTATCAATCACCTATCTGAGCGGCAGGCTGTTGCCTGCCTTATCTATCCAGGCGCGGACGAGGTTTCTTTAAAAGATAGATGAGACGGGCAACGGCCCATCTGTCAGATAGGTTATGGATAGGTTATCAGATGGATTATGGATAGATTATTTAGGCTCTCCACACACCGCCACTTAACACACCCCTGCCTTATCTATCCTATCTCAGGTAAACAAAGTCCCTTAGATGTCTCAGCAAAGTGTTCTGCCACAGCATTATGACGTAGACAAACCACCCGACTACAAGTCTCATCTTCTTGTACCCCAGGTACAGAAGTTAACAATAAACGCCGTCCCTGTGCAAAGGCATCTACCACACGTGCAGGAGGTTTATAACCAGACAATGTATGTGGCACAAGTCTAATTAATTTCAAGTCTGGCACTTTCGCATACAATGCTTTCAATAGAGCCTTTTCTGCTTGAGAAATAAAACCTCCGACTATCACGCCGCCATTTTGTGCCACACGTAAAGCTTGAGACGCTAATTGTGCCACCTGTTCGGGTGTATCTTTACGATGGATGATAATTGGGAAAAAGAGTGGCGACTCTAAGAGTGTCAAATGTCCAACAGCCTGCCACTGAAATTCACTCGGTAATAGCGCGTGTTCGACCATCTGTGGTGTCAGTATCTTTGAATGATGATGCGTCAACCACCACCTCAGTGGATTCGCCGCAGTATAGTCAATACAACGCCCATAAGCCTCTCGATTAAATGCTACAAATAAACGGTATTTACGCTCCCATAGACGCTTTGTATCACTATTAAACCCCGCCTCTTTCTGTTCAAAACTACGACAACTCGACAAAATCTTCAAAATACTCTGATTAAGATTTTCAGTCACACGAAAGCAGAGATGGATGTGATCTGGCATAATCGCCAAACGATCAATCGCAATCGGCCATTTCTCTGTCAATGCATGAATCTCATCATTCACACATTGTCCCACCTCCGTCCAGCGCGCATACCCACCCTGACAAATAACAGAGAGTACTGGCTGACGCCCCTCTGTGACCATCGTCACAAAATAACGCCCTGTCCCCTTTAAATCATGATGCGCAGCCGTGATAAGGCTCACATTAGATGAATGTCGTGGTAAATCATAAGACTTCGTACTCATAAAAGTATTGTAACAAAAGATAGATGAGACGGGATAGAGAGATAAAGAGATAGAGATATAAAAGAGAGATGAGAGAGAGGGATAGAGAGATAGATGGGAGATGGTGGAGAGATGGATAGATGAGACGGGAAACGGCCCGTCTGTCAGATAGATTATGGATAGGTTATTTAGGGCTCCTCGCAAATGGCGCCTCATGGTATCCGCGGCGGAGCCGCTTATCTATCAATCACCTATCTGAGCGGCAGGCTGTTGCCTGCCTTATCTATCCAGTCGCGGACGAGGTTTCTTTAAAAGATAGATGAGACGGGCAACGGCCCGTCTGTCAGATAGATTATGGATAGGTTATTTAGGGCTCCTCGCAGATGGTCGCCTCATGGTATCCGCGGCGGAGCCGCTTATCTATCCCTCACCTATCTGAGCGGCAGGCCGTTGCCTGCCTTATCTATCCTGAAGTAAGAAAGCCGCCATCGATGGATAGACTAAAAGCATAGAAGATAGGTGAGACGGGCAACGGCCCGTCTATCAGATAGGTTATCAGATGGATTATGGATAGATTATTTAGGGGGACTCGCCACGCCACCACTTCACACCGCCCCCTGCCTCATGCTCATACTGCTCCCCTGCCTTATCTATCCTATCTCTCTGAAGAGGGGGGGACAATAAAAAAAGCGGCAGGGACTGCCGCTTTTTTCTTTTATACCGTGTGCGCTTAGGCGCGACGACGGAGTGCGAAACCTGCCACACCGAGTGCCAAGAGAGCAAGTGCGGTCGGTTCGGGGACATCGCCACCGCCGGTGCCTGGTTCGGAAGGTGTGGTGCCAACGGTACCACTTGCAGCAATAAATGCCTGACCGGCTTCATCAACCCATGCCTGTCCCATATCATAATTAGCACCCTGAGGAGTGCCATCTGTAATGGAGACCGACTCAATCGTTGTGATGAGATACTTCGAAGAATCGTTTGAAAGAACAAACAAGAATGCAGAATAATTACCTACGCCAAGATTGTCACTCTTACCTTCTGTCAAGTAAAAACCTTCCATGTTCTGAACTGCAGAATTACCCGCTGCAACAAAATCAGAGCCTGTATAGGTCAAACCATTTTGACCAATATACGTACTAATTTGATCTGCGGTAACCGTAGTCTGCGTAAGAACCAAATAGCAAGTTCCATCCGCATAATCTGCAGAGAAGAAACCCGCCTGCCACGAAACGGCCGCGGAAAATGCCATATTGGCAAACACAATGCCAAAAATGAACGCTAAAACTTTCTTTTTCATTTTATCCCTTTCAAATAAATCTCTATCGCGTAAACATTAGCGAACACAAGTCGCCTTACCCGCCGACTTCTTATTTACAAAGAATGCCTGACCCGCGGGAACATTCACTTCTGCAAGAGGTGCGACCGAGAACGTAGATGTGGCCCAGCCATTCTTGTACTTATTCCAACGATAAGTAACATAACCCGCTGCGACACCCGCTACTTCATCACCAGGGTTATAAATCTGAAGCGTATCCCCTTCAGCCATCCCTGTCCATGTGATAGAATTCAATTTAACAGTTTCAGGGTAAACGCAAACGAATTGATCCCAAGCATTACCCGCTTCACTACCAAATGTAACAGCCTCTTCAACTGCGACCTTGCCAGAAAGAACTACTTCGCCATCAATTTTTTTATTGATGAAAACGGCCTGACCAGCAGGAAGGACCACATCTGCAAGAGATGCAACCGAGAACGTAGAGGTAGCCCAACCATTCTTATACTTATTCCAGCGATAGGTTGAGTAACCTTGACCGTCTTTATAAAGTTGTAAAGTGTCACCCTCGCCAAAACCAATAGTGAACACATTATTCAACTTCGCGGTGGCATCATCCAAGGCCACAAAAGGCGTCCCGACCATATACCACTTACCTGCCTCCATGGTGATGGTGGTGTATCCGACGACATCCGATTCAACTGCGGCGGTGGCGGTGCCGATGCCAATTAAGAGAGCTGCGCATGCAAGAATCGTCTTGAAGTTCATTGCGTTTGCCTCGTTAAAAGTCCTTGTTTACGGGGTTTTATCCCCTTTTCGTTCATGTGACACTTCACTCGAAGGCACATCACAACGACAACATAGTACCATGATTGAGCAATTGAAATCAACAAAAAATGCGTTTTCTTTTTCGTTGTTTCTGGGTTGCGCCCCTTTACCCCGCCCCGATCTGCTGTGAAAGGTTGCTATTTCAGCCTTTTCATGAGGTGCACCTCTTGGACGCAGGGGGCTAAAAAGTGCGCCACTCATTGTGGTGTTTTTTGGGGAACAATAAAGGACGCCTCCCCTGCGCGCTTATTGCGCGAACTGAGCGACGTCCTAAAAGGCCCCAAAGCGGCGCGGCGCGCTTACTGCCCCTGCGCCGTCTCTGCTTGCAAGCGGTGGGCGGCGGCTTCTTGCAACAAGGTGGTGACGTGACGGGTGGCGGCCTCTGCTTCTGCGACCGTGGCATCAATGCCCGCAAATTTGATCGCATCGGCGGCGGTGAGGAATTGGGCCAAGGCGGCACGCTCTTCTGCGCTTACACGCGCATCTGCTGCAATGGCGGCAAGAAATTCCTGAGTGGTTTGACGGGTGGCGCGAAGCGCATAGCCACGCTCAAAGTAACGACGCACCACGCCCGTGAGGCCATAATAGAACCGTTTGAATTGACCTTGGGCTAGGAGATTCTCGGCGAGCAGACGGTCAAGTTCCAACTTGGCGCGGGCTTCAGGCGAAAGCGTGCGCTCATGAAGCGTGCGGCGGATGCGACGCATCAGCGGCCAGAGTGCGGCGAGCGCGCCAATAATGCCCCCTGTAATCAAGACCCACGAACCAATCGTACGCCAACCTGGCGCAACCCATTCGGGTTCCAACTCCGCTTCAATCGCGCCTGTTGCAATAGCCAAGGGCGGCGGTGCCGGAAACTCAACCAACGCCGTGAGTTTTTGAGTGAGCGCCCCCGTGCGCGTATTTTTGATTGTTACCACAAAGGGACGCAGGCTCCACGGTCCCTCCGCACCCGGCGTGAGACGAAAACGCCACCGCGCGCGTGCTTTCCCTGCGACTTCAGTGCGCCCTGCAGAAAAGTCTTCCACAAAGGTAAAGCCCCGAAAACGGTCCCGCAGGTCGGGGATGGAGACCTCCTCCGTGGCAGGCCCCGTGATTTCCAACGTCCCCACGAGGGGCTTTTCATGAGAGAGCGTCTCTGCTTCGGCATGAAACACTGCAGTCAGCGCCTCCTCCTTTAAGAGGGTCAAGCGCATCTCTGCATGTGCCCAACCGCACAAGCCGCCGCACCCCAAGAGGAGTGCCAGCACGAATTTCATCTGCAGGAACGTTTTCATCCAAAAAACTCCAAGGTGATTCAAATCAATTATGCCGATGCGTTTAAGCGGTGAGAAGGATTCTTTTTTTGAAATTCTCTGAGCACAGGGTAAAAAGAAGCGCAGGCGGAAGGGTATCCGTCTGCGCGGTCTTTGGCGAAGACGGAGCGATTAGGCGAGGCCGAGTTTACGCTTGGTCTTGGCTGCTAACTTCTCAAGCTTTGCGTCAATCTTCGTCTTATCGGTGACATTGTCAATGAAGACACCGCCATTCAGGTGTTCCAACTCATGCTGCACGGCGCGCGCGAGGAGACCATAGGCGGTGTATATTTGACGTTGACCATTGATATCCGCGAAGGTGAAGGAGACCTTATCGGCGCGCGTTACGGGGGCGTGGATTGACGGGAAGGAGAGACACCCCTCCTCATCGATCTGTTCACCCTCCTTCGAGAGGATTTCGGGATTGAACATCACGAGCGGCATCGGGATAGAGGCGTTCACCTCCACGTATTCTTCCTTCTCGGCATCTTCTGGCACATCAATCACACAGAGGCGTTCGCTACGGCCAATCTGCGGTGCGGCGAGACCGACGCCATTGGCACTGTACATGGTTTCAATCATGTCAACTGCCAAATGGCGCAGTTCTTCGGTAATCACTTCCACGGGAAAGCAGGGCTTCCGAAGGATCGGATTGCCCCAGTGGCACATCTGCAAGGGTCCAACAGTCTTAGCCATGGCGTTACTTCACCGGTACGAGACGATCCGTGCCCATGTAGGGACGAATTGCTTCAGGCAACAACACCGAACCGTCTGCCTGTTGGCACTGTTCGAGAATAGCGATCATCAAACGCGGCAAGGCAACACCCGAGCCATTGAGCGTGTGCACAAAGGTGGGCTTACCATCAGGGCCGCGGAAGCGAATATTCGCACGACGCGCCTGGAAGCTTTCAAAGTTCGAGCAACTGGAGACCTCCAGCCATGCCTTCTGGCCAGGTGCCCACAGTTCAATGTCGTAGCACTTCGCGGCAGAGAACGAGATGTCGCCAGAGCAGAGTTCCAACACGCGGAAGTTGAGCCCCAAGCCGGTCAACACATCTTCTGCGTCCTTCACCAGGCTTTCGAGTTCGTCATACGAGGTGGCCGGATCCACAAACTTCACCATTTCCACCTTGTCAAACTGGTGCACGCGCAGGATGCCACGCGTATCCTTACCTGCCGAACCTGCCTCACGACGGAAGCACGGTGTGTAAGCCGTCATCTTCACAGGGAGTTGGGCGGCATCCAAGATATCATCGCGGTAGTAGTTGGTCACCGGCACTTCTGCGGTGGGGATCAACCAGAAATCGTCCACTTCGCAGTGGTACATATCATCCTGCATCTTCGGCAATTGGCCCGTGCCAATCATGGAGGCCGTGTTCACCACGAAGGGCGGCAACATTTCAGTGTAGCCTTGTTGCTGCGTGTGCAAGTCAAGCATGTACTGAATCAAGGCACGCTGCAACTTTGCCCCCTGCCCCAAGAGAATCGGGAAGCCTGTACCCGTCAACTTCACGCCGCGCGGAAAATCAAAGATGCCCAACTTTTCGCCGAGGGCGATATGGTCAAGCGGTTCAAAATCAAAGACACGTTCTTCGCCCACGTGACGCACGTCACGATTACAAGAGCTGTCGGGGCCCGTCGCGATGTCCTTATTCGGCACATTCGGAATGCGCAACATCGCCGCGCGGAAGTCCTCCTCCACCGTGCGAATTTCGGCATCCTTTGCCGCGATTTCATCGCCCAGCGCGCGCATTTCATCCTTAATCGCCGTCACATCTTCGCCCGCCTTCACGCGGACACCGATCGACTTCGACACTTCATTGCGCTTCGCCTTGAGCGAATCCACCTCTGTTACGAGCGTGCGACGGCGTGTGTCAAGTTCCAACGCCGCATCCACCAACGCCGGGTCCATCCAACGGCGCTTCAAACCTTCACGAACTTCATCGGGAGTTTCACGTATACGCTTAATATCAAGCATTTTAGCCTCTTTTCGTTATTCCGTAATATTAAATCATATTTTCTGCCAAATGGGAAACATTATCCACACTTTTCCCAATAAAACAGCGCTTCCCACAGAGAGGGTGCGGGAGAGGGATGGGTGGCTGCGCCATAGAGGCTAGGGGGCGAAAAGCATCGAGAGATAGATGAGAGAGAGAGGGAGAGATGAAGAGATGGGATAGATGAGACGGGCAACGGCCCGCCTATCAGATAGATTATGGATAGATTATCAGATCGATTATTAGGGCCGCCTCGCAGGTGGCGTCTCATGCTTATACAGCACCCCTACCTCATCTATCCAGCGCGGACAAGGCTTCATTAAAATATAGATGAGACGGGATAGAGATAGATGAGACGGGCAACGGCCCGTCTGTCAGATAGATTATGGATAGATTATCAGATAGATTATTTAGGCCGCCTCGCAGATGGCGCCTCATGGTATCCGCGGCGGAGCCGCTTATCTATCAATCACCTATCTGAGCGGCAGGCCGTTGCCTGCCTTATCTATCCTGAAGTAAGAAAGCCTCCATCGATGGATAGACTAAAAGCATAGAAGATAGGTGAGACGGGCAACGGCCCGCCTGTCAGATAGATTATGAATAGATTATCAGATAGATTATTTAGGCCGCCTCGCAGGTGCTCGCCTCATGGCACCCCTGGCAGAAGACTGCTAAAGAAGCCGCCCTCCTCTGTGAAGCCGTGGGGTGTAAAAACAAAGAAAGCCGACTTCTCAGTCGGCTTTTAGGAAATTGGTAGCGGGAATAGGATTTGAACCTATGACCTTCAGGTTATGAGCCTGACGAGCTACCTGGCTGCTCAATCCCGCAATGTGGGAGAATGGCGCGCCTCGGAGGATTTGAACCTCCAACCTTCTGATCCGTAGTCAGATGCTCTATCCAATTGAGCTAGAGGCGCTTAAAACGGGGCACATTATACAACAATAAAATTTTTGATGCAAGCACTTTTTTTCATTTTTTTAATTTTTTTTGAAAAAAGTTACTTTTTCGTTTTTTCACCCTCTCCTATTAAAGGTAAAGAGGATGGATTAGATGAGGTCTGTACGACTCTTTTCAGGGGCATCAATCCGCAAATCCGTGAACATTTCCTGCCAGGTGCGCGAACCACAAAGCTTCGTCATCCATGCAGGACGAGCCTCTGGATGCGCAAAGAGGTGTTCGTCTCCGTAGTGTTCACGCAACAATGCCAAGAGCGTGCAGGCGGTTTGCCATGGGCGATAGGTCTGTTGATCCGTAATCACAAAGCGGACCGCTCCACCTGTTGTGCCCTGCGTAAAGTCAAAGGCGCGCACGCCTGGCACGGCAAGGCGATTAAATGCCGCAGCAAAGGTTTCGCCCTCCATCCACGGCGCGCCCAACATCCGAAACGCCATCGCACTATTGCGCCCGATGTCATACTGTGGCAATGCTTCAGCAAAGACTAAAGCTGGATAGAGTCGCGCCGTTTCCCACGTGCGAATAGCGGGGCTCGGTGGCAAAAACTCGGGCAAACCCGCGGGGCGCTCAAAGGTAAAGCGTTCGTCATATCCCACCATTGGCGCGGGGATAAAGTCTGCACCCCGCCATGTAGCCACTTCAGTATGCGTGCGACCATGCACAAAGGGCAGTGCACACGGCGCAACGAAGGAGAAGTGTTCCGCCTCAGCAATGGGCCCCTCCTCCAACGTATGAAACGGCACCGGGCGATCACACACCACACACTGCACTCCCTGCTCTGCGCAGGCTTCTAAGGCCAAGAGCAACGTAGCCAAGTAGGTGTAACACCGCACCCCCAAATCCTGCAAGTCTACCACCAAGTAATCCAGCCCTGCCAACATCTCTGCGGTGGGCTTTCTGTACTCACCATAGAGCGAATAGACGGGGATGCCCCAGTGCGGGTGCGATTGGTGCGCCATCTTTTCGCCGGCGGCGGCCACACCGAAGTAGCCATGCTCTGGACCAAACAACGCCTTAAAATTGGCACCGAAGACTCGTCGCATCGCCTGCGCGGAGGTTTCTCCCGTGCTTAACAAGGCGGCTTGATGCGAGAGCAGACCCACCCGCCAGGCGGGGTTAGCGGTTGCGAGCCACGTTTCAATGCCAGGTTTCATCTCACGCCACCTGAGTTACCTTACGATGCGACGATTGGCTTACGCCCCACGATGATAATCGTCGTGGGCACGGCGGCACATTCATCCATCGCCTCCAACCAATCCTCCGAGGCATACGCAGGCGTTTCAGAAGCGGGCGGCTCCTCAAGGCGTTCGACCACCAAGCCAGCCGCGCGAAAGGCATTAAACCACGCACTCACAGGATAGGCGCGTGAGATAACGGGCACACCCTCACCAGTGGGCTGTTCGCGAACATCATCAATCGGCCTAAAGTAATTAATCAGCAGACGGCCCCACGTCTCCGAGCCATCCTCCTCCTCTGCGGAGACCCATTCACCATTGTAAACAGGGTGGACGGTGGAAATCATCAAGGTGCCGCCGGGCTTCAACCACCCTGCGATGCGCTTCACCTGTTCAAAGGGATCTGCGACAAATTCAAAGGCGTGCGAGCTCGTGATTAAATCAAAGGTCGCGCCTGCGGGGTCAAACTGCTCCACCGAAGCGCAACGAAAATCAATCTCAAGCCCCTCGGCTTCGGCATCCTTGCGCGCGTAGGCGAGTTGGCCCTCAGAGATATCCACTGCCACGCAGTCTAGACCCTGACGTGCCAACCAACGGCTATTCTGCCCCTCGCCGCACCCCAATTCCAACGAGGTCATCCCCGCCTTCAGCGGTGGCAACAACTGCAATTCGCTTTCGCCTGCCAAGAGTGGCCCATAATGAAAATCCTGATCATCAATCCGCGTAATCTCGCGGTACATATCGGAAATCGAATTCCAATAAAACGCCTGTGCGCCCTCATCCATCTCTGGCACCGCCATCTTAAATCTCCCCACGCTTCACAGCGCGCTTATAGCAATCCCAGAGGATGATTGTCTTCCCATCATCAATGGAGCCCTCCTCAATCGCGGTGTCGAGTTCCTCCGCAGAAAGGAAGACCGGATAGAGATTTTCGTCGGTATCCAACTGCAATTCGCCCGCGAGCGGCTTTAGGCGGGCATAAAAGTGGTAGTGCACCTCATCGCAATAGCCTGGCGCAGGAAGCGAGTGGCCAATCGCCACCAATTGATCCACCGCATAACCCGTCTCCTCGCGCGTCTCGCGAAGGGCGGCACTTTCGGGCGCCTCGCCCGCTTCCATACATCCGGCCACGCACTCCAACAGCGTGCGTTCTACGGCTTTGCGATACTGACGCACTAAAACGAACTTGCCGTCGGGACGTTGCGCAAGAATACACACCGCACCGCGATGACGCAAGACCTCGCGCGTCGAGGTGCGCCCCGTAGGCAATTCAATATCCAAAATATCAATCGTCAATGCGCGCCCCTCAAAAATGCGGCGCGAGGCGAGCGTCTTTTCTGTCATCGGATCCTGCATCTGCTTACTCCATTCCAAGGCGACGTTCTAAGACCAACGAACGGCATCCGCCGAGTTCAATGCTCCGAATGTAGTACTTTGCGGCGATTTCGCGATCGGGGTCCACCTCCGGCAACCGCACTAAAACCACAGCCATATTGAAATACACATCCGGATCATTCGGCGAAGACTCCATGACGGGTTCCAAGATCTTCATCGCTTCGAAGGGCAATCCCTTCACCAAGTAAGCGCCCGCCGCAGCGAAGGCGGCCTGCTTCCCCGTCTTTCCCTTACTGGACGTCATTGAAATCAATTCGAGCACATCCTCTTCCTGGCCCTGAATCAACCGCAACCGCGCCAACTGCACCATCAATTCAGCAGAGTCTGGCCACTTTGCCAAGGCTTCCGTCACATGGGTCTCAAAGGCCTCCACATGTTTCATCCGCCACAACTCTTCGCAGATTTCCAGTTCCTTCTTCAGTGCGGCCGCCTCTTCTGCTGCCTTTTGCTTCAACGCAGCATCACGCGCTGCGGCCTCTGCGGCCGCCTTTTCGCGCGCCTTTGCGGCGGCTTCCGCTTCGGCCTGCTTCCGCTTCAGGTTTTCGGCCTCTAAGCGTTTCGCCTCCGCTTCAGCCTTTGCCTTCTCCGCGGCCGCCTTTTTCCGAGCCGCCTCAGCCTCATCTTCAATCGCTTTACGCAACACCCTTACGGGCTCTTTAGCCTTTGCGAAGGCCGCCTCGGCCTCCTTCAGCTGCACCTCCTCCGCCTCTACAGCCGCCTTTGCACTCGCCTGCTTCTCCTTTGCTACGGCGAGCGCCTCCTTCTTCTCCGTCAAGTCACGCTTGGCCGCCTCCAAGGTTGCGCGCAAGGCATCCAAAATTGCGGCGCTCTTCTGTTCGCGCGTAGCCTGCTGGAAGTGTTGGTCCGCCATAAAGCACTGCGTATCTGCGGCGGTGTGCACCTTGACGGCCTCTGTAAAAGCGGCCGTCGCCGTTTCCAACTCAGCCTTCGCTGCGCCCACCGCAATGCGGCAACGCTCCACCGCGGCCTGCGCAAGGGCAGCCTTCCCCTCTTCAATTGCCAATTGATCCGCCAGCGTAGGCGGCTTCGGAAGGGCGTTTGGATTCTCTTGGCGTTCGGCCTCCGCAATCAATTCGGCACGCTCCTGCGCCAAGCGCGCGGCGAGTTCGGAGGTGTCTGTCACCGCCTGACGCACATCCATCACTTCAGACTGTTTTAGGACCAATGCGTCCAACATCGATACGCAGTGAAACTTCTTCAAACGCAGGGTAGCAAACGCGCTTCCACGCGTATCTTCTGTTGCTTCAATCTCCTCAAGCATCGTCTGCGCTTTACGGAAGAGGCGAATGCCCTCCTCTGTATCCCCCAACTCCACCGCCTCTTGCGCCTTCGCAATTACCTTATTCGGTTCGCGCAAGACATCTGCCACATGCTTGGCAATGCGTGCTGCTTTTTCCTCTTCACTCTCACCAAAGAGACCTGCGTGCGCTACCGGCGCGCAACACACCATTAGCAAAAGTATCGCTCCAATTACTCTCTTCATACCATCCATCCTTATCCGATTAAAACATCCTTTTCAATCATCCCAGCGCCACTTGAGTCTGCTTTAGGGGCTCTACGTGCACGGTCACAATTGCATCCGCGCCAAAGGCTCTCCGCAAGCAGTGCTCCACCTGCGAGGCTAATCCATGGCTTTCGCGCACCGTCATCTCGGGGTCCACGCGGAAGTGCAGTTCAATCACTGCCACCGTCCCCACGCGGCGCGACCGCAAGTGGTGCGGTTCTGAAATTCCATCAATGGCGCGTACAAATTCGTAGATTTGCTGCGTCTCTTCGACCGTCATGCCTTGTTCCATCAGCTTATCCAGCGAATCACGCACAATCTCCCATGCCACTTTGAGGAGAATCACCCCCACCAGAGCCGCCGCCACTGCATCCAAAAGCACCCACGCGCCACCAAACATTGCCGCCACACCCGCGCCAAGCGCCGTACCAATCGAAGACAACGCATCACTACGATGATGCCACGCATTCGCAAGTAAGGCGTCATTCCGCGTCTCACGCGCCACCTTCACCGTTAACTGGTAAAGCGCCTCTTTCACTACAATGGAGACCACCGCCGCGCCCAACGCAAAATAGGTCGGCTGTTGCGGCCACTTCCCCCACCACCACGCATCCAAGAGCGTATGCCCCGCGTGGAATGAAATCGCCATGCCCACCGCCGCCAAGGCTACGCCCACAATCACGGCGGCTAACGTTTCATATTTGCCATGACCATAAGGATGATCGCCATCCTGAGGACGTTGCGCCAAGCGCATGCCAATCAAGACCGCAAAATCAGTGGCAAAATCCGAAGCAGAATGGAGCGCATCCGCCACCAAAGCCGACGACCGCCCCCAAATACCCGCCACCAACTTCACCATCATGAGCAATGTATTGACAATAATCGACAACCACGTCACGCGATTTGCCCGTGCCGTTCGTGCTTCTATACTGTAGTGAGAATGATTCATCTGCGGTTACGAAAAGTATAGCATAGAAACCGTTTTTATTAAATGTAGAAATGTGGAAATGTTGACGTTCACACAAGGCCACTTTTCTCCAAAATCAAACCACACAAAAAACCACACCCTATCAAAACAAGTCCAGTATTTCACTCAAATACTTTTAGAATTTCAGTCAAATACTTTTAAATTTCAGTGAAATTCTCTGAGTATTTCAGTCAAATTCATTTAGTGTTTCAGTGAAATACTTTTGAATTTCAGTGAAATTCTCTGAGCATTTCAATAGCGTTGAATCGGAGCGTGGGCTGAACGCCAAAAGACCTGTGGCAGAGAAGCGCCGAGGGAAGGCGGGAGGATGATGTGGGGGCGACGCCGCCCCCACACCCCTGCGGCAGGACTGAGTCCTGCACCCTACGCATCCTGACGGATGCTTTTACTGGTGCTCACGAGGAGAAAAAGAAAGAACTCTGGAAACGAGGCGTACAGCGGCCGATTAGAAGACGGTATTTATCGTGGCCACGGCCCACTGCGGCCGTGGGTCATTTCAAAATGGATTTTAGGCGAGCGACCAAGGAGGGGCGGTTGGCGTAGGATTCTACTTTTACAGGGAGGGAATTGGCGAAGATGGTGCCGTAGTTCTTTCGCAAAATGCGCGTATCGGCCACCACAACCATGCCTTTATCTGAACGGCTGCGGATGAGACGACCAAATCCCTGTCTAAATTTAATGACGGCTTGCGGCACGGAAAGTTCGGCAAAGGAGGAGTGCCCTGCCCTTTCAATTTGTTCGCATCGTGCCTTAAAGAGCGGGTCGCCCACCGTTTCAAAGGGTAGACGTGCAATGATGACGCAACTCAACGCATCGCCAATCACATCCACGCCCTCCCAAAAACTCTGTGTACCGAGCAGGACGGTGGGGCGTTTTTGTTCGCGGAAGGCTTCGGTCATCGCATCACGGCTGAGCGTAGCAGACTGCGCTAAGAGATCAATTCCGCGCGCCTTCAGGTGCGGCTCCAAGGTCTCTGCGCAGGCTTTTAGCATCTCATAAGAGGTGAAGAGCGCAAGTGAGCGCCCATTAGCCGTGAGGAATAATTGGAACATCAACCGCGAGAGCTCAAGGATATACTCTTCTTTTTTAGTGATATCCGGCAGGTAGTCTGGCACGGCCATGCAACACTGCTTCGGGTAATCAAAGGGACTCTCGGCAACAAATTCACGGATGCGGTCGGGCTGTTGGATTAAGTTTAAGCCCAGACGATGGCGCACGTGGCCAAAATCATTGCGAATTTGCAAGGTGGCAGAGGAGAAAATGACCGATTCTTTGTGGTCGTAAAGCAGACGATTGAGTTGGATTGAGACATCCAAGGGGGCGGCGGTCAAAATGACGCCGTGCTCCTCAGGCGCGAGGCGCGTCATCCAATAGACACGACCAGGATCATCTCCACGCAAGAGCCCATCCAACTCATTTCCAAAGGCATCCAAGAGGTCACGCGTAGTCTTAATTGCGGCGAGGACATCTTCGTATGGATTCTCTTCACCTTCGGCAGGCGCATAGCGCACAATTTCACCCTGGAAACGTTCTAACATCACCCCTGCATCACCCAACGTGCGCATGACGCGTTCTGCACCCTCTGCGATTTCCGCCTCAGGCACGAAGGTTTCTGCGCTGCGAAAGGCGCTATTACCGAGGGCGACCTCGCGGCGCAATTGGGGTTGGCCAGCGGCGGTTTTCG
This sequence comes from Kiritimatiellia bacterium, assembly GCA_017558005.1. GTDB lineage: Bacteria > Verrucomicrobiota > Kiritimatiellia > RFP12 > DVOR01 > Spyradenecus. The sequence goes on along the minus strand of JAFYWN010000014.1, from coordinate 71,045 downwards.
GCAAGGTATCATCCGGGACCGAACGATAACGAATGGTGCTCTCTGGCGTTTGCGTAAAGAATTGCGAGAGGGTGGTGAAGAGACTCTTCCCTCCCAACGAAAGCGTCAAGCCATGTTTGCGCAACGTGGCCAACATATCCGTCACGCGTGCAATCTCGGCGGTATCCTTAATCGCCTTATCAATAAAATCTGTTTTGATTTGCTGAAAGAGACTGCTCGCCTCGCGCCCCTTACTAGGAGCCAACTTCTGGCAGAGTTCGTAAAGCGTAATAGGCGAGATTTCACCCGATAGCGCAGAGGTCGCCGCATTCTCCAAGTTGTGCGCTTCATCAAAGACAATCTGCGCATGCGGGGGCAACAATTTGCCAGGATTGGCTAATTCCGCAAAGACCAGGGCATGATTAGCGATAATCAAATCCGCAGAAAGTGCCGCCTGACGGGCCTGTTGCAAGAAACAACGTTTGTAAAAACGGCACGTTTTTCCTGTGCAAGAACTTGAGTGGCACCCAAAGGTACGAATGAAGGTCATATCCCCGCGCGTGTGTTTGGGGCGAAAAGCATCCATATCGCCATCGGTCGTCTTGGCGGCCCATGCCACAAAATCAGCGAAGAGCAGTGCCTCCTGTTCGGAAAGGCGTTCGAAGCCGCCCTCCACAAAGGCACCAAAATGTTTTAAGCAGAGGTAATTGCCACGACCCTTCAACACCACCGCATTGAGTGCGCGGCCTTGCGCCGAGGTGCCCGCAAGGCATCTGGCTACGAGGGGAAGGTCTTTTGAGAGGAGTTGCGACTGCAAATTGCGCGTATTGGTGGAGATGACAATCGGCAGGTTATTGCGAATCGCCCACAAGGCGCAGGGGATTAAGTAAGCCAAACTCTTACCCACGCCCGTTCCGGCCTCAGCCAAGAGATGTGTGCGTCCATTGAGAGCACGCGCCACCTCCAAGGCCATCGCCACCTGCCCTGCACGCGGTTCGTAGGAAGAAAAGATGCGCGCAAGGCCACTTCCACCTGCCTCAAAGATAGCGAAAATCTCCGCCTCAGAGAGCGGCTCCCATGTTTCGGGCAACGTCAACTCTCTAGAGTGGACGCGAAAGTACGGCGGGAAGTGGCCATACCATGCTTCATCGCCGACCGCCTCAAAGAGACGGTCATTCATCGCCGCCTCAATCTCCGACATGAACGCCTTATGGCCCGCGCTTCTGGCGCAGGCCATCATCACTTCAAGCGCCCACATCGGCAGGGAATCAGTCATCGAAGGTATAGCGAACGGCGGTGATTGCAGTGGGGAAACGTGCGCCACGCGGTAAGTCAACAATGGCGCCCTCTAACTTCGTCGCGCCAGAAGCCACCTCAAAGCGCGCAGGGATACCCGTGGTAAACTTCTTTAACACCGGCTCAATTTGGCGTCCGATAACCGAATGCAACGGACCTGTCATGCCCACATCGGTGATGTATGCCGTACCCTTCGCCAACAAGGTCGCATCACTCGTCTGCACATGGGTGTGCGTGCCAAAGACGCACGCCACGCGGCCATCCAACCAATAGCCCATCGCAATCTTCTCACTCGTCGCCTCAGCGTGCACATCCACGAAGACGGGAATCGTCGCAGGGATTGTCGCCAACACGCGATCCACCGCACGGAAGGGATTGTCACACTGCGTCATAAAGACTTGGCCCAAGACAGACACCACGGCAATCGGCCCCAATGCAGTCTCGGCAATCGCAGTGGTCGCGCCTGGGACCGACTCAGGGAAATTCGCAGGACGCACAATGCGTTTGTCGCAGCCAATCTGCGCATCAAACCCCCTCTGGCCCCACGTGTGATCGCCCAAGGTCATCAAGGTCGCACCCGCATCAAAGAGTTCCTTCGCCACAGGAAGGGTAATTCCGCTGCCTGCCGCCGCATTTTCAGCATTGGCAATAATCGCATGGACCTCGCCGCTCTCCAATAATTGACGCGCCACGCGCTTAAAACAAGCCCGCCCTGGCGAACCCACAATATCACCTACCAAAAGAATCCGCATGTTTGCCCCCCTTAAGTGCCGTTGGACCCTCGGCGAAAATCGGCCAAAGTATGGCCATTCTCAATTGACTCAAAAAGAAGGACGTCCCTCTTGCAGAGACGCCCTCTGTTCAACGCGCAATTGCGCGTTTGATTAACCCTTGAAGAAGGCGTGATAGAGTGCTCTCACGGCCTTCTCACGTTGCGAGGTCTGAACGCCGAACATCATGGAGATTTCGGAGGAGCCCTGGTTCATCATATCAATGGAAATTCCTTCACGGAAGAGCGCGAGCGTCGCATGAGCGGCCATGCCCGGCGTGTAGTAAAGGCCTTCACCCACGATCATGATCAACGCCGTACCGCGTTCGATCTGCAGATTGTCGGGTTGGAGGTCGCGCATGATGTGATCGCGGACGCGCCCTTCCACTTCAGGAGTGAAGCCCTCTTCACGGAAGACGACCGACACATTGTCGATACCAGAAGGCATGTGTTCGTAAGAGATGCCCTCCTCTTCGAGGATTTGAAGCAACTTACGACCGAAGCCGACTTCACGATTCATCATGTACTTATCGATGTAAAGCGTGCAGAAGCCAGTGGAAGAAGCGATACCCACGACCGAACCCTGACGTGCGCGACGGTGGTGAACCACCATGGTGCCCGGTGCTTCGGGGCGGTTGGTATTGCGAATATTAATCGGAATGGCGGCGCGAACGGCGGGAATAATGGCCTCATCCTGGAAGACTCCAAAGCCAGCGTAGGAGAGTTCGCGCATTTCACGGTAGGTCATCTCAGGAATGCCCACAGAGACTTCCGGCACCAAGCGCGGATCCACAGGATAGACGGCATCGACGTCCGTGAAGTTTTCGTACACCGAAGCCTTCACTGCCGCAGCGAGGATCGAACCAGTAATATCCGAACCGCCACGCGGGAAGGTGGCCACATCGCCCGAACGGGTGTAACCGAAGAAGCCAGGGAAAATCTGGATGTAGTTGCGATTCCGCATGGCCTGAGCCAAGAGGTCATACGATTCGGGCAACACCTGGGCGTTACCAAAGTCATCCGACATCAACAAGCCTGCGGTCTTCGGATTCACATATTCTGCTGCCACGCCCTTCTTACGGAAGACTGCCGCCACGATGCGTGCGGAGTTATCTTCACCTGCCGCCTTCATGGCGTCCATAAAGCGAGCAGCATCCGAGGGATCACGATTAGCGATACGTGCCTCAAGGTCAGCACGAATTTCTGCGATGATATCATCATCCAAATCAAAGCCACGCTGAATCACGGCATAACGTTCCACAATCGCGTCCAACACCTCCGTGTGATCGCGATCCGTGATGCAACGACCCGCGCACTCAATGAGCAGGTCCGTTACCTTCGTGTCATTTTTATTACGCTTACCGGGAGCAGAGACCACGACAATCTTACGGTCGGGGTCGGAGGAAACAATGTCAAAAATCTTTTGGATTTGAATATCATCTGCGACAGAAGAGCCGCCGAATTTACAAACTTTCATCTGTGTTATGTTCCTTATCAGGGACTTAATTAAACCTGTTTTCGCCGTTTGCGCGCCGCATCACTTAGAAGATGCAGAGGCTACGCGGCATGGCTTGCACGATACCTGCAGCGTGAATTTCAGAGAGCGCGGCATTCAAATCGCCCGCATGTGCAGGCTGGGTGAGAATGACCACGGGCACATAACCCGCTGCGCGCTGTTCTTCGGTCGGCTCATGCTGGCTGGCGGCGAAGATGCTCACGCCGTGATCGCCGAGGATGGTCGCGAAACGTCCCACCATGCCACAGGCATCCTTCACCATCAAGCGCACGTAGTAACGGCTGGTGCAGGCCTCTGCGGGTAAGAGTTCGAGCGGGCTTTCTTCAATCACGGGAAGCGGTTCTGCTTCACGCGGCACACCAGAAGCCACGTGACGTGCCACCGAAACGATATCGGAAATCACTGCACTGGCAGTGGCAGCACGCCCTGCTCCACGACCGTAATAGAGCGTATCGCCCGTCATTGAGCCATCCACGAGCACCGCATTGAAGACATCGCTCACCGAGGCGAGCATGTGCTTCTTCGGCACCAACGTCGGATTGACGCGCACTTCAAGTTTGCCATCATGTGCCTTGCACACGGCCAACAACTTGATGACGTAGCCCAATTCATCAGCGTACTTCACATCCACGAGGTCAAGTCCGCGGATGCCTTCCACCTGAACCTTATCAAGCGGCACGCTTACGCCGTAAGAGAGCGAGGCGAGAATGCAAATCTTGTGAGCGGTGTCAAAGCCGTCGATATCCAGAGAGGGATTCGCTTCTGCGTAACCTAAACGCTGAGCATCGGCCAGAACGGCATCAAAGTCTGCGCCTTCACGTGCCATTCGCGTGAGGATGTAGTTGCAAGTGCCATTGAGAATGCCGTAGGCAGCCTTGATATCATTGGCCACCAAACCATCACGCAGCGAGCGAATAATCGGAATACCGCCACCCACGCTTGCGCCAAAGTAGAGATCCACGCCCTTTTCACGGGCCAAGGCGAAGAGTTCTGCGCCCTTTTCTGCCAAAAGTTTCTTATTCGCGGTGACCACCGACTTGCCATTTTCAAGGGCGGTTTTCACCACCGTATAGGCGATGCCCGTGCCACCAATCAATTCCACCACGATGTCAATATCATCGCGTGTAGTCAGTGCCAATGCATCAGTGGAAAGTAATTCTTGCGGAACCTTTACCCCACGGTCGGTCGTAATATCCAAATCCGCGATTCCGCGCAGTGCCACATTCACACCGCAACGGCGGGAAATCAAAGCCATTCCATTCAAAAGTCCCTCTGCGACACCGGCACCTACCGTACCGAATCCGACAATTCCAACGCCGACTTCTTTCATGCTTGCTCCCGTCTCATTAACGTTTCACAAAGTAATTCGTACACATTGTATCAAAATCTACGCGCGCCTGTCTCGTAATCTAAGAGAGAAATCTCGCCATTTTGACGTTTTTCAACGCAAAAAGCGGCCATTTCCACCTTCATGACGCGCGGCTTTCGCCCTTAAAGCAATTGTTGCCCCGCGGCAACATAGAGCACCTGCCCTGTCACCGAGGGCGTATGGAGCAGGAATTTTAGCGCTGCGGCAACATCCGCAGGCGTTGGGCGGGGCGTTAAACAGTCCCCCGCCTTCTCGGAGTGTTGCTTATTGGGCGGCGGCAGAACAGGCCCTGGCGCAATGGCATTAACCCGCGCACCTGTACTTTTGCCCCAGTCGCTGGCCGCTTCAAGCGTCCATTGGGCAAGGGTTTGCTTGGACTTGACATAGGCGCGCACAGCCTCTGGCAGAGACTCCAGGGTGCGGTGGATGCGCGCATCAAGGAAGGTAATTACCTGAGCCTGCGGGAAGCGGGCGTGAATTGCTTCCGCCAATCGCCGAATCGCACCACAATTCGCCTGCTCCATGCGCGCTTCAGGTGCATTGAGCTCAAATAAGCCCGCAAAAAAGATGACCGCATCGCACGCGGTAAGCGTGGCAACGGCCGCCTCAGGTGCGAAGTCAGGCGATAAAAAATTACCGTACTCTCGACGAGAGAGCACGGTAATGGTGTAGTCTTCTGATTCAAAGCTGGCGCGTACGGCTTCGCCGATACGTCCAGGCCCGACAAAGACAAGTCGCTTCATGCCTTAGGAGCGGGTCGGGCTAAGGCCAGTTGCGGGACGAGGTGCAGGCGCCTGCTGGGGCTGTTCAGCAGCGGGAGCTGCCTTCTTGCCACCCTTAACAGACTTCGGCGCAAGCATACAGCTGAGCGTACGGCCGAGCAATTTGGGAGCCTGCTCCACCTGAACTTTTTCGCCGCAGAGATTGATCACGTTATCAATCATCTCCTGACCAAGTTCACGGTGTGCGTTTTCACGTCCGCGGAACATCAGCGAGACCTTAACCTTGTTGCCTTGTTCAATGAAGCCGAGAATTTCCTTGACCTTACGGGTCACGTCACCGACATCCGTCGCGGCGTGGAACTTGATTTCCTTGACCTGCGTTGCCTTAGCATTCTTACGGGCCTGCTTCTGCTTGAGGCTTTCCTCATAGCGAAACTTGCCGTAGTCCATCAACTTACACACAGGCGGTTGAGCGCCGGGCGTAATTTCAACGAGGTCAAGTCCCTGTGCCTCAGCGAGGGCTTGCGCTTTGCGTGTCGGCATGACGCCGAGCATCTTGCCGGTGGAATCAACCACGCGAACTTCCGGCACGCGGATTTTATAGTTTGTGCGGACGAAGGTGTTTGTCTTGCGTCCGTTCTGTTCCTGACGGTCTTGGGGGAAGGCCAAGTGAATCTCTCCTGTTAGGGTTGTTGTTTTCAGTTCTGAGATGTTTCTTGACGAATCATCTCGATAAAGGCTTCGGGGGTCATGGTGCCAAGGTCGCCCTTTTCGCGGCTACGCACGGCCACAACGCCTGCTTCGGCTTCGCGGCCACCAATGACGAGCATGTACGGAATCTTTGCGAGGGTTGCCTTGCGGATCTTTGCGCCCACCTTATCGCTGGAGGGGTCAATTTCCACGCGGACATCAGCCGCCTGCAACTTCGCAAGCACGTCCTTCGCCATGGGGAGCTGTGCATCCGTGATGGGCAGCACCTTCGCTTGCACGGGAGCCAACCACGCAGGGAAGGCGCCGGCATAGTGTTCAATCAAGATGCCGAAGAAGCGTTCGAGCGAACCGAGCAGTGCGCGGTGCACCATGTAGGGACGGTGTTCCTTACCATCTTCACCGACATAGGTCAAATCAAAGCGTTCGGGCAGGTTGAAGTCGAATTGAATCGTACCGAGCTGCCATTCACGGCCGAGGGCATCCTTGATCTTCATGTCAATTTTCGGACCATAGAATGCGCCACCGCCTTCATCCACTTCGTAGTGCATGCCTTCGGCTTCGAGTGCCGAGCGCAACGACGCAGTGGCTTGTTCCCACTTTTCGGGGTCGCCCACGGCCTTTTCGGGACGCGTGGAGAGGTAAGCGGTGATATCCTTAAAGCCGAAACGATGCAAAATGTGCAAGCAGAACTTCACCGTGAAGCGAATTTCGTCTTCAATCTTCTCCGGTGCGCAGAAGATGTGCGCATCGTCCTGCGTAAAGCCACGCACACGGAAGAGACCATGGCGCACGCCGTCCTTCTCGTAACGATACACGGTGCCGAGTTCTGCCCAACGCAACGGCAAATCACGATAGCTGTACTTCTTCGCGAGATAAGCCTGAATGTGGAAGGGGCAGTTCATCGGCTTAGCATAGTACGTTTCCTGCACAGCCTTGTCGCCTTCGCCCTCGGTGACGTTCATCGGGGGGAACATGCCATCCTTGTAGAAGCCGAGGTGGCCAGAGGTCTGCCAGAGGTTGGCGCGACCAATGTGCGGCGTGAAGAGCATTTCATAACCATGGCGGAAGTGTTCCTTGCGCCAATAGTCTTCAATCGCCACACGAACGCGTGCACCCTTGGGCAACCAATGTGCCAAACCAGGCCCCACGCTTTCGGTAATCGTAAAGAGTTCTAATTCTTTACCCAACTTACGATGGTCGCGCTTCTTGGCCTCTTCAATGCGGTTGATAATCGCATCAAGATCCTTCTGCGAGGTGGCCGCGATACCATAGAGACGCTGAAGCATCTTATTCTTTTCGTTACCGCGATAGTAGCTACCTGCCACACTCATCAACTTCACCGCACCAATGCACCCACTGTGCTCCACATGAGGGCCACGGCAGAGGTCCACATAATCGCCTGTGCGATAAATCGAGACCGGTTCCCCTTCTGGGATATCGGCCAAACGGTCCAATTTGTAAGGCTGGTCCTTAAAGATTTCCGTCGCCTGTTCGCGTGTCACTTCTTCACGCACGAAGGGCAACTTCGCACCAATCAACTTCCGAACCGCCTTTTCAATCGCCGGAAAATCTTCCGCACTCAGGCGATGTTCCAAATCAAAATCGTAATAAAAACCATCATCCGTAGCCGGACCGATGTCAATTTTTACATTATCAAACAACGAACAGACGGCGGAGGCCACGAGGTGGGCCGCACTGTGCCGAATTTCTTCAATTGTTGCGCTCATTTCTATAAACTCCTTGAAATCAGCGTGAAATTATACATTAAATCAATACGAAAGGCAAAGAAAAGCCGCGTTTTCCCGCAAAAAGTTTAAGCTTTTTGCATTCAAACGCGGTTCTCTGTGTTGTGACTCATTCAACATCCGCCACGGGGACAAGCGTTGCCTGCAAGAAGGGCAGTTCAGTCTCCGCTTCAAGTTTAGGCAATGCGAAAGAGGCAGAGGCGCCATCAGCCGAGAAAGCAATATCGTATTCCTTCGACTCTGCAGTGGCGAGTGAGGCCAAGTCTGCCGCGCGACGAATGCACAAGCGTGCTGCACGGGTAGCCGCTTCGCGTAAATCGCACCCTTCAGGTCCAGTCACCGTGAAAGAAAGGGTGTCACCCTCGGGAACAATGCCCGTCACGGTCAGACGCAATGGCGCATTCGTTGCAGGATCCATATAGAGCAAGAACGCATCAAAGGCTCTCTCTGTATCCGCAGAAGTGGTTGCCGAGAAAAGCGAAACTCCTTCGGTCTTCTTCACCAAATAGTCTGTCAGATCCACGTTGTACTTGGTTGCCCAATCGGTATAAAGATTGTGCAGCGCCATATTCGTCGTCGCAACATACGAGGTAAACTGTGCCGTTTCATACGTGGCGAGCGTCTTGTGATCCACAAACTCCGCCATCTCCATCCACGCGGAATAGAAGCCACCCGCAGTTGCAGAAACCGCCAAACGATTCAAAGTGTCCAACGATGAAGCATCCAATGTATTCGCGCCCGTGAAAATCACACCACTATCCAACGCATAAAACCACTCACCTTCCCCTAACTTGGAGAAGTCGAACTGGTAATTACCGTCTTCATTAATCAACCACGGATAGCCGAGACCTTCCGTCAAGCACTTCTCTTGCAGCGCCCCATCCTTATCCTCGCCCTGCGCATAGATACGAAAGGCGCGACGGCCAAACGTGTCACCATCTTCACAATACGTGCGGAATTCAATACGAATCGTCACATCATCGCAGTTGGCATCCACATCCGAATAGGTGTACTTCGATTCAACAAATTCAAAGGCATAATCTTCAGGTTCGCCCGTTCCAATCGCATCTGCGCTCATGCGCGCCACTTGGAAGCGACCAAAAGCATCAACGAAAACCCCCAACTTCGCCGCCACCGACACTGCCGAATCACCCAAGACACTCGGACTCTCATCGTAAGAAGGATACATCTCCTTCAGCATCGTGATATCTGGTACTTCGGCACACTCCACAAAGCGCACCTTTGCATACACCGAATCTACACGAATCTTATTGTCCGCCGTGGGCGTCATCGCCACAGGATTCTGAGTCACATCATTAGCATCTTGGCTAATGCCGAGCGCCAAAAAGGTCTGCTTGTTATCAAGGCGCTCATTAAATCGCAGCTCACCCTTCGTCTTATCTTCAGTCGAAATATCATAGGGCTGCGCCGCCTCTAATGCCTTCGAAGGCGCATTAAAGACCGACCAACCAGGTGCATTTGCAGACGGCAAAGAAATCTGCTTCGTGCCATCCGCCATCGTCGTCCCCTTCTCTAAAAAGGTGTACTGGATGGGCTTGCCTTCAGCATCCTTAGAAGGAGAAAGCCAATTCTGCGCCTGCAGCGAACCTGCAAGCATCACGGAAAAGAAAAGGATGTATCGCATTGATGTCATAACACAATCTTTCTACCTATAGAATACCTTATTTCACACCTATATGCAACCAAAAGTTAAAAACAATCCACCTGCGGTGCCAGGTTGCACCCTCCGCACCGTAGCGTCACTCCCGTGAGCACCATAAAAGCATCCGCAGGATGCGCAGCGTGCAGGACTCAGTCCTGCCTGAGGGGTGTGGGGGCGAAGTAGCCCCCACCTCGTCCCCTCCTCCGCGCCGCCACGTCCCTCCCGTGAGCATCCCTAAAAGCATCCGTAGGATGCGCAGCGTGCAGGACTAGTCCTGCCTGAGGGGTGCGGGGGCGAAGTAGCCCCCACCTCGACCCCTCCTCCGCGCCGTAGCATCTCTCCCCATCGACCTGCGGCGTTAGCCGCCCTAAGCGTGGTGCGGCAGGGCGCGGCGTCGCCCTGCATACGCCCCTCCTAAAAATAAAACCGCACGCCCTCTGCGTGCGGTTTTATTTTTACAAGAAAAAGGTTGGATTACTTTTTCTCAGCTTCAACGGCCTTATCCAAGAGTGCATTACGCTTTCCGGCGAGTTCCTTAAAGGCCATCTGGAAGGCTTCTGCTTCCTTACGCGCCTTATCCTGCCACTTAGCGACCTTCGTTTCGAGGGCTTTACGTTCTCCATCCAAAGCCTGCCACGCGGCATAGTCTTCTGCAGAGAGGAGCGTTTCCATCTTCGAAATCAGGAGCACGCGCTGCACACTACGCACGAAAGCTTCGGGGCCGCCTTCAGTTTCTGCGCCGAGGTCACCGATTACCGTCTCACCATCGGGAGCGAGGATGATGTAGGTAGGATAACCTTCCACCTTGTACTGCTTGGCGAGTGCATCATTGCGTTCGAGCATTCCTGCGGGCATATGATCCTTCTTGCGCGGGAAGTCGATCCAGACCAACACCAAATTTTCGGCCGCATAAGCCTGCCAAGCTTCCTGAGAGAAGACCTTCTTATCCATGAGCTGACACCAACCGCACCAGTCGCTACCCGTGAAGTTATAGAAAAGCGGCTTGCCCGTTTCCTTAGCGAGCGTCTTTGCTGCGGCGACATCCATCGTCCACTTACCGAGTTCAGCACCTTCAATGGCGGGCTTTTCGGAGGCCATCACCACGCAAGCGGTGACTGCAGCACAGAGGGAGGCGATTAATTTCAATTTCATTTGAGAATTCCTTTCGTTAAATTTGCATTCATTAAAATCGTTTTACCAAATTAACGGAGATAGTATACGCTTTCTCTCCGCGGGCAGATAGACATTTCAAAGGATGCCCACGCCCTGCATTACGTCGTAGACAGTGCGTCAATCTTGTTGGCGTGGGGCGAGGGCCTTGCCGATATAGGGCTCTACGCCCCAGAAATCGCAAAGCTTTTCGTATTCTGCCACCGCCTCCCCGAGACCAGGGCGCACACCCTTTTCGGCACGAATAAGGATATTACGCCCAGTCGCCTCAGCAGAGACAAATTCCATCACGCGGGCACGATAACCGCAAATGCGCAGAACCTGAGCACGGAAAGTATCGGTTAAGAGATCGGCCAAACGTTCGCGCAAGATCCCATGACGCAAAACCGCGCGCATCGCATCGCCACCTTCTAAGGCGTGGTGCAATTCGTGTTGGCAACACGGCACGCAGAGGATGCCTGCCGCCTTTGTCTTCACTGCGGCGATCAAGGCATCATCCGTCGCCGTATCGCACGCATGCAAACTCATCACCAGGTCGGGCTCTTTTGGAAACTCCGCCGACTCAATCATGCTAACCTGGAAGGTGACTTCATCGCCAATGCCCAGTGCATCTGCCATCTCACGCGCAGAAGCAATCACGGATTCATTCTTATCAATGCCGAGGATGCGCACATTGCGCCAACCCTTCGCGCAGACCAAATAGCGATGCAGGGCCAACGTCAAATACGCCTTACCGCACCCGCAGTCCACCACGGAGAACTGCGTTGGTGCCGTGGCCGGCAAGAGGGGTTCGACCGCACGCAATAGGGCATTCACCTGATCGTATTTGCCACGCATCGAGGGCTTAATCTGCCCACGGTTATCGGCCAACCCCAACACGCGCAAAAGCGGCACCGCGTCAAACGAGGTGAGGGGTTGCTTCTTCACATGGTCGTGCCCGTCCTGAATAATCGGAGCCTCTGCACCAGCGGTTGCCTTCGGCTTGCCGCGCGACACGAGCGGTTTACCCTTCTTCGTCACGCGGACATGCAAATCCCCTGCCGTACTAATCACATGCAAATCGCGCTTGCCGGGTTGGCGCAAAATATCTTCCAAACCCTTCCGTGCAGCATTATCAGAAAGGTTACGCACCTGTGTACGGCCATTGTCGCACATCTCCGCTTGCATAAACACCTCACCTTTGAGGCGTACGGGACGCAACGAAATCCGGAAGGGTGCCCCATCACGGGTTAATGACTGCGTAAGACGGATAAATCCCTCGCCAAATACACGGGTGCGGATTTCCTCAGCGAGCTCTTCAGGAAGTGTAGATTCGTCAGACATAATTAGATTAGTTAAAATTGAAGGAAATAAACCCAGCGAACGGGGCCTCAAGCGCCCCTTCGCGAGCTAAAGCATTAAGATTGTTTGGGGCGTTTTGCACGCGGGACTGCCCGCACGCGCACCGCAGAAGCATGGAGAATCGAACTGTGTCGCACTTGATGCACCGGCGAAGAGTCGCGGTCACGGCGTTGGCTCTTGTAGAGCGTCCACCCGGGCGTCATCAAGAAGGAGAATCCGCAGACCCACATCGCTGGCAGAAGCAGATTGTGGTTGCCCGTGAATTCACTCACCATCAAAATTGCCGCGAGGGGCGTACGCACCGCTGCCGTAAGATAGCCCGCCATGCCAATCATTGCGCAGTTCGCAATGCTAATCTGCAAATCTGGGAAGAGCCAATCAAACAATGCCCCCACGCTCGCGCCATACATCGCACCACTGAAAAGTGCTGGGCCCAGCATGCCCCCCGAACCGCCCGAGCCCACGCTGAACGAGGTCGCAATCGCCTTCAAAATCCCAAGGCCCAAGAGCAACAACACAATGTGCTGACCAAAGTAAGGCGAATCCAACACCGCCTGGTTGCCCTGTAAGGTTTGCTGGATGTAGCCATACCCAGAGGAGAGAATCTGCGGAAAAAAAAGCCCCAGCGCACCCACCATCAAACCGCCAATGAGCGGTTTCTGCCACGGCTTCACCTTTAAACGATGGAAGGCAATCTCCGTCTGACGGAAGAAGAGGATGTTAAAGCGCACCGCCGCCGCAATAATGAAAGCGAGCAGTGTGTAACACACAAATTTAATCGGCGAATTAAAGAATTCCTGTGGCGTGTAAAAGACAGGATCCCATCCGAAGACGCACGCGAAGGTCATGTAGGAAATCGTTGAGGCCACCATCGAGGGAATCAAAACATCACCCTCTAAGTCAAAGCCACGATAAAAAATCTCCGCAGCAAAGAGCGCCCCCGCCATCGGCGCCCTAAAAATCGCACCAATGCCCGCCGCCATACCTGCCGCAAGCAAAATGCGACGTTCGTAAGGGGTTAATTTGAAGAGACGCGCCACCGCAGTGCCACACACCGCGCCAATCTGCGTCACAGGCCCTTCAGCACCAGCCGAACCGCCCGAGCCAATCACCAAAGACGACGCAATCACCTTCACCGGCGCCACCGCAATCGGCAAATCCGTCGCAGAGTGATGATACGCCCCAATCACCGTATCCGTGCCGTGGCCACTTGCCGACGGTGCAAAGCGTCGCGCCACCAAACAAGCCAAAAGCGCCCCCAAGCCCGGAAGCAGAAAGCGAATCAACCCTGCAAAGATGGTCCCCAAGGACGGAATGTACACCCCGCACACTTCGCCACCACCCCACATACGATTCAGCAGCGTGTAGCGAATATCTAAAGGATGCGCGATTGCCAATTCACCATCCGCAGGCGGCGGAAAATAGTGCGCAAACGACTCCAGACCATACACCTTCACCCACTCAATCATGGAGAAGAACCAGATTGACATCAGCCCCACCACGATACCTACCACGGCACAGATGAAGACCGTCCGTCCCGTATGGAGCGTTTCACCCTCCGCCGGAACCCAAAAGCGCAACCACTGCCACGACTTGCGGCCGCGATACTGCAAATCCACAAGTCCAGGCAGAACTTCTTTAATTTTGCCCATTGGCGATTAGTCTTTGAGAATGCGACGGAAGAAGAGGCTCAACGGAATCGCGCCAATCAAATGACGTTCCGCATCGAGCACATAGGACACCGTTGCATTATTTTCAGCAAGGTCCGCGGCGATCTCACGCGCTGGCGTATCCACCTGGCACGTGCAAATATTGTCATTCATCGCCTCGCACACACGAATACGAGAAGTCTCGCGCAAGCGTTCCGAAAGCGCCTCCATCGTATCCGTCAAATTACCCTGCATCTTCGGGAAAAGCTTACGCAGCCCCGTGGGAATAAAACTCCCCAAGAGCGCACGCGTATCAATCGCGCCCACCAAGTGCCCCTCTTCATCCACAATCGGCAACTCCTGGATCCCGCGCAACATAAACGCATCAAATGCTTCCGACAAAGGCGAGCCCATATGCAGCGACTCCACCTTTGACTCCATCAAATCACCTGCGCAGATGTAGTCCGGCAATTTCAACTCGCTCCGACGCAATGCCTGCATCACCGCCTCTGGCGATTCCAACATCGCCAAACGCTCCACTGCACATGCATCACGCAGCAAATTCGCAATCGCGCGCAAAATCTGCAAATAACGCGCCGGCTCCTTCTCCGGCACCAATAAGAGGAAAACCAACTTCACCGGCACCGAACTCTCTGGTGACGGAATCCCCGCCGGATAAATCCCCAATGCCAAATACGGCCGCGCCAAACCCTCAATGCGCGCATGCGGCAACATCACCCCATCCCCAACAATCGTGTGTGCCACGCGCTCACGACGCAACACCATATCCACGATGGACTCTACATTCGTCCCGGGAAGATGACGCTCCACCAATAAACTGGTCAAACGATGAATCAGATTAAAATTCGAAGGAACCGTCTGTTCAATGATAATATCAGACTCATTGAAAAACGAACTCAAATAAAGCGGCTGTTTTGTCTCTGCCATAGGAAATACTCCACTTACTTCGTCTATAACGATACCATAAACCCGCCCCTCTGTAAAGTAGGAGAAGCAGAAAGACCTTTTCTTAGCACGCCACCCCCTTGCATAAGCGTGGTACGGCAGGCTGGCTCATTCGCCCGTCAGGGCGTGCTCCCTTCCCCCGCTTCCCCCGCGTAGCGGCTCATTCACGCGCAGCGTGTCCCTTCCTCCGCTTTCTCCTGCCGCAGGCTGGCTCATTCGCCCGTCAGGGCGTGCTCCCTTCCCCCGCTTCCCCCGCGTAGCGGCTCATTCACGCGTAGCGTGTCCCTTCCTCCGCTTCCTCCAGCCGTAGGCTGGCCCATTCGCCCGTCAGGGCGAGTCTCCCTTCCCCGCTTCCCCCGCGTAGCGGCTCATTCACGCGTAGCGTGTCCCTTCCTCCGCTTCCTCCAGCCGTAGGCTGGCCCATTCGCCCGTCAGGGCGCACACCCCACCTCTGCGATTAGATGTGCGAGCTCATTATTTTTAAGAAAACGGTGGCGCTGCTCATTCGGCAATAGTGGCGACTCCCACACCGAAAGCCGAAGCACGCGCCCCTCAGTATAATGTGCGCTCACAACCGCCTTCGGCTTAAAATCCTTCAGTGGACGTGCATCCATTACGACCACCTTTACATTCCCTACTGCTGCCTTCACCTCCTTTAAGAGCCGCTGCTCTGCCGGAGAAATAAATCCACCCACTAAAACACCACCCGTCCGCGCCGCATTCATCGCCCACTCACGTAACTGCACATACGCCTCTGTCCCCGGCACCTCATGCCGATGCAAAGAGACCGCCACCTTCACTGGCTCATCCAAAAGGCGTAAATTCCCATATCCCTGCCACACATATCCTTCAGGTAATAGCGGGTGCTCCACATGCTCATAATACCGAAACATCTCTGGATGCGCATGACGCTCTACCCACGACAGCCGATTTCCCTTTGTATACGCGATACAATGCTCAAAACGCCGCCGTGTAATCACCCGCATTAACCACACACACTTATCCTCCCATAATCGATCCTCTTCAGGCAAAACACCACTCCGATGTGCCTCCTCCTCCAAACTCCTCAACCACCGATCAATCAACGTCGTCACCACATGTGGCAACCGCCCCTTAATCGCCAAACACAGATGCAAATGATCTGGCATTACCGCACGTGCCACCACCTGCACATTTCCTGGCGCGATTTGCTCTGCACGCTCCCACGCAAAACGCCCCAAGTCTGTATTCAATAGCCTCCCCTTCACCAACTCGGCAAAGACACCTCGCCGCCCCTTAGTCACCGCCGTACACCAATAAAGCCCCGAATCATACAGCGACGCACCCTCCGGAATCACTAAGACAAATCGCCGTGAATACCGTAGCGTAAATGCTCGCTTTTTCTCTAAATCACTCTGCTCCATAAGGACTATTCTAACACACCCTGTCACATCGTGACAAATGAACCACGCTCCGCGTGTAAGCATCTCCCCCCCCTCCTTCCCCTCCTCCAGCCGCAGGCTGGCTCATTCGCCCGTCAGGGCGAGTCTCCTTCCTCCCCCTCCTCCAGCCACAGGCTGGCTCATTCACGCGCGGTGTCCCCCTTCCCCGCATCCCCCGCGTAGCGGCTCATTCACGCACCGCGTGCCCTCCTTCCTCCCCCTCCTCCAGCCACAGGCTGGCTCATTCACGCGCAGCGTGTCACGCCGCCTAAAAAAGAACGCGGTGACATCACTGCCACCGCGCTTTTTTAAAGATGCCTCATCAGCTTACTGCTACTGAGCACTCTTTGCGGCGCGCGCCTTAATCTCAAAGGTGCCGTTACCACTCGGCATCGGGAAGCGGACGTAGCGCGTCGAGGCCGGGAGCTCTGCCGCAGGCGCGACTTCTGCACCCGTCATATCAGCGGCCTCGACAATATCCTTATCGGCGACCACGCTCTGATTACCCACCTTCACGGTCACATCAATCGTGGTATCCGCAGCATACGCCGCAGTATTCTGGCCAAGGTCCGTATGATTCGAGACAATCAACTCTGCCACGACATACTGAATACTATCAATCGTCACGACATTGATCTGGCTGACACCGAAGTCATACTTGAGCTTAGCGGTGACGACACCATTCACAGGCGTTTCGGTCATATCGAAGGCGACATTCGTGAAGACTTCTGCAGCATCAGCCACAGATGCATCCACTTCTTTACCTGCCATGTTCACCACACCCGTGAGGCTTACCGATGTAGCGCTGAGTTCTGCGGCGCGACGTGCGAGCGGAAGCGTGAGGTCATTATTCGTGACTTCAGTCTCGCCAGCCTTCACGACAGGGCGACCTGTCACATAGAGACCATCTGCGCGGACAACCACGAGTGTCGGATTCGTAGCACCCGATTCAGTCCAAGTGGCCACGGTTTCGCCTTCGCCATTAACAGCCGTCACCGTGCAGCCTTCAAGCGACTTTGCGGTGTGACCTGCAGGCAAATCAAGCACCTTCAGCGTCTTACCAGCTGCAGCATCAACATTCACCGTAATCGCCTTGAGGTTCGTGAGGTCGGCATCCTTTGCGGAGAGGCAGCTACCTACAGTCGTGGCAGAAGCGTCCAAGGACGCACCTGCTTCAAAGGTCACCTTACCGCTAATCTTGCCCACACCAGCGAGCGCACCGCCCGTCACCGAGAGGTTCGCACGCCAAGTATCAACCGTGAAGCCCTGTGCACGAATCACACCCGAGGTTTCTGCCGAAGCCGCATTAAGTGCAGGAGCCAACGTCAAAGGATTACCATTATAATCCACGGTGACCTTGTCGCCCACGATGAGCTGCTCAGCACCGAGCATGTTAACTTCTTCCCAAATCGGATTACCTTCGTTATCGTCACCATGCGTCACCTGCTTCTTGAGAGCAGATTCAGGCAAGGTGAGATTGATGGCTTCATCCGACACGGAGTCCAAGGTCACGGTCACAATCTTGGGCTGCTTCGTTTCTGCATCCACAGAGACGAAGTTCGCCAAGACGTGTTCGTCCACATGGTTGCCGTCAGCATCCACGGTGTCCACATCCCAGTCCATCTGCTTACCAATCGCAAGACCCTGCCACTTGTAGTAGAGGTCGTTGAAGTTGATTGGCGTCTGAGAGGCATTCACGCCATCTGCACCCAAATCAACATCATCCTGGTCACGGAAGTATGCCGTCACAGGGTGACGATCCACCTTAAAGGTGTACTGATTGACATCGGTCTTATAACCCAAGTCCACCGAGCGCGCATTCTTCGTCAAGTCATCGTCACGGAAGTTGTGCTTCACGCGATCACGCGTCACTTCATCAAGGAAGCCCGTGAGGCGGTATTCCGTCGGCATCGAGGGCACCTTCATCACATCGAAGCCCGAGAAGTCGAAGGTCAAGGTCTTACCTTCTGCCACGGCCACAGGACCGGAGAGGAAGGCCACGTTGTGCGCCATGGTCACATTCGTATTAATCTTCGTGTAACCCTGAACGGTAATCACAGCCGACTGGCTATTCTTAAGCGAATCCTCTTCCTCAATCTCAGGATTCAAACGACCCGCCCAGAGGGTGAGGCTGTCTTCATCGCCACCTTCCACAGGATTGATTTCCAAGCGTTCATAGTAGAGCTTAGAAACTTCACCTTCCTGAATCGGACTCGAGTAGAATTCGTTCAAGAAGAGCGTGTTCGCGCCATCAACATTGAGCACCACCTGCGTGCCAACATTTTCGCCATGGTCAGGCTTTTCAACATCCGTGCCGTTATCAAAGGTCACATGACCTTCTGCATCAAGCACATAGCCACCATTGCCATCCTTCACAGCGCGGATCTGCGTCCACTCAGTACCTTCATTCCATGTCGTATCCTGACCCTCCACGATCGTACGAGTGGCGCGACCATTCTTCGACATGTAAGAGTACTCATTAGACATCGCCGTCCAGACGGATTCAGGGAGAATCTGATCGTAAATGCGGAGATATTCCATCGTGCAGTTTACGTCATCGCCATTCATACGCGTGAGCGAATTGTGCCAACCGCCATGAATGGAGCCCATCTGGAAGCCATTGCCGAGCGGAATGATAGCCTTCGCCGTGAAGGGCTGATACTTTTCACCGTCCACATAGAAGATAATGCGCGTCGAGTCCAAGGTCTTGTCTGCATCAGAATCGAACTGCTCATAAGAGAAGGCGAAGAGGTGATTTTCGGTGACTGCATTCGGCACCGTGGTGGTGGCAAGCGTAATCACGGCATCTTCAGGATAATCCGTATTATTTTCATTCCACCCCTTCTGCAAGACAAGGCGCACTTCATCTGTGGAGGCACCCGTCACCAAAGCGATCGTATACTTCTGATTGTAAGAAGAACCGAAGCCCATGATGATACGATTACGATTTTCGGTGAGCGTACCATACATCGCGGCCGTGAAGGCAGTCGGGTAACCGCCATCCACATTACGCCACGGAGAGGACGCCACGCGAATAGCCTTCGTGCCATCGCCATGATCAACATATTCGTTATCCTGGCAGACGCGGTTGCTGTCGCCACGACCGTCGAAGTTCATGCGGCCCTTATCGCGACCGGTGCTAATCGGTCCAAGATTCGATTCAGGCGATGTATTCACTTCGTTATCGAATTCATACGCCCACCAGCAGAGTTCACCATCGAAGACAGGATCAAAGTTGAACTTGAATTCACCTTCAGAAGAAGTTTGATCATTCTTCTTCCAGTTATCGAGTTCGGTCACACCGTCCATGTGATAACCCTTAATCGTGGGCACGGTAGCAGCAGTGCCATCCACATTCACCGTCAAGGTAGCGTTACCCACATCTTCCACATGCTTCGTAGCAACACCGAGGATGGAGCCCGTTTCGAAGACGATGATAGCCGGCACCGTTGCGCCCGTGTTCACGAGCAAACGACCACCCGCCTTCACCGTCACATTGATAACCTCGAGCTGAGCATCCGTAAGCGTACGGAGGTCTAAAACGCCACCATTTTCAACCGTCACAGCGCCCGTGCAAGAGGTTGCGATTGTCGCCCAGCCGTTAATCTGGAAGGCTGCGTTCGTTTCCACCACGAGCTTCTGAAGCTTCCAAGTAGAAGTAGCAGCCGTAGCCACCGTGTTGCCTACCGTCACATAAACGGTGCCGTAATCATTTGCGAAGTATTCCTGAGCATCATCTGCGTCATACGCATTCGAAGCGGCATCAATAAAGCGTTGAGGAGCCGTACCGAAGAAGAAGATGGTGTTCTTCGACTTCTCATTCGAGAGGTCAATGGAGCCCGTGAAGTTCGTCCAAGACTTGACATTCACTGCGATACACACTTCCGAGCTCTGATGGCCAATGAAGGTGCCAGTGCCAGCAAGGGTATTCACCGTCACGCACTGCGTTTTCTTCTTATTGGTCGTACCATTATTCATCTGGAAGTCACCTTCCAAGGTCAAGGTACCAATCGTGCAGTCGTAGAGATATGCCTTCACATTGTTCAAGGTGAGGTTCGAAGCGTTGCTGACCCAGTTGCCCAAGTTCACGCTGTTGTTATTCACACCCACCACACGCACCGTGCTCGTAGCCGTTGCCGTGAGGCGACCTGCATCCGTACCGAGCGCTGCAGCGTCAT
Source organism: Kiritimatiellia bacterium (assembly GCA_017558005.1). Taxonomy (GTDB): domain Bacteria; phylum Verrucomicrobiota; class Kiritimatiellia; order RFP12; family DVOR01; genus Spyradenecus. Next base: position 50,550 of record JAFYWN010000014.1, on the reverse strand, counting down.
TCACCGTCAAGGTGCAACCTGCTGCGAGCGTGGTTGTACCGAGTTCCATCGTGTTTTGTGCGATTTCAACATTGGTGTTGACCTTCGTCGCATTTGCAGAGATGTTTGCAGACCCGGTCTTTGCAACCGTACCACCTGCAGAACCCTGAATCGTAACCGTACCGAGCGTGAAGACAGCGTTACCATCCAACGGATCGCCTTCGCCCATATCAAAGGTGAAGGTACCAGGTTCATTGCCCGAACCGAAGTCAATCACGAGCGACGGATTTGCCGTCGTGTCGAAACGCTGACGCTTGGCTTCCATATCTGCGAGCACTTCAGACCATGTATTCACATCGCCAGAAGCGGTTGCCGACGTCACGATCGTCCACGGAGCATAACGCAATTCCACAGCTTCCGCCGTCTTGTAGAGCACATACTCATCAGTGATACGACCATTCACATTCAAGGTCGCCGTATGGACACCTTCATTGCCTACGAAAGCGGTCGTCTTCAAGAGCACCGCTGGGGTTTCTTCCGTCGGCATGCCATCATTCGGCAACGTAATCGCCAACTGTGCGGGCAAGGTGACTGCAGCACCCAAAGTGATGGAGTCATCTACAGGAGCATAACGAATCGCTGCCTTATAAATGGTTGCGCCATCTTCGAAGATAACCGGAAGGCTAATTGCACCATCGGTTCCCCAAATGGACAAGGTAGAAGCCGCCGTCACCTTCAAGTTCGGTGTAGCAGAACCATTCTCATCCTTAACAATCGAACCATACACGCAGATGGTGCCAGTGGCCACCATGTCAATCGCGCGGAATGCCTTCACCTTAAGCGTGTTATTCGTATTAACGATCAAGTGCGCGGTAGTGAGCGAACCTTCATTTTCACCCTGGCCGAAACCTAAGGTATACGTGCCGTCCACTCTAACCGTACCTGCGCTATTAATCGTATTGAAGGAGATACCCTGCTTCAAGGAGAGCACGCCTTGTTCGGCAACAGTCACCGTGGTATTATTGGCGAAAGCCTTAGTCATGCTTTCCGAATTGGTATTACCCGGTTCAACATCTGCGACATACACAGCGTAGTCACTCACGGAGACGTTCACACCGCAAGTCTTGGTTACGGTCAAGCCCGTGCTGCCATACACGCCAGCGCTCGTCACTGCGATCGAGCCTGCGCCGGAGTGCGTGGCGTTCACGGTCATGCCGTCACCGACATTATAGGTCAAGACGCAATCTGCTGCGATAGCCACATCACCCGTGAGGGCCATGGCGTCATCATTCATCTTCACCGAGGTGTTGATGGCGAGATTCGTAGCCGTCACCGTGCCAGCACCATCAGCCTTCGCAATCGTACCGCCAGCAGTGCCCTGTACCGTCACAGCATCAATCGTCACGGCTTCAGCATTATCGAAGGTGAAGGTCTGATCTGCAGCCGTGAAGTTAATCGTCACAGCTGTCATAGCATCTTCAAAGCCCAAAGCCGTCTGAGCAGCCTTCCAAGAGGTGTACTGACCAGCTTCTTCACCCACATTGATGATGGCAAAGTTCGGCACCACCACAGTCGCAGCACCTTCATAGAAGGAGAGGCGATAGAGCTTCATCGTCGTGCTACCTGCGGTAGCCGTGCTATTCGCACCAATGGTCCAATTGCCATTGACCCATTCTCCCGAGCTAACCCAGTTAGATGTAGCCACTTCGATGCCATTGACCGTCAACTTGCAGTTATAGCCACCGCCGATAGCAGCGAAGGTTTCGGTGATCACTTCAGGGATATCGTCCGTGAGGTTAATGCCATAGCCTGCCAATTCAATCGTTTCGACAGAACCAGAATTCCAAGTCAAGGTATCCGCATCCTCAACGGTAATCTTATTCAATTCATTACCATTTCCGGTTTCGGTGAAGAGGACATCGCCAGCAGAGAGATTTGACACTTCCATCACGGTCGTGCGCACACTCTTTGTCGTACCAATGTGACCATCCTTGAAGTTCACCGTAAGCGGAGCACCATTCAAGGAAAGAACACCATCCGTCACCGTCGGCACGTTCGTGCCACGCACGTCAAGCTGCCACGGACGACCCGATTCAGGCATATAGCCAATCGGAGAGGTATAACCCGTAGCGAAGCCTGCGAAGGTCGTCCATTCTGCGGCCTTCAAGACGCCAGCCGTGTTTACAGCACCTGCACGATCACTTTCAACCACATCCGTTTTCGGGGTGTGAATATCAGCGGTCGTGGAGAAGGTCTTTGTCACAGAGTCATCTGCTGCAAAGAGGTTCGTTGCCGTCAAGGTGTATTCCGTGTTAGCAACAACACCTTCCACCGTCAAGATGACTGTGCGCTTATCATCTGCAATCTTAGCAGCCGTAACAGTCGCATCCTTATCAAGCGTCCATGTCTGCGTAAGCGCAGCATTGATTGCCTTATTGGTGGTCACCTTCAAGGTGTTCGCCACGCGAGCATCAACGGAGGCAATCGAAGCATCTGCGCCCATCGGAGGCAAAGCAGCTTCAATGTTGACGAACCAATTCTGTGCCATGCGGCTATAACCTTCCGTAGAAGGATGCAAGCCATCGTGACGCAAGAGACCATAGTTGCATGCCATATTCAAATCAACCAAGACCAACTTGTCAGAGTTGAGTTCTTCGACATAGGTCGTCAACCATTCATTGAAGGGCTTGAGCTTATTCGTCGTGATATCGCCAGAACGCGGGATAATCTTTGCCACGAAGATGGTTGCATTCGGATAGAGCGGAGTATCGCCAGCCTCACCCGTACCCGAGCCATTAAGCAAGAAGAGCAACTTCTTCATGTCAGCCTTAGCCGTATCAACCGTATCGCTACCCATGCCGAAGTCATTCGTACCGAGGTGGAGCGTAATCACATCAGGAGCACCCTGCTCTGCAATGATATCCAAGACTTTCTGGTTCTTGAAGCGGTCATACATCTGGCAATTATTACCATCCAATGTCGCACCGCTGTGACCTTCATGATTCAGCTGACCTGCTTCTGTCAACGTCACCGAATCAATGTCACGGTCTTCATAGCTATTCTGAGAACTATCGCCAGTTACAGAGGTCGGATAAGTCGACGTACCGAGGTACTTCACCTTACCTTCTCCATAAGCCTGCGTCATGTACTGATAAAGCGGGAGACGATAACCGCCAGCCACGTGCCAATTAGCAGAGCTGTTGTGATACGTCACCAAACCAGCCGTAATCGAGTCACCAATCGGAAGCACGCGGATCATCTTCATGGTGAAGCCCCAAGTCTTATCCGTCGTGAACACTTCTGCGCCTTCAGGTAAACCATAGTAAGTCATACCCTGCCAATTTGCATCGCCTTCACCCGTGTAATTCAACACAGTATAAGTCGTGCCATAACCACCCATGAAGGATGCGGTGTCAAGCGCCAACGTCGTCGGGACTTCTGCCACATCCACAGGCACAGCCGAAGCATTAATCACCAATGCAGGAATTTCAACACCGAGCTCCACAATAGGCGTGTACTCCGTAGCCTTTTCAACAACGAAATTGCTATTCAACACATTGATTGCACTCGTATTCTTCGCGCCATCCGAAATGGACTGAATGTGAATCATACGAATCTTACGAGCTTCATTGAAGCGGAACTGATAGGTCTTCGACGCATCCAAGTTCACCGCGGTAGCAAAGGTGAAGGTCAACAACTTACGACCTTCCGTACCACCACCCGAGTAGGTCAAAATGTAATCTGTTTCTTCAACGCCCACCTCGGAAGTAGCCAAAACGGTCGTTGTGTCTTCAATATCCACAATTGAGACCGTTATGTTTTCCCAAGACTGAGAAACGTCATTCTTTGCACGAACCACAGAGAAGGTCTTCAGTGCCTGCGTTGCCTGCCAGCCGGGACCATACGGATTCGCGGCATCCATATCAATCTGAACGCCCCACTGATCGCCATCACCCATCTTGCCCGAATCAACCTTTTCAGTCAAAGCTGCATTCGAATCAGCGAGATAGACGGAGCCCATGAGCGAATCTTCACCACGCACAAGCTGAAGTGTGGTGCCCGTGGCTACGAGCGAATAGATGCCCTTTACCGCTTCTTTACCCACCTTTACGGTCACCGTCGTCGATGCGGTATTGGGCGTAGCCATCGTGGTCATGATGTCAAGCGCACCACCCACTTCAAGAGCATTGGCCACCTTCACGGTAAGCTCAGCCGGCAAATCTGCAAGCGTATTGGCCGTGAGGATTTCACCTGTCGACACATCCAACATTGCTGCGTTACCGAAGGTAAGCGTGCCCGTAATCGTACCACGGCCAGAGATAATACCATTGTTCGTCAGGTTACCCTGCCACGAACCCGTCAAGCAAACAGAACCCGTTGTGTCAATGGTCAAGGTATTCACATCTGCGTCATTTGCACCATGAATACTATTACCCGACAACGTCAACGTCTTCGGAGTCGCATCATTCGACTGAACGAGCACATTCAACTTACGACCACCAGAGTTCGCATAGCTCTTGAAGTAACCCGAGAATTCAGAAGCCTTGCTCTGCACAATCGTCAACGTACGATTTGAATTGTTCAGGTCAGAACGGAACCAGCCTTCACCAGAGAGCGTACCAATCGTAGCGTCATGCGTAACAACAAGACCACCATGGTCATCGGTATCTTGAGTATTAGGATCGCGATTATTATTCACGACATCCAATGTTGTTGCAATCGAGCGGATTGCATACCAATTATTGCCCGAAGCATTTTCAAACTGGATAGTTCCACTTCCCTGCAAACGAGCCCACGCATTCGCGTCTTGATTGTTAGTACCACTATTGCTACTATTGGAGAACTGCAACTTACCCTGCACATTAATCGTGCCCGAGTTACCAAGATTGCCGAAGGTATTCACCATAAGCAAAGCATTTGCGGCAACTTCCGTTCCACCAGTGTAGGTATTTGCACCAGAGAAGGTCACGCCATTCGCAGTATTAATCTTCACAGCGAGCTGTGCATTTTCCTGGTCCTTAATCGCGCCCGTAATTGCAAAGGTATTACCATTGCCCTGAATTTCAAGGACGCCAGAACCCGTGATGCCACCCGTCAACTTAGAATAATCACCATTCGTAGAGCCCTTAATGATTGCAGGCTTTCCGGCAGACGATTCTTCAATGAGAATCTTTGCACCGATGCTACGACGATTTTCCCAAGTATTACCATTCTTGATGTTTAAGAGTGCGCCCCCCTTAAGCGTAATTTCAGATTCCGTAGAAGGCATGTCAATAAACGCGTTCGCGATATCAATCGTCGTACTTTCACGAGCAATGAAGCGATACACACCCGAATAAGCATACGTCCATGCACTGCCAGGGTTACCAGACAATTCAAGCGTACCGCCCGTGACATCAATCGTTGCCTCACATGCCGTGGCATTGTCTAACGTCAACTTAGCTGCACCCGTCTTGACAAAGTCACCCAAACCTGTCACGGCAGGCATTGCAGCATCTACCGTAGTGTTATAGGTAACAGAAACATTTTCACTGATGGTCATCGGCACCAAAGCGAGCGTGGTATCCCCTGCATTAATCGCCGTTTCTGCATCAATGAAGGTCGCCGTCAACTTGCCGCCAGTAATCGTGAGCGTGCCAGAGCCGACTACACGCAAAGCTGCGACCGTCACATCGGAAGTCAATTCCAATTCCGTATCTTCCGTAATCTGAATTTCAACATTATCCGTTTCACCAGGAAGTGCTTCATTGGACCAGTTGGCAATATTTGCCCATGTTGCATCTTCAGAAGGCGTCCAGACATTCATTGGCGCAGCGTACTCATTACCATCCACACCTTCAGTCACAGTATCATAGCCATCGCCATCACCATCCGTATCACCTGCGACAACGAAGGTGACCTTCGTGCCATCTGCAACATTTGCGGTATAACCCTTTACAAGGTCTTCTTCCGAAAGGAGAAGCTTTAAGGTGCCGCTCGTTACCGAAGCTCCATTTTCAGTACCAGCCTTCAAAATCAACGTACCATTATTCGTCACGCCGTAGGTACCATTACCAGAAATCGTTGCGCCCGTCAAATCCACGGTTGCAGTATCTGCAGTAATCGTACCATTATTGGTGATCGTATTCGTAGGCGTAGCATTCGTTGCGTAGGTAAGCGTGCCCGTCACGGAGACCGTGCCCGTCAACGAACCGCCCTCCGCGACCGTAACGCTACCATTACTATTGATGGTCAATGCCGCACCATAAGTACGTGCTACCGTAAAGGAGCCTGCTCCAGAATTATCAACTGCAATTGCAGAATCAAACCCAGCCGTACCCGAGATGCGACCAGTCTGAACGCTCAACGACTTACCATTTGCGACCACTTCAGCATTCGTGACAAAGTCACCCAAAACAATGGCGCCATTACCTGAGTCACCTGTCAACTTACGGCCTTGAAGTTCAAGGTCAACCGTCGCATCCGTTGCACCAGGGCGTAACCAGAAGTCATTGTTATTAGCAGACGGCACAATCAACTTCACATCGCGAACAACGCTGTTCTCCGACATGCCCCAGCCCTTACTGCCATACAAGTAGACATTCGGCTTTGCACCACCAGTTTCACCAGTAATGTTATAAACCTTATTACCACTTGCCGAGCCAACATGGGAAGACATCAACTTAACATACGCGCCAGGCGCCATCACGAGCGCACCAGGATTGCCGTTTGCCGCATCACCCATGGAGAAGACAATCGGTGTTTCAGCAGAACCGCCTTCAAAACGAATCTTACCAAGGTTGGTTGCAGTCGTGGGCACATTCGTAGCGACATTCGTCCAATCTTCCTTCACCGTCAAGGTCTTTTCAGCGTTGATTGTCACCGTGCCAAGGTTGGCCGCACCTGCATTCACCGTTGTATCAGCATCAATGGTCGTAGAGGATGCCGTTACCGTAACCGTGCCAGTCTTCGTAATCGTACCACCATTCGTACCAGTGATTGTGATTTGAGCGAATGCAGCATCACAATCAAACTCAAAGATGCCAGGATTTGGCTCATTCTCGCCCTTGTTGCCAAAGTTAATCTCGAGCGTTGCACTTGGAGCAAGCGCCTTACCATCCAAAGCATCAGAAAGTACCAGCGTACCACCTTCAGTGAAAGTAACTTCAACCGTTTCAAGCAGTTCAACTCCTGCCTTTTCCACCCAAACCGTTGCTGCATCAGCATGCAAGGTGTATTCGGCTTCATCTTTACCAATCAAAACCGTTGCGATCTTATCCGTAATCACAACATTGGGCGATGTCATCACAGTGACCACGCCAATAGCATCCTGCTCTGCAGAAATCTTCACCGTAAATGCATTAGGCAGGGTCGCAGTCGTCGTTGCAGTAACTGCACCAGCCGTCACATCAATCGTTGCATTATCTGTCAACTTCAAAGATGACACATTGATAATGCCCACACCCTTCAATTGTGCAGTCTCAATATCTACAGTGCTTGGAGTACCACCATTACGACTCATTTCAATGTTGCCATATGCTTCAAGCGCAGCCAACGTGGTTTTATGCTGCTGGCCCCAAGTCTTCAAGGTGAGGGTATTATTTGCCTCAACCACTAACGTACCAGTAAATGCACACAAGCCCGAAAGATAACCAGAGTCACCCGTATTACCCAAAATCACCGAGCCCTTAACCGTGATTTTACCTGCACCTTCAAAACCACGATAGCATTCGTTCGTGGAGGTCAGTTCGACCTCTCCATTGACCACAATATTTGCATCATGATCATTATAGTCCCATGTGGCAGCACCAGTTGTATTTGCAACCAATTTTGCGCCAAACGCCACGGTTGTAGCACCATCATAAGTATTAGCGCCCGTCAACGTAAGCACACCCTTGGAAACAGTTAACGTCCCTTCTCCAGAAATCACGCCTCCAAAAGTAGTTTCCGCCGTAGAAGAATAATTCAAAGGTGCAGCAATTGTGCCTGTACCTTCAAGCTTACCAGCATTCGTGAGCGTGACACCATTAGCGGCCGTCAACGTCTTACCCGAGGCGACATCAATCTTACCTGCAAAGGACTGCGCCTTCGTCATTGTAAGCGATTCATCAATATCGAGGTGAGCGTAAGCCAAATCAGCATCCGTCACACCGTCACCAGTGGCTTCAGCCGTCACCGTACCACCAAAGGCCGTACCCGTCAAACGCACGCCCGTGCGGTAAGGAGCACCACCATTTTGATTCTGATTTGCGTTATGTTGAATCTGAAGTTTCACGTTACCCGTGAATTCTGCTGCATCGCCATTCACAAAGAGATAACGCCAGCCATCGGTCTGCGACGAATTCGTGGGGACTTTCACAAGATAAGTACCTGCGCCCGAGAACTTATCATTAATCGTCAAGTTATACTTGTAATCAGCCACATCCGCGAAGGTTGCCTCTTCTGCGATATTCAAGGCCTTAATCGCACGATGTGCACTATTATGCTTATAGGTTAAAGAACCCGAAAGCAACGAAAGTTTTACCGTCGTGGGGAAATTACCCGTATATTCAACATCCGCTTCATCACCAAGATCAAGCGCCAATGTACCCTCACCTGCAATCGAAGTAAATGCGTTCAAAGACTTCACCGTCAAGGTTGCATCATTTTCCAACGTTACCGCACCAAGCGAAGCACTCGTTTCTACAATTGTATTTGCCTTAACAATCGTTGAAGCGGCAGTCAATGTATTTGAGCCCGTAATGGTCAACGAACCGGAACCTTTAATCTCAATGTAATTGAGCGCATTCGATGCTTCGTTCATCATCAAGGTCGCATCACCTGTCACATTCAACATTGCCGACGTGCCCGCCTCAGGATTAGTCACACCCGTAGCCCACGCATCAGTCGCAGCCCAATTTGCGCCACCTTCAATTGTACGTTCATAAGCAGACACTTCCGTGAAGGAAGGGATATCGTCCTGGTACGTATCGTATACGTAGATGCCTTTAAGCGTTAATGTCGGACCAATGTCAATCACTTGATATCGATTACCGCGTGCTTTTAAGCCACCTTCATTCCACTTATTTGCATCAGTATTATCTTTCACACGAATCGTCGTACCACCCGTACTAGATGTCGCTGCTAATACCTTCGTTGCTTCAGCGGTCCATGCCTTTTCAGCAGTTCGTCCATTAAGACTCCCACCCCAAGCACCACGAATACCAGACCCTGTGTAAGCAGCCGCGATGTCTGTCCCTGAATCAAAATTAACAAGCAAGGTATAAGAAGTATTTCCAGGATTCGTGGGAGCCACTGGAGCTTCTACCAAATCTAACACCACTGCGATTGTCTGAGTTTCTGCAGACAAAGTTACCTTGGCGCCAGATTTGTTATTCAAATAGATTGAGCCATCGTCATTCTTCGTAATCCCAACAGGAAGCGTTAACGTTACACCATTATTGGTAAGCGTTTTTGCTTCAGTGGTAGTACCCGCTGGAATCGTGCTAAAGTCTGTAAAGCTCGCCGTGGGATTGGGATTAATTAACGTCACTGCCCATCCTGTGACTACGAAGAGGCCTGCTGACAGCAGCAGGAGGAGTGATTTGAAGAACTTGCTCATAGCGTTGTCCTATTCTGTTTTTGGATACACCAAAAGAGAGAAGCCCGAGGGCTTTTCCCGATTAACGGAGATATTCTACCTTTATTTCAAGGGAAGTGTCAAGGGGGGGCGCTCACTTGAGTTCTGAGTTCTGGGTTCCCAGGGGGCGCCTGCGGCGCAGGACTGCCAGTGTGGATTTTCACAAGTCGCACAGTCTTGCTCGCTGCTCCGCACGGGCACGTATCCGTGCTCCGTCTAGCGAGCGTCTGCGAATAGCAAGCACTGCCAGGGAGGATTTTTCCGCGAACTACGCGAGGCGCACGACCGCACCACGGCGCGATGGCCTGCGGCCCCGTGGATGCTAGCTCGTGCTTCTGCGAAGCGAATGCGATGCTAGTGCGGTTTTAACACAATGAACACTAGGAGATGCGTTGCTCTTTTCGTAACACTAGGGCTACGCCCACGAAAAGCCAACACATCTACGAAGCGTGCGAAACCGCAAAACTCCGCCCCTAGAACTCAGAACCACGCGGGAGCGGAGCGACCGCGCCTACGGCGCTAGCACTCCCCCCAGCCTAGTAAAAAAGGAAGCGATGGCATCGCTGCCACCGCTTGAGTTTTAGATTACACGCAATCAATTACTTTGTCGCGCGCACCTTGTACGAATGTGTGCCAAGATCCGTCGGGAGCGGGAAGCGGAAGTAACGCGTATTACCCGCCGGAGACTGCGTTGTCGTAGTGCCTGTCATGTCGGTCACAGCCACGGCTTCGGCAATTTCCTTATTACCATCCGTCACCGTCACCGTAACACCATTAGCAAACCTATGGTTATTCTGCTCATCCAATTTAGCCATAATAACCACATGCAACTGGCCTTCGATATTCACCACATCGAGGGCGCTGACACCAAAGTTGTAGGTGAACTTCGCTGTGTAAGTTTCCTCACCCTCATTCTGAGTCAACTCAACATCTGCGTTCTCAATAATCGATGCAGCACCAGGATTTTCAATCGCGGAGACATTTGCAGTACGTGTTTCCTCGTCCGTGCTTGCGGCCAATGCGTCAGCGACAACCTGGGCGGCCACTTCAGCTTCAGCCTGTTGCTTTACGAGTTCAGCACGTACTTCTTCCGTAGCATCATCCGGGATAACCACTTCAGGCACGGACACCTGCGTCAAGACGAGGGTCACGACACCTTCATTGACCTTCACGCCGAGCATTGCATTTTCAAGCGTCGTCGCCGTCGTGAAGAGGTTCATGTTAGGAACATCACCCGTATACGTAAGGACGTCACCAGAAGCATTCTTCTTGAGGACAACCTTAGCGCCGTCTCCCGTGGGAAGCATCACAGCGGTGGCCACCACAGGGGCAGCCGTCGCATCAACGATAGCACCAGCTTCAAAGGAGAGCGAAGCGAACGTGCAGTTTTCAACACCCTTGATTGCTGCACCAGCCTCCACGGTGATGACGCTGCTCATAACGAACGGATTTGCAGAGTTATTCACAATGTGATACGCCAACATACCCGCTTCAACCGTCGTTGCGCCCGTGTACGGATTTGCGTTATTCGTCTTCATGATACCGAGCACCAACGTACCAGCACCCTGCTTCACTACAGCGCCCGTATTGGTCAGGCAGCTACCCACCACGGCACGACCTGTCACACCTTCGGGAACAATGAAGGTTGTTGTGGTTGTCGAGTGAATCCAACCATAGTTGGTCAATTCACCGTCAGCGACACCATCTTCGTTCGCATCCACATAGGTGAAGGTCGTGTCCTTAATTTGAGGATCACCACCGCGACTTGCCAACTGCAACGCACCATTCTTAAGCGTCACATTGACCGTATCCAATTCAACGCCATTTACAGCAATCGGGACCGTACCCGAACCTGTCTTTGTGAGCGCGCAACGTTCAAAGCGCATTGCAAATGCCTGCTCATGGCTATAAGATGCCTGCGAATGCATCGTGAAGGTTTCAGTTCCAGCAGTACCCGTCACCACTGCGGCAATGAGCGTTTCAGGCGTTGCCATCACATTGACATTATTCATCGTCAAGGTGTTGTTCACCGTGAGTTTGCCACTTTCAAACGTCACCGAGCCACCTTCACCCGTAAGGACAACAGATGCCAACGTCATGTCTTCTGTCAACGCCACGGAGTTGTCACCCACCACCGTCATCGTGATGGATTCCACTGCTGTCAAGTCTGCCGGAGGCGTAACAACCGTGTTGCCAACCTTCCAGGTAATGGCATTGTTTTCAATCGTAGCAGCGAGCGTGCCCGTGACCGTGATTGCCAAGGCGTATTCACTCTTGTTTGCATCAAAGACACATTCAGCAGTGAGGTAAGCCGGCAATGTAGGCAATGCAACTTCCACATCAGCATTTTCACCCAAGGTGGCAAGGCCCGTCAAGGGAAGCGTCTTGCTTGCATAGATGGAGTTAAAGTCATAACCTGTGAAGTCAAAGGTCAAGGTCTTACCACCATTCACAATCAAGGTGTCCACGTCAATCGCACCATACTCAATCGTCACATCCGTTCCAATGGTGATGTCGCCAGCTTTAAACGTAGCAGCCTCACCCTTCTTGAAGGTCACTGCATCATCACCTACCACCGTCACCGTTTCGTAAGTAACAGCTTCAGTAAGGTTAACCGTCACTTCCGTCGCAACATTTGCTGTTAAGGTCACATTTGTACCATTATTCGGAGCAGCTTGTTGAACGGCGTCAGCATTTGGCATTGCCTGTGACCAGGTATCATCAGCGACCCAGTTGACGGTAGCTTCAGCAACCGTACGTGTCGCCGTACCATTCTCAGAATGATAGGGATAAGCTTCTGCCAAAGCACGCATTGCATCAGCAGAGAGGAGGCCCTTCGTTACACGGAGGAAGTCAATCGTACCCGAGTCACCACTGTCGGGATACTTTGACAAGCCGGTCTGGTTTGTCATTACACCACCATGGATCGATCCAATCTGGAAACCATTTGAAACACGGAAGTGTTCATTCACCGTTGTGGTCTTCTTCAGCTTACCATCCACATACACGGAGATCACCGTCTTATCTGCCTGAGCATCAAAGGTAAAGGCGTAGAGGTGATATGCCTTCGTCGCATTAGGGACAACGAGATTGTCTGCAAGAGGGGTAACCACATGGTTGTCGCCCTTCACCAACATAATCGCCATCTCGCCATCCGCGGCAACAGCACCCGTGGCAAGCACAACAGCAACCTTATCATTCTGCGTTGTAGAACCAAAGCCAACAAGCGGCACATTGTTGTGATTACCTGGCTGGCAATACATCACAGCAGTAAAGGTGTCAACCTCTGCGAAACGTGCCTTAACATCATTACCATTATCACGATAAGGCGTCTTTTGGAAGTAAAGCGCTTTATTGTCACCATCTACGGTCACATAAGAGGTACCATCACCTTCAAGCACCAAAGGAGCAGTATCACTACCAGTGCTGCGGACATCACCATTGAATTCGTAGTCCCACCACCAAGCATTACCGGTAAGGGTCGGATTTGCGGCAAAGGTGACAGAGAGCACACCATCGGTGAAAGTTGTCGTTTCACCTTCAATGCCATCCAAAACAATAGCACCATCAAGTGTGGACTCTGCTCCAAGCGTGCAGTTCAAACGACCCGAAATGAGGCAGTCTACCGTTAACTTAACCTTCAAGGTTGCGCCTTCAGGCACGGTCACCTTTGCAAAGGTGGAAACCTGATCTGGCGCAACTACTGCCGTTGCGCCAGCCGCGACGTTAAGAGCAATCGTGTTCGGAATCGTTGCACCCGAGAGGTCAACCGTACCAGCACCAGCGATAGACAAGGTTGCGGCACCCGTAAAGGTGGAAGTGACCGTCATCGTTGTATCTGCTGCTGCAGACAAGGTCGACGCAGCCGTCATGTTCAAAGCTTCAGCAACCGTGTTATTGGCCACAGCATGAATTGTCGCGCCCGAGAAGGTTGCATTGTCCATGCCGAGATTCGGAAGGCCACCCGAGCCCAATTCAATCGTACCGCCCGTGAGCGTCATTTCCGTAAAGTTCGATCCATTTTGACGGAAGCCCTTCGTCTTCACGAGACCACCCGACTGACGATAGTGAGAACCTGGCTGATAACCCACAATGGACGTATTGGAAGCATCCAACGTACCACCCTGAATATCAAAGGTGTGCGTACTGTCCATGTAACCAATCAAAAGACCATCCTTGTCGTTATCCACGGAAATAGAAGAGAAGTCTGCAGCACCAGCCTTCAATGTGAAGACTGCATTTTCTGCGCCAATTAACCAAACGTGCGTGTTTTGCGTTGTGCGAATCGTACCACCATCGACCACAAGGCTCGTCTGATAGCGAACGCCACCATTGTGCAAGAATTCAATCGTTTCGCCTTTGGCAACAGTGTAACCATCAATGTCACCGCCAACAGATTGAGAGTCTGTAAACTTAATCGTTTCGAAGTGACGATTGCCCGTGTAAGGGTAACGTGAGGTTGTCGCAGTGGTTTCACCCGTCACATAGAGCAAGGAACCTTCAGCCGTGGGACCTGTCACCGTTGTGGCGAGGCTCGTCAACGCCTCAGGCACATTGGTGCGACCGCCAGCCAAAACCTCCACAATCGGGCAAGCCGTCACTGTCGAATTCGTGTTCGTAATCGTTCCGCCATTCGTACCCTTCACCGTGAGTTTCGAGAGCGTGGTTACGCTACCAAGGATTGCCGTTAAATCAACCGTCTGATCTGTTGTTTCGGCGAAGTCAATGGTAATATTCGCATTCGCCGTCAAGTTAGCGCCTGTCCAGCCTTCGCCAACTATGTAAGTCGGCATGGAGTAAGAAGCGCCATTACACAAAACATTACCGTTGGCATCAACGAACTGTACAGAACCACCTATCACAGTAACCGACTGCTCTGCGCCCTTTTGTTCGTCATTCAATACAACGAGCAACTTCGCATCTGTGCCAAGAGCGATTTCCTTATTAGCTGTTGCAGTAAGCGGCAACTTCAAGGTTGCACCTTCGCCCACTGCGTAAGTACCTGCGAAGTTCGTCAAGGTTGCGGCAGACAAATCAACTGTCTTTGCCGCGGCCACCTGAATCGCACCTGCGCCAGAAATAGTGTTGGATACGGTGGTATCAACGCCATAAATCAAAGTGCCAGCATTTGCGATAGCGCCAGTAATCGCGCCATTCACCGTCAACGTAGCACCTTCCATAATGGCAATACCATTCACGGCAGACCAAGTCTTTTGCGCAGCGATGGTCACATTCTTAGCAATGGTAATCTTACCATTACCCTGAGAATCTGCATCACCAAAGACAACGCGATGGTTATTGGTTACATTCACATAACCTGTGAATTTAGAGACATCGCCCGTAAACTTATAGAAATTACCTGCTTCCGGAGTGGCTGTTGCGACTTCGAGCTTACCCGAGCCAGACAATGCGCCCGTAAAGGTAAATTGCGCATTACCATTGCCATTTTGCGAACGCCAACCATCGCCTTCCACTCGGAAGTTGGAGGTAATTGTTGCCCCCCCTGCAGGCGTAAGATAACCCGAGCAGTTTTCAAGGCAAATCGTCGAATTCGCATTACCCCATTCATTCACGGGGAAGGTACCCGATGAAGGACGATTCATCATGTAGAAGGTACCTGTCCAGCCGCCTTCTGCTACCGTGAGATTCGACAGGTTCGCAGGAACAAAGCCGCTGAACTTAAGCGTACCAGCACCAGTGATATTACCCGTTGTGCCAATCGCATTGGCATTCCCCATCGTGAGCGTTGCATTTGTAGCAATATCTGTACCACCGATGTAAGTGTTCGTATTTGTAAACTTCACCTTACCTGCGGCAATCTTCACCTGACCGTCACCAGAGATAACGCCTGCGACCGTGGTTTCTTCTTCCGTACCCACAATCGATAAAGTATCTTCAATAATCACCGCATCAGCGATTGCTGCAAAAGCCGCCGTGATCGAAGCATTCGCACCCGTTGCCGTCAAACCAGCCAAATGCGTCACACCTTGAGGCAAAATCGATTCATCAAGCGTACGGTTTGTAATATCACCGAAGGCAATCGTGATTGCATCACCATTTGCAGGGTCCTTATTCCAAGAACCACCTTCAACCGTCACTGTATAGGTAGAAGTCTGAGCCGCTTCATAAGCATTTGAATCGGACGACTTCAATTCAGTGGTGCCGTCAATATCCAAGAAGACAACCGTACCACCATCATTAACAGTCACATTTTCCAACGTCAAACCCGAAAGCTTCTGATCTGCGGTAAGGACAACCTTCACCGTAGCGCCATCTGTCACAGTCGCCTTCGTGGTTGAGGTGATATACGTTTCGCCTGCAGTAACCGCGAAAGTAATATCATTCGAGACCGCCAACGAGCGCACATCAGAGTTACCCGTCAAGGTCACCGTACGCGCCGTACCAGAGGCATTCGATTCCACCGAACCTGCCGAACCTATTAACGTATTCGCCGTGACATCGCCAGAGAAAGCCAAGATGGAATACGCATTTGTCAAATTGTATGAAGCCGCGCCTGTTGTTGCACAAGCGACAAGCTTAATCTTGCGATTGTTGTTTTTACCTGCGAGTTTATAGGTACCCGTGAAGGTATTTGCCGCATTGGTCAAACGAATTTCGCAAGTACCATCTTCATTATCAGGGCCATTAATCATTAATGTTCCTGTACCCGAAACCACGCCAGAGAACGTATTCTGCTTGTTCCAATAGAAGTTGTAGGTGGCATTGCCATTAATCGTAATATCACCATTGTAAGTAACGTGACCATCGCGGTTACCAAAAGTGGCGCCATCTTCAAGCGTGATATTGGGTGCAAAGATCTTATCATTACCACCGAGGTGCGTGTAGAACGTAGCCCCCGACTTCACCGTATAAATGCTATTCTCATCACCCAATTGCGCATCAGAGCCGCTATTTTCACTGCCCTTGTTACCCACATAGAGGGTGCCCGATTCAACGACCACATTACCCGTGAAGTCGTTTGTATTATTGGTCACAGAAATCCAACGACTTGGAGAAGCAATCGTCAACGTGCCAGAGCCAGAAATCTTGGAAGAGACCGTCCAATTGCCATCATTCGAGTGCAACTTCGCACCATTCGTACCCACGGTGAACGGGATTGTTAAATCGCCACCCATACGTGTAATCTGCTGACCATCATCCACGGTGAAGGTACCCGTGTAATTATTCGCCACAGGAGCGATACCGCCGGCAGTCGACCCATTACCCTTACGAATCGTCACATTCCCTGCACCAGAGAGGGTAATTGTGGGATTATTCTTCTGATTCGTAATATCCACAAGGATATCCGTGGTCAAAGCAAAGGTATCGCCATACAACGAGCCTGCGCCTGTCACTGTGAGCTTATCACCCGAGGCATTGGCAGGAATCAACGTCAAGGCCGTTAAAGCAGGATCAATATCTGCATCAAGCGAAATCGTCACTTCGCCAGAGACATTCCAAGTAGTACGATTGCCTACCACTGCGGTAATTTCACTCCAAGAAAGAGCACCCGAAGCATCCGTATCTGCGGCCACACTCAATGGAAGATAGGCTGCAGGATAACAGGCCTTTAATAAATCCATCTCATCAGACGTGAGCACTTTGTTCCAAATCGCAAGGTCATCAATGACTGCACCGCCGTCGTTGTTATACGAATGTGTACCACCACCCCATTCTGCACCAATCTGAATACCATTTGCAATCGTGGACTTGCTCGCGTTCGTCGCGACCTGACCATTGTCAATTTGAAGTGTCAAACCAGCATTACCGAATGTAGCGATAATTAAATGGTAACCAACAGCTAAATCAGCACATTCCGCATCCACATACGTATTAGGACCACCGAAGCGAATCGTTGTGCTATTCACCTTTCGCAATTTCGTAGCACCACCAGAAGAGACAAGTACACCATTGTCTGGACACTTCGCCACATTCACATAGGCCATAATCGTAAACTCAGATGACCATGCATAACCATTCAAATAGGGATGAAGCGAACCGCTCATTTGAGCGCCCTTGTACACAATGCCACGTTCAGACTTGCGATAGGAGTCAACATACGCATTGGTGGCATCATTATCACCCGTCCAGCTCGTTACACCTTTATTCGCGTCAACTATCGAATTCTCAAAATTCCAATAAGATGTTGCCTCTCCTAACGGAGGAAACACTGGAGACTCTTTACCCGTGTGAACAAAAACCTGAATCGCAGCAATCGTACCACGACCCGCATTCCCATTTTCATTTTTGTAATAGGTGTCAATTAATAACGTAGGAGCTATTTGATTGGGAACAAAAATAACATTTGTCCCTTCTGTCAACGCATTTGCATTGCAGCGAACACCCCAGACCGTCGTTCCCTGAATAAGATTATTATCGGCATCATAGGTGTAATCAATGCCATTCACCTTAACAGGCGAGAACTTATTATTTTGTGCGTTCTCACTATTCGGGCCATCACCACCCAAAATCACCGCAACATCATAACCCGTAATCGGAAGACCGCTCAATTCAATGTGATTCTGCGTACTATCCCCATTATCCAAATAACCATAGGTTAACTTTTCCGTCAGAGTCCCAGTACTTCCAGACTGATACGTATTCGCATTTGAGCTCCACTTGAGACGATACTGACGCTCAATCGTACTTGCAACATCAAGCCCATCATTATTCACACCACCCGTTGTCTTTGTCCAAAACGCAGGGACGACCTTTCCGCCATAGGTAACACCCTCCACGACCTTTTCAAACCCAATTGCATCCGTTGGGAGTCCGCTAGACCCTAAATCAGCAGCATTATTTGCAAAATTGATTGCAATCACTTCTGGACGTTTTACGGTGGGGAAAACTTCCAATAACTGTGTTATTTCCTCAATCGTCAAAGAGCTGCTATACGCACGCACTTCGTCAATGATAGCATTCGCAGCTTTCGTAGTGTTCACACCATCAATCTGAACATACGCAGTATCTCCGTAACATGCACCGACCTGCAAACCATTCCCAGTGGGCGTGTACTTGGTGGTATCTTCGCTCGTCACTAAATCTGAGCCCGCCGTAATCGTAACAACTGTAGAATCATCATTCTGAACAATTGACACGGTATAAAGCATGAAAGAGGAGGTCTTAATGGTGTCACTCTTCAATCTAGCGATAACAGTATCCGTTGCGCCATAACGAACTACGGCAACTTCATCCTTAGCCGTTTTTGCCAACGTAAAGCCACTGCCCCCATTCCACGCTGCGCCACCCACGCCCATAATCGTTGAATTTGGGGCGACCGTGGACAAATCAGCATAAACTGCAAATGCAAACGAATTTGCAACTGTAATGCCCGAGTTATCACACCACGGCACATAAGTACCTGCAATAAAACCTGAACCATTCGGTGTTGTTACATAAGACGCCGCAGGGATGTCACCATTGCCACTCCACCCACTAAATAAACCCGAACAGGTCGTATCCCCATTAAAGGATGCAGACCAATCTGCCGTAGGTTCTGCGGCCCAGCCGGTCATGGCGAAGAGACCGCTGCAGAGCAGAAGACTAAAACTTTTCAAGAATCGTTTCATTCTGTTTTCCTATTTCGTTCGTGAAATAAAATAACGTCTGAGAGAATAAACTCCTCTCATTAAGTAACTAAACAGTATACCTTAATTATGGGAGGGGTGTCAAATGGGGGGGACACGCTCGCGATGCTCGCTTGAGTTCTGAGTTTAGGGTGCGCGGGACTGTCTGAATTTTACCGCGAACTACGCGAGGCGCACGACCGCACCACGGCGCGATGGCCTGCGGCCCCGTGGATGCTGGCTCGTGCTTTTGCGAAGCGGATGCTATGCCAGTGCGGTTTTAACACAATGAACACTAGGAGATGCGTAGCAAGCGATGCCAGGGAGGTGCTGCGCACCTGTTGACAGTGGCGAGTGGTGGACATCTATGTGCGCAGCGACCGAACAGCGAACACCTCTACGGAGGCCTGATTACGCCTTATCCAAAAGATTTCTTCTCTTCTGAAATCTATTTATAGAAAAAATCACACAGTCCGCTCCTATGGAGTGCCAACGAACCTATTTCTATAATTCTCCTGTGCCCGCAAGGAAGTCTACAATGTTTAAGTGATGGATGCCATTTCGTTTTTGTAAGAGGGTATCTAGTGTAAATAGATATTTGGGATAGTTATCGCGTATTGCCTCAAGCGCACGGTATTCGCGCTCTTCGGTCTTTGGGTCATTCATAATGGTCATTGCCACTTGAATGTAGAAGTAATCCCCAGCCTTGCGAACGATAAAGTCGCACTCCAAGTTGCCAATCTTTCCAACAGAGACTTCGTAGCCCCGACTCCGCAAGTGCAAAAAAAGGATGTTTTCCAAGACAGGGCCATAATTAATTCGCTGATCCGTGTTGGTTGCGAAATAGAGACTCGTATCTGCAAGATAATATTTTCCTTCTCCTGCTAAAGAGCGTCGACTTTTAAGGTCAAATCGAGGACATTTGTAGAGGATTCGTGCATCTTCCAAGATGTTCAAATAACGTTTCAGCGT
Source organism: Kiritimatiellia bacterium (assembly GCA_017558005.1). Taxonomy (GTDB): domain Bacteria; phylum Verrucomicrobiota; class Kiritimatiellia; order RFP12; family DVOR01; genus Spyradenecus. Next base: position 30,435 of record JAFYWN010000014.1, on the reverse strand, counting down.
TTCTGTCTTTACCACTAGGTTTTCGGTTCGTTTTAATTCTTCAGCAACATTCTTAAGTGAAATTGGAGTGCCAAAATTATTAACAAAATAATGACGAACTTTATCGAAAACGGCCCTATTTCTAATTTGCACACGACGTTTTACATCTTTTTGAATAATTTGTTCAACCAAATTTTCTAAATAAGTCCACTTTGCCGTTTCCTCTTCAATTGTCAGTAACCGAGGGAAACCGCCGACTCGCAAATAGTTCGTGAACCGACTCTGTAATGACTCCTCGTGTTTTATCCCTAAAAACGTCTCCATCTGACACGATTCTGAAAATGAAAGCGGAAAGATCGGCACTTCAATGTAACGACCTGTCAACTTTGTTACTAATTCACCACTTAACAGGTAGGAATTAGACCCTGTTATAAAAATTGAAAATCGTTCACTTTCACGATAGGCATTTAAAAGCGTCTCAAAGCCTTCTACATTTTGAATCTCATCGATAAAGAGATATTTGAAATGGTCATCACTCGTAGATGCAGAAATCAATCGTTCCAACTGTTCTGATGTGCGAACCGAGGTGTACCCATATGCATCCAAATTCAAATAGATTATATCGTGAGGGTCAACCCCCTGCCCTTTTAATTCTGCCATCACCGAGAGCAATAAACTCGACTTCCCACAACGACGAATTCCCGTCACCACTTTAATCAAATCTGCACTTTTGTAAAATGGACGAAGTTTACTCAAATAATTTTCACGCGGAAAAATCGTTGCCTTCATCAAAACCTTCCTTCCTAAAAGACCACGAACAGTATATCACCTCCACGATACAAAAACAAGCTTTTAGGGGGGATGTTTTTAATTTTTATCAAAAATCACCCCCTAAACAAGGGAATTTGAAGTGTTTATATTATTAAATAAGGCAAAGGTGCTGTGCACCAGTGGCGAGTGGCGAGGGGGTAAGTGGGTGAGAAGGGGGTGGGTAGCGGCAGGGATGAGGCCGCCGAGGGGAGGTGATGGGGCGCGCAGGCGCGCCTTACCAACCAACGGGGGATGCTGCGCCCCCCGCTCCCCCAGCGATCTCACACTTAATAGGCCGCCACGCTACTGCGCTCCCCGCTCCCCTAGCACACATGAGTGAGCCGCTGTGACAAAAGGCGCTCCCCCAGCACACACGAGTGAGATACTGTGACAAGCGAATCGGTAGCGCACTAAGGTGGGGAGCGGGGCACAGCCCCGTTGGTTGGTTATTCCCCTCGTAGGGTGGCGACCATCTGCTCGATGCGCTCATTCATAAGTAGGCATCCTACGCGTGTAATTTTAAAAGGCGGGTACTGGGTGGTATCAAATGAGCTTAGGATTAACTGCTGCCGTGCAGATATCCAGCGAGAATCTTCTACTGATGGGTCATAGCGTTCTGGCAGGCCATAGGGCACTGCCTTAATCCAGCGGACATTGGGGAGGGCTTTTAAGCGAGCTTCAAATACACGCTCTGCTGGTGAGATAAATCCACAGACGGGCACGCCGCCTTGTTGGGCTCGTTCAAGATAAGCCTCTATCTCAGGCTCTAATGCTTGAATCGTTTTCTTACGTGTCAATCGCACAAGAAAGAGAAACGGAGAGGCAAGTATTGTGATATCGCCTATCGCAGACCACGGTAACGCAGGATTTAATGCGGGATGTTTGAGGCGAGGACAGCATTTGAAAAGGTCTGAGTGGTCGTGTTTCCAGAAGTAGCGCACAGGATTCATCCGTATGTAACGGCGAATAGCGGAGAGTTGGCGGGCATCAAATGAGACGTTCACCCAAAGTTCCTTCGCCCATGGGATCTTTCCTCGTGGCATAGGCCCCTGCTCTAATAGAGCCACTTCTAAATCGGAGTCAAATCGATCCCATCCACGGGGAGCAGCGTTCGCCATCCATGTTTTAATATCGACATCTTCCTGTGGATGCGCCGTAACCTTCTGGAACCAACGCGCGAAAATAAGCGGATTAAAGGGGAATTCCGTTTCTGAATTTATCATCAATAGCAGATGGACGTGATCTGGCATAATCGCCGACTCTAAGGCCGTTAGGTGCGAATCAACACTATGAAGCATTTTCCAGCACGCTTGGATATGACGCCCTAATTCTGAAAGCTGGGGTCGTTTCTCCCCACGTTGAAGTCGGGAAAGCAGTGCTTGCCGCCCTTCTACAACAAATGTGAAGAAGTAAAAATGACGACCGTGCTGTAGTAATGGGAAGCGCATATTGAAAGTATAAAGCAATCCATCGCAGGATACAACCCTAAAAGAATAGCGACGACAGAGGGGGCGAGGGGTGAGAGGCCTGAGGGCGAAGTGGGTGGGTAGCGGCAAGGATGGGGCCACCGAGGGGAGGTGATGGGGCGCGCAGGCGCGCCTTACCAACCAACGGGGGATGCTGCGCCCCCCGCTCCACCAGCGATCTCACACTTAGTAAGCCGCCACACCGCTGCGCACGCGCCCCCCAGCGATCTCACGCTTAGTAGCCCGCCACGCCACTGCACACGCGCCCCCCGCCCCCCTAGCACATATGAGTGAGCCGCTGTGACAAAAGGCGCTCCCCCAGTACGCATGAGTGAGACAGTGTGATACGAGACTCGGCATCGTACTCATGCGGGGAGCGGGGCGCAGCCCCGTTGGTTGGTAAGGCGCGGTCCCGCGCCACCCGCCTCCCCTCCTCGGCCTCATCTCTGCCGCCGCGCTCTCTGCAAAGTGCTGCGGGGATAAAAAGAGAGCCGCATCCGAGGATGCGGCTTGTTCTCTTCCGTACTTTGAGTACCAACGCTTATTCAGCGGTGATGCCCTTTTCCGTGAGGTACGAAATCACAGCGCCAACGGTGGTCAGCTTTTCTGCGTCTTCGTCCGGGATTTCTGCGCCGAATTCTTCTTCGAAGGCCATGATGAGTTCGACCTGGTCGAGGGAGTCAGCGTTGAGGTCATCGATGAAGGATGCTTCCGGAACGACCTGAGCGGCGTCCACACCAAGCTGATCGACGATGATGTCAGTGATTTTCTGTTCGAGGGACATGTTATGTACTCCTTGGGTTGTTTAAGGTCCCGGCACCCGCCGGGACACGATGTTGTGAAAAAGTGATTAGAATGCCATACCGCCGCTGACTGCGAGGGTCTGGCCGGTGATGTAGGAGGCTTCGTCGGAGGCGAGGAAGCGGATGGCGCGTGCCACGTCTTCGGGTTCGCCGAGTTCCTGAAGCGGAATCATCTTGGCCATAGCGTCCTTGGCTTCCTGAGAAAGCACTTCGGTCATCTTGGTCTTGATGAAGCCCGGTGCAACGGCGTTGCAGCGGATTTTCTTCTTGCCGTATTCCTTGGAGATGGTCTTGGTCATGTTGATGACGCCAGCCTTTGCAGCGCCGTAGTTGAGCTGACCAACGTTGCCGAAGAGGCCGATGACCGAGGCGGTATTGATGATGACACCACCGCAGGGCTTACCATCGGGACCCTTGTTCTTACCCATGGGGCGAATGACGGCCTTGGAGAAGAGATAGACGGACTTGAGGTTGGTCGCGATGACGGCATCCCATTCGGACTCTTCCATGCGGAGGAGGAGGTTGTCGCGGGTGATACCAGCGTTGTTCACGAGGATGTCCAAGCGGCCGAAGGCGTCAACGGTCTGCTTGACGGCGGCTTCAACCTGATCGGCCTTAGAGACATCGCACTGAATGGTGATGACCTTGTGACCATAGGCTTCGACTTCAGCCTTAGCGGTTTCGAGGAGGGCGGGGTTGAAGTCGAGGACTGCAACGTCTGCACCTGCTTCAGCGAGTGCCTTCGCGGTAGCGAGACCAATACCACCACCGGAACCGGTGACGAGAGCAACTTTACCTGTGAAATCCATGAGGTATTTCCTTTCTTTTCTCTTTGAGATTGGGGGAACGCTTAGGCGGTGACCTTGGCGAGCGTCGCGGTGAGCGAAGCGGTGTCCTGCACATTCGTGACGGCGTTGGCCTTGTCAATACGACGGATGAGGCCAGAGAGCACCTTGCCGGGGCCAAATTCAGCGAAGAGACCACCATTCGGCATGACGGCCTTCACGCAATCAGAGAAGTGCACGGGGCTATCAACCTGCGTGAGCATGGCGGCCTTGATGGCTTCGCCGTCTTCTGCGTGGAAGGTGCCGGTGGCGTTGGAGAGCACAGGCACGGAGGGCTTGCCGAAGGGGATGTCCTTGACGAATTCGGCGAGCTTTTCGCGTGCGGGGGTCATAAAGGGAGAGTGGAATGCGCCAGCGACCTGAAGCACCACGTTCTTGATACCAGCGGCGGTGGCGATTTCAGCGGCCTTTGCCACGGCTTCGTGGGTACCAGAAATCACCTGCTGAGCATCAGAGTTGATGTTCGAGACGGTGCAACCCGAGCCTTCGCAGATTTCCTTGAGCTGGTCAGGGCTTGCACCCATGATGGAAATCATGCCGGAGGGCTTAGCTTCGCAGGCTTCCTGCATGTACTTGCCACGAGCCTGGAGGATCTTGAGGGTGGTTTCGAAATCGAGCACGCCAGCGGCGCAGAGTGCGGTCCATTCACCGAGGGAGAGACCTGCCATTGCGGCGGCGGGTGCATCGGGGCACTGCTTACGGAAGGCGGTGTAGCAAGCCATCGAGACGGTGAAGATTGCAGGCTGGCAGACGTCAGACTTGGTCAGTGCCTCTGCAGGGCCTTCAAAGCAAATGGTTTTCAAATCGAATCCGAGCACTTCATTGGCCTTATCAAAGAGGGCCATGATTTCGGGATCGTTTTCAGCGAGGTCCTTGCCCATTCCGGGGAACTGAGCGCCTTGACCAGCAAAGAAACAATTCAACATGTTAAGGTCCTTTCAGTAAAACTAACGCATAGTTTAACGTTTTCCGCAAAAAGTTGCAATGGAAAATCCATCGTTATGGCAATTATTCTGCTGCCGCACGGGTGGGTTGTTCCAATTCAGCTTCAAGCGGGATTTCGGGAAGTTGGGCGATGTGCTCAGCGATTTCCTTCGAAACATTGTTCGCTGCGGCACGAGAACCCGCACGGCAAGCATAGAAGATGGCCTTATAGGTCGAAGAGCCGTGCGTGATGATCACGGCACCGGGCACACCCAAGAGGGGCGCACCGCCGTGCACTTCGGGGTCCATCTGCTGCTTAAACTTTTTCAGGGCGGGGATCAGGAGGATTGCGGCGAGCTTATAGGCCAAGCGCGACTTAATGATGCGCTTCAACCATCCGCCCATTGCGTGAGCGGCGCTCTCTGCGGTCTTCAGGATCACGTTGCCAATGAAGCCGTCGCAGACGATGACGTCGGTCTGGCCTTCAAAGACATCGTGGCCTTCCACATTCCCCTTAAAGGTGATGCCAGGCGTGTAGTCGCGCAAGATCGGGAATGCATTTTTGGTCAATTCATTTCCCTTGCAATCTTCCGTACCGATGCTCATCAAGCCAACTTCAGGCTTTTCACGACCGAGCACCAAGCGGCTATAGACGTCGCCCATCACGGCGAATTCGCGCAACCATTCGTGGTTGCAGTCGGTATTTGCGCCGGCATCGAGCAACAACAAGGGACGATCTGCGTCTGCCGTCGGCAATACGGTGGCGATTGCCGGACGGGACACGCCCTTAATGCGGCCGAGGATAAAAAGCGCAGATGCCGCCATTGCCCCGGAGTTACCGGCAGAAACGGCGGCATCGGCAGTGCCTTCCTTCACCATGCGCATGCAGACATTGATGGAACAATTCTTCTTGCGGCGCACGGCGGCGGCTGGTGCGTCATCCATCGCGATGGATTCATCGGTATGGATAATCTTGACGCGGCCAGACTCCAGCAACGCATTCACATCGGGAAGCGGACGAATTTTGGGATGACGTTGTGCAAGCGCGTCGCGGATTGCCGCTTCGTCGCCGACCAACATAATTTCATCGTCCGTCTTAGCAGCGGCGAGCATGCCGCCCCAGACAATTTCATACGGCGCATTGTCGCCGCCCATGGCATCAAGTGCAATCCGCATCTCCGCCCCCTTTGTTTGTCGTTGCGAGAATGGTAATTATCGCTTAGGCCTCAACTTCGAGCACCTGGCGACCGTCATACTTACCGCAAGAGGGGCAAGCGCGGTGAGCCAAGCGAACTGCGCCGCATTCGCAAGTCACGGTGCCGGGCACGGTTGCCTTGATGTGTGCACGACGCTGACGAACGCGCATTTTGGACTTTTTACGTTTAGGAACTGCCATTTTCTGACTCTCTTTCTTTCTGTAAGCTTCTCGCTATTGTGCTTTAAGCCATCCATCCGTCCAGCGCGTCCCAAGGAGAATTCCCCTCTCCTTTCGCGCAACTACACGTTCTTTCATTCAGGTCTTGCCCGCAATGAAAGCAGATGCCTTTGCAGTCTTCCTTGCAAATCGGATACGAAGGAAGAGCGAGTATAATACCTTCTCGCACGGATTCCGTCAAGTCTAATATCTCTGTCCCAGCAATTTCAAAGGACTCGCAATAGGCTTTTTCCACGAATTTCGTGTGATAGGTCTGCCCGCATCGGCTGCAAATGCACGCGCAAGCGAGCTGTAATGTCCCGCGAACCAAGAGCTCGTCGCCCAATAATTCGCACTGTAAATCGTATTCCACGTCCCCTTCAGGACGCAACTGCTCAAGGTCGTCCACCTCTAAGAAAATACGGCTCAGAGCACCTTTTAAGTGCTCATGACGGCCCTCGTCCAAACGGCCGAGATCAACGGTCAAACGCGCCGGTGTTTCCAACAGATGCTCCTTGGATGCGTTGTTCCGGGTGTGCGGCGAGATACTCCTGCAGGTGACGTTGCACGCACGCAGGCACAAAATGTGCCGTATCACCACCATAACGTGCCACTTCGCGCACGGTCGAGGCGGTGATGTAGCTGTGCTCTTCATTCGGCATCAAGAACAGCGTCTCCACATCCGGGGCCAACTGACGATTGGTCAGCGCCATCTGGAATTCATACTCAAAGTCGCTGTAAGCACGCAGGCCGCGCACCACTGCACGCACGTTATTCCGATGGCAGAATTCGACCAACAGACAATCCAACGGCTTTACCGTGGCATTCGTAATACCCCCTTCAGCCAAGCACTCGCGCACCATCGCAACACGTTCTTCGATCCCAAACAAGCGCGTCGGCTTCGGAGAAATCCCCGCCACCGCCACAATCAGATGATCAAAGAGTGCCGCACTACGACGAATAAGGTCGAAGTGTCCCTTGGTCATGGGATCAAATGTCCCTGGATAAACCGCTGTTGTCTCTTTCATGCGCATAATTATAACACAAAGTGCGCGCGCAATGCAAATGGGGGCCGCTGAGGGGAGGTGAAGGGGGTGGGTAGCAGCAGGGATGGAGCCACCGAGGGGAGGTGATGGGGCGCGCAGCGGCGCGCCTTACCAACCAACGGGGGATGCTGCGCCCCCCGCTCCCCCAGCAGGGTCACGCTTAGTAGCCCGCCACGCTACTGCGCACGCGATCCCCCTACTCCGCGCTCACACACGCCACTTTTTTACGAAAAAACTACTGCGCGAAAAGTCCACTTTTTTAAAAATTTTAACGATTTTTCGCCTGTTGAAAACTTTTTTTAGTTATCAACAAGTTATCAACAATGCAAGTTTTTCGACGCAGTTTTTTGAAAGTTTTTCGGGAATCCCCCATTTTTGAGGGCAAAAAACAAAACGACGCTCAAAATGCATAAGTCTTTTAGGAACAAGTAGATAACACAAAAATGGGCCAAAATTAACTCCCCTACAGTCGCTTCGTTGCGAAAATTTGGACCGAAGGGGGAGGAAAAGTTATCAACAATTTGCCTATTTTTGGGGGCGGACTGGAGAAATTTCGGGTCAATACTAGCGAAATTGGATCCCAATACTAGCGAAATTGGGGTGGCAATATCAGCGAAATTGAGTCGCAATTTCGCTTGTTTTCCGCCTCAATTTTTGGACTCATTTTGTGATATTTCATTCTTTTCTGAAATGACGATTTGACAAATTTGCGGACGTTTGGTACACTGCAAGTGTGCGTGATGGAAAGGTTAGCTCCGATAATGGATAATGTGAATGATAAGAATGGAGCCGCGAGCGTGAGATGAAGGGGCGCGCTACGCGCGCCTAACAAATGACGGGGCACCTCCGAAGAAAGGGACCACATGGGTCGTGGCATTTATGGGGCACATGCGACACATGGAACAGGGCCACTTCAGTCACCAGCTATCCAGAGTGGAACCAACCAACGGGGATGCTGCGCCCCCCGCTCCCCCAGCGATCTCACGCTTAGTAGGCCGCCACACCGCTACGCCCCCGCTCCTCCAGCAGGGTCACGCTTAGTAGGCCGCCACACCGCTGCGCCCCCCGCTCCTCCAGCAGGGTCACGCTTAGTAGGCCGCCACACCGCTGCGCCCCCCGCTCCCCCAGCAGGGTCGCGTTTAGTAGGCCGCCACACTGCTGCGCTCCCCCAGCGAGCGGGGTTAGAGGGTGGTGAGGGCGTCTTCCATGGCGGAGATGAGGGTATTGACGTGGGTGTCGGTGTGGGCGGCGGAGATGAAGTTGACCTCGAAGGCGGAGGGTTCGAGGTAAATACCGCGGGCTAACATGGCATGGAAGAAGCGGGCGTAAAGGGCTGTGTCGGCGGCTTGGGCGTCGGCGAGGTTGCGCACAGGGAGGGCGTCGGTCGCGAAGGGGGTGAAGACGGTTTGGTAGCTTTGGATGCGCATGGGGACGCCAATGCGCGTGGCTGCGGCATTAAATGCGTCTGTAATGCGTGTCACCTTTGCGGCCATTTCGGCGTAAGGCGGGCGGGTGCGGAGTTCATCCAATACGGCAATAGCGGCGGCAACTGCAACGGGATTGCCCGAAAGGGTGCCGGCTTGGTAGACCTTCCCGTGCGGGGCGAGGGCATCCATAATCTCTGCTTTTGCGCCAATCGCAGCTAAGGGGAAGCCGCCACCGATGACCTTTCCCATCGTGATGATGTCGGGTTCAATCCCTGCGGCATCACTGTAGAGGCCATAACGGAAGCGGAAGGCATTGATGACTTCATCGCAAATCAACAAGGCGCCTGCGCGATGGGCGAGGGTTTCTAATCCCTTCAAATAGCCCTCCACGGGCGGGACGCAGCCCATATTGCCAGCGACGGGTTCCACAATGACTGCGGCGATCCGTGCACCATGTGCGGCAAAGGCACGTTCTGCGGCGGCGAGATCGTTATACGGGATGACCAAGGTGTCGCGGGCAATGATTGCGGGCACGCCTGCGCTGGCGACTTCCGTGCCGTCACCTGCGGTCAATACGCCACTTCCTGCGCTCACAAGCAAGCTATCGCTATGGCCGTGGTAGCATCCTTCACACTTCAAAATGAGGTCACGACCCGTCACGCCGCGCGCCAAGCGCACTGCGGTCATCACGGCTTCGGTGCCAGAATTGACTAAGCGCACCTTTTCAAGGAGCGGGCTCGCGGCAACGAGACGTTCGGCCAACTCCACTTCTCCAGGGGTGGCGATGCCGAAGGTCGTGCCCGTGGCGGCGGCCTTTGTGACCGCTTCTGTCACGAGTGGCGAGGCGTGGCCCAAGATCATGGCGCCCCACGAACAGCAACAGTCAATCAGCGTGCGTCCATCAGCGAGGGTAATCTCTGCGCCCTTACCCGAAGTCACGAAAATGGGCGTGCCCCCAACTGCATTAAAGGCACGCACAGGGGAATTGACGCCGCCTGGGATGAGTGTGCAGGCGCGGGAGTAAATTTGATCATGTGTCATGAAAAAGAGTCCTTAAATGCCCGTGGAACCGAATCCACCTGTGCCACGTGCTGTGCAATCTGCTACTGTGCCCTCAGCAATTCCGACGCGCAACACAGGCGCAATCACCAACTGTGCAATACGCATGCCCTGCGTAATCTCAAAGGCCTCTTGGCCCAAATTGACGAGCAAGACCTTCACTTCCCCACGGTAGCCCTCATCAATCGTGCCAGGCGCATTGATGACAGTGATCCCGTGCTTAATTGAAAGACCGCTACGCGGACGCACCTGCCCCTCGGTATTCGGGGGCAAGGCAATGCGCAGACCCGTAGAGACGGCGGCGCGCTCGCCGGGTTGCAAAAGGCGCGTTTCATCGGCACAGAGGTCCATCCCTGCATCACCGGGATGGGCGTAAAAGGGAATCTGCGCAGTTGGGGTGAGACGTTCAACACGCAAAGTCATCGGCTTGAAACTCATCCTGCGCTCCTTTAATTCGCAGATTTGAATTTTACGGTAAAGATACCAGAAGAATTACCACCGTTATGCCCCGAACAATGGATGCGCAAGACGTAATCCTCCAAGCCGGCGCGGAGTTGGTTTACGCGCAAACGGTAAACATTGTTAGTCGTGCGCATCCCCGTGTAACCTTCGTGGACATCCTCAGCGACCTTCTTCGCGCCCTCAAAGAGTTCCACCGAATGAATCTGGAGGGCGTGTTGGCCCGACGTCCAGCGAATGGCGACTTCATAAACACCTGCGCGAGTAATGTACTCCGAGACACTGAAATCAAGGCTCGTTTTTCCTCTGACCCCATTCAGGCTCCACGGCACCCCTGCGGCAGACGAGAAGGCCTCCGGCCACTGTTTATGCACCTGCACGGCCAAAGAGAGCGCCTCAGAGACACGGCTCATCAACTTTTTCTTACGATTCGGCGAGAGGACGCCACGATTTAAGAAGCGCGTATTCAGGGCATCCAAGGCGGGGCCAGGATTGCGTTTTTCCGCCTCTGCGTCAAAGAAGAGTTGCCAACGCTTCAAGTAGTAGTCACGCATCAAGCCTGCAAGCTGACGGTGGGCGTAGTCATTCAACGAGCCCCCGCGGCCGCTCCACGTCGTGTACATACGGCGAATTGCCTTCGCAGCGGCCTCACCACCTGTGCGACGGGCAATCTCCTCACGCCATTCAAGCGTCCAACGCGGTTCGCAGGCGAGGAGTGCATCCGTTTCACGAATAGCCTCAAGGAAATAGGCCGATGCGGCGGCATCCTGACCCTGAGCCAACAACGGACGCGCCAAGTCAGAAAGCGCCTGACGCGTGGCATCAATGAGATCGTAACGGAAGGTTTCTTGTTGCAACAACTCCGGATTCTCCTTCGCGGCATTGGCGAGTTGGAGTGCGGCGCGGAGGGTATCCTTAGCGGAATAGTACATCTCACCGCTCGCCCACGAAGAAGCCTTGCGCGCCGTCCAGGAAGGTTTGGCACAGAAGATGCTTTCAGTGCATCCCTCCTGGTCACGCAAGGGCTTATAGACCGACTTTGTGAGCAGTTTTAAGGCCTGAAGAATGCGCGGCGTAACCGTGCCATAGCGGCGGCGCGCGTAAGCCTTTAACCACGCATCATAATCCTGGGTGGACATCACCTTTTCACGTGGCATAAAGAAGCGTTCGGTGAACAATTCGTAGAAGAGCGGATTTGTTTCAAGGCCTTCAGAGAGCAAGCCGTAGCCCACCATTGTGGAAGCGCCCGACTGTCGCGTCAATTCGCCGAGCTTCATCAACATCTCCACGCCACCATAGAGACCGTGATTACCACCAAAGTTCAACAACTCACACCACACCCACGGAACACCCTGGAACGAACGGTTGTAACGTTGGCCATTCACTTGGTCCTTCACAAGCGCCTCAATGAGGGCATAACGCGGATTAAGGCCGGCGAGGAGTTCAGCGCGCGGATTGCCATGCCATGCTTGGATGACCCAGATGGCGCCCGGCGAGGCGAGCTGTTGGGCGGCTTGAACGGCGCGAGCGCAAGCAGTGACATCCACCCCTGCGGTGCTGCCACCCTCATGGAAGAGGTCACCCGCAAAGGCGTCGGCGCGTTCAACACCGTAGACCTTGAGCAGGTTTTTGTACCAGATGGCAGCGATCTTTGCATACGTTTCACTATTGGGCAAGAGCAAGGTCGGACGCACAAAGCCATCGACCCAACGCCCCTGATTCACGAATTTCGCATCGGCATATTCCGTCTTAGAGAGATACTGCGGTAAATCGTGCGGCAAGAGACCCACAAACCCCTGCAAAATCGGCTTCATACCGAGCGCCTTTGCCTCAGCAACAATGTAACGGCCCAACTCGGCATCCGCATCAATACGCTCCTGAGAGAGCGGGCCGCCGAGGCCTTCTAAGTTGCCCATATTCCACCATGCGGCGGCAGCTTCGTCAGGGATAAAGGCGGCGATGCGTTCTTCGGGATAACCCAATTCGCGCAAGGTGAGTTGCCACACCTTCGGGAGACCCGCCTGGACGAGCGGCATCTCAAAGCCATACAAGGCGAGACGGTCAATCTCCTCGCGCCATTCGGGTTTGCCCCAAAAGGCCATGGTGTAAGAGAGCGTGCAGTAGTTGTAGGCAACCGTGCGCGTGAAGGCAGGTGTGTAGTGATGCGTCTTGCGCGGTTGGGGCATCGGCACATTCAGGCGATTGCCACACCACGACCAGTGTGCCTGCGCCACATCACGAAGGTAGCAACCCAAACCCGCGGCGGCCAAGCGTTTATCAGGCGCAATAATCTGGATGCGATTTCCACTCGCGGGGGCCACAGTAATCCCATCGGCAGATTCATCTACCGTAAACTGCACGCGATCCCTCAAGGAGGGCGAGATACGCGCGGCGAGATCCGTCAACGCATCAGCGTGCACCCACCCTGCGGCAAACAGTGCCACCGCAGCGATTAGGGTTCGAAAAACGTTCATCATCTCATTTCCTTTCCGTAGAACAAAACTTAGTTTAAGCCATACGTCTTACGCAACGTACGCATCTCATCGCGGAGCAAAGCCGCGCGTTCAAATTCCAAATCCTCGGCGGCCTTTCGCATCTCCGCTTCCAATTGCCGCAAGGCTTCCAACACCTCTTCGGTGCTCAAGTCGCCCTCGGCGACCTTCAGTGCGCCCGTATCGCGTTTTTTACTCCGTGGGGCGGGGTCATTCTCTGCGCCTGGCATGACCTGCAGGTCTTCATTAATGGCGCGTTTGACCGAACGCGGCACGATGCCATGTTCGGCATTGTATGCCTCCTGCTTCTCACGGTGGCGACGCGTAATCTCCTTGAGCGCGGCGATGGCGGGTGTCTCCTCATCTGCGTAGAGGATGACCTTGCCGCCGGTATTACGTGCACAACGTCCTGCAGTCTGCACGAGCGAGGTCTCGCTACGCAAGAAGCCTTCCTTATCTGCATCCAGGATTGCCACGCGGGTCACCTCAGGAAGGTCAAGCCCTTCGCGGAGGAGATTAACGCCGATGAGCGCATCAAAGTCGCCCCTTCGCAAGCGGCCCAAAATCTCTACGCGGCCGATGGCATCAATATCCGAGTGGAGATATTCGCACCGAATCCCCACATCCGTGAGATACTGCGCTAAATCCTCACAAGAACGTTTCGTGAGCGCGGCGACCAAGGTGCGGCCCCCCTGCTCTGCGGCGGCACGAATCTCCTCCATCACATCATCTATCTGATTCGCGAGCGGTCGCACCTCCACAATCGGATCCAACAATCCCGTGGGGCGAATCACCTGTTCTGCCTCAAACTCCGCTACGGTGCGTTCGTGAGGGCCGGGAGTGGCAGAGGTGTAGAGGATGCGCGGCATGCGTTCATCAAACTCATCAAAGGTCAGCGGGCGGTTATCCTTCGCCGATGGTAAGCGGAAGCCATTATCCACGAGCACCTGTTTGCGCGCTTGGTCACCATTGTACATCGCGCGAATTTGCGGTAAAGTCACGTGGCTTTCATCGATGATGCAGAGAAAATCAGGACCAAAGTAGTCCACTAAGGTCGGGGGTGGGATACCTGGACCGCGACCCGCCAAGGGCGCTGAGTAGTTTTCAATCCCCGTGCAGTAGCCCATCTCCGCGAGCATAGCGAGATCGTACTCAGTGCGTTGGCGGAGACGTTGCTCCTCCAAGAGCTTTCCATTGGCGGCGAGCTCGGTGAGACGTTCTTTGAGTTCTGCCTTAATGCGGTCCACGCCGTCGAGCAATTGCGAACGCGGCATGACAAATTGCTTTGCAGGAGAGATGAGGCACGATGGTAAGGAGCCGGTGACCTTGCCCGTGGTTGCGTTGAAACTCTGGAGCGACTCCACCTCATCGCCAAAGTAATTCACGCGGATGCCCTCTGTGGCATAAGAAGGGAAGATATCCACCACATCCCCTCTAACGCGAAAGACGCCTGGGCGGGGTTCGTAGTCATTTCGTTGGTACTGGATTTCCGTCAGTTGCGCAAGGAGGTCATCGCGGGGCAATTCAATGCCAGGCCGCAACGAAATCATCAAACCCCGATAGTCCTCTGGCGAGACCAAACCGTAGATACATGACACCGAAGCAACGATGATGACATCCTTGCGGCCTAAGAGGCTATGCGATGCAGCAAGGCGAAAACGTTCGAGATCCTCATTGATGCTGGCATCCTTTTCGATGTAAGTATCGGTCTGAGGGAGGTAGGCTTCGGGTTGGTAGTAATCGTAATAAGAGATAAAATACTCGACCGCATTGTCGGGGAAAAAGGCCTTTAGCTCTGCGTAGAGTTGGGCGGCGAGCGTTTTATTGTGGGAGATCACGAGTGTGGGGCGCTTAAAGCGGGCGATCACATTGGCCATTGTGAAGGTTTTACCACTTCCCGTCACACCACGAAGAATCGCACGACGCGCCCCCTTCTCAAAGCCCTCCACTAAGGTGTCGATGGCTTCGGGTTGGTCACCTGTTGGCGCAAAAGCAGAAGCCAAGCGAAATTCCGCAGGGGCTCCATTAATCTCATTTTCGAATTGCGTTTCCAACATAACGACCTTCCCCGCTATTATCGCATAAATACGGGGGCAATCGCAATAGCGAAAGCCCCCTCAAGAGGTCAAATTAAGGTATTTTAGCGAATGCCGATGCGCATGCCGTAGAGCACTTCATCCGCATCACACTCCAAGGCTCGTGCCAACTTCGCGCGATCAATGGAGCCCAAGAAGACGCAGTTCCACTGTTGGGACGTGCAGTAGAGATAAGCGTTTTGGCCAACGAAACCGCAGTCCACCTGCGCATAGGCGGGCGTCTGGTCATCCTTGTCATAGGTAAAGATGAGCATGACCGAAGCGCCATTCAACTGATCAGAGAGGTCCTCGCGCGTCTCTTCGCGTTCGAGTTTGTTCTCCTCCTCATCCCACTCATAGAGACCTTCAGCCGTGAGGACGGCGATATCAATCTCCTGACGATTCATCGCCGAGGGGGCGGTGCGCTTACCATCAGGACGCGTAATGCCATTGGCCGCCCAGAGGAGATTGGCCAACTGCTGATGCGTCGGCGCAGCGCCCGTCGTACGGCGATTTGATTTACGTGCAGCCAGCGCATCCAAGAGCGGCATCCCGCCACTCTTCTCTGGTGTCGGCAGACGGATATCGCCTGCATCATCGGCCAACACTGGCACAGCAGCGAAGGTCAGTGCCGCCAAAGCGGCGAGACAACAAGTGCGGAACAAAGTTTTCATCGTTTGTATCCTTTCGCATTACGAGTTCACACACGGGGTGATAACGCCTTCAGTATAGCAAAGCATTAGCGTGGGCTAATGCGCCTTGTCACATCAATTTCACGCCTGTATACAAGACTTTACAGGTGAGGCGCCAAAGGGAGGCGGGTGGATGATGTGGGGGCGACGCCGCCTGCAGTCCTCACTAACCGAGGGGTGACTGTCACAAAGGTAAAAGAGAACCGCCGAGGGAAGGCGGGAGGATGATGTGGGGGCGACGGGACTGAAGAAAAGCGCCGAAGTGCGATGAAGGACGGAAATTATCGTGGCCACCGCCCACTGCGGCGGTGGTTAGCACAAAAAAAGAGGCACCCTTTCGGATGCCTCTTTTTCGGTAATCAGTCGAAGACTTACTTGTTGAGTGCTTCGGTGATTTCTGCGAGCTTAGCGGTGAGAGCCGCAGGGATGCGGTCGCCGAACTTCTCCCAGGATTCCTTCACGCCAGCAACTTCCTTCTTCCAACCTTCGACGTCGACGGTGAGAAGCTCCTTGAGCGTTTCAGGGGTGGTTTCGCAACCAGCCAAATCGATGGCGTCGTCGGTCGGCATGATACCGATCGGGGTGACCTTGGTGGAAGCCTTGCCTTCGATTGCTTCGCAGACCCACTTGAGGACGCGGCTGTTGTCGCCGAAGCCAGGCCACATGAAGTTGCCATCAGCATCCTTACGGAACCAGTTCACGAAGAAGACCTTCGGGAGCTTGTCAGCGGCAACCTTTTCGCCCATTGCGAGCCAGTGACCGAAGTAGTCAGCCATGTTGTAACCGCAGAAGGGCAACATAGCCATCGGGTCACGACGCACCTGACCGATCTGGTCGGAAATCACAGCGGCGGTCACTTCGGAGCCAGCAGCGGAACCCATGTACACGCCGTGAGCCCAGTCGGTAGCCATATTCACCAAGGGGATGGTGGAGGGGCGACGGCCGCCGAAGAGGATAGCGTCAACAGGAACGCCAGCGGGATCTTCCCATTCCTTAGCAATCACAGGGCACTGTTCTGCAGGAGCGGTGAAGCGAGAGTTCGGGTGAGCAGCCTTGATGAATTCGCCGGTGCCGTCAGCATTAGCGACCATCTTGTTGGGCTTTTCCTTGGAAGCATAGCAGTCATTGCCCTTCCAGTCGATACCGTGTGCAGGAGCGGGCACGCCCATGTCTTCCCACCAGATGTCGCCGTCGTCGGTGAGCACCACGTTGGTGAAGATGGTGTTAGCGCGGCAAGCTTCGAGTGCGTTGGGGTTGGAGACCTTGGAGGTACCAGGAGCAACGCCGAAGAAGCCGTTTTCAGGGTTGATAGCGTGGAGCTTACCGGTGTTCTTGTCGGCGTGGATCCATGCGATATCGTCACCGCAGGTTTCAACCTTCCAGCCGGGGAGCGTGGGGAGCATCATGGCGAGGTTGGTCTTACCGCAAGCGGAGGGGAATGCAGCGGTCACGAAGTAGCTCTTGTTTTCAGGGCTGGTCAGCTTGAGGATGAGCATGTGTTCTGCCATCCAGCCTTCCTTCTTCGCGAGAGCGGAAGCGATACGGAGTGCGAAGCACTTCTTACCGAGGAGGGCGTTGCCGCCGTAACCGGAACCGAAGGACCAGATAGCTTCTTCGCCGGGATCGGTGAACTGAGTGATGTACTTCTTTTCCATCGGAGCGCAAGGCCATGCGACATCTTCCTGGCCGGGTTCGAGCGGAGCGCCCACAGAGTGGTAGCACTTCACGTATTCAGCGCCCTTGTTGATGAGATCGAGAGCAGCGTCGCCCATGCGGGTCATGATGCGCATGTTGCAAACGACATATGCAGAGTCGGTGAGTTCCACGCCGAGCTTGGAGAGAGGAGAACCGATGGGGCCCATGGAGTAAGGGATGACGTAGAGGGTACGACCCTTCATGCAGCCCTTGTAGAGTTCCCACATGATCTTCTTCATTTCGGTGGGGTCCATCCAGTTGTTGGTCGGACCTGCGTCATCCTTGTTCTTGCAGCAGATGTAGGTGCGACCTTCCACGCGAGCAACGTCAGATTCGTGGGAGCGAACGAGATAGCAGCCAGGGCGCTTTTCTTCGTTGAGCTTAATCCATGCGCCGCGAGCGACTTCAGCCGCTGCGAGAGCATCGTATTCTTCCTGGGAACCGTTGCAGACAACGATTTTGTCGGGGGTGGCGTGATCAGCGAATTCCTTAACCCATGCCTTCAGCTCAGGGTTGGTGATTTTATCAAGGCAGCAGCAGCAGCTCATGTTGCTTCTCCGGTTGTTGTTCAATGTTTCAAGTTTCCCCGCTGGACTTGGCCGCGCACTCGCGCTTCCGCCACAACGGGCGCTAAAACGGACTTCATTATACCGCAGTTTTGGGGTCTTACGCAAGCATCCTTTTTATCAACCCCCGATTTTGCGTCATTTTGACACCATCACACTCCCCTTTTAAAGTGTCTGTTGCGCTCGCAAGCCCCATTTTACGCCCCTTCTCCACATCTCCAACATCCCTATAAATAAAACAAGAGACGCCGACCTGCGGCGTCTCTTTGTGATTACTGAAGCATTCTAAACTTAGTAATTCTGAGCTTCGAGGGCGAAGTAAGCCTTCGGGTGCTTGCACACGGGGCACAATTCAGGAGCCTTTTCGCTGATGACAATCGCACCGCAGTTCAAGCATTCCCAACGGTTCTTGCCGCTACGCACGAAGACCTCTCCGGTCTCAACATTCTTAGCGAGCGCATTGTAGCGTTCTTCGTGGCGAGCTTCCACTTCGGCCACAGCGCGCATCTGACGAGCGATTTCAGTAAAGCCTTCTTCTTCAGCTTCATCTGCCATGCGCTTGTACATGTCGGTCCATTCGTAGTTTTCACCAGCGGCGGCAGCCTTGAGGTTGTCGATGGTCGAACCGATGCCTTCGAGGTGCTTGAACCACAACTTAGCATGTTCCTTTTCGTTGTTGGCCGTCTCTTCGAAGATCTTCGCGATCTGGACATAACCTTCCTTCTTAGCGACGGACGCGAAGTAGGTGTACTTGTTGCGTGCTTGGGATTCGCCTGCGAAAGCATCCCAGAGGTTCTTTTCGGTCTTGCTACCCTTGAGTTCCATTGTCTCTCTCCTTTTGTTGTTTAAGTGCTACGAGGACACGTCGTCCTCTCAACGCCACAAAGTATACGATAACTCCACAAAGAAAATCAAGCACTTTTTGTAATTATTTCAAAAATAATTTTAAAACAATTGAAAAATCAATATTTTCTAAAATTTAATTTTTCCTAAAATCACCCCTTTTAACAAAAACTGCGCATTAAAACCACTCCGTCTACCCCACAAAAAGACAAAAAAAGACCTGCAAACTGATGCTTGCAGGTCTTCAAATGGTCGGCCTCGCGGGGATCGAACCCGCGACCCCAACATTAAAAGTGTCGTGCTCTACCAACTGAGCTAGAGGCCGAAAACGCGTATAATGATACCAAACGCCTCCCTTTGACGCAAGTAAATTCTTTGAACCTTCGATGTGGCTAACAGCTGCCTTCGTGGGGATTCATGAGGAGCCCTTTTGAAAGGGGCAAAAGAGACAGAAGAGACAAAGAGACAATACTTACCAAAAAAGAGAATCCTGCCCCCTGCTCTTCCCCTTTGAAGTGACTGCAGCGTAGCTCATGCGCGGTGCTCGTGGTTAGCACTTGTCGCGTAAAGCGCTATCTCTTATCTCCCGAATCAAAAAAAGATAACCTCACGGCACCGTGAGGTTATCTTTGGGAAAGTGGCGTTCTTTAGCGTTCAATCTTCGCCTTGAAGAAACGCGGAACGACGCTTGACTTCGTCGCGCGCGGCGTGAGTTGCGCCTCGCCCTCCGAGCCAAAGTCCTGTTCTTGGGCGACTTCAGTCCATGTGGCATCGCTCAAGGATTCCTTGGCGTAAAGCTTGATCTGACCCGTAATGGCGCCCGTCTTCTCCTTGCCATCCACCGTAAGGGTCGCAGTAAGGGTAACATTCCCCTCTGCATCAATGGTGAAGGCTGCAATATCAAGTTCCGTGGCCGCTGCCATATCAGCTATCGGCGCCTCATCCAAGAGATAGGCGAGTTCGTAGTCGGCTGCAGCGGTAACCTTAGCGAGTGCTTCAGCAGTCACCTTACCATTCGCAATGGCTTCATTCAACCACGTCGCAATTTCCGCCGGCAAGACATTATCCACTGCGACATCGCCATCTGCCTTCTTGAGGACGATAGACGTTGCTTCCGCATTTGGTTCAGGAATCCACATCTTATCATCGCCATAGACAGCGAGACCGATAACAAAGCAAGGATCGTTGTCCTCGACGTATTTCTTACGATCGTAAGCCAAGACGAGGGAGTTACCACCGAGCAAGACCGTACCAGGCGGCAGGGTGAAGACATCTTCCGAATCTTCAGGAAGCGTCGAGACATCCATCATGCCCTCCACAGTCCAACCGCTCAAGTCGATGGAGTCCGTGTTGGGGTTTGTGAGCTTAATGCCACCTTCAACCTTTTCCATCAAGATGGGCGCAAACGCTTCGGGATGCGTAGCAGGAATGCCCGCATTCTTATCAGAGGCATAACCCGTTTCCCATTCAGTATTCGTAATGGAATGTGTTTCATAGAGGTGCGTACGACGCGGTTCAACGTAGTTCTCCCACAAGTCGGTGAAGGCTTCATCCCATTCAAGCTTGTGATCCCAAACGTAAATCACGGTGCCTGTGTAATCATCGCCCCACTTCGCTCGATCAAGCACGGCATCTGCGGCCGTGACTTCCTTGAAGAGCTTGACGTAATCCCAGAAGGGTGTCTCCTCTTGCGCGGTGCCAGGTGCCTTGAGGTGTTCATCCATCAAGGTGCGCAAACGGCGCAAGTACATCTGACGAATCTCAGGATTCTGCCAGAGAGCTTCCACAGCATAGTTGCCGCTACCAACGGTAGCCCCACTCTTCGCATGCGCACGCACCTTCCAACCGCTGTAGAAGGGATGCGACTTGAATTCGTCGGCTGTCGGACGAAGACCGATGCGACCTGTTGCGCGATCATCACCAAAATACCATGCACCAAAGGAGAGGTTGTGGTCATACGCCAGCGGCATCCAAACGTCATTGCCGTTCTTATCCCAATAGAGGCTGATATTCGCCCAAATATCGTCCGCTTCCTGCGTGATACGTGCCATCGCAAGATAGTTAATCCACGCGGGAATATCAAAGGAGTCATAGACGGCATCCTGCAATGCTTCGCGCTGAGCAACAATCTCCTCGGACACTTCTGTGCCATTTGCTTCAGCAGCGAGTTCAGCTTCAGCCACGGCCTGAGAGGTGGAGAAGGTCTTCGCCCAATCAACCATCGGCTTATACGCCGCCGCACTGGTTTCATCGCCATCATCTGGGGTTTTCTTTTCCACAGAGCCTGCGGATGTCCCGACGTCTGTAGAGATCGTACCCACATTCTTATAACCATAACCCATGGGGTCAAGGCCGTAGTAGTCCTCAATGAGTTCGTCCGTAAAACGATTCGAGTGGAAGGCGAGCTGATAGAATTCGCCATTCAACTGCAAACGCACCGGATAGTGGAAGGGCACCTTATTGCCCGCATTACGCCACATGTGGAACGAGAGACTCTGACGGATAAAGGTCGGGTCTGCATATTCCGCCGTGAAGGAGGTCTTGCGGATTTCCTTGAGCTTCGTCCCTTTCTTGCCTTCGAGCATGTTCTTACAGGTGAGGGGTTGGCACTTGCTAAAACGCAAACCATGCGACTTCTTGGGGAAGTGTGCCGAGGTGTTACCGCGCAGGTCAATACGCACGTTATCGTAATAGGTGTCAGTCTGAGCATCGTAGATACCGCAACGTGCGCCCAAAGGATGAGCCTTTGAAATCGCATCGTAGTCCTTATCCATCAATGTCAAATTTTCACTTCCTTCCACAAAGAGGTGGAACGTCTGCAACTTCTCATGGAGCGATGTCTGGTCTGCGGTTGGTTCCACAATCGTGCCATACCAATTCGGGCAGTCATCAGGATTATTACGAGACGGCGAAATCCACTGGCGCCCTGCGCCATCGGTAATACGTGCGCCGAACTGAATGAGCAAGCCATTCGCAGGAATGTCTGTCGCAGGAATTTCGCCCTTATAAGCAGGGAACTTCTTCTTTACTTCAATGGTTTCTCCCGCTTCATCCTCTTCTTCCACGGTGCGCTGGAAGACCTCTTCGGTGTATGTCATCGGCACATACTTCGTTTCACCGAAGTTGCAACGATACATGAGCTCCACCTTTGTAATCGCATTTTCTGGGTCTCCAGCGATGGGGTGTACATCCAAAACAACCGTGTACTCTTCGCTAGGCGTTGCCATCGGTTTAGGCAAGTAGTAACCAACGTCTTCAAAGACTTCCTTGTTCGACGGTCCGATATTCGGGCCATACGGAATTGCAGTGGTGTAGTTGTTCGCTTCACCAGGGGTCATCTCTGGCATGATGACGCGCGTTTCACCTGCGATTTTGCCAGCGAGTTCAGCCATAATCAAGACCGACATGCGGCTTGCGTCTTCATCTGCCGTCAAAGTCCAAGTCAAAGTGCCAGCCGTAGCGCCATCCAAGGTAATCGGCGCATCCAAGGTAATCGCTTTGCGATTCCACGTCAAAGCCAACTGACCTGCGGTCTCAGGCGCAGCGAAGGTCAAGGTTGCACCCTCTGCGTATTCAGGCAAGGTTACCTTCATCTCACCCGTCACAGCGGTGGGCAATGTGTCCACGGATTCATAGACATCCGCAGACTCATCCGTGCCTGCTTCGGTAACCTTGGTCGTCGCGAGGTCTGAAGCATTATGCAACTTCGCCACTTCGCGTGCAGGGAGCACGCCAGAGAAGATATTGATTTCCGACATCTCACCGCGGAAACCACGCCAATAACCTAACTTTTCCGCACCTTGAGTAGCATCGTGCGTACCACCAAAACGACGCGCCTTCTGGGAACCTGTACACGGAGTATAATTCGTAATCGTCTGCGTATCCGCCTTCACACCATTGATGTAAAGGGTGGCTTCATCCGTAGCATCATCAATCGAAAGTGCCAAATGCGTCCATTCGCCAATCGTAAGAGTATTTGCTACATCGAAGATGAAATCCTGTGCTGAGCCACGCTGAATGTAAAGCTTCTGATAAGAATCTTTCATTGAGTCAATTCCATAAAGGAAGAGATAACCTTCTGTATCACTAGCCCCATAGCGCGAATCCATCAAGACTACGGCTTCTTTTCCCGACGCATCAAACGAAGAAGGCTTCACCCAGAAGGCAAGTGTTTCACCTGTAGTACAAAGCAAATCCGTCACTTGATTGCAATTTTCTACATAAGCCTTATTAGACGCATAATCCGTTTCCCCCTCGCCCACAACCGCGAAGGTGTACGTATCGGTCGTACCATTGTAGGTCAAATACTTGGCAGTCACGGCATTCACACGGCATTCCAAACCGTCATACTGATTCGTCACATTACGCGATGCAACATTTTCTTCGCGCAATTGCGCAACATCGGTTGCGGTCAATTCACGATTGAAGACCTTAATGTCCGCAATCTGCCCCTTAAAGATGTGCCAAGAGGTTGAGTCATAGGCATGGCCAAAGCAGTACGGGATGGAATTCTGTAACGTACAATCAAAAGGCATCTCCGTCGTGATTTCGGCCTTACCATCAATGTAAAGCGTCAATGCATCACCAGCCTTCTGCCCTGCCACCAAGACAAGATGGTGCCACTTGTTATCGGCGTAATTGGCATCCGTATTAGAGAGGAATTGCGCAGAAGACGTGCCAGCAGCATTACGCGGTTGAATGGTGATCTGGTTCTCATCATTCAAGAACATGTTAATGCCCATCTTATTGCCAGTCTTTGAGGGACGACATTCGAAGAGCGGCATCCCACGTCCTGTGGTGTTATCAGTAACATTTTCAGGATCTGTAGGCTCCGAGCGGAACCACAACGACACAGCGTACATCCCCTCAGGATAGGTTGCTGGCGTTACCTTCACACCCTTTTTGCCAGCATCCATCTCAGAGAAGTCATACGCATTCGCCTGGATAATACCATCACCATCCTTTGAGCCAGTGTAATCCGTCAAGACAGTAACGGCACTGTCAACCGCGGGTTCAAGCGTCACCAGACCTGCGACATCGCTTGGCAACTGCGTCGTGCTCACGGTCAAACGACCTGCACCTGTTTGCTTTTCGCCACCATCCAATTGATAAGTGTATTCAGAAGCATCATTCACCACAGGAATGCGATTAAAAGCATCACCCGGGCCAAAGCTCTGATTATCGGGCAAATCCACCGGCACAATCAAGGTCTGCAAAATTTCTTTTGGTTCACCATCTTTGAGACGATAAAGGGCGACATTGGGAAACTTCTTGGGATTCACCTTTGAAGGGAAAACCATCACCTCTTTTTGATAACCTTCCCCGTTTGGATCATTTTCCGGCCCAAATACTGCGACCTTTTCGCCATCCCAATAATTCGGATAGGCTTCACTCGTGTACACCAGTGTGCGTTCTCCAGGACCTAATTCGCGGCCACACAAAATACGGCGATTCTTTTTCTTGTCTTCCTTGCCACGATTCCAACGAATCAAGGCGAAGTCCTTCAGATTCACCGTTTCGGTTGCGCTGGTATTCGTCAACTCAATCCAACCCGCCTCTTTCCCATTCGGGTCAAGCTTATCCGGACGCGGACAAATTTCTGTAATGCGCAGGGTCGCAAAGAGGCTCGCAGCCATCGTTGCGCCCAATACACTGCTCAACATCTTCAACGTCATCATCTTTGAGCATCCTTCCATTCTATCTGCACCAATAAAGACTCGTCTAACACGTTGTCTTTGCGAAACTTACACGTTCTTAAATAATAACAAAGCGGCGCAGTTTTCACAACCGCACCGCCTCATTCTAAAGTCTCTGCGCGCTCATGTATTACTTTGTGGTCACACTGCCAAAGGCCTTTAGGATTCCCTCGGCGATTTGATTTGCAATCTGTTTCTGTTGCGCCACATCGGTTATGCGCGCAAAATCTTCTGCATTCGTAATAAAGCCCGTTTCAATCAAAATCGCAGGTGCGGGCGTATCGCGCAACACCTTAAAGTGCGCATGGCGCACGCCACGATCTGCGATCGTTGTTGCGTCAGGGGTTGTCTCATCCTTCGCCAAGAGCGCCTGATGCACATAGTACGCCAAACGCGTTGAAGCCACCACATGCGCATGCCCTGCGAGTGGTCCGCGCGCTGGCGAATTTGGAAGCGTCCCTTCGCAACCAAAAGCAGGCAAGGTGTAGGTCTCCACACCCTTCGCCTCTGGATTTGCCGAAGCATTCACGTGGATACTCACAAAGGCATCAATCTTCAACGATGCGCCCAACTGCGTACGCTCATCCAATGTCCGCGTCGTCTTCTCATTGGGGCGCGTGAGATTCACATTGTGTCCCTTTGCCTTCAAGATTGCTTGCACTTCGCGCGCAATGGCAAGCGTAATCTTCTGTTCGTGCACATCCCCCTTTCGGCAACCGCTATCCGTGCCGCCATGTCCGGGGTCAATGAGCAGATTGAGCGTCTGTTTCGATACCACTGGCGCCAAAAGCGCCGCCCGCAAGATGCGAATATCATCACGACTCAAATCACGCGTTCCTGCGGGACGATTGAGGTAGTAGGAAATCCCATCAATGAAGGCGGGACGTTGGCCAACCGTAAATTCAAACGTTTGCACAGGCGAACCCGCCGGTGCGACCAAACGGACCTTCCCCTCCTCGACCGTTCGCTCCGCATGAGGAATTCCCAACTCACGCGCAGTGGTTCGGTAAGCCGAATTACACCCCAAAATCAATAACAAAGCAGAAAGGCAACACATCTGTAAAGGGAACTGCATCAAAAAACTCCACGTACGTTCAAAAGGTTTAAGTCAACAACTAAGACACGCCTCACCCATTCGTGAGGTTTAAATCGATTCGGGTTGCAACGCCAAGACACCCGTTGTGCGATGGATGTGCGTGATTGCCATCGCCAAGGCATCTGCTGCATCATTCTGAATGGGCGGCGGCAACGAGAGAATGCGTGCAACCATTGCCTGCACCTGTGCCTTTTCAGCGGCACCAGTTCCCGTCACGGCGCGTTTAATCTCCGATGGTGCGTATTCATACACTGGAATACCGCGCTTAGCGCAGTTCATCACCACCACACCACGCGCATGGCACAAAATCATCGCCGTGCGGGCATTTTTGGCATAAAAGACCGTTTCTAACGCAGCTTCTGTGGGGTGAAAGGTATCCAAGAGCCGCCCGACTTCTTCGTCAATCATCTGCAAAGCCTGCGACATGGGACGACTCTGCGGCACGCGAATCGGCGCAAAGTGCAAAGCCTTTCGCACCGATCCCAAGACCTGCACGACCCCCACGCCTGTGGAACGCAATGAGGTATCAAACCCAATCACGATTCGTTCAAGCGCCGCCATTAGAAAATCTCCATCTCTGGCCAGAAGCGTGTCGGCTCCACGCGCTCCAACTTCTCTTGCTCCGCTTCAGGAAGCGCGCTGAAGAAATTGAACCCAGTCATCTCCTCAATTGCGTCAATTGAGGTCAGGCAGTAACGTGGATGCTTGTCACTGCGGATATTCTGTGGCATATACGCACCGATTGCGCGCAAACGCCCCTCCTTAACTGAAGCGATAATCTTAAAGAATCCTTTCGGGATGCGTGCCTTACCTCGACTGATGTACGTTTGCTTTGCGGCGGGGACTGGGCCCGTAATCACCCACAATTCCACATCCTGCTTCGTCAAGTCCTTCGCAACAATCTGTTCAAGAATCCGCCACGGGCCACGATTTAGCACGGGAGACTGCGGCACAATATTACTCATGAAGAAGGTTTCACGTTGGGCGGCCTTCCCATAACGCGTGGCAATGAGGTAGTTGGGCGCCATATGTCCACGGTCATAACCCGTGCGCGTGTAATCACTTGGGTCAGGGCAGTCAGGTGCCTCGGGGTCAACCATAAAGGCGGGGCGCTCTGGGGGTTCATCCAATACCTTTGACGTGGGCACCGTGTACACTGCATACGCAGGATGACCGCACATCGGTGACCAACCCACCCAATACCCTTGGCGTTTTAGGAGTTTAATATCCTTGACCGCCTTCTTGCTATTGGTAATCTCAATCTTACCGAAGAAAAACTTATTTTGCGTTGGCAGCTTCGCCGAATACGGCACCGACGCATCACGACCTGTTAACCCAATTGCGTCCGTAAAGCCTGCGGTTACAAGCCCTAATTTCTCTAATGAGGTCTCCAATGCACCAAACTCTGCACGCCTTGCCGCTGGCAAGTGCGCAAACCAGTTGCCAAACCCTAATACAATCACCAGAGCCACCGCCGAGAGAATCCCCTTCATCCGTCGGGATAAGCGAAACGAGGAGGAAGCCGATGGCTTCTTTTTAGACTTTTTAGGAGCAGCCTTACGCGCCATGAGAAGCCTTTCGTGTCAGTGCTGCCGCTGCGATGGAGCAACACTTCATTACGTTTGCGTGTTCACTCGCCGGCAGAATCGAACACAAATAATCGCGGCGAATCGTGAGACAATTCCGCGCCAAGGTTAGCGCGCAACTCGCCGGGAAGTGCAGACCACCGTTGCACCACGCCACCTGAATCAAAACAAAATCAGCAAAACTGCGAATTGCGCCGTAGTCCACCGAAGTGCCCGCCTCAATCGCCTGTACCACCTCTTTTGAGAGGGGGCCAGTAAAGGGAAGCCCCCAATAGACCTCTGGGTGAGAGGGCAAGTAATCTGTTGCAATCGCTTCTTCCAACACGGTAAAGATGTCTAACTTATCAGCATCGCGCACAACATGCGCCACCTTTGCATCCGCCTCAGAGAGAGCAGACGGCAAATCGCGCACATTGTGCAATTCAACAGCCTTTAACACGCGTTCTCGCATCTCAGGCGAAGCGCTGTCCAACCACCCTAAGCGCCGAATCTCCGCGCAACTCAACGTCGCATGATTCACACTCTTTTGATCACTAAACGTGTGATACTGCATGAACTGTGGGAAACGGCCCACATCATGCAACCACGCCGCCACTTCCCCAGCCACGTGTAACTCCGCAGGAAAGTGCTCGCGACACATAATCTCATTCGCATCTGCGACGACACGTTCTGTATGGTGAATCTTGAGCTGAATCATCTCCTCTTGGGGAAATGACGCTGTATAGGCTTTAAACAACGAAGCAATTTGCGCGACATCCATAGCGCGTATTGTAACAAACATCCCTTAGGCAAATGCCCAAAAACACAGGAAAATCCAACCCAACGAACGCAGGCCCCCCCCACCCTTAGGCGTGTGGCATCCACCCTAAGCATAGAGCAGAAAACAACAGCACACGGCACCTGCCGCGTGCTGTTGCATCAAATCATGCAAACGATGATTAGTTGGAAGCGCGACCCGCCACACCGGCTGCCGTAGCGGCATTTGCCTTAGCAGCTTCATTCGGACGGAGAGAGCGCACGGCAGCGCCAGCACGCCACAATTCGCTGTTGCGAATCTTGTCCAACTTCGCTTCGAGGCGTTCCTTGTAATCCTTACGACCGCAGTCGCGGATCACGGCCTTAGCTTCAGTCTTGTCAGCCACGGACTTGTAGAGCTTTTCGAAGACCGGCTTGGTAGCCTTTTCGAATTCAGGAGCCCACTTGAGTGCGCCGTGCTGAGCGGTAGCAGAGCAGTTAGCGTACATCCAGTCCATGCCCTTTTCGTCCACGAGACGGATGAGGGACTGCGTGAGTTCTTCCACTGTTTCATTGAAAGCTTCAGAGGGGCTGTGGCCATGCTTGCGGAGCACTGCGAACTGAGCAGCGAGGATGCCCTGGAGGCAGCCCATGAGCGTGCCGCGTTCGCCGACGAGGTCGGAGGTCACTTCGCGTTCGAAGGTGGTGGGGAAGAGGTAACCAGAACCAACGGTGATACCGAGGGCGAGGGTGCGATCGAGAGCCTTCTTGGTGGCGTCAATTTCCACAGCGTAGGAGCTGTTGATGCCCACGCCATTGAGGAAGTTACGGCGCACAGAGGTGCCCGAACCCTTCGGAGCGACCATGATCACGTCCACGCCTTCAGGAGCTTCCACGCCCGTGAGGTCACGGTAGTGATAACCGAAGCCGTGAGAGAAATAGAGAGCCTTGCCGGCGGTCATGTACTTCTTAATCTGCTTCCAAACCGGCTTGATGGAAGCGTCGGAGGTGAGCATCATCACGATGGTGCCGCGATCTGCTGCTTCTTCGATTTCAAACAAGGTCTTTCCAGGGACCCAACCATCATTAATCGCGCGCTGCCAAGAGCTATTCTTCTTCGTGCTCTTGCGCTGACCGATGATCACATTCACACCATTGTCGCGCATATTGAGCGCCTGTGCAGGACCCTGAACGCCATAACCAAGAACGGCGACCACTTCATCCTTCAGGATCTTCTGGGCCTTTTCGAGGGGGAATTCTTTACGGGTGGTGATGTTTTCCGTGACATCAGCGAATTTAATCTTAGCCATAGTAGTAATGCTTCCTTAACAATGAACGTTCTTCATTAGAACGAAAATCAAACAATAGTATAAAACTCCAAGTGCGCTTCGGTCAAGCACGAAATCACGGAAAAAGAGGTAAAAAATCTCTTTTTTAGCCTTTTTAGTTCATTTTCGGCCCCCTACACGCCTCTGGAATGAGCGCGACCACCCTTCACTCCTCCCATACACCCCTTAAAAATGACCTCCGCACACCTCCACTTCCTACCCCACAAAGCGCGTCCTCTCCCCCGCATCAGCAGTTAAACCAACACCAATGAAACACTAAAGACAAAAAAGGAACCGCGCGGTCTAATCAACCGCGCGGTCACAACAACACGAAAGGAGTGTCTTCACACTGAAAAATGGCGGGAGGGACGGGGCTCGAACCCGCGACCTCCGGATCGACAGTCCGGAGCTCTAACCAATTGAGCTACCCCCCCAAAAAGGGACTTTCTTCAAAAAAATGGCGGGAGGGACGGGGCTCGAACCCGCGACCTCCGGATCGACAGTCCGGAGCTCTAACCAATTGAGCTACCCCCCCGGATGGAGAAAGTGCGCACATAGTACCATATCCCCCGCAACCAACGCAAGTACTTTTTTCAAAAAAATCAAAAAAATCTATTTTTCACCCCATCTCCCTCCCCCACGCATCCATTCGCCTCTACATTAATTAAATAAAGGGAGATCCACGAATCACTGAACAACCTCCACTATTCGCATGAATTAAAACGCACACTTAGAAAGCAAGCCCTTCAAAACGCCTCTCTGTCCAAATACCTCAATTCAAACCCTCGCCATTTTCCACTCAGCCTTCGCGAATAAGCTCCCCGCCCGAAAAACTTTAATTCACCCCCTTGCCATGGCGCACCCGTTAAAGAATACATCATGCAAAAACGCCCCTTATCCCTTTAATGACGCCCTTTCTTAGCAAACCCTTCACCTCTTTTGGCAGCGCGCCCACGCCCTTCTTCGCGAACCAATTCCTCTTCTTGATAGCTCCATCACCCCCTTCCAGCAAATTAAAGCATCCATCCTGACCATTCATCAAATCAAACCCATTGGGTTTCAAACTCAAACCCATTGGATTTCAAACTCAAATCCATTGGATTTCAAAGTCAAACCCATTGGGTTTTGCGATTAATCCCCGCTCGTTTGGGATAGTGTAACATTCTTTCTGTAAATTACTTTTGGAAGGAAAGATGTTTGAAGAACGGAAGTCCGTCTAAAAGAAAGCCCCTCCAAGCCCCCTCGCGAGGGGGCTTGGAGGGCGCGCCGATTCATAGTATTCTCATAACAACAAAACTAAAAAAGGAGAAACTATGAAACCGACACCACTAAATGATACCGAACTTATGGAAATTACACAACGTTTAATGATGCATGGCACAGAGGCTTTTCTCGATGT